>CAVPZQ010000030.1:0-19522 GCA_963710155.1 Bryobacterales bacterium | reverse complement strand
AAAGCGCCTGCGGTTTTCCCGAATCGCTGAGCGTCGATTGCGGCTGGGCGGCCATTGCGGGGTTCCTTCTTTGATCCGCTCGCAACAATGCGCCGAAAATCCAGGAGCGGCAACGATACCGCCCGGGTATCAAGCGGCAATGCGCTCAGCGCATGGCAAGCGCCGAGCGCATTGCGGTGGCCGTGTTGTCAGGCGGCGCGGGCGACCCGCGGCGCGGCCTCCACGCCCATCGCGCGGCGCAACGCGGCGCGGCCACGCGACAGCCGCGAGCGCATTGTGCTGGAGGTGATGCGCAGCACGGCGGCGGTCTCGCTCTAGCCCAGGCCTTCAAGGCCGATGAGCAGGATCGCGGCGCGCTGCTCCTCCGGGCAGCTGGCCGAGCGCCCGACCGAGTTGCGAAAGGGTCAGCGGTCGGTTCGGGTCGGAGACCGGCGCCGCGCTGGCATCAAAAGCGAGCGGCGGAACGGGTTGCCGCGAAGATCGTGAAGGAGGGTCAAGAGCCAGACGCGGAGGTTGCCGCGGCAGCGGCGCTGTTCGGCGAGGGCCTCACGGATCGTCTCGGCGATCAGCTCCTCGGCCTCGTCGGCGTCACGCGTCAGCGCCGTCGCATAGCGCATCAATTTCGGAATTTGTTCTTCGAGCAGCAGATGAAAATCGGACACCAATCCCTCCACTCTTGGCGGCCATCGCGCCGCATCGACCGATCCATTCGCCAAATAAAAGTACGTTCCCGACAACAGCGAGTTGGAACAGGTCTGCTGAGCCTGCAGCGAAATGCCGCCAGCAAGAAAAAGCAACGCGAGGGACGCAATACGTGGATACATCTTGAACTCCTAAAGCTGGTGTATGCAATGCAGCTTAGCAGACCATGCCGCGAACGCCGCATGCAATTATTTCACCGCGCGCAGATGGCAGCGGATATCCAGGGCGGGGAACACCCACGCCGCATGCCGTTCATACCATTTGAGATTGCCGCGAGTCAGCGCCCGCCCCACATTATCTAGAATAAAATTCCCGCCAAACGTCAACTCGACACTCACAATATCGAAGCGAAACGGCGCCCCGTGAAAACTCTCGAAATGTTTCCCCGTAAGATGGTCGAAACTGGCCGCAGCCAGATGCCGTACATGCGTCGGATCGGCATAAGAATTATGCGAGCTGAAATGCGGTGTAGTCACAAACACACTCGCGCCCGCCTGCGCCACCCTGTGCACCTCCGCCATAGTCGCCATCACATCCTGCACGTGCTCAATGATATGCGACAGATGAATGCGCTCGAAGCGGTCGGCCTCAAGCGGCCAAGGAGAGTGGTCCAAGTCCCAAACAATGTCCGTCTCCGGCCCCGGAGATCGGTCGATGCCGACCGCGCCAGGCTCCGCCTTGCGAGTGCCGCAGCCCACGTCTAATACAGTGCTACGCTTAGCGAGAGCGCTCGGGCCAGGATTCATAGCGTGGTGAAAGTATAGCGCGGCTGCGCAGTTACGCGAGAGCGGCGGGCTTCCGCAACTATTCAGAGTTTCACGCGTCCAATAGGTTGTAGGGCCGAGCCACTTCCTCCGACTGGCTTGTGGTTCTTGCTGCCATTTGAACCAGCGGCGGTTTCTTTATCCGCCGCTCCCTACTGCTCACGAAGGAACCCGCCCCCGCTGAAGTTTTGTTGCAATGTTTTTGCCCGTAAGGGATCTACTAGATGGAAGGAGTTCCACGATGAGCGAAACCCATAACCAACAGAGCAAACAGCAAAATCAGCACGGCCACCAGAACCAGGAGCCCAAGAAGGGCCAGAACCCCAACGACCCGCACAACAAGCAGGCCGTGAATTCCCAGAAACTGGGCGTGAACGATACTAAAGAAGGCCAACAGCGCCAAGGCATCGCCACGCCACATAACGCGCCGCGTAACAAGGAAGAAAAGTCGACCACGCGGTAAGCGTGAGAGTATTTTTTCCTCCCAAGCTCCCTCCCCCAAAGGCTCCCAGGGGAGGGAGCTTTTGCGTTACTGCATGTCTGTTTGCTAGATTTCTTCCCTTTGCTGAATGTCTTCCGGATCGTAAATGTGTTTCGCGCCGCAGTGCGGACAGCGCGGGAAGGTAGTGAACTCACCGATGATCGACACCACACCCGAGCCCGGCTTTTCCCGCTCAATCACAACCTCGCGTTTGCAGCTTTTGCAGTGAATGAAATAGACCATCGATCCCCGCCTTGCTAGTTAGAGCCAAAGCTAATCTTTGCGTTTCCGGAAAAATCTGAAGATACTGCTCCGCTCCCTCTCCACCACAGTCAGTTATATACTTGCTTCTGGCGGAGACGCTATGAAACTAACTAAAACCCTATCGATACTTGCGCTGTGGGCCGCATTGCTGCCGGCCCAAACCCAGAACTTCGTCAAAGCCACGGCCGGAGTCCCTCCCGCCGCCATCCCCACCTTCTCCACTGAGGACCTCTCGCGCACCGGCATTTTCTACGCCGGCGGCAACTACGTAGGCGAGCCCGGCAAAGAAGTCATGGGCGGCTCCGCCTATGTTGAGGTCTGGGTCCCCAAACAAATCCGCCATCCCTATCCCATCGTTTATATCCACGGCGCCGGACAAACTGCCACGGACTGGCAGCAAACTCCCGACGGCCGTCCCGGCTGGGCGTATTATTTTGCGAAGCAAGGCTACGTGCAGTACATGGTCGATTCCCCCACCCGCGGCCGCTCCCCCTACGTCCCCGGCCACGACGGCAACCTGACCATCCGCACCGCAGCGAATCTTGAAGCCACTTTCACCGCCTCCGCCAAGAAAGGCGATTTCCCGCGCGCCCACCTGCACACCCAATTTCCCGGCACTGGACTCATGGGCGATCCCATTTTCGACGCCTTCGCCAAAACTCAAGTGCAATTTCTCACCGGCGGCGGTCCCAAGTCGCAGGACGATCTCACCGCCGCAGCCCTGATCGCCCTGCTCGACACCATCAAGACCCCCGTGATCATCCTCTCCCACTCGCAAGGCGGCCCCGCTGGCTGGCTGATTGCAGACGCGCGCCCCAACCAAGTGAAGGCTATCGTAACCGTCGAACCCGCCGCCCCGCCCATCAAAGGCGTCGACAGCGCGAAACTCGCCTACACTAACGGCGGCGGCGGATTGAGCTGGGGCGTCACCTCCAGCCCCGTCCACTACGATCCTCCCATCAAGGACCCCTCCGAACTCCAAGTGGTGCTCGAAGACAAATCGGACATCCCCGGCGACGTAGTCGCCTGCTACGTGCAGAAGGAACCCGCCCGCAAGCTGGTGAACCTCGAAAAAATCCCTGTCGTGTACTTGTCCTCCGAAGGCGGCTATCACCGCGAGTACGACCATTGCATTCCCAAATGGCTAAACCAGGCCGGCGTAAAAACCCAATACGTACGCATGGAAGACGTCGGCCTCCACGGCAACGGCCACGAAATGATGCTCGAAAAGAACAGCGATGAAATCGCCAAGTTCATGTCGACATGGCTGGATAAAAACGTTCACACTACCGACAAGCCGTCCCTGGCGACGCCCCCGTCGACGATCCCCACCTTCGCCACCGGCAACATCGCGCGCCAGGGATTCTTCTACGCCGGCGGCAAGTACGTCGGCGAACCCGGCAAGGAAATCATGGGCGAAGCCATGTACACCGAAGTCTGGGTGCCCAAGCAAATGAAGCATCCTTATCCTGTGGTGTTCTTCCACGGCAACGGCCAGACCGGAGCCGTGTGGCGCCAGACCCCCGACGGCCGCCCCGGCTGGGCCTACTATTTAATCGATCAAGGCTATACCGTCTACATGGTCGATTACCCCTCGCGCGGCCGCTCGCCTTACGTCCCCGGTATCGACGGCAAACTCGGCATCCGTACCGCGCAGGACCTCTCGCAGATCTGGACTGGCCCCGTCCTCTCCGGCGGCAATTTCCCGCGCATGCAAAAGTACACGCAATGGCCCAGTGACTCGCCGAAGAAAGGCACCATGGGCGACCCCGTGTTCGATTATTTCGCCAAGGGCCAAATGCAATTCGTGAACAATCAGGCCGAAGTAGCCATCCCCGCCGGCGTAGCCCTGCTCGATAAAATCGGCAGCCCCATAATCTTGCTAACGCATTCGCAAGGCGGCGGCATCGGCTTCAACGTCGCCGACGAACGCCCCAAACTCATCGCCGGCATGGTCTCGATCGAACCCGGCGGCCCGCAGATCGGAAACGTCGACACCGCGAAAGTAGCCTACACGCGCGTGAATCCGGGCTCCTGGGGCCTCACTCCCCAGCCCATGAATTATGACCCGCCCTTCGCCACCCCTGCCGACATCAAGGTGCACCTCGAGCCCACCGAACGCCCCGGCGACGAAGTCGGTTGCTACATGCAGGACGCGCCCGTACACAAACTAGTCGGCTACCAGAACATGCCGATCCTCTCTATCTCCGCCGAAGGAACATATCACCGAGTGTTCGACGTCTGCATCCCCAAGTGGCTGAATCAAGCCGGAGCGAAAGACGACTTCGTGCGCCTCGAAGACGTCGGCATCCACGGCAATATGCATGAAATGTTTCTAGACCGCAACAGCCAGGACGTGATCAAGTTCATCGACACCTGGCTCAACAAAAACGTGAAGTGAGGAAAACCCCGATGCAAACCAAGTTCTGGGGCGTAGCCCTGATAGCAATCACCATGAGCGCCCAGCAAGAAAAGCGAACGCTCCCGGCGGACATAGTCCCCGACTCCATGTCCCGTCTCCCGCTAGTCAAGCGCGCCGACATGGACGACAACGGCAAGCGCGTCTACGACCTCATCAGCGGACCCAACCGCACCAGCCCCTTGCTTGGCCCCGGCGGCGTGTCTTTCTACAGTCCCAAGCCGGCAGAATATATTCACCTCTTAAACGAATACCTACGCAAAGAAAGCCAGATCAGCGGCCGCTACTTCGAACTCTCTGCGTTAGTAGCCGCACGTGAATTCGACCAGCAATACGAGTGGTCCGGCCACGAACCCGCCGCCCTCCGCGCCGGCCTCGAGCAAAACGTAATCGACGTAGTGAAGTACAACAAAGAAGTCACAGGTCTAAACGAGAAAGACCGCCTAGTAATCCAAATGGGCCGCGAAGTCTTCCGCCAACACCAAGTCAGCCCCGCCGTCTTCGCCAAGACGGTAGAACTCTTCGGACGCCAAGCCACAATGGAAATCGTCGAAACCCTCGGCGACTACGCCCTAGCTGCCGTGATGCTAACGGCGGTAGATCACCAACTCCCCGCCGATCGCAAACCGCTGCTCCCCGTCAAGTAGCTAAACTTAAGTTGAGATGAAGCGGACCCTCAAAGAACTAGCGGTCGCGAAGCCCGATCAGCCCGCCGCTCCCGCTCGCCCCGCTAAAAAACAACAGTCTGTGGTATTCGGACGTATGAGGGGCACTATCGAATCCGTCGGCGACATTGTAACCTCGACCGGCGAACGCTGGCACTTGGACGAGGAATAGGCGAGGCGCGCCCTACTTACGCGAATCCTTCCCCACAATGTGTGGCAGATCCCGCACATTATTCTCGTTACAGATGTACTCCATAATCTCCGTGTTCACCAACAGCGGCGAATGCCCATACAGCGTAAACGGCCGCGTGTAAGCCCCCGGATCGTCAATCGTAATCTCGAAATCCAAATGCCCGAAATCAGTTCGCCGGTAGCGCTCGGTCACATGCATCTTTTCCGTATGCGGATGCGCCGCATCATCGAACCAGAATTTATCGTTGAACCCGACCGTATCCACCACCAGCGTGTCCCCGTCCCACTTGCCGGTCGAATCGCCAAACCAAGTCGGGTCCATGTCCTTAGGATGCCCGCGCCCGTCCATGAAAATCTGCCGGTAGCTATGCGTGTTCCCCTCGTACAAAAACACAATCAGCGTCGGCGTCTGCACGATCTTCCACGGATACGGCGACATCCGCGGCACGCCCATCGGCAAACACAGCACGTTCGGGTCTTCGCGTGACAACCGTTCTTTCGTAACCTTCGCCGCCCACGGCTGCAACGGCAATTCTTCACCGGCCTTAAGCGCCCCCGTAATGTCGATAGTGAAATGCCCGTCCGGCGACCACAGCCCCGACAAATCCGCCTTGCCGTCCGCCGTCCGCGGCGCCGGAGCATTCGATTTTGTCTGAAACCCCTTCAGACTAGAAATCGCCTGGCCGCCACCCTCCGGCTGCACTTGAGCCATAGCCGAAACGCACACTACCACTGCGGCAAGAAATGTTTTCATAGGTTCCTATTTGGTCGCCGGATCATCCGCCGACGACCCCGCCACCATCTTGCGCCCGTCGCCCAGCGTCACGGAACGCGCGTTAGCCGTATTCGAATCGTCCTTAGCGCGCGACCCCAGCACCACCACCATATCGCCGGGTTTGATAATGTCCCGCGTCCATCCCAGCCGCCGCAGCACGTTAGGACTGGCAAGTTCCATATCCCAATTGTTCACCTTGCCGCCAGCGTCCTTCACATCGATATAAAAACGAGCGTGCGGATTCGTCCACTCCACTTTGGTGACCACGCCCGTGAGGTTGACCGGCTTGTTAGCGTCAAACTCAGCCTGAAACGAATGATGCGCCAGCGCCGGAATCGCCGCCAACAGCAAGATACCCAATCGAGTCACAGACACCTCCACACTCGATTCTACGCAAGTCCTCACACCGGCGCAGCAATCTCCTCGCGCACCCGCCCCTCGCCCACCTGCTGCCGCCACATCGCGAAGTACAAACCCTTCTTCGCGACCAGCTCCGTGTGGTTCCCGTGCTCCAGAATCCGCCCGCGCTCCAGCACGTAAATACGATCCGCATGCAGCACCGTCGAGAGCCGGTGCGCAATCAAAATGGTGATCGCATCGCGGCTAGTAGCCACATCGCGAATCGTCTGGCTGATTTCTTCCTCTGTCAACGAGTCGAGCGATGAAGTAGCCTCATCGAACACCAATAATTGCGGCCGACGCAGCAGCGCCCGCGCGATCGACAACCGCTGCCTCTCGCCTCCCGATACCTTCACGCCCGCCTCGCCGATCAGCGTATCCAGCCCGCGATTCGCCCGCGCCAGCAACCCCTCCACTGCCGCCCGCCGTATGACATCCAGGCACTCCTCATCCGTTGCCTCCGCGCGCACAAACTGCAAATTCTCGCGAATCGTTCCCGAAAACAGTTGCGCTTCCTGCGTGACGAACCCGATCTTCTCGCGCAGCGCATCCATGTCGACCGTGCTCTCATCCACGCCGTTATAGTAAACATGCCCCGACTGAGGCCGATACAATCCCACCAGCAACTTCACCAGCGTAGTTTTCCCCGATCCCGATGGACCTACAAACGCAATCGTCTCCCCTCGCGTAGCCCGAAACGCAATCCCCGCCAGCGCCGGCTTCGATGCGGATGCGTGCTGAAAAAAGACATCGTCAAACTCCAGAGTCTCCAGTTGCTCCACCGCCACCGGCGAATCCGGCCTCGGCTCCGGAGGCAAATTGAGAATGGTCTGGAAGTTCAGCAGCGAAACCTCCGTCTCGCGATAAATATTGATCACGTTCCCCAATTCCTGCAGCGGCCCGAAAATGAAGAATGAATAAATGAACAGCGAGAAAAACTGCCCGATGCTGATCCGCTGCGTATAAATCAAATACAGCATCAAAAATAGAATGGACGTCCGCAACAGATTCACGCAGCTCCCCTGAATGAAACTCAGGCTCCGCAGATAGCGAACTTTCTTCAGTTCCAGCTTGAGGATCTTCGCCGTAGTCGAGTTCAGCCGCGCAATCTCCTGCTGCGCCAGCCCCAGGCTCTTCACCAGCTCAATGTTGCGCAACGATTCCGTGGTAGCTCCGGCCAGCGCGGTCGTCTCCGCCACAATCACCTTCTGCACGTCTTTGATCTTGCGGCTCAACACCGAGCTCAGCCAGCCGAGCAGCGGCACCGTCAAGAAGAACGCCGGTGCGATCGACCAGTGCACCTGCGACGCATACACCATCACAAACACCACGCCGATCAGCGTAGTGAACAGCACATTCACCATCGCCGCGATGAATTTCTCGACGTCCGTCCGCACCTTCTGTAGCTTCCCCAGCGTCTCCCCACTCCGCTGATCTTCGAATAAGGTATAAGGCAACTCCAGCGAATGACGAATCCCATCCGCATACATCCGCGCCCCCACTTGCTGCGTAATGAGGTTCACGCAATAATCCTGAAAGTTTTTAGCGATGCGCGAGACCAGCGCCACACCCACCGCCGCTGCCAGCAGCAAACTGACCCCGCGCAAGAACTGCATGCCAGTGTACTCGCGATAGCGGGTAGCGTAGGAATCGATAATGTGCCGGAAGATCAGCGGATCCAGCAACGAGAAAACCTGGTTCACCGCCGCCAGAAACAGCGCAGCCACGCCCAGTTTCCAGTACTGCTTCAAATAGCGAAAGAGAATGGCCATAGATGCACGATGCTTACAAGAACAGATGCGCCCCGCCGGCCTCGCGATGCACCCTAACCGCGAATGTTCATATCGCTAGAAGTGCCCCCCGCCGCCGGAACATAACACTTCAGAGTGTAATCCATCACCATCCGGTTAGCATTAAACCGCCATCCCAGTGTCCGAATCGTCCGCTTCATGCGCTTGATCCACCCGCGCGGCAGCCCATCTCGATCGCGCTGATAGAACAACGGAATCACTTCCTCGCGCAACACGCGATACAACTCCTCGCCATCGCGCGAATCGTGGACCTGCATGTTCGAGTGTGTCCGCCCCGTCCCGATCGAGAATCCGTTCAACCCGTCGTAAGCCTCCGCCCACCACCCATCCGGCACCGACAGATTAAGCCCGCCGTTCAACACCACCTTCTGTCCGCTCGTGCCCGACGCCTCCAGCGGCCGCCGCGGATTGTTCAACCACACGTCCACGCCCTGCACGAACAGCCGCCCGACGTTGATATCGTAATCCTCCACAAAAACAAACTTGTCCGCGAACTGCGGATCGCGCATCAACTCCGCAATCTGCTGCAGCACACGCTTGCCCGGCTCATCCCGCGGATGCGCCTTTCCCGCGAACACAAATTGCACCGGCCGATTCGGATCGTTCACCATCGAAGCCAGCTTCTCGATATCCGCCAGCAGCAAATTCGCCCTCTTATAAGTAGCAAAGCGCCGCGCAAATCCCACCGTCAACGCATCCGGGCTCAACACCCGATCTAACCGCTGCAATGTCTCCCGCGGTTCCCCACGCCGCTCTGCCTGATCCTTCGCGCGCCTCCGTACGAATTCCAGCAGCCGAGATTTCAAGCTGAGATGCGTCTCCCACAACTCGCCGTCGTCTACGTTTTCGATGCCTTCCCAAATCCGCGACTCTCCGCTATGCTCATGCCACCCGATCCCCAAATGCCGGTCGTAAAGCCGGAACATTTGCGGAGCCAGCCACGACGGCACATGCACCCCATTGGTGATGTGACCGATTGGCACTTCATCCTCCAACCTGCCCGGATAAAGTCCCGTCCACATGGCGCGCGAAACTTCACCATGCAGCGCCGAAACAGCATTAGCGCGCCGCGACAGCCGCAGCCCCAGCACCGTCATGCAAAATTCCTCGTTAGGATTGCCAGGATGCTCCCGCCCCAGCCCCAGGAAACTTTCATGCGACAGTCCAAGCGCCTCGCGCAACGGCCCCAGATGTTCTTCGATTAGTCCCGCGCTGAACCGGTCATGCCCCGCCGGCACCGGCGTGTGCGTCGTGAAAGCCACCTCGCGCGAAACATGCGGCAGCGCCTGATCGAAGTTCACGCCTTCTTCTTCCATGCGGCTGCGAATCGCTTCCAGTACCGCAAACCCGCTGTGCCCCTCGTTCAAATGCAGAACTCCGGGAGTGATCCCCATCGCCTTCAATGCGCGGAATCCCCCCACGCCCAACAGCAATTCCTGACGCACCCGCACCCGCCCGTCCCCGCCATACAAGCGCGAAGTCAGCTCACGATCTTCCGGCGTATTCCCGTCCACATTAGAATCCAGCAGCAGCAAATCGATGCGCCCCACCTTCACGCGCCATACTTTTGCTGCTATCGAAGCGCCGCGAGTTTGTATGTGCACCGTGATCGGCTCGCCCTTCTTGCCAATCGCCAGCTCCATCGGCAACTGCGTGACGTCGGTAGGCAAATATTCCTCGTGCTGCCACCCGGTCCGATCCAGCCTCTGCCGGAAATAACCCTGCCCGTAAAACAATCCCACTGCCACCAGCGGAATGTCCAGATCGGAAGCGCTCTTCACATGATCCCCCGCCAGCACTCCCAACCCGCCCGAATAAATCGGCAACGATTCATGCAACCCGAACTCCGCCGAAAAATAAGCCACCGGCCGCGGCCGCAAAACGCCCGCATGCGTAGCGCCCCAGGTCCGGTCCGCCTGCAGATATTCCTGCTGACGACGGTACGCATAATTAATCCGCCCGTGCAGCACCAGTTCCCCCGCGCGCCGTTCCAGCTTCGACAACGGAATCTCCGCCAGCAGCGAAATCGGATTATGATTTAACTCCCGCCACCGTACCGGATCTAAATCGCGGAACAGCCCCGTCGAATCCTGATCCCAGCTCCACCACAAATTCCGCGCCAGCGCCCACAACTTCTCCTGAGCTGGAGCGATAAACCGATCGAGCGTCCGCGCCTCGCTTACCACCGGAGCTACCTGCGCCGCCGCCTCCGTCAGCATCCGGATCTCGTCTTCGGGAAACGTGCGCGTCTGCACCGTCTGCACCACCAGCACACCTTGCAATACCCCGCGCTCCACAATCGGCACGCCCAAGAAGCTTTGGAAAGATTCCTCCCCAGCCTCTTTGAAATATTTGAACCGCGGATGGCTCGCCACCTGCCCCACTGCTACCGGCCGCACCTGCTCCGCCACCAATCCCGCCAGCCCCTCGTGCAGCGTCAAGCGCAGCGTGCCGATGCACTCCGGCCGCAGCCCGACACTCGCCGCCAGCACCAGATTCGCGCGATCCGGTTCCAGCAAATAAACCGAACACACGTCCGTCTGAAACCGCGTCGCAATCAACGCGACCACATTCATCAGCGTCTCCGCCGGCTTCCCGCTCTTCTCCGCAAGGTTCCCAATTTCTTCTAACGTCAATACGTAATTCGCGGCACGCGCATCAGCGGGTTGCGTCATAAACACTTCCTTAAGGATTTCGATTTTCGGCTTCCGGGAGACGGGTCGAGCCGCGAACAAGGCGGGGAGTTGCCTCCTTCAAGAATAAATCATTGCGAACAGATATATAATACGACTCGTGAAATCCTTCGCCGCGTTCCTGCTCCTCACTGCCGCCCTAGCCCCCGCGCAATGGACGAAACTCCCCACCGCTGTCATACCCCGCACCAATGATGGCAAAGCCGATCTTGCCGCGCCCGCGCCGCACCGCGCCGACGGCCAGCCTGATTTCTCCGGAATCTGGCAGATCGCCACGCCCAAGTACCTGATCAATCTTGCCGCGGATTTCAAGCCCGGCGAGTTGCCGATGCAGCCCTGGGCTGCGGCGCTCACTGCCGAGCGCGGCACCGGCATTCACGCCCGCGAGGAACCCCAAGCCAACTGCCTGCCCCCCGGACTCCCCAGAATTAATGCGACCCCAAATCCGCTTAGGATCTATCAGGAACCCGGTGTTGTCTTGATCCTTTACGAAGCCTTCGACTTGTATCGCCAGGTCTTCATGGATGGCCGCCAGCTTGGAAAGGACCCCAACCCCACCTGGCTCGGCTACTCCACCGGCAAGTGGGACGGCGACACGCTCGTCATCGACACCACCGGTTTCAACGGCAAAACTTGGCTCGATCAAGCCGGCCATCCCACCACAGACGCCCTGCACGTAACCGAACGCATCCACCGCCGCGACTTCGGACACCTCGAGATCCAGACCACCATCGACGATCCCAAAGCCTACACCAAGCCCTGGTCCGCCACCGAAGTAATGGACCTCCAGCCCGGCACTGAGCTGATTGAATACGCCTGCAACGAAAACGAAAAAGATGTCCAACACCTTCCCGGAAAGTAGGAAACCTTAATGATCAGGCAGAAGAATGTAATGGGTGGCGCCCTAGCCGCAACAGCCGCCCTCGGCGCGTTGGCCTTATGCGTGTCGCTGCTAGCCCAGCCCCCCGCCGCGCCCAAGTTTAAGTTCGATCCCGATTGGCCCAAGCCCCTTCCCAACAAATGGAAGCTTGGCGGCGTCACCGGCCTAGCCGTAGACAAAGACGACAACGTCTGGATCCTCGACCGCCCCAACGACCTCACCGACATCGAGCTCGAAGCCGAGCTCACCCCGCCCATCGCCGATTGCTGCGTCCGCCCCCCGTCGATGATTCACATTGACAAGGCAGGCAACGTAATCGGCTCCTTCGACGCCCCCCAAGGCCACGGCATGGCCGTCGACAGCAAGGGCTTCGTCTACATCGGCCAGGACACCGTCCGCAAATACGATCCCAAAACCGGCAAAGTAGTCGCCGAAGTCCCCCGCACCTCCGACAAACAACCCGGCGCCGGTGGTGGAGGCGACGCCGCTCCCGAAAACCGCGCCCCCGGCCGCGGCAGCCGAGGACCAGTAGCCGGATTCCTCCGTCCCCCCGGCGCCCGCAATCAACCCGACCCTGCACGCGAAGCCGCGATAGCCGCCTTCCGCGCCAAGTACCCCCCCACCACGCCCATGATCGTCGGCGGCTTAGAAGAGATCCGCCTCGACGAACCCGCCCACGAACTCTACTGTGCCGACAATTACCTGGGCGGCCGCGTCATGGTCTTCGACCTCGACACCTTCCAGTTCAAGCGCGGCTGGGGCGCCTACGGCCACCCCCTCTCCGAAATCACCACCAACGACGCCGACCGCGCCTACACCCCCGGCGGCCCCATGCCCAAAGAATTCCGCGGCCACCTCACGCTGAACATTTCTAACGATGGCCTGGTCTACGCCGCCGACCGCATGGCCAACCGCATCGACGTAACTACCAAGCAAGGCAAGTTTGTAAAGGAGTTCATCCTAGCCCCCATGACCGGCGTCGGCGGAGCCACCGGCGGCGTAATGTTCTCCCCCGACAAAGCCCAGAAACTCCTCTATATCTCCGATCTGACCAACAACCACATCTGGTTCCTCAACCGCGAAGACGGAAAAGTGGTGGGCCAACTAGGCAGCATGGGCGAAAACGGCGGACAGTTCTTTGGACTCCACATGATCGCCGTAGACTCGAAGGGGATCATCTACACCGGCGAAGTCTTCGCCGGCGAACGCGTCCAACGCTTCCTCCCCGTGAAGTAACCGTAGGGCGGGCCTCCGGCCCGCAAGCGGCGTCCCCGTCGCTTCCCCGCCTGCCAGGAAGTATCAGTACCAAACCCGATTTCCGGTACCAGCGAATAGAACCGTCGAGGGATACCTCCCCAGGTGTCCCCCTGATAGTCTCTGTTCATGAAGAAGCTGACACAGAAGCTAACCGCACTCAAGAACACCTCTGGCCAGGACCTCATCGAGTACGTCTTAATCGCTGGATTCCTGGCCATGACCGTTGTCGCCACCCTGTCGGGCGCAGCGTCCGGCATCAGCACGATCTTCTCGGAAGTAGGCTCGGTGATGCCTGTCGATTCTTCCAAGCTAGTGACTGTGTCCACCAACTGACCGGAGCATCAGCCCCACCTTGACTCATGGTTGAACTGATCGCCACCGCCACCATCACCGTCAGTTCAACACTCCTGTTCGGCTACTGGCTCCGCTGCGCGATTCTCATGCTGCGGGGCCAATGCCTTCCACCCGAAGCGGCGCTCTCCACTCCCACTAGAGTCCTCGCGAGCTCCACTCGGACCATCCAATCCGCCCACGGAGCTTCCTAACCTCCGGCGTATAGGAAGTCCCAACAAAAGATTGCCGAAGAAAAACACCAAAGATGAGCTGCGTGCGATGACTTTCATAGAGTGAGCGACCTTCGGTCCGCTACTATACCAGAACCTCACCCCAGCAACACACTAGGAAACCGCCGCCTCGACTTCTCCCGAGCCTCCCGCAAAAGCCGCCGCCGGCCCACAACCAGCAACGACGCCCGTGCCGCCGGGTCGGACAGAAACTTTTTGGTCACGGGGGAAGGATTTGAACCTTCGGCCTTTGCGTTATGAGTTCAACTGCAATTGGTACACGTTCCTCCCCACGAATGCGATAAATGTCCGCTAGGTATGGTCGAATTGATTGTAGCGAGCGAACTTCGGGAGGCAGTCTACCGAGCGCCGCGATCGTCCTGGGACCCGGGCGACCACGCACACTCGGCTGCGGAGGCACGCGAGGCGAGCTTGCCTTCACCCGATTGGCCGCCTTACTGCAAATTTCAGACCGACGCCCGCGCCGAGCGATGCGAGGCCAAGCAAACCGATCAGAGGCCATGGACTCCCGGTTGTGGGCAAGGATGCGGGAGGTTGAGTCTGGGTCTGGGCCGCCACTGGAAATACCTGTGCAATCTCCACTTCCTCTTCTGACGGCTGTTGGACTTTCAACGGAGCCTGGCTCATAGCCACTATGTTGGGCGCTTTCACCGTGGCCGCGGGTTGCGTAGTGTTGGCGGCGAGTTCGGCCGGCATCGATGGGACCGGGGTGTTGTTGGCTTTAGCCAACGCAACCGCCCTCGGCTTTGGATACACAAACTCATGCCCGATGTTGTCGCCGGGATAGAACCACGCCTTCACGGCCTCGGGCGAATTCGCCGGTCTTTCATCGAACGTAATGATTGATTTCTCAGCGGGGCGCAGACGCTCGTCCGGAACCGCCAGGAAGGTACCGTAAAGATGCCTTTCGTCCTTACTGAATACCTGCACGATGTTCCGGTCAGATGGTGAATTCATCAGCTTAAACACGTAGGTTCCCGCCGCCAGCACCTGGCCGGGAATCTCAACGGGCCCGCTGAAGGTGAACACAATCTTCTGGTTACTTTCATCGGCCGCGACCCGCTGGGCTAGCCCGCCCAGCAATCCAAGACCGACAAGAAGAATAGCTCCTGTTTTCATTTCGATTCTCTCCTTTTGTGAGTTCCCCAAGCTTTGGACTGAGCGCGGGCGATTGGCTCACGATGCGAACGATGCAAGGGGCATGCCAACAGTGGGCCATGTCTAATCAAAGTAGATACGCACGCGCGCTGGCTCTCGGCGTCGTGCGGTCGACATTGGTGTCATTGGGAAGTCACCGCGCACGTTGTCGTAAGCAGATCTTTCGCGCGGATTGGCGCGAAATAGGGGCCGTGCGTGGTCACCGTTCGCTAAACACCTTTGGAATAGAACCTGCATTGGCCGTGAGGAGTGATTCCGAACATGCCCATGACAAGTAGAGACACGACCGCTACAACCTCACTCGCGGGGGTGACGATCCCAGACAGTAAACTTGCTCGAGAGGCAACGGAACTGGTGCGCGACACCGAATCTCCGCTGCTGTTCAACCACTCGACTCGTGTGTATTATTTTGGCGCGCTCGCGGGAAGGAGACGGGTGTTGAAGTTCGATCCCGAGCTGCTTTACATTGGCGCGATGTTCCACGACATGGGATTGACGCCCCAGTACAGCAGTAAGTCGGACCGGTTTGAGGTGGATAGTGCGAATACCGCGCGAGCGTTCCTGCGCCGGAACCATATCTCTCAGCCGGAGATCGATACGGTGTGGACCGCGATCGCACTACACACGACGCCGGGAATTCCACAGTACATGCATCCGGTGGTGGCGCTGTTGACCAATGGCGTGGAGATGGATGTTCTCGGAATCGCCTATTCGGAATTCTCAGAGACTGATCGCGAGGCGATCGTCGCTGCCTATCCGCGCACCGCACACTTTAAAGAAGATATCATCCAGACTTTTTACGACGGCATCCAGCACAAGCCGGCGACGACGTTCGGAAATGTGAAGGCGGATGTACTGGCGGACAAGGACCCGAAGTTCCAGCGCATCAACTTCTGCGATGTCATCCGCGGTTCGCTGTGGAAGGCCTAAGAACTTCAGAAAGCGAGAATTCATCATGTCAAAACCCGAACGCTTTACCAATGCAACGGGTGCACCCGTAGCAGACAACACAAATATTTTGACAGCCGGCCGTCGTGGTCCGGCTCTCCTCCAGGATATCTGGTTGATCGAGAAGCTAGCGCACTTCGATCGCGAAGTGATTCCGGAGCGCAGGATGCACGCCAAAGGCTGGGGGGCCCACGGAACCTTCACGACCACTCACGACATCACAAAGTACACCAAAGCAGCGATCTTTTCGAAGATCGGCAAGCAGACGCCTATGTTCGCGCGTTTTTCGACCGTCGCCGGGGAACGCGGGGCAGCCGATGCGGAGCGCGATATCCGCGGGACTGCTCTCAAGTTCTACACTGAGGACGGAAATTGGGACATCGTAGGAAACAACACTCCCGTCTTTTTTTTCCGCGATCCTCTGCGCTTCTCCGACCTCAACCACGCCATCAAGCGCGACCCTCGCACCGGTCTGCGGAGCGCTCAAAACAATTGGGACTTCTGGACTTTACTTCCGGAGGCACTGCATCAGGTCACCGTCGTCATGTCCGACCGCGGAATTCCGAGGTCCTTCCGGCACATGCATTTATTCGGAAGTCACACCTTCTCGATGATGAATGCCGAAAACCAGCGTACCTGGGTGAAGTTCCACTTCCGCACACAGCAAGGAATTGAAAATCTCACGGACGAAGCGGCCGCTTCGGTTGTGGCCAACGATCGGGAGAGCAATGGCCGGGATCTATTGGAGGCAATCGACCGGGGTGATTTTCCGCGATGGACCCTGTTCATTCAAGTGATGACTGAGGAACAGGCCAAGACTCACAAGCATAATCCTTTTGATGTCACTAAGGTCTGGCCCAAGGCGGACTACCCGCTGATCGAAGTCGGCGTCATGGAGCTCAATCATTATCCGGAAAACTATTTCGCGGAGGTGGAACAAGCCGCCTTCTCCCCCGCGAATGTGGTCCCCGGAATTGGTTTCTCTCCCGACAGGATGCTGCAGGGCCGCCTGTTCTCTTATGGCGATGCCCAGCGCTACCGCTTGGGCGTGAACTTCAATCACATCCCGGTGAATGCGCCGAAGTGCCCATTCCACTCCTATCACCGCGATGGCAAGATGCGCACGGATGGAAACCTGGGAGCGATGACGACGTATAACCCGAACAGCCAGGGACTGTGGGACAACCAACCGGAATTCGCTGAGCAGCCGTTTGCGCTCGAAGGCGACGCCCGTCACTATGACCACCGCTTGGAGGAGGATCACTGGGAGCAGCCGGGCAATCTTTTCCGCAAGATGACTGCGGAGCAAAAGCAGCTGCTCTTCGACAACACGGCTCGCGCGATGAAGGGCGCGGCTCAGGAGGTCCTGGAACGGCATGTCGCGAACTGCAAAAAAGCGGATCCCACTTATGGCGCCGGCGTGGCGCGGTCATTGAAGCTGAAAGTCTTGACGACCGCCTAACCACGGGAGGGGAAGCGAAATGAAAACGTTTCAAAAACACGCATCTTTAACGTCAACACATCCCGGCGGCCTGGTGATTCGCCAGAAAGAGCCTACGAATCTCGAGTTCCCGTTTGAGCAGCTCGACAGCTATCTCACTCCGGTCGAGTCGTTTTACATTCGCAGTCATTTTCACGCGCCGAGACTGGAACCCGACTCCTATCGATTGAGCGTGGAAGGAGCAGTGAAGTATCCCTTTGCGATTACCTATGACGAATTGAGGCGCTTGCCGGCGGAGACGGTTGTCGCTACGCTTGAGTGCGCCGGAAACAGTCGAGTTTTTCTGGTTCCACAAATGCCCGGCGCACAGTGGGAATTAGGTGCGGTTGGAAATGCGGAATGGACCGGCGTTCCGCTGGCAACGCTCTTGGATCGGGCCGGGCTCACCGCCAAGGCTTGTGACGTTGTGCTGGAAGGGGCGGACCGGGGCCGGCCAGTAGAGCCGCCCATACCTCCAGAACCGATCAGTTACAGCCGCAGCGTGCCCGTGAATAAGGCACTCGATGACGTTTTGATCGCCTACGCGATGAATGGCATGGATATTCCGCACGATCACGGTTTTCCCTTGCGGGCGATCGTACCAGGCCACTACGGCATGGCATCTGTCAAATGGCTGACTCACATCCGCGTGACCGAGGAGCAATTTCAAGGTTATTGGCAGACGGCGGATTACGCGTATTGGGACGAAGTTGATGGAATCGCGGTGAGACGCCCATTAGCGGAACTAAAATTGAAATCCGAAATTGCGCGCCCGCGCACACTTGAGGTGGTTCCCAAAGGTCAACTCTATAAAGTCTATGGTGCTGCATGGTGCGGGGAAACAGAGGTTGTGACGGTGGACCTGACGACGGATGGAGGGCTAACGTGGGCGACGACCGAGTTCCTCGATCCGATCCAGCCGCACGCATGGCGGCGATGGACCTACGACTGGAAAACGCCGGATCAGCCTGGACGCTATACGTTAATGAGCCGGGCAAAGAATGCGGCGGGGGAATCGCAACCCGACAAACCCGACCCCAGATATTACAGCTACGTAGTTCACCATACTCTGCCTATAGAGGTGATCGTAGAGTGATAACGTCTCGTTGAAAAACCGGCGGAAAAATGCCTGACGTAGCAGAGGACGATCTCCGCGTATACTTAGCGGCGGAGAAAACCCTTTGGGCCTGGATTTTCATTCGCTGACGAGTTTATCGTGATGCTACGGCTTCTTGTGGCCGCTGCGAAATCGGTTCCACCTGGACTGCGATGTTGGCGGATGGCGTGGTCACACTCTTGAAGCTGACCTTGTTTTGGCAGTCGGGGTCGTTTTGAACCCAGTCAACATCTACGAAGTGTCCCGCGCAAAAACTCGAATTTGCTTCGTCAATCACAGTTCCATGGACCAGCGGCCGGGAAGTGGTTACGTTGAAATAGGTCGCCAGCTCCGCACGCTTCACTTTATGGGCGGAAATGGCGCTCTGCAAGGTCGAGGGCAATTCTTCAGGCTTAAAGTACACTTGGAACGTGAAATTACGATTGCCGTATTCATCTGACGCGAGCGGCGCGCCCTCAAAAGAATATGTGACCGCGTAGGCGGTCGCCGGTGACTCGTGTTGGATGAAGGGGCAGTACATGGATCCGCCTGGCTCGTTGAATTGGACGTTATTGCAGAAGCCGGGATCTCTCGTGGAACTCATCTTGGTGAACACTTTCGTGGCCTTCACGTTTTCGAACTTGATTGTCTCCGCAGCGGAACTTGCCGGGATAAATGCGAAGTGCGTAAAAGGATCCAGATCTGCGACCCGTGTTTCTACGCCGCGCTGAGCGGATTCTGCCGCGGCGTTCTGCGCAAAGAATGGCGGCGCCATGAATCCCATGCCTAGGAGCGCGAGACCATTGATCTTTTCTGATGTGTTGTCATTTTTAATCTCTTTCTCCGTCGTCTTTTCTTTTTCCACTTGACCGAGAAGCAATCTTCAGACCGTTGGTCAACCGAGAGGCAGGTTCAGCCGAGTCACGCGGCCGACGGCTATCGTCCATTCGCAGT
>CAVPZQ010000029.1:0-48658 GCA_963710155.1 Bryobacterales bacterium | reverse complement strand
ACCACCACCAAGGTCCCAAACTCGGCTCAGGAGGCGCCAGATTGATTACGAGAACGGCTCGTGGGTAGTTGGACCACGCCCTGGGTGTCACTGCTATTTAAAGCCAGCCTATAAGCACAGCGACGATCGTGTTCGCACTGCCCGCCGCCTAGCCCGTTACGCCCCAAGGGCAGCGTCCATCGCACTTATCACAATGTTAATGAGCTGTAGAAAATCTAAGCAAAGAACTCCGGTTGGAGGAAGACGTACCCCAATTCCCCGTTTTTGGAGAGGTCGTTGGGTATCTTTCCCAACGATGAAATCCAGCCCCTTTTGTCCGGACCGGACACATAGCTAACAGGCTCTACCTAACTTTCACAGCATGTGGCAATCGGCGTAACAAACGCTCCCGAATCTTCCGCGCTCCCCAGTGCGGCGTCTCGCGTTTGGCTGCTAAGATGGCCGCTTCCAACTGCTCGGGCGAGTGGTTGGCGCATCGATAGGCTGTGCGGGTCCGGTCAGTTAAACCTCCAAACTACATTCCTTATATCGGTCCTTTATCTTGTAACTGGTCTTACGGCAAAAGTGTAACCCATGTCTCCGGTACCTTCTGTTACCTATGTCCCAGGCCCGTCAACCTTTCCGCAACCCGCCTTTGAAAGTGTAACGCTTCACCCCGAACGCTCAGTATGATATTCTGACCAGCCAGTGGGGTTGTCAATCGCTCCAGCCGAAGGATCACTCCGTAACAACGTGCTCAAGGGCGGAAGCGCGGAGACAAGTAAGATGCATACAAAGAAATTGCGGATTCTTGCCGGACTCATTTTCTTGCTCGCGCCCTGCGTGAGCCGGGGGCAATCGCTGGTTACTCCCTTTGAAAAGCTGCCCGATTGGAGCGGCCTGTGGAGCATGATGGGCGGAACGGTTTTTGACACCGCCACGCAAACCGGCAAGGGCGGAGTGATCACACACGGCGTTCGCGAGCATCCCCCCTATGCGCCCGTGTTTGAAAAAATCTACGACGATCATTTGGCGCTGCGCGACGCGGACCGCTTTCCCGACGTCCTCACCAACTGCGGTGTTCCAGTAGGGTACCCGCGCATTCTGAATCTGCCGGACGCTTACGAGTTCGTCGTCCGCCCGGATATTTTTTACATCGTCACTGAGAACGGCCCCAACACCATGCGGGTTTACACCGATGGACGAAAACTCCCCGCCAAGGAAGACACTTGGGGAACCTACACCGGCGTTTCGGTGGGCCATTGGGAGGGCGACACGTTAGTGTTCCAGACCCTCGGGTTGAAGGGGAATCGGGATAACGACTCGATTCTCGATAGAACCGGCCTGGTGTTGAGCGATGCCGCGACGGTTACGACACGCGTCCGGAAGATCAATGAAAACACCCTTGAGTTCAAGCTGGTGATCGAAGATCCGAAAGCCTTGACCAAGCCGTGGAACGTAACCAAGCAGTTTCGCAAGGGTAAACCCGGCCTCTTTATGTACGATTACGGCTGCGCTGAAAATAATCGCAATCCGGCAGATACAGTTACCGGGAAAACGATGGTTCTGGGACCGGACGGAAAGCCACTGAATTAATGTTGGATTCACCTTTGAGGAGATTTTCATGTTGAACCGCATCCACGGAGTGCTCTGGACAGCACTGATCGTTCCCCTGGGCATGTTCACGATTCAGCCGGTATTCGCCCACCATTCGAACGCGGGTTTTGACCCCGAAGCCGTGAAGGAGATTACCGGCACCGTCAAAGAATTCCAGTTTCGAAATCCGCACTCGTGGATCCAGTTGAACGTGACAGACGCGGCCGGCAAGGTCACAGAATGGAGCATCGAATGGGGAAGCCCCAACCAGTTGGGTCGAGAGGGCGTTCGCCCGGCGACGTTTTCTCCGGGCATGAACGTGACCATCAAGTTCCATCCGATGCTGAACGGATCCCCGGTGGGCGGCTTCATCGGCGCGAAAATGCCGGACGGGAAAATGCTCGGGAAATGGGATGCGGGGGAATGAGATCGAGAGTTTTTGCTGTTTCGTTCGCCTTCCTGGCCGTGATCGCACCCGCCTTAGCACAGCGCGGCGGTCCGCCGGCGCAGCAACGTCCTGCAGGCGCCTTTGGAAGAGGGAACACCCCGACCTTCCCGGGGCCTCCGCCCGGAATGCAAGCGCTGCCGGTGGATTTGTTCTTATCGAAAAATTTTTACAAAGATCAGAAGCTATGGACGGACCAGCGCTACTTCCGCTGCAACACGCCGCGGCAGATCGCAGATATCTGGACCTCGCTACGCATCGGCACCAATCCGCCCATGTCGGCTGCCTGGAGCGACTGCACCGCCGACTACCCGCGCGAGCGGATCGTGAGCCCTTATCCTTATAAGACCGCGAAGGAGCACTATCAGGCTTTGTTAGCGGCCGCGAAGGCCAAGGGCGGTCCCACTGTTTATACCAAGGCGAACGTGCCGGACTGGGACGGCTATTACACGCGTGATATCCAAGCCGATCGGGGAGCCCAGTGGATTTGGGGAACCGTCAATCAAGTTCCCACCATCCTGTCGCTGCTCACGCCCGAATATCAAAAGCGTTTTGTGCAGCAAAACTATCACGAGGGCGTGGACAACGCGCCGCAATGGCAAGCCTCCTTCTGTCAGCCGGAAGGATTCATGCGCTGGTGGGCGGAGGCGTCGAACGCCGGCAACTTCCAACTGACCATGAGCCCTTGGAACATCCAGTTCCTTTCGGGGATCGCGGCGAACTTCCTACGCCAGGTGTTGATCGGAAAACAGCATGTCCAGAAAGTCCCGCAGTGGTACGGCGAGACCGTCGGCTTCTGGGACGGGACCACTCTCATCACCTGGACTGCGAACGTGCAGGGCTGGACACTGTCCCATTCGATGTTCGAATTCAGCGACAAGATGGAGACGGTGGAAACTTACAAACCGGCTTTGGATGCGAACGGCAAGTTTATCGGGCTCGATCACGAGGCGGTATTTTACGATCCCGACACCTTCGTTCAACCGATGCACGCGACGTATCGTTTTGTCCGCCAGGCGCCCCCCGACGCTGCGGACCGCCGCTTCACTTATATCGAGTGTTTAGGCAACTTGAGAAATTCCAACGGTAAGCCGACACAGCTCACCAAGGCCGACCCGCGATATATCGATTACTACGGCCGTCCCTGGGCGCAGAACTGGGAAAGATTTTTCGAGGTAGGCTGGGACCGGCCGCAGAATACTCTGCCGCAGGACGTGCTCGATATTTTCAAGTAGAGCGCGGGGAAATGTAATGATTTACCAGCCCGAGCGCAGCCCGCTCCTCGGGCCGCAAACCGCTTTCGCTGGTCTGTATTTTCTGGGCGTGATCGAGAGTGCTGAATAACGTTCCGTCCATGTACGCAGCAGGAATTGCCGGATGAATGTAGTAGGCGCGGCACGCGGCGGGACGGTTGCCTAACTTTTGAGAAGCCATCTTCACCGCTTCTGTGATCTTCTTCCTTGGCTTCTGTTTGATTTTCGGCGGGCCCCAATTGCTGAAGCGCCACGATCATCTCCGTCGTCCCTTTCCAGGTTCGGAAATCCTTGGCTGTGAATTTCTCTTTGGCCAGGCCGTCCAGGTATTCATTCACATCGTCGGAATGGATCTTGACGATTTGTCCCTCGGCGTCTTCGTAGAGAAACAGCTCCTGGCCCGGCAGGCATTGGCATTTGCGGACGATGCCCGCCAGGCGCCGGTCCGTCAGTTTCATCTTATGCAACTGGCCGCTCTTGCCGCGGAAATGGAAGTGAATGGTTTGCCCGGTCACTTCGACATGGTCGTTGCGCAGGGTCGTCAAGCCGAAGGAATCATTCTGCCGCGCGTAATCTTCATTGCCGATCCGAATCGCCACTGAATCCAGCAGTTGCACGATGGCCGCGAGGATTTTCTGCTTGCACATTCCCCGGCTGCTCAGATCTTTTTGAATTTGCGCGCGAATCTTCGGCAGCGCCACTCCGAACGCCGCCATACGGGTGAACTTGGTCTCATCCCGTATTTGCCGGTAGGAATCGTGATAACGATATTGCTTGCGCCGCCGCGCGTCGCGCCCTACCGCCTGCAAATGGCCGTCTTCCCGCGGGCAGATCCAGACTTCGGTCCACGCTGGTGGGATCACCAGCCGGCGGATTCGCTCTAGCGTAGCCGTATCGTGAACACGAGATCCCTTGGAATCCAAATACCGGAAATAGCGTCCTGAAGGTTTACGGACGATGCCCGGTTCGCGATCGGAAACGTAACTCAGCCCAATTTTCCGCGCCGCTTCTCGCGACAGGACCGGTGAACTTAAGGAAGCCTGCACGCCTGCACAACCTGCACGCCTTATTCCAAACTAGATCAGGATGGTTACGGACGAGGGTCGCTCCCCGCAGCCTTGGCTACGTTTCCACCTGCGGCCTTCGCGATTCCAGCCATTAAACGTTTAGATACCACGGAACGCGGTTTTTCAGTCACCACGTCGGAGGTGCTGGCATACTGATCTCGATGTTTGATCAGCAGCCAGGACGCGCGTTGCGAGCTACCCGGCCTACGCTTGGTCCGGACCAGGACCCAGGAACCGCGCAGTTTCTTCCCATGCAATGAAAATTTCAACTCGCCTTTACGCAGGCCGGTCTCTGGATCTTGCTCGGGTTCCCAGGTCCCTTGATCCCATACCATCACGGTGCCGCCGCCATATTGGCCCTCTGGAATAATGCCTTCAAACTTCGCATATTCGATGGGATGGTCTTCGACGGCCATGGCGAGCCGCTTCACCGCCGGGTCAAGCGAAGGTCCCTTAGGAACTGCCCAGGAAAGCAAAACACCGTCCCACTCCAGCCGAAAGTCATAATGCAGATGACTGGCCTGATGTTTTTGAACCACAAAAAGGAGAGGCGCCTTTGAGGCCTTGGTGCGAGTGCCTCCTTTGGGCTCGGGACTGATCTTGAAATCCCGCTTGGTGTGATATCTTACCAGTGGCATACATCTCGATTATGCAATTTCGACGCCATCCCCGCCGCTTGTCTGAAACAGACCGTGCGTGAAAGTCGTCTAAGGTGCAGCATCTCTATGCCAGTCCCTTCGCCAAAGAAGAACGCGCATCCCAGCACGTTCCGCGCAGGTCGCGGAGGAGCGTCCTCGAAAAACGGGAAGGATCGGGTAACGATTCCGCAGGATTTGAAAGACGCCACCCTGCGCGTCGACAGCAAAGAGCTTAGCCTGACGAATCTATCTAAAGTATTTTGGTCCGACGACGGCATCACCAAGCGCGACCTATTGCAGTATTACGCCGATGTCTCGTCTTATCTGCTGCCCTATCTGCAATCGCGAGCGATGGTGTTGAAGCGCTATCCAGATGGGGCTTCGGGCAAGTTTTTCTTTCAGAAACACGCTCCGAAACCGCGGCCCACTTGGATTCCGATTTGCGAAATCCAACACCCGTCGGCAAATCTAGTCGATTTCCCGGTAATCAATGATCTGGCCGGGTTGCTGTGGGCAGTAAATCTCGGATGCATCGATCTCAATCCCTGGTATGCGCGCTGCGAGGACGTCGATCGGCCGGATTATCTGCACTTCGATCTGGACCCCACGCCCGGCGCCACGTTCGCCTTGGTGCGAGAGGCGGCTCTGCTCTTGCGCGATGAGTTGGATGCGTTGAAAATTAAAAGCTATCCCAAGACCACCGGCTCCCGCGGCATTCACATTTACATTCCGATTGTGCGCGGCCCACTGCAGAAAGAAGTATGGACTTTCGCGAAAGCGTTCTCGGTGACCGCGGCGCAGAAATACCCCAAGATTCTGACTTCTGAATACCGGGTGGCAAAGCGGTCGCCGAACCGGATTCTGGTGGATTACAACCAGAACGCCTGGGGACGGACTCTGGCCTCGGTCTATTCGGGCGCCCCAAACCTCGTGCGCCGGTGTCGGCTCCGGTCACCTGGGAGGAAGTGGGGCGCGGCATTGAGATCGAAGATTTTCGTATCGACAACATGATGCAGCGCCTCGCGAAGGTGGGCGACCTTTACCGGCCTTTGCTCCTCCAGAAAAATCGCTTCAAGCTGACGGCGGCAGTGTGAAACTGCCGATTCAACCGCCGTTCCTGCCGATGGAGGCCAAAAGTGTAGGCGCGATCCCCACAGGAGCCGAGTGGCAATACGAACCCAAGTGGGATGGCTTCCGCTGCGTCGCGTTTCGCGACGGGCCAACTGTGGAACTACAGTCAAAGGCCGGACAAACGCTCACCAGATATTTCCCGGAACTGGTGGCAGCCCTGCTCAAACTGAAGGCTAAGAAGTGTGTGCTCGACGGCGAAATAATCGTACTGATCGATGGCAAGCTTTCTTTCGACGATCTTCTGCAGCGAATTCACCCGGCGGCGAGCCGAGTGGCCAAGTTGTCGCAACAACATCCCGCACAGTTTGTCTTATTTGATCTTGTCGTGAATTATAGCGGCCGGTCCTTGGTGGATGAGCCGTTCGTAAAACGAAGAGCTGCGCTCGAAAGTTTCACGTCCAAATATATGACGGGGAATGCCACCTTTATTCTTTCCCCAGCTACCCAAGAGATTCCCATCGCGCGCGGTTGGCTGAAAAGCATGCGAGGCCAATTGGATGGCGTGGTCGCCAAGCGGCTTGATCTCCCCTATCGGTCAGGCGAACGCGCCATGCAAAAAGTCAAGACCCTGCGCACGGCCGACTGCGTGGTGGGTGGTTTTCGTTATCTCGCTGGCCAGAAAGTAGTTGGGTCCTTACTATTGGGCTTATATGATCATGAGGGGCTTCTGCAGCATGTGGGCTTTACTTCGTCGATCGAGTCGGCCAGCCGCCCCGCGCTCACTCGCAAATTAAAAGCCCTAATCGAGCCGCCCGGTTTCACGGGTCGTGCGCCGGGTGGGCCGAGCCGCTGGAATTCGGAGAAGTCCACTGAGTGGGAACCGCTGCGGCCGGAGTTGGTGGTGGAGGTCCGCTACGATCATTTCACCGGTCACCGCTTCCGGCACGGAACGAAGTTCATGCGCTGGCGTCCTGACAAAGCGCCGCGCCAATGTTTGATGGAGCAAGTGGAGCGCGAAACGAAATCTCCCCTGACCTTGCTACGCGAAACAGCTTAAGTGCCAGCCGGTAACATAGAGGTTCTGCCTCGCGAGTTTCCATTGGTGTTTTTGTTATCGCCGGCGCGCATTGGCGGACCGCGGTCGAATGTCCTGTTGCGCCCGGAGGCCGACTTCGATTTGGCGGTTCGCCTGCGTGAGCGGAAATCCACCATTGGCGAAGCCTACGCATTCATCAGCGGACTCTACTTCCGCGGCAAACTAGCGTATGCGGAAGCGTTCGCCGGTCCGCCCTTAGGCGTCCCGCCTGCGTTGGTGATTGTTCCGGGCCACGGCCTGCTGCCTCCGGACACGATGATCGACGCGGAAAACTTGCGCGCCATCGGCGATGTCCCGGTGGAAGAGGATAATCAGGCATTCAGGATTCCGCTGCTGCGCGACGCGGCCTCGCTCGATCAGCGCGCGGGCCCATCCTGCCAATACTTGCTGCTCGGCAGCATCGCCACGGCAAAGTACGCGGAGCCGTTAATCAGCGTTTTCGGGGACAGGCTTCTATTCCCATCCGAGTTTGTCGGTCGTGGCGATATGAGCCGTGGCGGATTGATGCTGCGACGCGCTCACAGCGGAGAAGAGCTATCTTATGTCGGCCTGAGTGGAGCGATTCGTCGCGGACGCCGTCCGGCTAAATTGGAGCCTTGGCGGAAGCCGCAGTCCTAAGAATTCAGCCGCGGAAACAGTTTCAACGCATTCTCACGATGAACGCCCGTGAGTTCGGCGGCGCTGAAGCCGCACTCGCGCAGGCCCGCCAGATGCTTCGCCAGGGAACCGAAAGGGTAGTCGGTGCCATAGACGATCTGGCCCGCGCCGGCGATGGTCTTGAGCCCCTGCATCTGCACGATGTTGGTTGATTGCGCTGTGTCGTAATAGAAACGCCGAAGATGATACAGCCGGGAATTAGGCTCGGACGTAGCGCGCAAATTCTGATTGATGTTATCGGGCTGGCCGATGCCGAAGCGTTGGACCAGCGAGGGCATAGTGCCGCCACCGTGCGAAAAAATAAAACGGATGTTGTTGTAGCGTGTGGCTGCGTTGGTGCCGAGCAGACTGAAGATAGTGCGCGCAGTGTCAGTGTTGTATTCGACAGTGCCCGGTCCCACGCCCGGCATCAGTTCCTGGCAGCACGGTGCATCGGTGGGGTGCACGTAGACCACGGCGTTACGCCGGTTCAGTTCATCGAGGACCGGCCTGAAGATGGGATCTCCCAACCAATGATTGCCGTAGCTCGATAGAATTCCCACGCCGTCGGCTTTGAGCGTGCCGAAGGCGTATTCGATTTCGTGAAGGCTGTCATCAATGGTCGGTAGCGGCAGGATCGCGAACAATCCGAAGCGGTTCTTATGATCGGAAACCGTGCGGGCGCCGAAATCGTTCATCTCGCGCGCCAAGCCGCGAGTTTCTTCGGGATCTCCAAACCACACGCCGGGCGTCGTGCAGGAGAGCATGGAGGTCGCCACGCCGTCGCGGTCCATGTCTTCGATATCCTTCGCGGGCGTGTACGGTCTGAGCTGGGGGAGCGCGAACCAAGTAGTGTAGCCTGCGACTTTACGATTTTCTTTCGCGGTGAGAGCCTTAATCCAGCCCGGCGAGACGAAGTGGTGGTGGCAATCGATGGCACGCGTGTTCGGCGCAGTCTGGCCGCGGACGCTGCGCGTAGCCGTAATCGCGGCGGCTCCCACGCCGCCAAGCCCGGCAAGAAATGTACGGCGCGATGAATGGTTCATGGAGGCTCCTGGAAACTTAAACGATTCTACACCTGGGGAACGCCGATAGCTTGGAGTGATGTATAGTGTTCCATGCCAATGTTGCTTGTGGGAAACCCGCTCAATGCATCTCCGCTGATTTTCCCTGTAATCGAATGTTTTCACATTGCCGGATTTGTGATGGCGATCGGGACCTGCGCGCTCATCGATTTTCGTCTGTTGAATTTGGCGATGGCGCATCAGACCCCGGCACAACTTAGCAAGGACACCGCTCCGTGGACATTCGCCGGCTTGATTCTGGTGATCTGTTCGGGGCTGCTGATCTATTCGACGGACCCGGACATGTATTATCTGAACCTTCCTTTCTTGCTGAAGATGTTCTTATTAGTGTTGGCGATTGTTTTTCATTATGCGATTCTCCGCAAGTTGGCCTTGTCGAACGCGCCTTCCGGGAAGACTAAAGTCGCGGCCTGCATCTCGCTGACGTTGTGGGTGGCGGTGGTCTTCGGCGGCATCTTCATCGGGTTTACGGCGCCGGATCTTAGTTTTTGACGGAAACGAATATGCTGCTTTGGCTGGCGCGATGGGCCGAGAATACCGCGTTCTTCACCTACATTCGGGCGTCTGCTTACACCTACCCAGTGATTCTGTCGCTTCACATGGTGGCCATCGCGCTGTTCGGTGCCATGATTCTCCTGACGGACCTGCGCCTGCTGGGCTTGGCGATGTGCAGTTGCTCGGTGTCAGACGTAGTCGATCAATTGCGGGTGCCCAAGCGAATCGGTTTTGTTTTTGCCGCCACGTGCGGCGTTCTCTTGCTGGGGTCGAAGGCGGAAGATTACTACTACAATATCTTTTTCCGAATCAAGTTAACGCTTTTCATGCTAGTCATTGTGCATGCGTTAGTCTTTCGCAGGAGCGTGTACAACCGTGGGGCGGAGTTCGATCGCGATCTTCATATACCTGGCCGAGCGAAGCTGGCGGCGGTTCTCTCGCTGATCCTGTGGGTAGGCATATTCAGCGCGGGGCGGGGAATCGGCTTCGTACTAGCGCCGGGTGGTTTGCATTACGGCGTACCGTAACCGAAGGAGTAAACCCATGATCTATCGAATGTGTTTCTTGTGCGTGGCATCGTTCGCTTTAGCCCAAGCGCCGCTCGCGCCTAAGCCACCCTTCACGGCGGCGCAGGCGGAGCACGGCAAAGAAATCGCCGCAAAATCGGTCGAGATCCGGGCGCAAATCAAAAACATGCGCGACCCGGCGGAGCCCATGAAGATCATGGGAAACCTCTACTTTGTCGGAGTCGCCAACGGAGAGGTGTACTTGCTGACATCGCCGCAGGGGCACATCATGTTCGGCGCGGCATTCCCCGAAACCACCACTCAGGTGGAGAAAAACATCGCAGCGATGGGCTTCAAGGTGGCGGACATCAAGGTGATTGTGCTCAACCATAATCATGGCGATCAGTCCGGCGCGGCGGCCTACTTCAAGGAGAAGAGCGGAGCGCAAGTGATGGCCGGGTTCGCCGAGATTCCGCTTCTCGAACACGGTGGCGTTCTTCCGGCGCCCACGCCGGCTGGTGGTCCCGGCGGGTATCCGCCAGTTAAAGTGGATCGCGCGCTGTTCGATGGCGATGTCATCAAAGTGGGTCCGCTGACTGTGACGGCTTATCTCGCGCCGGGCCACAGCCCATCGCCTACTAGCTTTCTTTACACGGTGCGCGAAGGCGGCAAAGACTACCGTGTTTTCGAATTCTGCTGCTGGGAGTATCCTGACGACCTGAATAAGAATGTCTACATCACGGAAGCTTCCGTGCGCCACAATCTCGAACTATTCCGCAGAGTGCTGCCGGTCGACATTTATTTGGAAACCGGAGCCTACGGTTGGTCGGGTACGCTGAACCAGCCGTCGGGAACCATACAGGAGCGCATGGCGAAACTAAGAAGCGACCACATGCTGTTCGCGAATCGCGACATTTTCAGGGATTGGTCGGCGTGGCGTGAAGTGGAATTCGAAGAGAAACTAGCCAAGTTGAAAGCTTCGGGCGCGAACCCGGTGTATACGCATTAAGCCGGAGTGACTTTGTCGCCGGGCGAAAGATGTTCAACAGTCTTTCCAGTTTCGGTGAACGTGCGCGTGACGTGTTGCGCGCCGTAAATCCACAGGATCACCAACGGCGAATCGCCGACGTTATTGAAGCAATGCGATTTGCCGGCGGGGATGTAGGTGGTATCGTAGCGGCCGACGCGGGTGGCCTGACCATCCACCACCACTTCGCCTTCGCCCTCCATCACAGTCACTTGCTCTCCGCAATTATGGCTGTGCATGGGCGCGCGGCGTCCGGGCGGGAATGAGGTCAAGCCGGAGGTGAACACAGTATCGGGCGCGCGATCCGTGCCGATCAGCAGCGTCGTGATCACGCCGTCGCCGCGCTGAAATGTGGGGATGGATGCAATCTTGATGATGCTCGCGGTTGCCATAATCGTTATAGTCTCTCAATATCCAGACGGTCCGCTAGTTGGTCGAGGGTATTCTGAAGCTCGGGAGTAACGGGAACTCCATTGGCCGTACGGTCCGCGTAGATCTTTGCCGATCGCTCCCCTGGCAGTCGGATCTCGTCGAAGCCCGGCAAGAGCGGCGACGACTTCATCAGCTCCCACATTTTGTCGACTTTTGTTTTGAACGTGGGCACGTCGGCGAACGCGGCAATATTCAGGGCGACGATCAAGTGCCCCGTATTCGTCACGGTAGAGAAATCACGATTGAAATCGACCACGTCGTTTCCGAAAGCCGCGCCGTTCAGAGTTCCAGCCAGCAAGCCAAACATCAACGCCAGACCGTATCCCTTAGGTCCGCCGATCGGTAGCAGAAAGCCTTCGTCGGCTTTCTTAGGATCGGTCAGAGCGTTACCTTGGCGGTCCATCATCCAGCCTTCCGGCATGGTCTCATTGCGCTGCGCTTTTATTTTGACCTTGCCGTAGGCGGCATTGGTGGTTGCCATGTCGAGGATGATTTCGCGGCCAGCGGCGCCCGGCACCGCGATGGCAATCGGATTCGTGCTCAGCAGCATCGCAATGCCGCCCCAGGGAGGCAAGTGATTCGCGCTGCCGATTGCGATGTACAGTCCCACCATGTCATGCTCCAACGGCATCCGCGCGTAGAGCGAAGCCGGCCCCGCATGGTTGCTGTTGCGCGCGCCCACCCAAGCCACACCGGCGGTTCTCGCTTTCGTGATGGCGATCTCTGCGGCGCGGCTCATGACCAAGTGCCCCATAGCGTTGTCGCCATCGAGCAAAGCGGTGGCAGGGTGATCCTGAATCGTGCTGATCCGTGGCCGTGTGTTGATCCCGCCGCTCTGGATGCGTTTCACATACTGCGGCAAGCGAAAGATGCCATGGCCGTCAGCGCCGCGTGCATCCGCCTCCGCCATCAGTTGAGCCACCAGGCGCGCGTCCGCGTCGGTAAGACTCACGTTCGTCAAAACCCTCGCGATGAACTCAGTAAGATCGGATACGCTTTTTTTCATCGTGTAAAGATATGTCAAGTGACCTTTACGGTCCTATCCTCACAGAGTATAATCAAACGCGTTTCGCTGAAGACTCTGGCGACCAGGAGAAAAGAATGATGTCATTCCGTAAGCTCGGTTGTATCGCGATCCTCTTGCCGGTTTTTGGGCTGGCGCAGCCGCCGGCGGCGAAACCCGATTCGCCCGAGGTGAAGGTGCTCATCGAAAAAACGAAGAAGACGGCGGGCGCGATGTGGGCCGACGAAGAGCATTTTTTCTGCGAAGCGCCGCGCGCCAATAGCCCCAACGATCCCGTGATCGCGGCGACCAAAATCTTCGACAACGTCTATGCGATCGGTAACTCCGGCACAACTGTTTACGTGATTCAGACTTCAGATGGTCTCCTCATGATCGATTCCTTGAGCGCCAATCAGGTGGATTCGCAGCTTCTCCCTGGATTCCAAAAGCTGGGTCTGGATCCCGCCAAAGTGAAGATCATTCTTATGGGCCACGGCCATGCGGATCACTTCGGCGGTTCACCATACTTTCAGGATCATTACGGATCGAAAGTGTATATTTCGGCGGCCGATTGGAATCTCATGGAGAATCCACCACCGGGACGGGGCGGCGATAAGAAGGGTCCGCCTCCGGTGCTGCCGAAACACGATCAAGTAGTCAGCGAAGGCCAGCCGGTGGTCTTGGGAGATTTAAAGGTGATGCCGGTGGCGATTCCGGGACACACTCCGGGATCGATGGGCTACATCTTTCCGGTAAAAGACAACGGCAAGACTCACATCGCTGCGATTTACGCTGGAACGATTTTGACTCCGGGCATTATCTCCGACGAAGGCCTGCAGACTTACGCGAAATCGGTCGCACATTTCAAAGAAGAAACTAAGAACGCCAAGGTGGACGTCGAGATTCAGAATCATCCTTTGATGGACCCCATCCAGGTCAAGCTCGACAAGCTGGCGGCGCGCAAAAAGGGGGAACCGAATCCATTTGTTGTCGGTCAAGCGAATTACCAAAAGTTCTTGGATGTGATGGCGGGTTGCACGGAAGTGAATATCGCCCGCAGGAAGTAAGGATCATGAAGAAGCTCCTTTTGCTGGGGATCACGATCGCGGCGATCACGTTCGTTTACCGCGCGGCCACGCTCAATGCGCCCGTGGTCTTGCATTCGACGTTGCCAACTGCGGCGGCCGCGAAAGCGGTTTTGAACTCGACGCATCGTCACCGCGAATGGGTGAGTGTGGCGAACGTTCGGGCCTTTATTGTTTACCCGGAGCGCTCCGACAAGGCTCCAGTGGTGGTTCTTTCCGCAGGCAAGCAGGGAGCGAGCGATTGGATTCGCGCGGTGGCCGATCAGGCGGCGGCGGAAGGATTTATCGCCGTAGTGCCGGATGTACTGTCGGGTCTTGGACCCCATGGCGGAGACAGCAACGATTTTGCAAATCCGGCCGCTGTCGCTGCGGCGCTAGATCGTATGGGGCGTGATGAGATCGCCCGCCGCACGAACGCGGTGCGCGACTACACGATCGTCTTGCCCGCCGCCAACGGCAAGAGTGCGAGCATCGAATTCTCCGCCGCCGCCGTGCGCGCCGCAGTGGCCGGGCGCTCGGCGAGTTTCAAGGATGCCGATGCCGGATGGGCGCAGGCGGTGTCGTTCCTCATAGAGCAGACGGGCGACAAGCCTGTGCTGGGCGAGAACCCGAATGTGCCGGAAGACCACTCCATGCACATCGGCATGATGATGGGGCAAACCGTAAACGACAAAAAAGGCGGAGGGCCCCGTGGTTATCCGATAGGGAAGCTGCCGGATCTTCCTGCGGGGATTTTCAACGCTCATACGGTCGTGACGAATTCGAAGCTACACAAGGAATTCGTCGACATTCCCTTTAGCAGCGGCAAGTTGCATACCTGGGTGGAATATCCCGAAGGCGACGGGAAAGCGCCGATTGTAATCGTGATGCAGCACGGTCCCGGTATGGATGACTGGCAGCGTGCGCTGGCCGATCAGCTTGCGCTCCAAGGATTCATCGCCATCGCGGCGGATCTACACTCCGGTTTGGGGCCGAACGGGGGGAACTACGATGCGTTCCAGGGCACCGACGATGTGATGCGGGCCAACGCCAGGCTCACCGCCGACGACATGTTTGACCGCTACAAAGCGGCGCGCGATTGGGGGATGAAGCTGCCGCGGGCCAATGGCAAGAGCGCCAGTATAGGGTTCTGTATGGGCGGCGGCAACAGCTTCCGCTTCGCCTCAGAGATCCGGGACCTGAACGCGGCAGTAGTCTTCTACGGCACCCCCGCGAATCAGGAGATGCTCGCGAAAATCAAGGCGCCGGTGCTAGCATTTTACGGTGACGACGACGCACGCGTGACGGCCACCATGGCGCCGACGGAAGCTGCCATGAAAGCGGCCGGGAAATCGTTCGAAGCGCACTCCTATCCGCACGGCACCCACGGATTCCTGGAGTATCAGGACCTGGGCGGCAATCCCACAGCCACGTCAGACTCGTGGGCGCGTACTATCGCGTTCCTGAAAGAGCGCACGAAGTAGTGCTACTTCCAGCTGTCGATAGCTTTCCTCTGCATTGAGCCGGGAGCAATGTCCACGAGCTCGAGACGAATGCCGTTGGGGTCGATCACATTCGTGAGCGGCGCTTTGGTGGTGGCAGTACGAGGATCGTCAACCTTGACGCCTTCCTGGCGGAGTGCAGCGACCTCAGCGTTCAAATCGTCGGCCCACAGGCCCACGTGACTGAGCCCCACGGGGCGCTCGGCGGTCGCCGGAGCGAGTTCCAGGAAAGTGTCCTTATTGATTTGCAGATAAGTCAGAGTCGGCTTGCCTTCCTTGTCCTTAAACGAGAAAGCTTCGCGAAACCCCATAGTCTTGGTGTAGAAGTTCATCGACTCGTCAAAATTCTTGACGTACATGCCGACGTGATTCAGCCGCAGACCTTTGGAGCCCTCCTGCTGGGCCGCACTGGGCTGCATCATGAACGTTCCGAAAACGATTCCTGCTGCAAACAACGCGAGAGAACGGATGATACGCATGTGAACCTCCTACTTACCTTTCGTCAAACTCTTGTAGACTGACTCGACAAAATTGTCGGCGGTGCCGAAACCCGACTTCGCGCCATAACGATAATCGTAATCGAGCGAGAGGTTCGCGGTTTTGATTTGGGCCAACGTCATTCCGTCTTTGATAGCGGCCTGGATGCGGTCGCGAACAATGGTCACCATGTCACGGTACTCTACCACTTCAAAGCGGTCGACGATACGGCCATGGCCCGGAATGACGTAAGTGCCGCCTTCCTCCTGACGTAATGGCACCGCCATTTCAACGATAGTATTCAACGCGTCAATCTCTCCTTGGATACTGCCGCCGCGCTCCAGATCTATAAAAGGATACGTGGTGGTGAGAAAGATGTCACCCGCAGCGATCACGTCGGAGTGGCGGAAAAACACCAGGCTGTCGCCATCCGTGTGGGCGTTGGGTTGGTGGAGAATCTCAATCGGCTCCCCGTTGAACGACATCTGCTTGCTCGCGCCGAAGAACGTCAACGTTGGCCAGAACCCAAAGGGCATGGATGCTTGCTTGCCCGTAGGAGCGCTCATGCGTAACAGCACATTGTCATGCGCGAAGATCTGCGCTCCCAGTTTGACATCCGTGAGATTGGCGGTAACGTTGGCGCCGGTATAGGTTGTGCCCGCCTTGCGGAGCGCGTCGTTACCGCCGGTGTGATCCGGGTGAACGTGCGTATTAATGATGTACTGAATTGGTTTGTCGGTCAGTTTGCGGATCGCCGCCAGCACGTCGTCGCTACGGTCGGCCAGCCCGGTATCCACCACCAAAGTTCCTTGCGGCCCAGTTTGAACGACGATGTTGCCGCCGGCGCCCGCCAGTAAATACACATTGCCTTGCACGTGTAGCATGTGAAGTTCAGGACGCAGGCCGCTTTGCGCCAATAGACACGCACTCGCTGCCAACAACCCGATCAGCGTCTTAGTAATTGGTCTCATCATCTACTTCCGAGCCGAATCGGCCGTCGCTTGCTTCAATTTAAGTTGATACTCGGGGTACATCGTCTCCGCGCCGCCCAACGCCGCTGCTACCGGAATTTTATATTTGTCGGCGAACTCGCTGACAAACGGATTCTTGCCGGGCAGATAACTGGGCACAGCGCCCCGTGGACGCTCGATCTCAACGACGGCATCGCAGGGATACAGCCAGCCTTCTCCGTTGAGCGATCTGGGGATGAAATCCTGACTGCGGATAAAAGGCTCCGTCAAACTGTCCGGGTCGGTCAATATCGTGATGTGAGTGAGATGATTTTCGTGGCGGATGAAATGTTCCGTAAGCACTGCTTGATCGCTCGCGCGCAGCCCGTTGCGCCGAAGCCAGCCGCGCTTGATGTGCGTGGTCGTCACAGTAAGGGCGTTGCCCTCCCATTTGCCGGTGGAGAAACCCATCCAGGTATGCGGCGCATACTCTGAAGGATGCGGACGGCCGTCCATCCAAATGGTGCGGGTCTGCTCGTAGTTATCGATGTACTGCTTAATCGCAATCAGTTCCTGCGAAACCGGATCTCTTTCTTCCCAAATGCGAAGATTGAGCGGCCCACGGTATATGTATTGCACGCCGTGCACTTCGCACTGATGTTCCGGAAGCGTGAAGCGGGAAGCATCGTAGCTCAATCCCGCCAGGCGCGCGCGATCCGTGATCGGAATGCCCAGGTAATTGACCAGTTCCGGCCCAGGACCACGCTCGCCCGCGTCCTCGTGAAACACCGGAGCCCAGTTGCCCGCCAGATCGAGACCAGGCGCGGCTCCTGGATTGTATGAGCCCGGTCCCTGGGCGAATACCGGAAATGCGATCGCAAGCGCCGCGGCCAATGGCAGCAGACTGTTCATAGAACCTCCACCTTATCTCAAGATCGACCGTAGCATGCTCATGCTTTGAATTTGGGCCACAGGCGCTCCGCATTGCCACGGTCCAACGCATGCTGCACGTCGGCGGGAAGCTTCAAGCCGGGAATCTGCCGCACCGTCGATTCCATGGGTTCGATGGGAAAATCGGTTCCAAATAGATATTGTGTGGAAGGCGCAAAGGCCCGCAACGCCGCGATGGGCATGGGATAGGCTGCATGGGCGCATTCGTAATAGAGGCGCGTAAGTTCCGGATAAACGCCATTGGGAGTCTTCGCGCTTTTGCCTTCGGTGGGATTCCCGACAATCTTGCTCACAGGTCCGGTGCTGTTGGTGGTGGTGCCGGGCACGCGATCTTTAATGCGCCCCGCCAGAGTCGGCACCGCTGCGCCGGAGTGATTCACGATCCAGCGAATATCCTGGCAGCGCGAGAGCACACCGTTATAGAGGAGACTGACAATCGTGCGCGTGGTGTCGAAGTCGAATTCAACCACGCCATCGCCGAGTCCAGCCAGATTGTGGCAGCAATTGGCAACCGTGGGGTGAAAGAAGACCGCCGATTTACGCCGGTTCAACTCATCGAAGAGTGGTAAGAACTTGGGATCGCCCCACCACTTGTCGCCCAGATTCGTAAACAGCGCCACACCGTCGCACTTCAGGGTGTCGAAGGAATATTCAATCTCCTTCAAGCTAGCGTCGATGTCGCGTCCCGGAATCGCGGCGAAGAATCCCAGGCGCTGGGGATTCATCTGCATCGCTTTGGCCCCGTATTCATTAGATTCGCGCGCGAATTTGGCGGCCTTCTCCGATCCGTCGTAAAGATACTCAGCCGCCACCGTCAATGACAAAATGGCTTGCTCAGTACCGAACTTATCCATGGCATCGAGCGACGATTGCGGAGTGTATTGGCGCGCCGTCATGTTTTCCTGAAATGGCGGAAGCATGTGATGGTGCACATCGATGCGGCCCCGCTTTTTCTGCGCCAGCAATGCGCTCGCGGGTAGCAACGCCGCGGCGCCCGCCGCCAAACCTTTCAATAGTTCCCTGCGCGATGGATCGGCGGACTCAAACTGGGAGTGATTTTTCATATAGGAGGGGTGTGAATGCCGGTCCCTAGGATACTAAAAACCTTAGCTTCCGTCGACATTGGCGGAACGCACGTTTACTAAAATTGACAAAATACTTCGCGGCGAAATGTTATTGACAGCACAATAGAAGACGCTTACTATCGTTTGCTGGAGGCCGAGGAGGAACTGGTCAGGTGAGAACTACGCGATACGCGGCGCCTACATTGACGGTCGCGATTTTGATTTCGACGGCTGCCGGCATCCATGCGCAGGGCAGGGGAGGCGGGCCCCCGCAACCGCCGCGAATCGCGGCTCCGGTGGATCTCACCGGCTACTGGGTGTCGCTCGTGACCGAAGACTGGCGCTATCGCATGACCACGCCGCCCAAAGGCGACTTCGGCTCCGTGCCCTTGAACATGGATGGCCAGAAACTCGCGCAGGCGTGGGACCCGGCGAAAGATGAAGCCGCCGGCAACCAGTGCAAGGCGTACGGCGCAGCAGGCCTCCTGCGCATTCCCGGCCGCCTGCACATCACTTGGCAGGACGATTCCACTCTGAAGGTGGAAGCCGATGCCGGGACGCAGACTCGCCTGTTTTACTTTGGCCCTCCGCAGGGCCAAGGCGGCGATTGGCAAGGCGTCTCCACGGCATCGTGGGACCGCTCGCGCAGCCCTTTAGGATTTCAATTTTTCGGTGCGCCACCATCGGCCGGCGGTTCAATGGCCGCGGTGACCACTAAGCTAAAGCCCGGATATCTCGGCAAGAACGGGCTTCCTTACAGCGCGAATACGGTAGTCACGGAATATTGGGATCGCCTGGACGTTCCCAATGGCGATTCCTTGCTGGTGGTATCCACCGAAGTTGTCGACCCCACCTACCTGGCGCAGCCGTTTTGGACCAGCACCCATTTCAAAAAGCAGAATGACGCCACGGGTTGGAATCCGACACCCTGCTCGGCTCGATAAACTCCTGGAGAATCCGATGAGACGAACTTTTCCGTTTTACTTAACCGCGCTGTTGGGCGTCATCGTGTTCAGCCAAGCGTGCTTCGGCCAGGGAGGCCCGCCCGCGGGTGCGCGGCGTCCAAATCCGGGATTCGACCTGTCGGGTTATTGGACCGCGGCCATGCACGAAGATGCTCTCGAACGCGGCGGCGGCCCCGAAACCGCGGACTACGGCGGGTTTCCGATCAACGAAGCGGCGCGCCTGTTCGGGTTGTCTTACAATCCTTCGCGAGTAACGCTGCGGCACCATCAGTGCGATGGGTACGTCGCGCCGTATTCAGTTCGCTCCATCGGCAACTCGCGCGCGTGGGAAGAACGAGATCCGCACACCCAACGGTTGATCGCGATTCACTGGTATAACCAGACTTTCGAAGGCAGCCGGACCATTTGGATGGACGGCCGTCCGCATCCTCCACCGTATGCGCCGCACACCTGGATGGGTTTCTCGACGGGAACGTTTGTAGGCAACGCGCTGGTGGTCCAGGCCACCCACATCAAGCAGGGCTGGCTGCGCCGCAACGGATTGCCGGAGAGCGATCAGGCAACGACGGTCGAGTTCTTCGTTCGTCATGGCGATCACCTCACCTATACGTCTGTCATCACGGATCCCGTGTACCTGGCCGAACCCATCGTCAGAACCACTGATTTCGCACGCCAGCCCGTAGACCACGGCAACTGGTTATTCGCCTGCGACGACGGCGAGCAGATCTTCGGCAGAGCGCAAGATCAGGTTCCGAATTATTTGCTAGGTCAACACCCTTTCGCCAAGGAACATGGCGAGAAATACAAAATTCCGCATGTCTGGGTATTCGGGCGGGGCGGAAACCGATGTATCCCGAATTCATGGCGAAGATGAGGACGGCGACCGAAGCCGAGGGTTTGGCGCGACTCGGCCCGCGCCCGGTGCCTCCGCTCACCAGCCGCGCCGTTGGATCCTGAGCCGCACGACGGCGAAATCCATTGCTGCCGCTGCGCAATAACGTCTACCTGCTGCTGGGCGACGGCGGAAATATCGTCGTGCAGGTGGGCGACGAAGGCGCGTTTGTGGTGGACACCGGTACCGGCGCATTAGCCGGCAAAACCATCGCGGCGATTCGCAAGCTCAGCGACAAGCCGATCCAATTTATCGCGAACACGGGATATCGCGCGGATCACACCGGTGGCAATGCAGCACTGCGCGCAGCGGGCCCGGACCCCAGCGTGCAGGCTCCTTCTTCGCGCTAGGCTTTGCGGACGCCGGCATCGGCGCGACCATCATGGCGCACCAGAACGTGCAGAATCACATGGACGCCCTGAAGATGCCGGCCGCCGGAATCCCCAGCGACACGTTTCTCGACGAACGCCGGCGGCACTTCCATAACGGCGACGCCATCGAAATGTTTCAGGAGCCCAACGCCGTGACCGACGCCGACAGCATCGTGCAGTTCCGCCGCGCCGACATCATTGTTGCCGGTGATATTTTCACCACCACGCAATTCCCCTTCATCGATGTACAGAATGGCGGCAGTGTGCAAGGCGAGATCAAGGCGCTCAACGACATCCTGAACCGTACTGTCTACCAGCACGAGTCAGAAGGCGGAACCATTGTGATTCCCGGCCACGGCTATGTGTGCGACGAACACGAAGTGGTGGAATACCGCGATATGGTCGCCATTATTCGTGATCGCGTGCAGGCCATGATCAAGAGCGGCGCCACGCTCGAACAAGTCAAAGCGGCGCGCCCACCGCCGACTACGACAGCCGCTACGGCGCAACCGCCGGCCCGTGGACCACCGCCATGTTCGTCGAGGCCGTCTACAACAGTCTCAAGCAGACGTCTAAATAGACCGCCACTGTCTCCCCGCAAACTTGCCACTGTGAGCAAGTGTCAAGAAATGTAAAGTGCGCTTTACAGGGGATTAAACAAAGCGTATTATCGACCGGGTCTCTTCATCGAGGCGACTAGGCAGAATTGCAATCACGCCACGGCGGAGAGCAAAAAGGGGACTTGGGGGTATGTCTATGCGATCTGATGTTTCAGTACGAATTCTTCAAATCTTCGCGCTGGTTGGTTTGCTATGTGGGGTGAGTCAAGTGGGGACCACTCGCCTTTACGGGCAAGCGGCCACCGCAACGCTGCAAGGGAACGTTACCGATGCAACCGGCGCGGCGGTCCCGGATGCTGCCATTCAAGTCAAGAACGTCAATACCGACGCCACGCAAAACGCGCGGTCGGACAGCCAAGGCCGGTTCACGCTATCGAATTTGCCGGTGGGCGACTACGAGGTCCAGGTGTCGAAGCAGGGATTCTCAACCGTCATCCGTCCGGGAGTGACACTCACCGTTGGTTCGCAAAGCGTCATCGATTTCGCACTAGCCGTGGGCCAGCAGAACCAGACCGTGACCGTGGAAGCGGCGACTTCGCAAGTGGAGACCACCAACGCCACGGTAGGCACTCTGATCGGCCAACAACAGATGCGCGAGCTGCCCTTGAACGGCCGCAATTTCGAACAATTGATCGTGCTGACGCCCGGAGTTCAGACTATCGGGGGCAACGCCTTTCAAGCCACCGGTTTTCAAGGCCGCGCTCCCGAGTATATCGGTCGCCGGATCGCGCCCGCCGGTCAAGCCATTCTGCTCGACGACGAAAACCTGCAAAATTTCTGGAGCAAGGGCATGGGCCCGTGATGGGAACTTCGCTCGGCATCGAAGCCATCGGAGAATTCCAGACGCTACACCAATACCTACAGCGCTCAGTTCGGCGGCAACGGTGCCGTTGTAAATGCAGTCAGCCGGACAGGCACCAATACGGTCTCATGGCTCGGCTTACGAATTTTTCCGCAACGATGTTTTGGACGCCCGCGCTTTCTTTGACCCGCACACCATCCCCACCTACCGCCAGAATCAATTCGGCGGAACAGTCGGCGGCCCCATCAAGAAAGACAAGCTGTTCTTCTTCGCGAACTATGAGGGCGTTCGGCTGGCCCAAGGCGAGAGCAAAATCGCTTTCGTTCCCGGTTGTAATCTCCCGCAATTCGCGGCGACCTGCGCTCCGGCAGCGGGACTCTCTCCCGCGACCGCCGCGGCGATCCGCAATACCCTGGCAATTTTTCCCGCGGCAAGTCTGGTGGTGGGCGGACAGCCTGAAGCCTTGAGCGTCGCCAACAGGATCGGTAACGAAGACTACTTCCTGGGCCGCTTCGACTGGGTAATCTCAGAAAAAGACGCTTTCTTCGCCCGCTACATTTCGGACAAATCGAGTTTCGTCGAGCCCTTCGGCGGCGGCGGTTTCGCCGGTGGCCCCATCGCGAATTGGCCCGAGCAGGATTCTTCGCACACCCAATTCGCCACTGTAGAATATCGCAGGATTATCAACCCGACACTGGTGAATGTGGTGCGCTTTAGCTTCTCGCGCCCCGGCACCTTCGAATTTCAGAATCCCACTCAGCCCGCCGGTCTGGTGAATGGTCTCGACCCGTTGCAGTTCTCACCTGCAAGCTCGGGGCGGCCCGACGGCATCGTGGCCATCGGTGGACTCTCCGGCGTCGGCAGCGCTCTCCAGCTTCCCTTCAACACCACGCAGAATCGCTTTAGCGAAGCAGATGACGTGACCTGGACCCACGGCGCTCACTCCGTGCGCTTCGGCGCATCGGTGTCTCGCCTGCAAAGCAACACGTTTATGCCGTTTTTCGACGGCGGAGAATTTTCATTCTCGAATCTGGCGCAATTTGTGACCGGTAAGCCGAATGCAGCGCTCTTTATCCCGCTCGGTTCCTATCCCAATCGCGATTTCCGCCAGATTGAAATCAGCCCATACGCGCAGGATGACTGGAAGGTGTCCCAGAAACTCACCTTGAATTTGGGCGTCCGCTGGGAGTTCTCCACCAACCCGATCGATCAGCATAATCAGCTCTTTGCGGTTACTGATATCGCTACGGCAGTGGCGCCTTACTTTACTCACGTACCCAACGCCATGGCGACCAACCCGACCTGGAAAAATTTCGATCCTCGCATTGGACTCGCCTACGATCCCTTTGCCGATCACAAAACCTCCATACGCATGGGTTTCGGAATGTTCCGCGAGCTGATTTCGGTCAACACATTTGCGCCCGGCTATTGGACTTCGCCGCCTTGGGCGCTCAGCGTCGCGGCCAACGCCCCCGGTCTTCCTCCCATCACCTACCCGGTGCTTCCGTTTACAGGACCGAATATCGGTTCACCGAGTTCCACTCCCGGGTTCGATTACAACTCAAACACCACACCCTACGTGATGCAGTACAACTTCAATATCGAGCGCGAGATTGCGCGCGGCACCGTGTTCAACATCGGCTATGTGGGGTCGAAGGGCGTTCACCTCATGACCCAAGTCGACCGCAACCCTCCCACGGTGTGCCTGGCCAGCCAAGGTCCACACTGCGCCAATCCGTCCGTCGCCAACGGTTATCAAGCGTTCGCGCCGGGCGGCCCCGGCGGTTACTTCGGATATGCCGGTACCGTCAATGGCCAACCTGGCGTAGTCGCCAATGGATTCCTCAACCCCAAACTCGGCAGCTTTGACAATTTGAGTCCGCAAGCGTGGTCCCGTTACAATTCGCTCCAGACCGCCGTTACGCGCCGGCTGACGGAGAGTATGCAAGGCCAGGTCTCCTACACTTGGTCGAAGTGCATGGACGATGGAGGCTACCTCGGCAGCTTCAACACTAACGGCACCTCCGGCTTCACCAACCCCTATAGCGCTCTCACGGACAAAGGGCCGTGCAGCTACGATATCAACCACGTGATCAAGGCGAATGCCTTATACATAGTGCCTTTTAACCGCAATAAGCTAGTATCGGGATGGCAGCTGAGCGGCATCTTCAGCTGGAGTACCGGCTTGCCCTTGAATATTATCGACGGTTACGATCAAGCGGCCGGCGCTACCAACAGCAACGGCTTGGTGTCGCGGCCAAATCTGAATCCCGGTTTTAGCAACAACCCGATCGTGGGTTCGGTGAATGAATGGTTCAATCCCGCCGCATTTTCGATCGAGGCGCCAGGGACGCTTGGAAACCTGGGCCGCAACACCGTCCGCGGGCCGCATTATACAGATCTGGATTTTTCCGTGACCAAGGACACCAGGATCTCGGAACGCATCAACACTCAGTTTCGTGCTGAATTTTTCAACATCTTGAATCACACGAATCTGGGGTTGCCGAACGCTTCGCTTTTCACGAACCTGTTGGGCGCGGCAGATCCGAGCGGCCATGGGGTGAATGGAGCTGCCGGTCAGATCACGTCGATCGTCGGCACGCCGCGGCAAATTCAGTTCGCTCTGAAGATCATCTTTTAACGGGCGGCCCTCGCGTCGCATTCGACTTTGCTCTTACAGGGAGTCCATGCAGCCGCGAGGGCCCGCGACCGTTGCAATTCTTCCGGAGACATGCGATCGGCCACGCGCTCCTTCGCTTTCGCCGAATCTTGATCGCCTTGGCTAGCAGCTATCGTGAACCAGCGATAGCCTTCCACTAGATCCTTTGGGACTCCGACGCCGTTGGTATATAGAGCGCCTAAATTAAATCCAGCGTCCGCGTGACCCTGCTCCGCCGCGAGCCGGTACCAATGCGCCGCTACGCTGTTGTCGCGCGAAACCCCTTGCCCATTGGCGTACAGAACCCCCAGGTTGTACTCAGCCTCCGCCTGGCCTTGCTCCGCAGCCAATTTGTACCAACGCGCTGACTCACGATAGTCTTGCGCCACGCCTTGCCCATTCATGTATAGTGCTCCCAAATTAAACTGCGCTTCCATGTGTCCCTGATCGGCCGCTAGTCTGTACCACTGCGCCGCTTGCTGATAGTCTTGCCCCACTCCTTGGCCGTGATCGTAAAGAACACCTAGGTTGTATTGAGCCTCCGGCAGACTCCGATGATCCGAGGCGCGGCGATACCAGCGCGCCGCTTCTGCGAAGTCCTGCTCGACGCCTTTCCCTTCGGCGTACATTAATCCCAGGTTGAACTCAGCGTCCGCCATGCCTTTATCGGCAGTGAGTTTGTACCAGCGGACGGCTTCTTTGTAGTCCCGCACCACCCCTTGGCCGTTGTCGTACATCACACCCAAGCCGAACTGCGCCTCCGGCAATCCCTGCACCGCCGCCAATTTGTAAAGACGCACCGCTTCCGCATAATCCGGCGCCGCCCCTTCGCCGAAGCGATTCATCTCCGCCAACGCGAATTGCGCCTGCGGAGCGCCCTGCGCCGCTGCCAGCTTATAAAACCGCCGCGCCTCCGCGTAACTTTGATCCACCCCCAGACCCAGCCGGTAGGATTCTCCCAGCGAGATCTGAGCGCTAACATCGCCGCTCAGAGCCTTCTTGACGCGGTCTCCCGCTCCTTGCGCCGCGCCCGAAGACGCCGCACCCGCCAGCGCAAGGATCAGCAGAAATAAGTGCTTCACAATTCTTAACCGTGGCCCACTGCGTTTCAATCGTAACCGACTGTTATTTGGTATACAATAGCCAGCGACTAGGAGCACACCAGCCATGTTGCCTTATCTCCTGAGCGCGGTAAGAATCGCAGTCGGATTGCTGTTCTTCCAGCACGGCGCTGAAAAAATCTGGGGCTTCGCGAACGGACGAATCGACCACAACTTTGCCACCATGCATGGATTCGCCGGGCCTCTCGAAGTAGCCGGGGGCGCCCTTCTGATTCTCGGCTTGTTCACGCGGACTACGGCTTTCGTCCTGTGCGGCGAAATGGCCGTGGCTTATTTTTCCCGTTGGGCTCCGCGAGGATTCTGGCCCATCAGCAACGGTGGCGAGGAAGCCGTCATCTGCTGCTTTCTGTTTCTGTGGCTGATGACCGCCGGTCCCGGCCCGTGGAGCTTGGATTCGCTCCTCGGACAAGTCCGCGAAGCGCCGCCCATGGCCGTAAAGACTCCCAGCTGATCGGACTCAAGCCATGAAAGAAACCATTAGCTCCTGGGAAAGCTACACACGCTCCCTGCTCCGCATCATCCTGGCTTTCGTGTTTACACTTCACGGATTCCGCCACTCCTTCGGCTACTTCCACGTTTCCGGAGGACGCCGCGCCGCCATCCCTATGGCGCTCGACGGACTGCCTCCGATCTTCGGCGGCCTCGAAATTCTCGGCGGCGTTCTACTGTTTCTCGGCCTGTTCACGCGGCCGGTAGCCGTGGTCGTGTGCGCCGAATTGTTGGCCGCTTACTTTTATTCCGCCGTCCCTCGCGGTGTCTGGCCGATTCGCAATGGTGGCAATGAAGTCCTACTCTACTTTCTGGCGTTCCTCTATTTAGTAGCCGCCGGCGCCGGGGTCTGGAGCCTGGATCACATCCTGCAAACCCGCCGCCGCAAGCCATCTCCCGAAATCCCCGCCGGCACGCCGGTACGCACCTAGCCCGTGTCCCGAGCCTCTTCGTAAAGATATGTCAAGTGTCTGGCACTGGCCCGGACCCGGTGTTAACATACTGATCGGCTCGCATGAAGCTCACCCTAAAGCAGATCATCCTTCCTGTCATAGGACTAGGAGTCGCGTGCGCCCAATCCACGCCTGATTCCAAACCGCTGATGGTGGAAGACGTCTTCAAAAACGTTCAGGTGCTGAAAGGAATTCCCGTCAACCAGTTCATGGACACCATGGGCTTCTTCTCCGCTTCATTGGGCCTGAACTGTACCTACTGCCACGTCACCGAAAGCCTCGGCAACTGGGAAAAGTTCGCCGAAGATGTTCCGCTCAAACGCACCGCGCGCCGCATGATCCTGATGGTGAACGCCATCAACAAAGACAACTTTCAAGGACGCCGCGTCGTCACCTGCTACTCCTGCCATCACGGCGGACAGCGCCCCAAAGTCATCCCCAGTTTGGCCGAACAGTACAGCACGCCCGACGAAGATCCGAACGAGGTCGAAATCGTTGGGTCCGCGCCCGCGGGCCCGTCCGCTGAACAAATTCTCGATAAATACATTCAAGCCATCGGCGGACGGCAGCGCCTCGCCGGCTTAACCAGCTTTACCGCTAAAGGGACCTACGAAGGTTTCGAGACCTTTCACATGGCGGTCCCCTTCGAGATTTTCGCGAAAGCTCCCGCGCGGCGCACCACCGTCGCTCATACTCTCCAGGGCGACAGCGTCATCACCTACGATGGTCATATTGGTTGGGCGGCGACGGTCGATCGCCCAGTACCGGTCCTCCCCTTGGCTGCAGGCGACGATTTAGACGGTGCACGCCTCGATGCAGAGTTGTCATTTCCCGAGCGGATCAAGGACGCCCTCGCTCAATGGCGCGTCGGCTTCCCGTCCGCCTTCATCGCCGATAAAGAGGCGCAGATCGTCCAAGGAACCAGCCCCGGAGGCTCGCGTATAAAGTTGTACTTCGACAAAGGCTCCGGCCTGTTGCTGCGCGTCGTACGCTACACCGCGACGCCGGTCGGCATCGTACCCACGCAAACCGACTTTTCGGATTACCGCGAAGTCGCCGGCGTCAAAATGCCGTATCACATCGTCGTGACCTGGACCGACGGTCAATCCACCACCCAACTCAGTGAGATTCAGCCGAACGTTTCGATTGACCCAGCAAAGTTCGCCAAGCCGTCCGCGCCCGTAGCGCCGGCCAAAAAATAGATGGTTGAGGAGATGATATGAAACTTAAAATTTCGATCGTGTTCGCTCTCAGCGCTGCTCTGCTCTTGGCACACCACGGAACCGGCGTATCCTACGATTCGAGCAAAACCTACAGCGTGAAAGCCACCGTTACCGAGTTTCGCTACGCCAATCCGCACCCCCAGATCTTCTTCGACGTGAAAGACGACAAAGGCAACGTGGTGCATTGGAGCGGCGAAATCGCTCCCAACCCGGCGCAACTCGTGCAAGTCGGCTGGGGCCGCAAGCGGTCTGAGGCAGCGCTGATGCCAGGAACGGAAGTCACGCTCACTATCGCCCCGTCCTTCGCCGGCACGCCCGTCGGACTAATCCAAAAGATAATAAACGCGCAGGGTGAAACCATTCTCGGTTCGATCGGCCTCGGACCGGCCCCCGCGCCCCCCGCCGAAAAAAAGGAATAGTCAGGAGCCGAGTATATGAGAATCCGCTTCGCGATATTCACTGGCACCGCACTTCTCTTCTCTTCGCTGGCACTCGCCCAGGGCCGCGGCGGTGTCATGGCCGCAAATCCAGCCAACGCCAACAAGCCCTACGATAAGCATGACCTCTCCGGAATCTGGAGCCGCAATGGCAGTCCTGCAGGCTACGGCGGCGGTGGGACCTGCCGCGATTGCGGCGACCGTGGCTTTAGCAACGACGTGCCTCCCTTCACGCCGCTCGGCCAGAAAATGTTCGATGCCAACAAGCCTTCTTACGGACGCAACCTAGGCAGTCCCGAAGCCAACGCGCACACCGAGGAGCACATCGGCCGCCGTCGCGCTGTTCCGCCCGCCAACGGCACCGATCCTTATCAGTACTGCAATCCCGAGGGTGTAACCCGAGCCCTGATTTATCCCGACCCGCTCGAGATGAACGTGCTCCCCGACAAAATCATGCAGCAGTTTCAATGGACTTATGCCACCAGAACCATCTGGACCGATGGCCGCAAGCTGCCCGAGGACGCGGATCAGTTGCGCTGGTGGGGATATTCAACCGGCCACTGGGACGGCGACACCTTCATCGTCGATTCCAGCGGCTTCGACGAACGCACCTGGATCGATCACTTCGGCTATCCGCACAGCACCGACATGAAATTGCAGGAGCGCTACCGGCGAATCGCCTACGACGTGATCGAGCTCTCCATGATCGTGACCGATCCCAAAGTTTATACGCGGCCGTGGGTCAGCCAGACCAAGAAGTTTCGCAAGCTGGACACTAAAGACAGCATCAAAACCGCGGATGGATGGACCGGTCTCATGGAAGACCTGTGCGCGCCGGCCGACGAGGTAGATCAATTTGACAGGCGTGTGCGTGACCCGGCGGGCGGGGTCGTACACTAGTCGTCCCCCCATCGATCAGAAAGTGAATTTCATTGCGAACTGAATCTTCCTGGTGGGGAAGGCGTTCAAGATCTGTCCGAACTGGCTGCTGTTCAGCGCCGCGAACGCGCCCACCGAAGGCGACGTGGGCTGCGCGGTAGCCGCCTGCACCGGAGGTGTACTGGGATTGAAAGCCGGTATCATGCTGTTCGTGAGATTAAACGCGTCAGCGCGAATCTGCATATTCACCCGCTCGCGGATTCTGAAATCTCTCGAGAGCGCGAGGTCCAGGTCCCAATACGCCGGCGTAACTACGCTATTCCATCCCAGATTCCCCACCGTGCCCAAAGCCTGGGGTGCGAACGCCGCCTTGTTCAAATAGAAACATCCACCGCAGGTCTGGCCCGTGTACACTGTGGTCCCGTTCACGAGATTCGGCCGCTGGTGATTGATGCCCGAGAGTTCCTGGTCGGTGCCGTCCTGCACCGCAAAGGGCGATCCCGACTGGAACTTATAGATCCCCGCGAGTTGCCATCCGGAAACCACCGTCCCCATCACCTTGTTGGAGAACTTCGGCGCTTGCGCCACCCCGGTCAGGTTGACGATGTTGCGCCGGTCACTGTCGCAATTTCCACGGTCGCCCAACGGATTATAGGGATTGGTGGCGGTCTCTTCCGGCTTGGAGTTAAATCCCTGAAAATATCCGATGCAATGCGACAGCGTGTAGTTCGCGCTCATGCTCACGCCCCGGCTGAGCCGTTTTTGGACGGACGCCAGCATGCCGTTATAAAGCTGCGTCCCGTACGGATACCACGAATCCATGTTGCCCACCAGCACGCCGGCCGGGTTCACCACGCCATTCTGCAGCGAGAGAACGCGCCGCGCCTGAAGATTCGCGGCCGCTGTGCAAGTAGTGGCCGTGGGAGCGCAACCGGTCGCCACGGCGTTGCCCACCAGTTGCCCGTAATTGATCGCCTGGTTGATGTAGAGATGTTGCACGCGGCTTCCAATGTAGGTGACCGACGCAACCCACGTCGAACCGATTTGACGCTGCACGGAGACGTTCCACGAGTAGGTAGTCGGCGCCGGCAGATTGTAAGCGCTGGTCATGTACTGACCACCCGGCAGAAACGCGACGGTGGGGGACACGCCATAGGGATACGGATTCCCGCCCGGTTGCGCCTGCCACGGATTCGCCAGCCCGCCCTGCGGCGTTGCCAGCGTCACTCTGCCCCCCAGGGGTTCGATCCCCCTTCATCTTCATGCGCAATCCCCGGCAGGAACGCGTAGCCGAAAGCGTAGGAAGCCCGAACGGACGTCCGGCCGTCGCCCTTGGGATCCCACGCCAGCCCGCCGCGTGGATCGAAATGCCACCACTGCCGGTAGGCCGAAGATTGCGCCGGGAAGCCTGGATCGCCCGGGAAATAAAATCCCGGAGGCGCATTCACAAACACTGTGCTCTTGGTCCCGGCCAGATACCGGCCCATATCGAAATTCGAAATCTGCCCGTTGGTGACTTGTTGCGGCAGGAACGGCTCCCAACGAATTCCAAAGTTAAAGGTGAGCCGCGAATTGACCTTCCAGGTGTCCGTGAAATACAGACTCACGCTATTCTGCCGCGACGAGTAAGCGTTGGGAAGCCCCTGCAAAATACTGCTCAGATCGCCCAGCAGAAAATCGGACAGCCCTGACCCGGTCACCGCACCGGTAAACAACATGTTCACGCCGGTTGGTGTGAAGTGGTTAAACTCATCCACCCTGCCCTGCAAAAAGCCGAACCCAAAAGTCATCTGGTGCGCGCCCTTCAGCCAGCTCACGTCATCGTTGAAGGCGCCGCTCATCCCATTCCAGAAGTCGCCATCGCCGAGGCCGGTGCCGAAAGAGAAGCTTCCGCTGATGGTGGCGCTGCCCAATTGCCCCGGTGTGCCCCCACACCAGAATCCATTCGGGCCCTGCGAGCCATTACCCACGCCCGCATCGCACAGCGTGAACAGGTGCGCGCTTTGCAGCGTGGCCGCCGTGCGATTGAATGCCAGTCGAGCCGAGTTGACCATGCTCGGACTGATCACATAGGTATCGCCGATCGCCGCCGAACTTGCCAGTTGATTCTCCCCGGCCGCAGTTGAATTCAACATATTGTTCGACAAGCAACTCCCGCTGAGCAACTCCGTCGTAGTGTTGAAGGAACAGCCGCTCAGCGGGGCAGGGTAGACTACTTTGCTTTCCAAGATGCGGAAGAACAGCGAGTGCTTCTCGTTGATCTGATAGTCGATCTTACCGACGTATTGATCGTCATTCTCATGCGTCGGGACTTGATATGTGACCGAACCGCAAGGCCCCGGCTGCAGCCCACTTAAATTATTCAAATAAGCGTTCGCAATATATTTTGCCTGCGAAGTGAATTTCGCCGGATTGATAATGCCAGCGTTGAACAGCGGAGTCGTCGGGTTCAAGTTGTTAATTGGCCCTACCGACTTGAGGGCGGCCGTGTTAAAGCACCCGTTAAAGTTGCCCGCCATCATCTGCGCGGTCGGCACCACGGTGTTGCTCGGCAAGTTCTGGCGAATGGTGCTGCGCTGATACCCTCCGAAGAAAAACAGTTTGTCCTTCTTGATCGGCCCGCCGATGGTCCCACCAAATTGATGCCGCTTGTAAGTGCTGGCAACCGGTGAAAAATATTCCCGCGCACTTCCAAACCCGTCATTGCGGATGAATTCAAACGCGTCACCATGGAAACTGTTGGTGCCGGATTTCGTCACTACGCTGACAGAAGTCGAAGCCCCACGCTGCGCCGTCTGCCCGCTGGTCTCCGCTTTGAACTCCTGTACCGCGTCCGGAAACGCGATCGGCATGGTGCTCCCGTTCAGATAACTCAGGTGATTCGCACCGTCCAGACTATAATCAGTGCCCAGCAGATTCGAGCCGCCAGCGCCGCCCGCTGCCACGCCTCCGCCGATGCTGATGACTGGAAGATTGCTATACCACCGCGTTTGCGATGTCCCCGTCTGCACCGAAGCGCCGCCCAGGCCGATTAAGTCCGTAACGTTGCGCCCGTTCAAAGGAAGTTCAACAATGCGCTGGTTCTGCACTACTTCGCCAATGCCGGAGCTGCGCGTTTCAACCAGCGCCGCGTTAGCCTCGACGCTGATCTGTTCGTTCACAGCGCCCACTTTCAGCGCCACATCGATCGCAGGATCGGTATTCACCTGCAGCACGATGCCGGCTTCTACAGCTTTAGTGAATCCATCTTTAGTGATTTCCAGGCGATACGGTCCAACCGGCAGCGCCGTCAGAATGTACCCGCCATCCGTGCCGCTGGAAGCGCCGCGGGCGACGCCCGTGTCGGTTTGCGTTGCCTTGATCTCAGCGCCCGGAACCACCGATCCGCTAGCGTCGCGGACCGTGCCATGGATCTGGGCCGTCGATTGCCCCCAGCCCAAAACCGCCATCCCACAGAGTACAACACCAATAGCAATACGTGGCCTCATTGGTTGCCTCCCCTTCTGCGCTTCAAGACACGTACAGCTCCCGCTGGCTGAACGATGTCACCTGGGATTGTACTCAAGAAATTTCGCAAGCGAACCGTTCTTCTGTTAAGTAATGTAAAGACCGCCCGCGTGCTTTGACTCCCCGCAAGGCGCAGAGTAGAATCACAAGTTACGACGCATAGAGAAAGGCCGTAATCATGAAACAAATTAACCTTGGAATTATCGGAACTGGTTGGTGCGGAGGTATTCGCGCTGTCGCCGCCGCGGCGAGCCCGTGGGTCAAAGAGCTGCACATCGCCGAGGTCAAAGAGGAGCGGCTTCAGGAAGTCAAGGCTCAGACTAATCCCGTCACGGCGTCCAGCGATTACCGGAAAATTGTCGAAAATCCTTCGATCGACGCGGTCATGATTTCTACCACGCCCGAGCCCACGCACTACCCCATCACCAAGGAAAGCCTTCTCGCCGGTAAACACGTTTTTCTCGAAAAACCGATAGCGATGGAGTCGTCGGAAGCCGACGAATTAATCGCTTTGGCGAGCTCTAAGAAATTATCCTTCACCATCGGTTATTCGCAGCGCTTCAATCCGAAGTTCGCTTTTGTGAAGCGCTCAATCGAAGACGGCACCATCGGCGAGCCCTGCAGCGCTCTCGTCAGCCGCCACATCACGCGCAACCTCGGCAAGAAAATCGGCGGACGCGTGAAGTTGTCCCCGGCCGCCATGGAAGCCACGCACGATATCGATTTCGTCTTGTGGTGCCTAGCTCCGCGGAAGCCCGTCCGGGTCTACGCGCAGGAAGTTCACAAAATCATGAAGGGCCAGTACAACGTTCCTGACTGTGTCTTCATCATCGTGACCATGGACGACGGCACCGTGTTTACCATCGGCGCCGGCTGGGTGCTGCCACCTGCGTATCCGAACTTTTCTTCCACGTGGATCGAATTCGTCGGCACCGAAGGCGCCGTGATGGTGGACGATACCCATCGCGACGTGTACACCACAACTATGCAGAAGGGAATTCAATTCCCCATCTCCACCATGCCCGGCGAAAAAGTGAACCACGTCTACGCGGGCCCGATGGAAGCGGAAACACTCCATTTCATCGAATGCGTCGCGCTGGGCAAACAGCCGTTGGTAACCGCCGAGCAAGCGCGCTTGGTCATGCAGGTATATCAGGCCGCCGACCTTTCCGCCGAAACCGGACAACCTGTCGAGATCGTGCAAACGGTCGCGAGGGCGCCCGAACCGTCGTTCGCTTAGATTCGGCTCGCCATAAGGGGGCACGTGGACACTCACCGCGCAAATGCAACGGAGCTCGCTGCAGTTCCGGAGAGCGTGAGTGCCAAGCCCACCAGAACCCGCTGGTGGATTCTTTTCCTGATCAGCCTCATGTACCTGATCTCGTACATGGACCGCAGCAACATTTCCGTCGCCCAGCCCGAGATCGCCAAAGAATTCGGCTTAAGCAAAAGCGCGATGGGCTTGGTTCTCGCCGCCTTCGCGTGGGCTTATGCACTGGGCCAAGTCCCCGCCGGATGGCTCGGAGACCGCTTCGGCCCCAAGAAAGTTTTGATCGTAATCATGTCGTGGTGGGCCATCGCCGCCGCTATGACCGGCTTTGCCGTAGGAATGAAATCGCTGTTCAGCGCGCGCTTCCTGCTGGGCTTGGGCGAAGCCGGAGCCTTCCCCGTGGCAAGCCGCGGCATGCAGTTATGGTTCCCCAGATCCGAGCGCGGACGCATCCAAGGCACTACGCATTTCTTCAGTCGCTTCGCCGTCGCCGTAACGCCGCTAGTCGCCGGCAGCATCCTGCTAGCCTTCGGATGGCGCGCGATCTTCTACATTTTTGGATCGCTCGGCGTCATATGGGCCGTCGCTTTCGCCTTGATCTACCGCAATCGCCCCGAAGAACACAGCGGTGTGAATCAAGCCGAACTAGCGCAGATCCGCGGCCGCAACGCCGACGGCACCATCGTCCAGCTAAGCACCGCGCGCCAAGCAGTTCCCTGGGGACACATCTTGAGCTCGCCCAACATGTGGTTCATCGCGCTCGGCTACGCCTGCTTTTTCTTCGGAACCAATTTTTATCTCACGTGGTACCCTACCTACTTGCGCGAACACCGCCACCTGACCCTGCAGGCGTTAGGCATCCTGGGTTCCGTGCCGCTCTTCGCGGGAATGCTTGGAGACGTGGTAGGTGGCTCCATCAGCGATCTGGTTTATAAGCGCACCGGCAACGCAAGGTTCGCGCGCCGCGTAGTCGCCGCGCCCGGCTTTGTACTCGCAGGCGTCTTCGTTATCCCCGCCGCCATGACATCGAGTGCCGTCATCTCGGTGCTCTGCCTGGCGCTATCGTTCTTCTTTCTCGAGCTAGTAATTGGACCAGCCTGGGCCGTCCCCATGGACGTCGGCGGCCAGTTCAGCGGCACCGTCACCGGCATCATGAACATGGCCGGCGCCCTGGCCGCCTCGCTCACCGCACTGGTCTACGGCGGCCTCTTCGATAGAGGCTATTGGTCCGCACCCTTCTTTGTTTCCGCGGGCGTTTTATTTCTAGGCGCCCTAATCTGGATATTCCTGATAGATCCCGAAAAATCCGTGGTCGCCTGACATGAGACATGAAAGGATACGAATGTTGACGCGAACGATTTCGATTGCATTCAGCTTGCTCAGCGTGCTGGCCCCCGCTGTCCACGCCCAAGGCGGAAAATGGGTGAGCCTGCCGCCTTTCCCCGAGCCGCATGAAGAAGTCATTGGCCAAGCAGCGAACGGCAAGATGTACGTCTTCGCCGGCCTGGTGTCGGCGCCCATTTGGCTCCCCGTAGGCATGGTCTACGAATACGATCCCGCCACCAATCAGTGGACCAAAAAGAAACCCATGGCGCTCCCCGCCCATCACCTCGCGCTCACCGAATATGGCGGCAAGATCTACGTCTTCGGCGGCTTCACTGAAGGCAAAGTCGGCAACCTCGCCGCCTGGACTCCCGTCAACAACGCTTTTGAGTACGACCCCGCAAAAGACACTTGGAAGGCCCTGGCACCCATGCCTACCACCCGTGGCGCAGCCGTCGCGGCCACCGTGAATGGCAAAATGTACGTCATCGGCGGAGCCACCACCGCTCCCGGCGCCACTAACCCCGCCATCCATCCCACGATCGCGCAGCGCGTCCTCTCCACTGTGGAGGAGTACGATCCCGAAACCAACACCTGGCGCACGCGCTCCTCCATGCCGACGCCCCGCAATCACACCGCGGCGGGAGTCGTCGACAACAAAATTTACGTGATCGGCGGACGCATCGGCGCCGCCTTCATCGCCGCCTCGTCCGATCTTGCGAATGTCGAAGCCTACGATCCCGCCACCGACACCTGGAGCCGCCCGCTAGCCAAGATGCCCACTGCCCGCAGCGGCCTCGACGTCGGAGTCTACAAGGGCCGCATCGTGGTGGCCGGTGGCGAAAATCAGGATTTCTTCCAGCACACCGCCTATCACGCTTTCGAAATGTACGATCCCGCCACCAACACCTGGAGCATCTTGACGCCCATGACTATCGGCCGTCACGGCGTAGCCGGGGGTGTAATCGGCAACCGCTTCTACGCCATCAGCGGCGATGTGCAATCGTCCGGCACCGGAGTCATGGTATCCACGCCCTCCGCCGACGCCTTCGAATTCGCGAACTAACCGGCCACCGGCAGGTCCACGGAAACGCGCAGCCCCGGCTCGGCGTTCTCCGCCCAAATCTGCCCGTGATGCACCAGGATGGCGCGCTGCGCGATGGCCAGCCCCAGCCCCACACCGCCTGTCGCCGTATCGCGCGAATTATCTACCCGAAAAAACGGCTTGAAAATGTTCGCCAGTTCCTCCGCCGGAACCCCGCACCCATAATCGCGGACCGACACCGAAGCATTCGCCGCCGTGCTATCCAGCGTAACTTCGATTTTGCTATCCGCCGGAGCGTGCCGGATAGCATTGCGGAAAATGTTCTCGATCGCGCGTCGCAGCAGTTCCGGATCAGCTCGCAGTTGCAGATCGCTTGAGCCCTTCAACGTCATCTGGCAATTCCGCGCCGAAGCTTCAATCTCGCAATCCCGAATCAGTTCCCGCACCAGCCCATCCAGCCCTACCACCTGCAAATTCCGCGCATCCAGATCGCCTTCCGCGCGCGTCACTTGCAACAAGCTCTGCACCAAATCCGTCAGCCTATCCACTTCGCGCTGAACGCGCATCGCCGCGCCATCGCGATCCGCCGATGTCCGCGTAAGTTCCGCCGCGAAGCTCAGTCGCGCCAGCGGAGAGCGCAGCTCATGCGAAATATCCTGTAACAATCGCCGTTCCGCGGTCAGCAGCGTCTCAATCCGGTCCGCCATCTGATCGAACGCTCGGGCTACGTCGCCGATCTCGTCGCGTCTGGTGAAGCGGACCCTCGCCGACAAATCTCCCGCTCCAAAGCTGCGCACAGTTTCCGTGAACTTATTCAGCGGAGATCCAAAGTGGACCGCCAATCCCCAACACAGCAGCGCCACCGCACACAGCAGCAGCAAATAATAAGGCAGATACAGCGCAACATTCTTGGGCGGGATATTCACGATGAACGCATACTCGCTCTGCGCCGACGGCACCGCGATGATGATTGGACCCATCACATTCATCAGAGACCAGCGCGACCGCGCCATGTTCAACAGGTTCGACCGGTCAACCCCCGTCACCAGATCCCGGCCCTTCTTCGTGAAGTAAAACTCCAGCTCCGGATAAAACGAGTGTTGCCACGCCAGGTAAGTAGCCAACGCTTTCGCGCCGCCATTCTCGTACTCCAGCCCGGCTTCTTCAAACTGCAGCTCGGCGTTTCTACCAATCGGAGCCCGCTTGTCAAAACTCTGCTGAGTCATAATCCGGGAAATCACCAGGAAGCCCCCCAGCGCGAACACCAGCGTTCCGAAGCACAGCCACAGGACTCTTAAATAAACTGATTTCATTTGTCGTCCGTCGCCACGAATAAATATCCCACTCCGCGCACCGTCCGGATCAAGGTTCGATTCCCGGTTTCCAGCTTTCTTCGCAGATGGCTAATATGCACATCGATCGACCGCTCGAACGGCGTGGCCTCCCGATTATACAGGACCGTTGCCAGCTCATCGCGTGACACCACATGCCCCGCCGAGCGCATCAGAATGTCCAGAATATCGAACTCGAAGGACGTCACCGTCACGGGAACATTGGCTCTCCGCACCTCGCGCGTTCCTGTATTCAACTCGATATCGCCCACCACCACCTGTCCCGCCGCCGGCCGCGTGGCCCCCATCCGGCGCAGCACCGCGCGCACCCGCGCCAACAGTTCGTGCGGCGCAAACGGCTTGGCGATGTAATCGTCAGCCCCCGCGTCCAGGCCCGCAATACGATCCTGCTGCGCACCCCGCGCCGTCAGCATAATCACCGGAATCGCCGTGCGCTGCCGCAGCCGCTGCAACACGTGAAATCCATCTACCACCGGCAGCATGACATCCAACAGAACCAGATCGTGCTTGCCCTGGAACGCGCACGTCAGGCCGCTGGCGCCGTCATGCACCGCGTCGATACGGAAGTCGTGCTCCGCAAAGAACTCCGCCATTAAGGTGCACAGCGCCGCATCATCATCGATCAGCAGAATCGAACGGCTCTGCTCCCTCGATGTTGGCTGCGCCTGTCTCATATCCCTCATCCCAGGAACCCAATCGACCGTCCCGATAACGCTACGCCGAACCATAATATGAGAGCTCCCCACGCGGCCACCTTGCCGCGCCGCTTTGCTACACCGGAATCCTCCATGCGGACTACCTTCCTGAAGTAAGCGAAATGAAAAGTAAGCGCCGCCGCCAGGAAGACCATCTTGACCCAAAAAGATGTGTTGCTATAGTTTCGAACCGCGGTCGCCACGAACATCAGCGCCCCCGAGCTCAGCATCAACGTCATCCCCGACGCTGTATATTTCGCCAGTTCCCCCGCCAGCTCCGCCACCGGCTGCTTCGCCATCATTACGCCCAGCAAGCGCAGACACAAGATCACCGTTGTGCCCAGCAACAGCACCAGTCCGAAAAGATGAATGGTTTCGAGAGCCGGGAAGAACGATTCATGGTTGCTGATCACGCGGAACAGCGCCGTCTTTTCGCACCATTCGAAAAAGGGAAAGATGGTTGCCATAGCAAATTCCGCGCCAGCTAAAAAGTGTACGCCATAATCCGCCCCATGGTGATGATGCCCGCCCAGAAGATCAGCGACACCCACCCCGCCAGCCGCGCCCCCGCCGGTGGAATCAGCGCCGTGTCCCAGCGGTCCATCTTGCGGTACACCGTTAGGTGATAAACCGCCGCATTCACCGCCGACAAGATCAACAGCAGCAACTTCACCCGGAACGCCGTACTGTTGTACGCCGCCATCGCATGGGACCAGAACAACAGAAACCCGGTAGTAAACATCACCGCGAAGCCCGCCATCATCCACGGGAAAAATTGCTCCCACACCTCGGAAACCGGCCGCTTACGCATCACCACGCCCATCAGCCGCAAATCGGTAATCAGGATCAATCCCACCGAAAGCGCCAGCGCCAGAACGTGCACTCCCTCAATTACCGGGAACAACAGACTCGATTCACGAATCGCCGTGCCAATGGCACTCTTGTCCAGCAGTTTGCAAAATTCCAGAAGATACATCTATGGGGGAGCCTTTTACCGCGCGGAACAGGGTGTCGGATTTCCGTCCTTTGCCATCGATTACATCCTGCACATCCTGTTCTTCATTTCCGCCAAATGGTACCCCTGGAATGTGCCTCCGTCAAGGCTGCAAGTGTTTATCGTTACAAGTATTTACAATCCGGCCTCAAGTAAATAGTTTGCGAGCGAACGCAATCACCGCATCCGCCACCGCGCGTGGATCTTCCACAATCACCGCATGCGACGCCCCGTGTACCAGCACGACAGTAACGCGGCTAGTTCCAAACTCCTTCACCAGTTCATCCGCCGTCGCCCTCGGCCGGTAAGGATCGAATTCCGCCTGCAAATCCAGCAGCGGCACGTTGCCAGCGGACCAGTACTCCTGCTGCGGCGTAGCATCGCGAGCAATCTCCTCGGCGCGCTGCACATTGGCATGGAATCCCGTCAGCCAAATCCGCGAATCATGCCCCGGTGCGAAGAATACCATTTGTAAATACTTCACTCGCTCCGCCTCTGGCTGCCGCGCGTCCGTAGCAATCGCGAGCCACCGCCGCACCTGCGGGTCGATATTCTTCTGCGCCGCCGCGATCAGCGCCACCCCACGCACCAGCTTAGGAAAATCGACGGCCGTCATCTTAGCCACAAAATGCCCATAAGCATGCCCCGCCACAATCGCCGGACCCGCATGCTCATGCTCGATCGCCGCTGCCACATCGCGCGCGAAATCGTGCAGCGTCAAATTCTCCATCGGACCGCTGCTGCGCCCAAACCCGCGCGGCTGCGGACGCAGCACCCGGAATCCCGCCGCGGCAATCCGCTCCGCAATCGGATCGAATTCATCGGAATCGCGCCCCAGCGAAGGCAGCAGGACCACCAGCGGCCCGCGCCCCTCCGCGACAACCTCCACCGCGACGTCCCCGCGCCGGATGACCTCGCGCGTCCGCGCCGGCGCTCCCCACAACGCCCCCATGAACCCGCAGAATACGAACCATCTTATAAACCGCATTTCCGTAGTCTACTGCTTACGAAACTTTACAACCACATAGACTTGCGCGCGCTGTTACCGGATGTATAATTCAAGACTGATAAGTGAAGGAGGGGTCCCCTTGACTCGCAAATTAATAGCCTCTTTTCTGTCGTGCGGAGCGCTCCTGTTGGCCCACCACGGCACTTCCGTCACCTACGAAGTGGATAAAACCATCACTTTAACCGGCACCGTGACTGAATTTTCCTACTCCTATCCGCATCCGCAATTGTATTTCGACGTGAAAGACGCCAATGGAGTGATCCAACATTGGGGCTCCGAATTCGGCCCCACGCCCATGATGATGAAGAACATGAAAGTCGGCTGGAGCAGGGAATCGATCAAGCCCGGCGATGCTTTAGTCATCACCTGCAATCCCCACAAAACCCCCGGCGCCACCGTTTGCCTCGCCAAGGAATTAATCGTCAACGGCAAAAAGCTCCCGCTCGGCGGTGGCGGTCAGCCCACACAGACCAGCGCGGCTAAAGAATAGCGATTGGGGAATAACATGCGAAGGCCTCTTCTGATCTTTCTCGTGTCTGCTGGCATCGCAGCCGCGCAGACACCTCCCGCCAAGACCGCTGGCACTTTTGATCCGAAGAACCTCACCGGAAAATACCATCGCGAAACCCCGTTCCAAACCTACAGCAACGTCCCCGGCGGAGCGAATGAGCTCCAAGCCTTCCTCTTGAAGCAAGCCCCCGCGCCCCGCAAACTGGATGTCCCCACTGAAGAAGCCCCGTTTACAACCGCTGGTGAGGCCGCATTCGATAAAAACATTCCTTCCTACGGCCGCCGCATCGCCGCGCCGAAAATTGGTAACGATCCGCAAGGCATGTGCGATCCCTGGGGTGTGCCGCGCATGTTGAACGGCCAAGTCGCCGGACCGCACTCCACCCTCGAAATTCTGCAAACCCCGGGTAGAACCTTCATGTTCTCCGAATGGCACCACGATTACCGCGTAGTCTTCACCGATGGCCGCCAGCTTCCCAAGCCCGATGAAATCGAGCCTAAGTGGAACGGTTATTCCATCGGCCAATGGGAAGGCAACACCTTCGTCGTGAAGTCCGTGGGCTTCGATGAACGCACCTGGCTCGATCACAACGGCTATCCCCACACCGAGCAGATGCAGTTGGAAGAGCGCTACCGCAAGCTGGACGCCGACACTCTGGAACTAACTGAGACTATCACCGACCCCCAATACTACGCCAAGCCCTTCAAGAGCGACCGCAAAATTTGGAAGCTGATGAAGGACGCCTCAAAAGATTGGGACGAACAAATCTATTGCGTGCCCTCAGAGGAATTCAAGTTCAACAAGCTCATCCGCGACGGCAACGTCGGTAAACCCTAACGCGGCTGGCGAAACTTTTCAGCGTCCACCGCCACGTTGGCCTGCACGTCGCTTAAAGTGATAATCGACCGCCCGTCCAGCCAAGTCACCGTCCAGCGAAAAGGCATCTTCACGCCCGCAACCTCGCGGTAGTCCGCATAATCAACCTGCGTCGGACTCAACCCCACCGGCGAATCGGCATAGCGTACAGACCGCACCAGCAGACCACTCTCCGGATCAAAGTAAAGGTTGATTGGATACCGCCCATCGCTAGTTCCCTGGACTACCTGGACGTCCCGATCGTCAATCGTAGCCGGGTTCCCAGCCCTCCACTGCCGCAGCGCCTGCTTAATCTGCCCCGGGAAGCTGAGCACCGCGTCCAACCGCGCCCCGTCCAAATCGTCACCCGCAAGCGCAGTTAATGTTACCGGACGATCCGTAGCCGGAGCCGCGATCCACCCCGCACTGCCGTCGAAAGTAGTGGTGCTCAGCCCCTCGTTCGTATGCACCACCAGCGACCGCTGATTCGGCGCCTTAGCGAATAGTTCGATCGGCGCCTTCTGCGCGCTGGCATAACCTTGCAGCACGCCCTTCGCGACGAAGCTAGTGAGCGTCGCCAGCCGCTGCTGCCCCCCCAGCGCCTGAATGTACTTTTCCAGTATTTGATCTACAGACGGCGCGTTCGCTCCGCTAGCCAGCAGTTGATCCGGCTCCGGTGTGGGCGGCGTGCTGTACAATTCCGCTAGGCTAGGCGTCACCTGCGGACGTTCACCACCGCGATGGCAGGAATAACAAGTCAACATCCGCCGCCCACCAAAATAATTCTTATTGATCGCCGTCACCATCGCGATCATCCCGCGCGCCCTGGTCTTGTTCGGATGATCGTCGGCATAGCGAGCCCAATCCCCGCCCGCTTCCTCGACGTGACAGTAGTTACAACTCCTCCCCGTCGACGCCGAGAAGAAGCCCATGGTGGCCATGAATTCGTTCACGGAAATGCCCTTGAGCATCCGGACATCCTTGAGGACGTCCTCCACCATTACCGGCTTTGGCGCCGTCTGAGCATTCAACAGGCATGCAGCCGCGACGCCCAGCCAGCCCACCACGATTCGCATGTTACTTCTTAGCCGCGCCCCGCGATGCATGCTTCCTGTTGTATTCCGCGATCTCTGAAGGGGAACACATCATTTCCACCAGATCCGTCGCGGCCGGCATCAACTTGAAATGCAGCTTGTCCAGTGCCACCCAAGGCTTGGTGTAAAACTTCGGATCGTCGATAATCATGGTCAGTTCCATGTTGTCGTGATCCACCCTGTGGAACTGCTCTTCGACGCGCAGGTCCTCACTGTGCGGCCGCCCCGCGTTATCCAGCCAGGTCCTTTCGTCCGTCCCGTTCGTTTCGACAACGAAAGTGTTATCGTCCTTCCACCTGCCTACCGAGTATCCGAACCACCGCGGATCGGGGTCTTTGGAAAGCTGACGCCCGTCCGTCCACACCACCCGGTACACCCGGTCGTAGGTGTACAACATCACCACTTGAAATTGCGTTTGAATAAACTGCGTCGCCCGCACCTCAAATAGATTCTCCCGCGGAAACCCCTGCGGATCGCAGATGTGCGCCGGATCGTTCTCCTCCGCCGCCGCCACTTCCGTCGGCCCGTTCGACGGCCGGTGCTTATTGAACGCTTCGAGCCCCGCCGCCGTATAAGGCAACTCGTGTTCCGGCTTGCCATCCGCCGGCATGTTCAAAGCCCCGCTCGGCTGAATGCCCTCGATCGCCTTAACCGGCTGCCAGATTCCCGAGATGTCGCGCGCCGGCGTCTGCGCAACCCCCAGCAGCGGGAACAAGCACGCCGCCATCACTACAGCCCAACGGCTCACTGTTTGGCTTCTCCCGGCACCGGACCCATGCCCTGATACGTCTTGCCGTTTACTGTGATGCGCGCGATCCGCCCGATCGGCTCCCCGTTCTTAGCGGCGATCATGGTCACCGTAACCTCGTCGCCCGCCTTGAACATCTTGCGGCTCCAGCCCCGCGCCGACATGTCCGGCGGATTGCTTACCTCCGCCACCCAATGCACGCTGACGCCTTTGTCATCCTTGACATCGAATTCCAACAGGCAATGCGGATTGCTCCAGGTCCATTCGGTAACCGTTCCTGTCACTGTCACCGCTTTCCCGTTGTCGTAAATCGCGCTACCGTGGTGCGCGAACGCCGCCGGAACAATCATCAGCCCGCCAGCAATCACTAAAATGGTGCCGACTGTAAGTTTCACGCCAGACCTCCGCTATTCAATTTAACAGGTGCCAGCGCGCGCCGCCGCTTCAGATAGAAGCCCCCGATCCCAGCCATTCCGATCAGCAATAGCCCTAGCGACCCTGGCTCAGGCGCCACGGTTGGCGTCGTCGGACCACCCGTAGTCAAGCTGCCCCCAACCGCCGTGAATGGAATCGCATTTCCGTCGGCATCCTGCAAGGTCACACTCGACGTAGGGATCGAAAGAAAACTCCATCCAGCCCCGACCTGCTGGAAATACAGCCTGAAAAGCGTACCGCCGTAATTCAGGCCAACATTGTTGCGGGCGACAGTGATGCTGCCTCCGGAGTTGTCCATTGTTTCCATGGTTGCGCCGTAGACCCCCACAGCATCCACAACGCTTGGATTAAAATCGATAGCAAGTTGATAGGAGTCGAGAGTCGCGGGCAGGCCGAAAACGGTCACGTCCTCCTCTACCAAACTTCCGACCGGCCAAAAATCACTGGGTTCCCCAACGCTGAGTATGGCGCCTCCCGAAGCCATGCCCGCGAAGGTGAGAAGTACCAAAACGAAAAGATAATATTTCATAAGGTCCTTAGCCGATAGCACGGCAAGCTTTCATCAGAATCCTTAGCGGTCCTGCCGGCAACGCGGCATGGTTTCAATCTATCAGGCGGACGTAATCTCTGCCAACGGTACGGGTTGCTTTGGCTAGCGCCTGACGGGGAGCGTGGTTACGAAAATCTGTAACCTGTCCGTCGTGTTCCAAGAGTATGCGGAAACTCAGTGTTCGTCGATGGGCGGAAGGGTCCAGAGACAGTAGTACGCCTGATTCAAGGGAGCTGAATCTGGCGGCCCATCCAGCCGCAGCGGCAGTGGAGCACCCTCTCAGGGAAGGCCGACGAAATGACGACACATTGTCGAAATACAGTCCTGCGCAGGCCGTATCGCTGGACACTATGCGTTGTCCGATCAGCGTGAGAAGTGCATTCACTTTTGGACTGGCGATTGCACTTGTCCTCCTTTGAAAGGATGCGAATGGTCACGCTGGAGGAAGCACGTAAAGTCATTGAAGCCGCCGAACGAAAGGCTAGTGAAATCAGACAACCCATGAACATTGCGGTGGTCGACGAAGGGGGCAACCTGGTTTCGCATGTCCGCATGGACGGCGCCTGGATCGGCAGCATCGACATCTCCATAAACAAGGCCTACACTGCTCGTGCCTTCGATATTTCGACGAAGGATCTCGCGCAACATTCGCAATCGGGCGGGCAATTCTTCGGAATCCATGTATCCAACCATGGGCGCGTCATGGTGTTCGCCGGCGGCATTCCACTGAAACGCGGCGGAAAAGTGGTGGGTGGCGTGGGCGTGAGCGGCGGTTCCGGAGAGCAGGATCAAAGCGTGGCGGAAGCTGGCGCCAAAGCATTCTAGATTCTTAAAAGGAGCAAGCATTTATGGCAAGCAATCGTGGAGTGGTGTATGTTGGACCGGGAAAAGTAGAGGTCCGGTCGATTGATTTTCCGAAGTTATCGCTGGGATCGCGCAAGTGCGAGCACGGCGTGATCCTCAAGGTGGTGAGCACCAATATCTGTGGGAGTGACCAGCATATGGTGCGAGGCCGCACCACGGCTCCTGCCGGTATGGTTCTGGGACACGAGATCACCGGCGAAATCGTTGAGAAAGGCAGGGACGTAGAGTTCTTGAAAGTCGGCGACATGGTGTCCGCCCCGTTCAACATCGCCTGCGGACGCTGCCGCAACTGCCGCGAAGGCAAGACCGGCATCTGTCTGAACGTCAACGGCGATCGCGCCGGGGCCGCTTTCGGCTACGTCGATATGGGCGGATGGATAGGCGGGCAAGCCGATTACGTGATGGCTCCTTACGCCGATTTCAACCTCCTCAAATTCCCTGACAAAGACCAGGCTCTGGAGAAGATCGAGGACCTTACGCTGCTCTCCGATATCTTCCCGACGGGCTACGACGGAGCGGTACAGGCGGGAGTAACGACCGGATCAACGGTGTACGTGGCGGGTGCGGGTCCCGTAGGGCTCGCCTGCGCCGCCGCATGTCAGTTGCTGGGAGCCGCGGTAGTGATTGTTGGAGACATGATTCCGGAACGACTCGCCCAGGCGCGAAGCTTCGGCTGTGAAACGATCGACTTGCGCGAACGGGTTCCGCTAGGGGAACGCATTGCCCAGATCCTCGGTGTTCCCGAAGTCGATTCGGCCGTTGACTGCGTGGGCTTTGAAGCGAAGGGACAAGCCGAGCAGACGGGAACCGAGCAACCTGCGACCGTGCTGAATTCGCTCATGGCGGTGACGCGCGCCGGCGGAGCGATCGGCATTCCCGGACTGTATGTCACCGACGATCCCGGAGCGAAAGACGCCAACGCAAAGCAGGGCGTGTTAGGTCTGCGCATCGGTCTGGGCTGGGCTAAATCCCACAGATTCGGTACGGGTCAATGCCCCGTGCTCCGTTACAACCGGCAACTCATGATGGCCATCCTGCACAACAAGGTGGCTGTGGCGAAGGCGGTGAATGTCACGGTGCTGCCCTTGGAAGATGCCCCACGCGGTTACAACGCTTTTGATAAAGGCGCTGCGGAGAAGTTCGTGCTGGACCCGCATGGGATCGTCAGATCCCGTCGAGCCGCCGCCAGGGAACTTGTAGGCGCGCGAAGCTAAGCTTCGTTCGCTCCGCGCGAAACATTCGCCCTTCACTACCGTTTGAAAAGCAGGCTTACTCATGGATTGGGCAAAACATGGAGTCAAAATCGTACATTCGGATGAACTTGATTTGAATACGCCACAGACGTCGGGCATGACCCGTGCCGCGGCAATTACACACGCGCGGGCGGGAGCAAGCAAGCTATGGGCCGGCACAATGGTGGTTCAACCGGATGCCAAGACGGGACCGCACCATCATGGAGAACTGGAGACGGTCCTGTACGTAGTGAAAGGCCGAATTCGAATGCGCTGGGGCGATCAGTTGGAATTCAGCGAGGAAGCCAGGCCGGGCGATTTTATTTACGTTCCCCCTTACGTGCCGCACCAGGAGATCAATGCCAGCCCGGACGACACTTGCGAAGCTGTCGTTGTGAGGGACGGACAAGATCCGATAGTTATCAATTTAGATTTGCGCACGCCGGAACCTGCCAGTGCGGGGCACGACGGCGTGCCCTTTCACCCTGGCCGCTAAACACGGGAAGTACCGCAACACGGCCGTTGTCCCTTGCCCACCGCTGTCGTAGGTTCGACGTGCAGTCGGTCCATCAACTCATTTCCAGCATGGTGTGAGGAGCTTGGGCTGTGAACTGATAAAGAGACATGCAGGTCCCGCGCGTGCATGGCCCCGAAGGAACCCAACGTGCATTAAAGCAAAGCAGGAGAGTTCCATGCGCCTGATTCACGCTGTGCTGATTTGTCTCGCCGGATCCGCCCTGCTTAGCACTGCGGCGTCCGCGCAGAGCAAACCGAATTTTGCCAAGAAGACGAAGAACCCGGCCTGCCCGAATGACGACGCCGCGCTAAAACTGCCGCCTGGCTTTTGTGCGACGGTGTTCGCTGACGGTATCGGTCACGCCCGTCACCTGGTGGTGTCGCCCAGCGGGCTGGTTTACGTGAACACCTGGTCAGGTAGATATTACGGAAATGACGTCCCACCCGCGGGCGGATTCCTGGTCGTCCTGCAAGACAAAAACGGAACAGGTAAGGCGGACGTTATCGAGCGCTTCGGCGAAACCGCTCAGAGCGGCAGCGCCGGGGGCACCGGAGTAGGCCTGTATCAGGGCTGGCTTTACGCAGAAATGAACGACCGAATCGTCAGATATGCACTCTCCCCTGGCTCCGCTGTTCCGCGAGGCGCTCCCGAAACCGTCGTAACGGGTCTGCCTCTGGGGGGCGATCATCCCATGCATCCGTTCATTATTGACGCCAAAGGATCGCTCTATATCGATGTCGCCACCGCCACCAACTCCTGCCAGGCGCAAAATCGCCAACTGCAATCGCCCGGCGTAAACCCGTGCATCGAACTCGAAACGCGCGGCGGCATTTGGCGTTATGACGCGAATAAAACCGGTCAGAAGTTTTCCCCTGCGGCCCGATACGCGACCGGAATACGCAATGCTGAAGGCTTTGCTTTTGATTCCCGCGGCGAACTATTCGTGACCCAGCAAGGACGGGACCAACTGCATGCGAATTGGCCCAAGCTCTATCCGCCTACCGATGAAGCCAGATTGCCTGCCGAAGAGTTGCTACTTTTGAAGGCGGGCGGCGACTATGGCTGGCCCGAGTGCTATTACGACGGCGTGCAAAAGAAGCTCACTCTTGCGCCAGAATACGGTGGCGATGGTGGCAAAGAGGCGGGCGTTTGCGCAAACAAGATCGCACCTGTAGCGTCCCTTCCCGCCCATTGGGCGCCCAATGCCATGCTGCGCTACGACAACCAACAATTTCCAGTTCGTTATCGGAACGGAGTTTTCATCGCCTTTCACGGCTCCTGGGACCGTGCGCCGTACACGCAAGGCGGCTATAACGTAGTCTTTCAGCCGCTCGAAGGCGATCGTGCGGCGGGCAATTGCGAGGTTTTCGCCGACGGCTTTGCGGGAGCGGACGAGAGTCCGGCAACCTT
>CAVPZQ010000028.1:0-11714 GCA_963710155.1 Bryobacterales bacterium | reverse complement strand
GGACGCTTCGTCACGGATCTCAACCGCGACGATTTTGAGATCTTCGAAACGAAAAAGCCGCAGAACATTCTGGAATTCACGGCCGAGACCGACCTGCCGCTGCGCATCGGTATTCTGATCGACACCAGCAACAGTATCCGCGAACGCTTTCGCTTCCAGCAGGACGCCGCCACCGACTTTATCAACACGGTGGTGCGGCCCGGCGAAGACAAAGTCATGGTGGTGAGCTTCGACAGCAACGCCGAGCTGGTTTCCGATCTGACGGATTCGAGCGAACAACTATCGAAAGCCATCCACGGCCTGCGTCCAGGAGGCGGCACGGCGCTCTACGACGCCATTTATTTCGCGTGCAAAGAGAAACTGATGGGCGATCAGCCGCGCGACAAATTCCGCAGGGCGATCGTCATGCTGAGTGACGGCGATGACAATGACAGCCGCTATTCGCGCGAACAGGCGCTTGAAATGGCGCACAAGGCCGACGTGGTGATCTACACCATCTCCACCAACATTTCGCGCATCCCGACCGAGGGCGACAAAATTCTGCGGTATTTTGCGGAGGAGACCGGCGGGCTGGCGTTCTTTCCGTTTAAATCGCAGGATCTGGCGCAGTCCTTCGAAAACATCGCCAATGAGCTGCGGCACCAGTACAACGTGTTCTATCGCCCGGAGCCGCTGAAGACCGATGGCTTGTATCATGCGGTCGACATCCGCGTGAAGGGGCGCAAGGATCTGGTGGTGCGTGCACGGCACGGCTACTACGCTCCCAAACTCTAAATTTCCCGACAAGACATGTCCCAACAAAATCTGGAAACGATGCGTTCGCTGTACGAAGCTTTCGGGAAAGGCGATGTGCCGACGGTGCTGGGAGCGTTCGATCCCACTATTGAATGGCATGAGGCTGAGAATTTTTTGTACGCGGAGGGCAGCCCTTACGTCGGGCCCGGCGCGGTTCTGCAAGATGTGTTTCTGCGGCTTGCGACGGAATGGGATGGCTTCACCGCGAGTCCGCAAGAGTTTTTCGATGCTGGCGAGACCATCATCGTCAGGGGGCGCTATAGCGGGGTTTACAAGGCCACGGGCAAAAAGCTCGACGCGCAAGTGGTGCACTTCTGGACTCTGGCTGACGGCAAAGTGACTCGCTTCCGGCAATACCCGACACCTTGCAAGCGGCGCAGGTGGCCAAGGCTTAGGAGAGCAGGCCGGGATAGGTTACTTTCTCGTCGACTACGCGCGCGAACGAAGTCAGGGCGTGGGGCTTGGCGGGCTTAGTGGTTAGAATGTCGGCGACCTCGATGCCGCGGGCTAGCAGGGCATCGGCAATCAACGAACGATGGCAGCGCCAGGGCACGGCTTCGGCGCACATGATTACGGTGCGATGGAGTTTTGAGGCTTCTATCAACTCGCGGAGGCTGGCTTCGAAGGGCGGCGTCTGCATGTAGTCGGCGTAGCCGCGAAAGCTGTCGTTCTGCCATGCGCTGTTTATCGAATCCTTACGGGGGTGGCGCAAGCCGCCTAGTCCGGGCATGTGCCGATATTGGATGTGGGCTTGTTGCAGAGAATCCGCAAGAGCGTCGGCGTTATATTGCGGGTTGCGGCGCGACTTGGGGATGGTGCGCACGTCCAGCAACTGTTCGATGTCATGCGCGGCCAGCAACTCCAGGAATTTTTCAATGGGATGAGTGGAGTGGCCGACCGTGAAAATCATGGCTGCTCACTCATACCAGATCTCGATTTCGTAACCGTCGGGGTCTTCGACGTAAGCGTAGGGATAACCGGGGCTGAATTCGCCGCGCCGCAAAATCTTGCCGCCGGCGCGTTCCACTTCCGCGACGGCTAGATCGATGTCCGCTGCCGATACCAGGCGGAACCCGAAGTGTCCGACGCCGCCTGCCTGACCTGCGTGGGCGGCCGTCTGATCGAACACGATCACGTCGTGGCAGCCCGGCGTCGTTACCTGAATGGTTCCGGCATCGCGATAGTTGACTTCGACGCCGAAGACCTGTTGATAGAAGCGCAGCGAAAGCTCCGCGTCTTTCACTGCGAGGCCGATGTGCGTCAATCCGAAGGTTCGTACCACTTAAGTGATCTGCACGCCCTTCCAGAATCCGACATACCCGCGGATGTTATCGGCGGCTTCCTTAGTTTCGGGATAATACCAGGCGGCGTTCGCGTTGCGTTCGCCGTTGACTTCGATGTCGTAGTATTGCGCGGTGCCTTTCCAGCCGCAGACGCTGGTGTGATCGCTGGGCTTGAAGTATTCCCGATGCAGAGAATCGGGCGGAAAGTACTGGTTGCCCTCCACCACAATACAATTGTCGCTCGCGGCGAGCACGGCACCATTCCAAGTTGCAGTCGGCATATCGCTATTTTACGGGATTGCGCCGCGTGCCCGCCCCGCATAACATCTATGGAAGGACCGATATTCATGACCGATCAGCGCACTGCGAAATTTTCTTCGGGCGATGTGGAGATTTTCTATCGCCTCTTTGGCAAGTCCGGCGAGACGCCTATCGTTATCGTGCACGGGCTCTCTTACTTTTCCTACGACTGGATTCCGATGGCGGCGGTGTTGGCGGCCGATCGCCAGGTGGTGGCGATGGACATGCGCGGCTTCGGCGATTCCGGGCGGGCGCAGGACTATTCGGTGCCGGCATTCGCGGGCGATATTATCGCCTTGCTGGATCACTTGGGCTGGGCGCAGGCGATTCTGGTGGGGCACTCGATGGGCGGGCGGAACTGCACCTATTGCGCGGCGGAGAACCCGGCGCGGATCGCCGGACTGGTGCTGGTGGACTGGTCGCCTGAAAACGCACCTGCGGGCGCGCAGCGTGTCACGGAAACGGTGGCCGGGACGCCTGACAGCTTTGCCAGCGTGGATGAAGCGATGCGGTTTTTCAAAGTAGACCCGGCGTCGCCGCAGGGCGTGCAGCAGCGGCCGCGGTTTGAGGCTTATCTCAAACTGGTCGACGGTGGATTTGTGGTCAAGCGCGATCCGCATTTTCGGAATCAATTCCGGCGCGTTTTAGAAACCGGTGAAAAACCTAAACTGGGCGTGGATATGTGGGCGGAGCTGGCGAAGGTCATCTGCCCGGTGCTGGTGATGAGAGGGACGCGTTCGGATATGTTTGCGGCGGAAACCGTGGCTAAGGTACGGGCCGCGAATCCGCGGATTCAGATCGTCGAAATGAATACCGGACACGACGTTGCGGGGAGCGATCCGGCTGCTTTTGAGAGGGAAGCGCTGGCGTTTTTCCATCGACAGCGCAGCGAGGTGCAGCATGCCTGAAACGACCCCAGCCGTGCAGTCCGCAGCGGCGGGGCGCGTGGCGACGCCTACTCGCGGGATCGATCATCTGGCCTTCGTCACCGATGATCTGCCGGGCACTATGGATTTCTACACGCGGGTGCTGCAGCTGCAACTGGTGCATGTGCGCCGCGTGCCATTTGAGCAGGATCGCGGCCAGCCGCCGTACGACAACCTGCGGCACTACTTTTTTGACATGGGCAACGACAGCTTGCTGGCGTTCTTCGAATATCCGAAGGGGCTGGCGCGGCAGAACCGGGACCTTCCCGGCGGCATGCAGCACATTGCTTTTCACGTCCCGCGCGAACGCTTTGACCGCATGGTGGAGCACGTGAAAGCGTGCGGCGTTTCCGTGGTGGGTCCGGTTCCGCTGGGTGGACGCTTCTGGTCAGCGTATTTTTACGATCCTAACGGCATTCGTCTGGAACTCGCGACCAGTCTGGCGGATGAGCGATTGACGATTGTGGAATCCGTGCTGCAAACCGAAGAGGAAGCGCGCGCGGAGCTGAAGACGCTGTTCGACGACCCGAAGGTCGTCGAGGCGTGGCTGCGTAAAATGCCGCTGAAAGCGGAGTAATTACTGATTTGACTTATTGATTCAATAAGGGAATATCTTTGACCGCGGGCGGGGCTGGCACTGTGGCTAAGTAGGCCCGGATGTCCGCGATGTCGGCATCGGAAACCTGATTGGTGTAGGGCGGCATGTTGCCGGTAGGATTGCGCACGTACTTCTGCATCACTGCTACCGTGGGGGGATTCGGGGCGAGTCTGGCTCCGGCGCCGCCTTGTCCGTCGGTCCCGTGGCAGCGGAAGCATTGCTGCTTGATGAAGATGGCTTTTCCGTTGGCGGGGTTCTGCGCCTGCGCGGCGGCCACTCCCAACACCAACCCTAAGAATGTGAACTTCAGAATGCTTTTCACCATTGCTCCTTAACGGCCTTGCGTGACGACGTCGATCAAATACGGCTCGCCGCGTTTCGCAGCCGCGACGCCGCGGGCGATGGCGGGGGCGAGATCCTTGGGGTCGGTGATGGGGCCTTCGCCTTCGACGCCCATGCCTTGCGCCAGTTTCGCGTATTGGATGTTGGGGTCAGTAAGTGTGGTGCCGATTCCACAGCGGTCGACGGGACGGTTATGCTCGCTGGCCATGCGGCCCACCAGCATCACTTCCTGGTTATAGGAGCGATTGTTGTGCATAATCGTCAGCAGCGGGATTCTGTGATGCGCGGCGGTCCACAGGGCTCCGGGGCAATACATGAAATCGCCGTCGCCTTGGATGTTGACGGAGATGCGGCCGAACTTTTTGTTGGCGAGCGCCGCGCCCACGGCTGCCGGAGGACCATAGCCGAGGCCTTCACCGCCGCGTCCGCCGATGAACTGATAGTGCTTGGTCACGTCCCACAGGCGCAGGGGCCAGTTCTGCAAGAAGACGGTGTCGTTCACTAGCGACCAGTCCTCATTCTTGAGCTGTCCGTACAATTCCATGGACAGGCGCGAGGTGCTGATAGGGCTGGAATCCCAACCGTAGGAAGCCTCGAGGCGCGCTTGCGCCAGGGCCTTGGGAGCGGCTTCGGCGTGCTTGGCGCCGCGGGCTTCGATGGCGCGTTTACGATCGCCATTCAGCTGGCGCTTCACTTCTTCGATCAGGAACGGCAGCGTCGCTTCCGCATCGGCGGCAATGGCCATGTCGGCGTCTTCGAAGCGCTGGAAGTTTTCGTACACGCTCTTGGTGAACAGGTCATTCGCCGAGATGGTGACCATCTTCGCACCCGGCTTGGTGAGAGACCGCGGATTGGCATCGCGGCCGCGGCCGTAGGCGTGGAGCACGGCGTAGAAATCCTGCACTTCGCAGCCGACGATCACGTCCGCGTTGGCCACGGCGCCGCGCGCGCGGAACGAATAATTCAAGGGATGGCGCGAGGGGAAGTTCATGCGGAAATGCTGATCGATCACGGGGGCTTGCAGCAGTTCGGCCAGTTCGATGAGCGATTTCAGACCGGCTGGCGTGCGGGCGCAGCGCGAGGCCACGAAGATGGGGCTCTCGGCATTCACCAGCATCTTGGCTAATGTGGTGAGGGTGGCTGGGTCGGCCGTGGGATAAGAAACTGCGGGGAGTTTCGGAATGCGGCGGTCGAACTCGGCGGGGATGGCGCGCTCCTGCAGGGGTTCATCGCAGACCAGCGCCACGGGCATCAGCGGGGGCGTCATCGACATCTTGTAGGCGCGGACCATGGACTCGCCGAAGTGGGAAAGCGAGACGGGGGAATCGTCCCACTTGGTGTATTCGCGCAGAATCGCCGCGACGTCTTGCGAGCTGTGCAGCCAGTCGACGTAACCGTGGCGCTGGCCGGCGTCGAGAATGTTGCCCATCACTACGATGACCGGGGCTTGATCGCAATAGGCGTTATACACGGCCATGCTGGCGTGCTGCGATCCGACGGTGCCGTGGAGGCCCGCCATCATCGGCTTGCCGGCGATTTTAAAGTAGCCGTTCGCGAGCGCTACCGAGGCTTCTTCGTGAGTGCAGGTAATGAATTCAGGATTGGTGTTGCCGCCGTGGTTGAGGAGCGATTCGTGAAGGCTCTTCAGCGTGGATGACGGATTGGCGGCGTAATATTCAATGCCCAGGGACTTGATCACGTCGACCATGTAATCGGACCCGGGATGGTCCGTGGTCTCGACGGACACGGCGGCCGGCGGTCCAGTTTCCGCGGCTCGTTGTGCTGCTCCCGGAGGCGCTGCTCCGCGCGGTGCTGCTCCTTCTTGCGCCTTGGCGGCGGGGGTTCCCACCAGAGCGGCGGCTCCCGCGGCGGCGCCTACTGCAGCGCCTTTTAGAAACCCGCGGCGGCCGGGTGCGGGGTTTTTCGATTTTGCCATGTCGTTCTCCTGTTCCGAAGGCCGATTGTATCAGAGATATATCAAACTCGAAAGCCTGCGGCCGAAGGCTTTTCCGCTCAGCGCATTCCAAAGGGAGTCGCGAAGTGCAATACTACGGCCTTGAGACCAGCGGATTTCAAAACTACGCGGCGGACGGCGCTCAAAAGCGCACTGGCCGCGGGAACCTTCGGCTTGATCACTGGGCGGGCAGCGGAACCGCCTCTAGCGCTGGCGCTGGCACGATTGTTCGCGCGGACCACTTTCACGGACTTTCCGCCGGTGGCTATCAAGCACGCCAAGATCATCCTGGCTAGTACTTTAGCGAGCGCGGCGCCGGGCTCGCTGATCGGTTCGGCGCGAATCATTCGCGATCTGGCGAAGGAGCAGGGCGGGCAGCCGGAGGCGACTATCTGGTATGACGGGGCGAAGCTCCCGATTACGCAAGCGGCGCGCGTGAACGCGATGCTGAGCGATGCCGCGGCTTCGGACGACAGCGACCTGCGGAATGTGGCGCATACCGGCACTTGTTTGACGGCGATCGGCCTGGCGATTGGTGAACATACGGGCGCGTCTGGACAGGACGTGCTTTCCGCGATGGTGACGGGGTATGAAGCTGCGGGGCGGATGGGCGAGGCGCTCAACAACGGCAGGTCGGGATTGCACGCGTCGATCATTGTCGCGTTCGGAGGGACGGTGACGGCCGCGAAGCTGCTGAAGCTGACGCCGGAGCAGATGGCGAATGCAATCGCGATGACTTCGACAACCATGGGCGGGTTGTTGATCGGTACCGACAGTTGGGCGCGGGAATATCATGCTGGGAATGCCGCTTTGTGTGCTGTCAACGCGGCGCAGGCTGCGGCCCGCGGTTATACGGTGAATCCGGATTTGCTCGAAGCGAAGGGCGGGTTCCTGGAGGTGTTCGGCAAAGGGAAATGGGACGCGCAGCACGTCACGCGGCCGCTGGGGCCGGATTGGGACATCGTCAAATACATGGCCGTGAAGTTGGTACCGGGCGCGCACGCGCTGCATTCGTCGGCGGAGGCGGCGGCCAACGCTGCGAAGAAAGCCAACGTTGCTCCGCAGGAGATCGCGAAAATTCTGGTGTCGGGGCCGTCGAAGACTAGCGTTCAATATGGCTCCAAGCCTCCGGCGGACATGATTGAAGCGATTCACAGCTTGGCTTATTTCGTGGCTTCCGCGGTGGCTGACAGAGATTTCAACTGGAGCAATGTGACTCCGGAGAAGATTCATAGTCCGGTGGTGGCGCGTCTGATTGGTTTGGTGGAACCGGACCCTGCGCCGCCTGCGGTCCACTACGACTGGAACTGGGGCGGAACCGTAACGATTGTCACGAAATCCGGAGCGAGGTTTACGAGCACCGTCGATGCGCCCAAGGGTTCCGGGCCGCGGGGGATTGAGTGGAGCGATGTGGACGCGAAATACCACGCGCTGATGCCGGATTCGAAGCTGCCGGCGAAACGCATCGACGACATCTTGAAAACCACCCACGACTTCGACCAAGTGAAACGGATCGCGCAGTTCACGAATCTGCTCCACTAGGAACACATGAGAATTCTGATTCACTGGTTCATCACAAGCGTGGCGCTGGTGATCGCGGCGTGGCTGGTGCCGGGGATTCGCGTGGAGCGTGAGGCGTGGACCGTTTTCGCGGCCATGGCTGTCATCTTAGGGCTGGTGAACGCCATTGTCCGGCCGCTGTTGGCTTTCCTGTCGTGCCCGCTGATTATTCTGACGCTGGGGTTGTTTGTGCTGGTGATCAATGGGCTGACGCTGTGGATCGCATCCGGGATCGCAGTCCGCTGGTTTCACGTGGGGTTTTACGTCGACGGGTTCGCGCCGGCGTTCATTGGCGCGTTGATCGTGAGTATTGTTTCGGTGATTCTTACGGCGCTGCTCGCGCCCAAGCGATCAGAAAATCAGTTTTAATCCCAACTGAATCTGGCGCGAGAAAGTAGCTGTGGACGTGATCAATCCCGCTGAGGGATTCACGGCCGGTACCGTTAGCTTCGTAACCGGATCGGTGGTCGTACCGGTGAACACTGTGGCGTTGGGCGTTCCGTAGTTGGCGTGGTTGAGCAGATTGAAGGCTTCCGCGCGGAACTGCAGACTGATTCTCTCGGTGATCGCGGTGTTTTTGAAGAGTGACAAATCCAGGTTCGCCAAGCCGGGACCGTAGTAAACGCCGCGGCCTACGTTGCCCCAGGTGCCTGGCGCGGGCGCAATGAAGGCGGCGGGGTTGAACCACTGATTCGGATTGCCGGTGACGACGGGACCTGTGAACGCTCCGTTCACGGAAGGACGATCGGGGTTGCGGGTGTCGCCATCGCCCGAGCGGTTGGAGCCGAACTGCGGCGTGAACGGGAAGCCGCTCAATAGCGTGGCGATGCCGTTCAGCTGCCATCCACCGATGATGCGATTTTGAAGCGAAGGCCGGCCTTTTCCGAACGGCAGCTCGTAATGCCCCGAGATGCTGACTTGGTGCGCGACGTTCAAGGCTGACGGGCCCCAATCGCGGCTCAGGTCGTTGCGGTCCATGATCATCTGCGCTTGATTGTTGGATTGGGCTCCGGTCAATCCCGAATTCATGTCCAGATTTTTGGACCAGGTGTAATTGAAGCGGAACTGAAAACCTTTGCTCAGGCGGCGCACGACGTCGGTTTGCAGAGCGTTGTAGCGGCTGTTGCCTTCGGTGTACCAAAAGAAGCCCGCGCCCACTGAGGGATTCGGACGCGTGCCGACGGGAATGTATTGCGCACCTTGCGGGACGTGGCTCTGATTCGCGGCGGTCGCGGGAGCGCCGCTGGTGGCGACTCCGCCGGCGGTGCAGCCGGCTGGATTGGCGCAGATCGCGGCGGGGATGGTGTTGGGGTCGATGCTCAGCAGGCCGTGGGTTCCGAAGGATCCGACGTAAGCGACGCGCAAAACCGTGTTGGAGCTGAGGTGCTGTTCGACGGTAAAGTTCCACTCCTGGACGGTGGGGGTCTTGGCGTCGGGCTGAATGCCTTGGGGGGCGAAGATGGAGCAGCCGGTGAAGGGCACGTTGGGTCCACCGGTGCAGGAGGCCGGCGGCTGCACACCGGGCGTGATGGGTGTGATGTTGAACAGAGACCCGGAGAAGGTGGCGGAGCCGTTGTAGGGGGGCAGCGAGTTCAGCAGGAACGCCAGGTTGTCGATCATCGAATAATACGTGCCGAAACCGGCGCGCACGGCGGTGTTGCCGTTGCCGAAGGGGTCCCAGGCGAGGCCGACGCGGGGGCCGAACAATTTCGTGGCGTTGTTTTTGGTGTAAACGGAATTGCCGACGACGGGATTGGTAACTAGCACGCCGTTGGCGTCGGTTACATAGTTGGCGGCGCGGCCCGAGGCTTCGTTCCAACCGTTGGTGAACTCGTCGCGGAGGCCCGCGCGCAGCGTCAGATTGGGGCGCAGCTTGATGGTGTCTTCGACGTACCAGGCGCCCATCCAATTGCGCCAGCCTAGGGGCGAAGGATTGGGGAGCACTTGAAAGGTGGAGGTGGTGCCTTGCAAAAACGTGGTGAGGCTGGCGAAATTCGCTAGTCCAATGCGGCGCGAGCCGGTGTCTTCGTTATCGCGCAGGCGCTGGAACCAGACGCCGAAGCTGAACTGATGAATTCCTTTGACGATTTGCACGCTGTCTTCGAGGGTGAACAGATTACGCGCGTTGGAAACACCGGCGGCGTTGTTGGGTCCGGCGGAAGTGATACTGGCGAGTCCGGTGGTGGTGGTTCCGCCGCCGATCACGATGCCTCCGGGGCCAAGGCCGGTGACGAAATCCAAGCTTGGCGCGAACGGTACGAAGGTCAGGGAATCGAAGCCGAAGGCGGCGCGGGAGAATCCGGCAGTGAAACTGTTCAGGATGCGCGGCGAGAAAATGTGGGTTTCCTGCGCGCTGGCGACTTGGCTGCGCAGAGCTACGGCCGAGCCGAACAAGGGGTCCGCCTGCGGAATGACGCTGTTGCCATCGTCGATGGTATAAGCGCCGGAAAACGAATCGTGATCGCTCAAGATGTAATCGGAGCGCAGCGTACCGAAATTCTCGTGAATACTTTGTTTGGGATTGTAGAACGCCTTGGCGGTGCCGCTGGGCAAATTGGTTCCGGGGACTAACAACTCTGGACCATTGGCTACCGGCCAGAACGACATGTAGTTCAACATGGCCGGGTTGAAATTCGCAACCTTGGTGTAAACGCCGGACGCGTTCGGCAGGAAACCCTGACGCGCCTGCGTATCCGGGACAACGCTTACGTTGGTGACGGCCAGGCGCTGCTGGAATCCCTCATAGTTGCCGAACAGGAACAGCTTGTCCTTCTTGATGGGGCCGCCCAGGGCGGCTCCGAATTGATTTCTACGGAACGGCGGGACGAAGTTTTGATCGAAGGTATTGCGGGCATCGAGTGCGCTGTTGCGTAGAAATTCGAAGAGCGATCCGTGCAGTTGGTTGGTTCCGGATTGCGTGATCACGGTGACTTGCGCGCCGGCGCGCTTGCCGTATTCCGCCGAATAAGTTTCGGTCAGGACGTTGAATTCGCGTACGGCATCGATGCCCAGGAGCTCGCCGCTCACGCCGCCGGGGGTTACGGAAAGCTGGCTCGAGCCGGTGTATTCGACGCCATTCAGCAGGAAAATATTGTCCAGTGGGCGCTTACCTGAAACCGAGAAAGTGTTGCCCATGCTGGTGATGGTGTTGGCGCTCTTGAGACCGTAACTGATAGCTCCGGGATTCAGTGCGATCAGGTTGTCGAAGCTGCGGCCGTTGAGAGGCAGATCTTTTATTTCGCGCTCACTGACGAGTCCGGAGACGGAGGACGTGGTGGTGTTTACCACCGGGGCTTCGGCGATCACGGTTACTTGTTGCACGAGTTCGCCGACTTCGAGTTGCAAGTTCACGACGGCTTCCTGACCGACGGCGAGGTTGATGCCGGTGCGGACCGCTGACTTGAAACCGGTCTTTTCGGCTTTTAATTCCTGCTGTCCGACGGGCAAGGAAAGCACGTGGAAATTGCCGTCGGCGTCGCTGACCACGGATCGGGTGGCTCCGGTTTCAACACTCTTAACGGTTACTGTAACGCCGCTGACAGGGGAGCCTGTGGCATCGTCGACGCGGCCGGAGATTTCCGCGGACACCTGCGCCCGCAGCAGCGCCGGCGTGAGTAGCAATAGTGCTAGCAACAGATGTTTCATTACGTCCCCCTGTCGTGCCCGAACCTATAACTATATATAGTGGCACGCGCACGAGCTACTGCGCGTTGGCCATTTCATCGTAATAGCGGCCGATGCTGGTGGCCCAGGCGCTGGTGCTGACGGAGTCGCCCCAGCCGAGGTCGTCCAACTTGAGCTGCGCTTGCACCTGATCTTTCGGGATCTTCTTGCGCGCTAGCTCGCGCATGCGGCGGTTCATTTCGGCGAAGCGGGCACGGTAGGCGCGGACATCGTCCTTTTTCATGACGCGGCCGTGGCCGGGAATCATGGTGTCGAAATCCATTTTGAGAAGG
>CAVPZQ010000027.1:0-175347 GCA_963710155.1 Bryobacterales bacterium | reverse complement strand
GATGAGAACGGCGCGCTCGACCTGGGCGTCGCGCATGACGGCTTCGATGGCGCGGGCGAAAAATTCGATGGGATAGGGGCAATGCGGTTTGTCGCTCAGGCCGTGGCCGGGGAGGTCGATCAACAATGAACGATAAAGCGGATTGGTGTAGAGCGGCTCCTGGCCGCGCCAGAAGGTGAGATCGCAAGCCCAACCGTGGATGAAGACCAGGGCTTCGGGTCCAGTGCCGTAGTTTTCATAGTGGATGTGAAGGTCATTAATTCTGGCGGCGCGCGGGGTTTCAGCGTCCCCCAGCGCGACTCCGGCGGCCGCTATCGCCAGGAAGTGCCGCCGGGGGATTGCTGCGCGCATTGTTTGTTTAAGACGCCGCGCGTTCCGTGCCGCCGGCCCGCTTACTCTTCACTGCGGTCAGATATTCGGAGAGCTTTAAGGGCAGGCGGGCTCCCTTTTCCATGTGGCGCTGCACGGCTTTTTGATAGCGCCGCAGCGTGTCGCGCTTGTTGACTTCGCGCAGGTTGCAGCTTTCGATATCGAGGAGGATTTCAATTTCCCACGGCCGGAAAGTGTTGCGCTGCATATTCCCGCGCAGCAATTCCTGGATCAAGCGGTTGAACTGCGCGAGTACCGTTTCGCTGTCGGGGAGGGATTCGTAAGCCATCGCGTCTGCAACTAGTTTACTCTGGCCAGCCAGGTATGAATGGCCTGCATTTGTTTGAGGATTTCGGGCCGGTCGGCGGCCTCCGGTTCCATGCTGAGATATTTTTCCAGATCGCGGCGGGCGGCCTGAAAACGCCGCAATTCCAGTTCGAGCAAACCGCGCTGTTTGTACCAGCCGGATAAGCCGGGGACGCCTACCAGCAGCAGGTCCAAGGTATCGACGGCACGCGCCCAGTCTTGGCGGCGCAGATATACGCCGCGCAAATTCTGAAGCATGCGGATGGCGATTTCTTTTTTCGTGGCGCGGCGGAGAAGCACCGGGTCCGCCACTTTCGCGCCGGCCAGCGCGAAACATTCTTCGGCGGTGATGGGGCGGCCGCCGTTGAAGGGATCGACGTAGGTGGAATAGTTGCCGTCGTCGTATTGGATGACGAAATGGCGCGGCAGGCTGATGCCGAAGACCGGCATGGCCAGGCGGCGGGCCACTTCCATATACATCACCGAGAGCGTGATGGGGATGCCGACGCGGCGCTCCAGAACCTGATCGAGACAACTGTTGCGGGGATCGAAGAAGTCGTCTTCGTTGCCGTGGAAGCCGAGCTCGCCGAAGAGGTAGCGCTGCGCAGTCTCGACGAAATCGCGTCCATCGTTGAAATTGCGCAGGCGGTCGCCGAGTTGGGAGGCCAGTTCGTTCAAGCGGTCGAGCCAGGGTTCGGGCTCAAGACCGGGCGTGTCAATGGCCGCCAGTTCCAGCGCGGCGTGATCCAGGCGGCCCTTGGGAGGATCTTCTTCGAGCAGATAACGGAGATGATTTGCTGCGGGCACTCGTCTTCATTGTAGAACTGCCCGGGATTGTAGAACTGCCCGGGATTGTAGAACCGCCCCGTTTCGCTACCCGGCGAGGCTCAGGTAACGGTAGCCGGCGCGGGACAAGCGGGCGCGGTCCAGATGATTGCGGCCGTCGAGTATGATCTGCCCGCGCATGGTGTTCTTGATGGACTCCCAGTCGAGGTCGCGGTATTCCTGCCACTCGGTGACCAGAACCACGGCGTCGGCATCCTGGGCGGCTTCCCCGGCCGTGGCGCAGAGGGCCACGTCGAGGTCAGGATACTCTTGCAGGAAGCGCGACATGGCGACGGGGTCATGGGCTTTGACGCGCGCGCCGCGTTCGATCAGCTTGCGGGCGATGTCAAGCGCGGGAGCTTCGCGCAGATCGTCGGTGTCGGGTTTGAAAGCCAGGCCCAACAAGGCAACCGTGCGGCCTTTCAGGATCTTCAGTTCGTCGAGCAGCTTTTCAACCACGCGCTCGCGCTGCCGCCGGTTCATCTCACGCGCGGCTTTGACGATCTGGGCGTCGAGACCGTATTCGCTAGCTGTGGCGACCAGCGCCGCCGTGTCCTTGCCGAAGCAGGAACCGCCCCAGCCGATGCCGGCTTGCAGAAAACGCGTGCCGATGCGGGCGTCGAGACCGATGCCCTTGGCCACTTGCGTGATGTCGGCGCCGACTTTCTCAGCAAGCTGGCCGATTTCATTGATGTAGCTGATCTTAAGCGCGAGGAATGCATTGGCGGCGTACTTGATGAGCTCGGCCGAAGCCAGGTCAGCCGAAATCAGCGGCACCGCGCCCATGCGCTCGGGACGCGGCAGATAAGAGGGCGCCTTGAAAGTCTGTTCGAGCAGCGGGCGGTAGAGCGAGTAGAGCACCTCAGCGGTGCGCTGGTTATCGGAACCGACCACTACGCGGTCCGGATAAAGGCTATCGAAGATGGCCGAGCCTTCGCGTAGAAATTCGGGATTGGAGGCCACTGCGAACATGCCCTTGGCTTTGGTGTTGGTGCGCTTTTCGTAAGCGTCGCGCACGATCGATTCCACCCAGTTGCCGCTGCCGATGGGCACGGTGGATTTATTCACCACCACCACGAAATCGCCGGCCAGATATTCACCGATGCCGCGCGCGGCGGCTTCGAGGTACTTCAGATCCGGCGAGCCGTTCTGGCCCGGCGGCGTGCCGACGGCGATGAAAATCACCTGCGATTCCGGAATGGCGTCCTTGTACTCGGTGGTGAACGAGAGATTGTGGCGCGCGCCGGCCACCAGCTCCGGCAAGAACGGTTCGTAGAAGGGAATCTTGCCGGCTTGCAGCGCCTTCACCTTGCGCTCGTCGGCGTCGATGCAGGTTACCTTGTGGCCCAGAAAGGCCAAGCAGGCTCCCGTAGTCAATCCCACATAGCCGGTTCCGATGATTGAAACATTCATAAAATTTGCCGATTCTCCATCTTAACGATTCCGTTGCGCCACTCGCATCGACTAACCTGAACGAATGCGGCGCTTCGCCAGCGGCCTGGGGCTCACTCTGCGTTACTGGATGCAGACGGAAGTGCACGTCTACGCGTTTTCGGTGGCCGCCAATGTTCTTCTATCGTTCTTTCCCTTCCTAATCGTTATGCTGTCCTTCTCGCGGCGGGTTTTTGGCGAGCAGGCGGCGGTGGGCGCCATCGACCTGGCGCTGCGCGACTACTTTCCCGACGCGCTGGGGCAGTTTCTAGAACGCAATTTACCGTCAACCGGCTCCGTGCAACTGGTTTCGATCTTGCTCCTTCTTTTTACCGCGAACGGGATTTTCGAGCCGCTTGAGGTCGGTCTCAACCGCGTGTGGGGGATCCGCAAGAATCGCAGTTTCTTCCGTAACCAAATCGTCAGTTTGGGATTAATCTTTATCTGCGGCGGGCTGGCGCTGGGGTCGATGATGATGACGGCGCTGAACCAGTCGTCTTTTCGGGTGAACGGACTGCCCACGGGGTGGATCCAAACGCTGGTCGGCGGGGGCTCGGCCTGGCTATCGATGCTGGTCTTTAAACTAGCGGCCGTGCCGCTTGCTGTGCTGGTGCTGTTCCTGATTTATCGCTACTTGCCAAACGGTCCGACACCGCTCAACCGCGTGATCCCAGCGGCGATTTTCGTGGGGCTGCTGATGGAGGTGCTGAAGTACGTCAACACGCTGCTATGGCCGGGATTTCAACGCAAGCTGGCGCGCGAGTACGGCGTGTTTCAGTATTCGGTGACCCTGATATTTCTGGGATTTTTGGCGTCGATGCTGGTATTGGCAGGCGCGGAGTGGGCAGCGCGCGGGCACCGCTTGGATGAGCACGTGGAAATGGCTCCTCATGACTAACTGTTGGCTGGCCACTTGAAGGAAAATAGAGTTATGACCGGAATCCAGTACGTGACCGATGACAAAGGCCGCAAGGAAAAGGCAATCCCTTACGAGCAATACCGGGCCAGCCGGCTGAAGCGCAGCCGCGCGCGTGGCTAAATACGCTCTTCAAATCAAGCAGTCGGCGCAAAGGGAATTGGATGCCCTGGACGATGCACTGTTCGGCCGCATAGACCGAAAGACTATAGCGCTGGCTGACACTCCGCGGCCTGCAGGGTGCAGGAAGCTCAAAGGCCACAAGGACCAGTGGCGGGTTCGCACCGCTAGCGCGTACAACATCGATGACGCGGCCGAAGTCGTTAGCGTCACGCGGATCGCACATCGCCGCGAGGTTTGCGAATAATGTTGGCGGTGATCACCGGCGCGTCAAGCGGGATAGGCGAAGCGTTTGCCCGGCAGCTGGGGACGCGGGGCTACGATCTTTTGCTGATCGCGCGGCGTGAGGATCGGCTGCGCGCGCTGGCGGCGGAAATCATGGCGGCGCAGCGGGTCACCGTAGAGGTGATGGCGGCGGACTTGGTCACCGACGAAGATCGCGTGGCCGAGCGCATTCGCGGCGCTGCCAACTTCGCGCTGCTGGTGAACAACGCCGGGGTTGGGATGACCCCGGGGTTGTTTTACAAAGGTGATTTGAAAGCGCAGGATCAGATGCATCGCCTGCATGTGCTCACTACGCTCGCGCTGGCGCATGCGGCACTGGAGAACTTGGCGGCGCGGGCCGACGCGGACGGGCGTTGCGGCGTCATCAACGTGTCCTCGGTGGCGGGGTTTGAGCAGGCGCCGACCAACGTCAGCTATAACGCGACCAAGGCGTGGATGACCAGCTTCACCAACGGCCTGGCGATCGAGTTGGTGGTCCAGCAATCGCCCATAAAAGTGCAGGCGCTGTGCCCGGGGTTCACCTACTCGGAATTTCACGACCGCATCGGCACGAAGCGCGCTGCGATTCCCAAATCCTTGTGGCTGACGGCGGAGTTTGTGGCGGCGGAATCGCTGCGTGGGTTCGACCGCGGACAGGTGATCGTGGTGCCGGGCTGGCGCTACAAAATCATTGTGGCGTTCATGCGCCTGATCCCCGGCGCGCTGCTGCGGCGCATCTCGGCGATACTGGGGAGGCGGTACCGTCGGCCCAATATGGACCGGGCGTAAAATAGAGGTAGGCGAATCCATGGCGCGCATTGTCAGCGACCGGGCGAATAGGACCGATCAGGTGGTTCTGCTGCCGTCTTCGCTCGAGGACCCCACCAAGGCCCCGCCGGGCGCCTATCGCATTCTGATTTGGACGGCCTGCGGATCGATCTCAGCGTTCTTCGCAGCGCTGGTAATCGCTTACATCTGGCGCGCCGGTATGATGTCTTACTGGCAGCAGATCCGGCTGCCGCGCGTGTTGTGGCTGTCGACGGCGCTGATCCTGGCGAGCAGCGTCACCCTCGAAATCGCCCGCCGTTTTTTTCGCCGCGGTGAGTGGCGCGTGGCGGACCGTCTGCTGCTGACGACGGCGACCCTCGGCGTCGCCTTTCTGGCCGCGCAATTGGTAGCTTGGCGCGATCTACTGGCGCAAGGCGCGTACTTGATGGATAATCCGCACAGCGCCTTCTTCTATCTGTTCACGGGCCTGCACGGGGTGCACTTGATGGGCGGCCTGATCGCGCTCTTCGTAGTCGTGTTCGGACGCCGCAAGCGCCGCGAGTTGGTGGATGTGGTCGCTTACTACTGGCATTTCCTGACGGTGCTGTGGCTGATCCTATTCGAAGTCTTGAGGACCGTTACCTAACTCATGTCGCCCGCGACCAACCTACAAATCGCGCCCACCGCGCGGGTGCATCGCGACGCGGTGATCGGCCCGGGCACGGTGATCGGCGAGTTTTGCGTAATCGAACAGGACGTGGTGATCGGCAAGGGCTGCGTGCTCGAGCCCCACGTCTACATCAAGCGCTGGACTACGCTTGGCGCGCACAATCAGATCTCGGCCGGCACCGTGCTGGGCACCGATCCGCTGGATAAAAACTTCAAAGGCGAGCGCAGCTATTTACGCATCGGCAACCACAACCAGATTCGCGAGCACTACACCATTTCGCGCGGCACGGCGCCGGAGTCCACGACGGTGATCGGCGATGGCAACTACATCATGACCTCCGGCCACATCGCGCACAATTGCAAAATCGGCAACCAGACGGTGATTGCCAGTTGCTCGCTGATCGCGGGGTACGTCGAGGTGGAAGATCAGGCGTTCATCTCCGGCAACGTAGCCATCCATCAGCACTGCAAGGTGGGGCGCCTGGCGATGGTGGGCGGCGGGACGCGCGTGAACGTGGACGTGCCGCCGTATTTTCTGTATGCGGGCTTGTATGTGAAGCCCACCGGGCTCAACCGCGTGGGGCTGCGGCGGGCCGGCTTCGCCTCCGATGAGATCGCCGCGCTGAAGGCGGCTTACAAAGTTTTGTACCGCTCCGGGCTAAGGCTGGAGGACGCGCTGCAGAGCATCGAGCAGGGCGTTCTGACCGAGCACACGCGGCACCTGGTGGCGTTCATTCGCGCCAGCGCGCGCGGGATCGCGCGCGAATAACCAACCGCTTCAGACCATAAGCGTTTTGACAGCCAGCACCTGAGCGTTGGCCAGGGCAGCATTTGCGAAGCGCGCGCCGTAACCTCGGCGCGTGACACCTTTCCGGCGCTTGTGGCTAGCCCAGACCGTCAGCCTGCTGGGCGATTTCCTGGCGTTGTTCGCGGTGCAAGTGGCCATCGTGTTCCGCACGCATGGCAGCGCGCGCGATGTGGCGGTCGTGTTCATCTCCATGCTCGCGCCGGCGGTGGTACTGGGGCCTTTGGCGGGAATGTTCGCTGACCGCTGGGATCCGCGCCGCACCATGATCGCGAGCGACGCGGCGCGCGGCATCCTGATTCTGCTGCTTACGCAGGCGTCTACGGTTCCGCAGATCTGCGCGATCTGTTTTGCGGTGAGCTGCTGCTCCAGCTTATTCGCGCCGGCGCAGAGCATCACGCTCCCGCTACTGGTTCTGCGCGATGATTTGCTGGCAGCGAACGCGCGCCTGCAGCAGAGTATGCAAGTGGTGCGCCTGGCGACTCCCGCGGTGGCGTCGGCGCTGGTAGCAGCTTTCGGCGAGCGGATTTGTTACGCAGCCGATAGTGCGAGTTTCTTCGGTTTCGGCGGCGCTGCTGGCGACGCTGCGCTATTCGCGGCCGGCCCCGTCTACTTCCACGCGGACGGTGTTTCGCGAACTCGGCCGCGGCTTTCATTTTCTGCTTGACGGACTCGCGCTTTTCTTTCGTGGTGCTTTCATTGACGGCGGGAACTTTTGCCGCTGGATGTTTTGGGGCGCTGGCCCCGCTTTATGTGCGCGATGTTCTGCATCGTGGGCCGGCGGTGTTGGGTATGATCGCCTTGTCGCTCGCCGCCGGGACACTGAGTCGGTTCATCGGTCTTGAGAGGATGCGGGCGCGAACCGCGGCGACTGATTGGCTGTGGCATGGCGGGAGTGCGGCGCGTCGATCCTGCTGCTGGCGGCGGTGCCGAACGCAACCGCGGCGCTGCTGGATCGGCCTGCATGGGGATCGGCGTGGCGGTGGTGATGATCGCCGCCAGCGCGATGCTGCAAGGCGAGACTCCGCCGGAACTGCGCGGGCGGGTGAGCGGGGCGTCGGCGTCGCTCCTGTCGCTGGCGCAATTGGCGTCGCTGACGCTGTCAGGAACGGCGGCGGCGCGGCTGGGGATTCGCGGCGTGTTTCTAGCGAGTGCAGCGGTGCTGTTCGCGACCGGGTTCGCGTCGGAACGTACTAGGCGTAATGAATTTGTGCCGTAGACGTATTTCTTTCCGCACGTGACGGTATCGGCGATGCCTTTACGCATTAGGAAATAGGCGGTTGCCGCCTTCGGAGAGCATCTGCCGCTGGATTCGCATTTCAGAAAGAAGGAACTTTGAATGACCAACAAATTACTTTTAGATACTCTCGTTTTAAAGCCGCTGCGAAGCAGCGTCCTCGGAACCCTTGCGTTTTTCGGGCTGGTGCTAGCGAGTCAGCCAGTATATGCCCAGGCAAATTACCAATACACGGGAAACCCTTTCACTCTTTTCTCTTGTGGGCCGAATGCCGACGATAGCGCCACGATGGATTGCTCTATTCCGGCGCCCGCGAATACGCACACGTCGTACACCGCCACCGATCACGTAACAGTTACTCTGACCCTTGACACTCCGCTGGGCCCGAATTTTGCCTTCGCGGACGTGAGCACGCTGCCGGGATTCCATTTGACTTTGGACGACGGAGAACACACTGTGTCGACCCCGCTCGGCGCAGGGCAAGGGCTCTTTTCGTCTGTGTCAACCGACGCCAGCGGCCAAATCAACCAATGGAGATTGGGGATAAACACGGGCGGCGCCCTGAACGGCGGGATCATCACCTTTAACTTCACAGACATATCTGGACCGCATGTCTTCGATCAAGGCGTTTTGTCCTGCTGCGACCCTACGCCCCCTGGGAATTTGGGCGAAAATTTCAGCTCTCCGGGAACGTGGAACTCGGGAACACAGAGTCCCGCCGCTCTGGTCACAAACCTGATGAGCCTGGTATCAAATCCGTCATTGGGGCTTACCTCCGGGCAGGTCAGCAGCCTCACGGACAAATTGAATAATGCGCTCGCCTCGATTCAGGCCGGGCTGAACAAGCAAGCCACTAACCAACTCAACGCTTTCATCAATTCGGTTCAGTGTCCCAAAGACCGGCAAGATGAGCGCCCAAACCGCCGCTACGCTGATCACCGCAGCGCAAGCGATTATTGCGAAGCTGTAACAGAGTGGCTTAGGGAGCCGCGAGCGCATGCACCAAGCGCACTCGCGGCATCCCAATCAGAGTTGCACGAAATCGACCGCGCCGTTGCCTGTCAGCATGCGGCGCAGATAATCGATCTGGCCGAGATGATAGTTGAGGTGGCTATTCAAGGAGACCAGGTATTGCGCGGTTGAGATGGGACTGTTGAAAGGTTCTTCGGGATAAAGGCGGTTCAAATCCGCATCCGAAAGGCCTGCGATAGTCTCCGGGATCAGGATCGCGAGTGGTTCCACTCGCGCGAGCAGATTGTCGATGGTTAACCCGGTCTCAGTAAATTCACGTTCGCGCTGGCGCGAGTAGGGGACGCCGCCGAGTTGGCGGCCGATGTACTCGCGAAGATTTCCCTCGAGGTGCAGAACCAGATTTCCGATGGAGTTGGAGATCCCGGGAGGTTTCGTCCACAGCGCGCCGTCGTCGGGGAAGGCGCGCAACTCTTGCACTAGGCGCGTCAAGTCGCGCCGGAACAGGGCTGCGAGCTCCGCGCCGCTCATCTCTCAGGCCACCTTCACCACGCGCTTGCCCAGGTTCTCGCCGAGGAACAGACCGATCAGTGCGCGCGGCATGTTCTCGAATCCTTCAACGACATCTTCGTGATATTTGAGTTTGCCGCTGCGCACCCACTCGGTGAGCTCGGCCAGGGCGGGCGTGGTTTGCGCGGGGCTGTAATCGAAGATCAGGAAGCCGCGGACGGTGGCGCGCGCCACCAGAATGTAGCGCATGAGCCGCGGGCCTTGCGACGCTTGCGGATCGTTATACTGCGCGATCTGGCCGCAGATGGCGATGCGGGCGCGCATATTCAAGCGCGTGAACACGGCGTCGCTGATAGGTCCGCCGACGTTGTCGAAATAGGCGTCGATGCCTTGCGAGCAGAGCTCACGCAGAGCAGCCGGGTAATCGCTGGTAGACTTATAATCGAGTGCGGCGTCGAAGCCGTATTCTGTAGTCAGAACTTTGGTTTTCCGCGGGCCGCCGGCGATGCCCACTACGCGGCATCCGGCGATCTTGGCAACCTGTCCGGCGATGGAACCAACGGCGCCGGCCGCTCCGGAAACCACCACCGTTTCGCCGGGCTTTACTGCGCAGACTTCATGGATTCCCATGTACGCGGTGAGGCCGGTCATGCCCAGAACGCCCAGCGCCGTCGAAATCGGCGCGACCGCCGGGTCCACTTTACGCAGTCCCAAGCCGCTCGAAACTGCGTACTCCTGCCAGCCCATCAGCGGGTTGGCGACGATATCGCCGACCGCAAAATCGGGGTTCTTTGATTCGATCACTTCGGCTACGCCCGCGCCCACCATCAGGCCTCCGATTTCGACCGGCAGCGCGTAACTTTTCGAGGCGTTCATGCGGCCGCGCATGTAAGGATCGACCGACAAGTAGCGGGCACGCAGCAAGACTTCGCCCGCCCCCGGAACGGGCAGCGGCGATTCGATCAGACGGAAATCGGAGTCCACCAGCATCCCAGCCGGGCGCCGCGCGAGAACGAATTGACGATTGACCATAAGTTTGAACTGTCCTATTATCACCCCGAGGAGTTGCGATGGCTCAGACTGAACAGAACTTCAAGAATCACGCGCGGACCGATCCCATGTTTCACGGATTTCTCTTTATCGGCGCCCTGATCTTGCTCGGATGCAGCATCTACGTGTTGGTGCGGCAACCGGATTGGTGGGGCGTGGTGCGCGTGTTCGGCGTCCTGTGGGTCATCATATTGATGTTCAAGGTCAGGACCTACGCGCTGAAGGTGCAGGACCGCGTGATTCGCCTGGAGGAACGGCTGCGGCTGGCGCAGTTGCTACCGGAACCGACGCGGTCGCGGATCGGGGAATTGAGCGAACCGCAGCTCATTGCACTGCGCTTCGCCTCCGACGGCGAAGTGGCCGGGTTGGTTCAGCAAACGCTTGACGGCAAGTGGGATCCGAAGCAGATCAAGGGCGCCGTCAAGGTCTGGCGGCCCGATTTCTTCCGTGTTTGAAAACTTTCCGGGAACATCCGCGGCCTGGGTTTCGTTCCTGAGAGCATGATGGGCAAAGCGACACTGGCGATCGGATTGGCGGCGCTCGCGCTCACGGGTTGCGATGAAAGCTACCGGCGCGCGGTGACGGGGCCGCCGCAGCACGACACGCAGACGGTGGAGCTCGACAGAGCCGAAATGGTGCGCGTCGAAATGCGCATGGGCGCGGGTGAGTTAAACGTGACCGGCGGATCGGCGCGCTTGCTGGATGCGGATTTTGAGTACGTGCTGCCGGAGTCAAAACCGGTGGTCCACTATCAGGCCAGCAGCTTTCGCGGGATCTTGACCATTACCGAGCCCAGCGTGCACGGTTCGCGCGCAGGCTCGCCATACGAGTGGAAGCTGCGCCTGAATAATGACGTCCCGATGGACGTGCTGGCGCACCTAGGCGCGGGGAACGCGGAGATGAACCTGGGTAAGTTGAACCTGCGCGGCGTCGAGGTCCACATGGGCGTGGGCAACCTGGACATAAATCTGCGCGGCGATCCCAAGCGGGATTACGACGTGGAGATTCACGGCGGCGTGGGCAACGCGACGGTGCGCCTGCCGGCGGGCGTGGGCATCGTGGCGGATGCGCGGGGCGGCATCGGTAATATCGACGCGCAGGGGCTGGAGCGGCATAACGGAAGATGGGTGAGCGCGAGGCATGAGGACGCCAAGGTCACGATTCATCTGGATATCCGCGGCGGCGTGGGCAACGTCACGCTGCTGGCGAATTAGCAGAAACGGTCACCGCCAATTCTGAGCACCGTGATGGATGTGCAGGATCTCGACGGCTTCAACCTTTACTGAGTAAACCACGGGCGTAGGGAAGTGGTTTTTTGAGGCCACCGATGCGCTGATAAATCGTGCGCACGGTCACCTCCGCAAAATCCGGCTAATGACTTTCGAGATACCTGTTGATGCCTTCAAGGTCTTCGGCGGCCATCTGCGTAAGCCGCGTTTCCTGCTCAGGCGTAAGACGAACTTCCATCGCCTACAGCATAGGGGAAAGCCTCACGTCCGGCAACCCGAATAGTTTTTGGAATTCGATCCGCGTTAACCTAGTTTGTAGTGAAGACTACCACTGAAGAGGGCATCGCGATCTCGACGCCCAAATGCGAACCGGGCATCGGCAAGATTATTCGGACGCCGGAATCTGCGGACTTGATCGACGGCGTCAAAGTTCGCGCGTACGATCTATGGCCGGACGATCGCGGGCTATTTTCTGGAAGTCGTGCGGATGAAGCAGGGGCTTGCGGCGGACTTTCGCGCCAGAGACTACGCAGGTCTCCGCGGCGCTCAGCTATCCGGGCACCATCAAGGCGTTCCATTTCCATCAGCATCAGACCGATCTGTGGGTGCCTTCGCAGGGCATGTTTCAAGTGGCGCTGGTGGATCTGCGTGCCGGATTCGCGCACCTTCGGACTGAAGAACACGCTTTATACCGGGGCGCTCAAGCCTTGGCAGATTTTCATTCCGCCGGGCGTGGGGCATGGCTATAAGGTGATCGGCGAGCATCCCGGCATGCTGATTTACGTGACTAACCGCTTGTACAATCCCGCAGGACGAGGGCCGCATCGCGCACAATCAGGAACTCCATCGCCTACGATTGGGAACTGCAGCACAAATGAAATTCTTCGTGACCGGGGGCGCCGGCTTCATCGGCAGCGCGTTTGTGCGCATGCTGCTGGGACTTCGGACGCGCCACGTCGCTGGTGGTGAACTTCGATAAGCTCACCTACGCCGGCAATCTGGAGAATTTGGCGCCAGTTGCGGATGACACGCGCTATCGCTTTGTGCATGGCGATATTTGCGACGCGGCGCTGGTGAACCAGACGGTCGCTGAGACGAAACCCGGATGTTATCGTCAATTTCGCGGCGGAGTCGCATGTCGACCGCAGCATTCTGTCGCCGGCCCCGGTGTTCGAGACCAATCTGCGCGGCACGTTCACGCTGCTCGAAGCGGCGCGCACGCATAAGACGCCGCGCTTCCTGCATGTTTCGACCGACGAAGTTTACGGCAGCATCCCTGCGCCGCACGATGCCGACGAAAATTATCCGCTGCGCGCCAGCAGCCCGTATTCGGCGTCGAAGGCCGGGTCGGATCTGCTGGCGCTTTCCTATTTCGTCACCTATGGCATGCCGGTGATGGTGACGCGGGCATCGAATAATTACGGCCCGTATCAGTTTCCCGAAAAGCTGATTCCGCTGATGATTTCGAATGCCATCGAAGACAAGCCGCTGCCGATTTACGGCGACGGCATGCAGGTGCGGGACTGGCTGTATGTCGACGATCATTGCCGCGCGATCTTGTCGGTGATCGAACGCGGGCGCGCGGGCGAGATCTACAACATCGGCGGCAGCCGGGCGTTGCCCAATCTCGAAGTGGTGGAACGCATTCTCGATACCCTCGGCAAGCCGCGGTCCCTGATGCAAACGGTCAAGGACCGCCCCGGCCACGACCGCCGCTATGCGCTCTCGACCGAGAAACTCATGCGCGAAACCGGATGGCAGGCCCAGATGCCGTTCGAAGCCGGCCTGCGGGCCACCATCGACTGGTACCGCGGCAATGCCGCCTGGATCGCGCGCGTGAAATCCGGCGAATATCAAAATTACTACCAGCGGAACTACGCCAACCGCGCCACGTAGCATGTTCACGACGCCGCTCCGCGAGGACTTCGAACTGCGCCTGCTGGAGGAACATCAATCGGCCGAATTGTTCGCGGCGGTAGAACGCAACCGCGAGCACCTGCGGCAATGGCTGCCCTGGGTGGATGCGACCAGGACGGAGGACGATGTAATCGCTTTCATTCGCGCCGTCGCTCGAAATGTTCGCCGCGCACGACGGCTTTACGGCCGGCATCTGGCATCGCGAACGGGTGGCCGGAGTGATCGGAACCCATCGCATCGACTGGCGCAATCGCCGCGTCGAACTGGGCTACTGGCTGGCGCGCGAGTTTGAAGGCCGCGGCATTATCACCGACGCCTGCCGCCTGGCGATCACGCATTTGTTCCGCGAGATGGATTTGAACCGCGTCGAGATCCGCTGCGCGGCGGGGAACGCGAAGAGCAACGCCATTCCGCGGCGGCTGGGATTCAAGCTGGAAGGCACGCATCGCGACGCGGAACTGGTGAACGGCCGATATCACGATCTGCTGGTGTACGGGATGCTGAAGTCCGAGTGGACTTAGCTACTGCGCGGAGCGGCGCTGCGGCCCGAACGGGTTCGGTATGGAGAATGGATTGGACGGCGCAGCCCCTCCGGCCGGCTGTCCGGATGCCGGGAGCGCCAGGGCTTCGGACCCGAATGGAGTTCTGCCCTGCCGCGCCGGTTTGTCCCGAGCGGGTTGGCTCCCAGCTGGATTCACTCCGGCTTGACCGGGGGCACCGGGCTGATTTGTACGGCTGGCTCATACACGAACTCCCACTCCTGGTACTTGGTTCGTTCTCGATAGGCCTTGATGCTCGGGCCTTTGAACTGTGCTGGCCACGCCGGCGATGCCGGGCGAGCCGGTGGGTCCCGTGGCCGGCGCTTGATTGGGGCGGAATAGCGAGTTATCGATGGCGTTCAGCGCGGGTTGCTGGTATTGTTGCCGGATGTGTTGCCGGACGCGCCGCTGCCTGGCAATCGCGAGATTCGGTTGTTCCGTCGTGCCGGCGGCCTGATGGCGGCGTGGGATTCTGCGGATCGAAACCAGCGGCGGCCAGGTTGTTGAGGCTGGTTGCCGAATTGGTTGGGAACGAGCGTCGAATTTCCGTTGTAGACTGCTGGGGTTGCGGCGTGGCGTTGCACGCCCGGGGGGGCCGGCACTGGATTCACGTTGGGAACGATCGTGTTCTGCGCTGCGTTGGCCTGCGCCGAGGGATCCGCAATCTGGCGGCCACCAGGCCATTCTGCCCGAAAAGATTCTGGTTGTTTAAGCCCTGGTTGTTTAAGCCGTTGCTCAAGGCAGACCGGTCTGCGGGTTTAAGCCGCCTTGTCCAGCGAGCTGTCCCAAGGTGTTCTGGCCGGGACGCTGGGCGGATTCCTTGCTGCGCCTGTCCTTGGGCGGTGGGCGGCGCGAGCGTGATGGCAGGCCAGGTGCTCGGGTCGTCGGGATTAAAGTTCGCGGGATTGGCGCCGTTGCCAGGTGTGAACGCTCCCGGCGGTTGCGGGAATCCGGGACCGGTGGGGAATCCGCGATCACTGGGGCGCCTTTGCGCGGCGGCGTTCAGCGGCGCGGGGACGGCAGGGGCATTTGGGTCATTCGGGTTCACTGCGGGATTCGCAGCGCTGCTGGCGGTGGTGTTCGCCGCCGGCGCGGTGTTCATATTGTTGGCACCCAGCGGGCCGCCGCCGGGCGTTTGCCCCGCGCCGGGCAAGCCGTTGCTGGCGTTTTGCGTGGGCGGCTTGGTCACCAGCGAGTCGGTGAGGAAGCTGCCGTTGGTATGGATCAGGCGCCACTCATCTTTGCCGGTCATGGGATCGATGTAGCGGCGGCGCAGGAAGCGCTTGTTGTTGGTGTTCTCGAGATCCTTGATTTCCGCCGGGTAACGCTTATTGACGGCGTAGAAGACCTGGATTGCGCGCTTGTACTGATTGCCGCGGTCCATCAAAACCTGTTCTTTGTCGCGGGCGCTCTCGAAGGCGGCGCGCGGCAGTTCCCGATACATGGTGAACGCCACGGCGGCGGCAATCAGGAAAATCACCAGTAGTGCGAAACCACTTTGCTCGCGGCGGCGGATGCCCTTGGTGGGGGGAAGCGTGTCATCCGGGAAGCTCCTCTACCAGCGGCAGGGTTTGCTGATTCTTGTTGGTGGTGTCTTCAACCACGGCGGAGTTGACGCCGATGCGGATGATCTTAAAGCGATTGCGGATGATGTCGTTTTCGCCCGCGACGACGATGTCTTCGCCATCGAGGAAGAAGGCGCGTTTTGCGGCGCCGGGAACCACGCCGCGCGAGTCGCTCACATAGCCGTAGAACTTGAGCGGAATGGGCGGGATCACCGGCTTGGGCGGAGCGATGGGCGCGGCCGGCGTTGACGGGGGCGGCGTGACGGGGATCACTTTCGCTACCGTCGGCGTGGGGGTTTTCGGTTTGGGCGCGGCGCCGAATTCGAACACGCTGCGCTCGCCGCCTTCGAGCGGCAACTTTTGCAGGCGCGCCAAAAGGTCGAGTTTCAAGGCGGGATCGATGCGGCTGACGTCCATTCCGTCTGGCAATTTGAGCGTGGGCTTGAAGTCCTGAATGGCGGCTTCGCCACGACGCGTGGGCGCGCCGCCTTGCGCGGGCGCAGGCGTGAGGGTTGCGGCCGCGCGCGAGCGCGCTGCCAACGATTCGAGCGGCACGGGATTCCGCGCGGCGGCGGGCGTGACGGACGCCGCCTGCTGCGGAACATCGGGAGTGCGATTCATGAAGTACACCACGATCAACACCAGCAGCACGCACGCCGAGCACGGCGAGCTTCTTTGGTTCCGCGCCGAGTTGTGCGGGGATCAGGTTCATGGCTGCGAGCCGTCTTCGCGCACGAAGGTATCGATCTTCATGCTTATATTCAGGGTACCGCCGGTGGCTTGGGGCGCCGCGTTCAGGCCTTCGATGATCAGCAGGCGCGGCGAGCGGTCGAGCTCATGCACGAAGCGCATCAGGTTGGAGTAAGTGCCTTCGTAGTTGGCCGAGATGCTCATCATGCTGAGGTATCGGAGCCTTCGATGGGCTCGGTCGAATAGGCGTGTTCCTTCGGCTTGATCTTGGCTTCGTCGGCGGCCGTCGACCAACTCGGAGAGCAGTGTCGAATACGCGGTGCGGCGGGCCAGGAAGTATTGGTTCAGGAATTGTTCGCCTTCCGTGCGGCCCTGTTCGACGGCGGCGACGTGCTGGCGGGTGCTGGTTAAGCAGCGCGCGCTTGGCGGCAGTTTGCGCCTGCAGCGCAGCCAACTGTTGTTCAAGTTCAGTGGCGGAGCCGCCGGGCGGATAGAAAAAGATCCAAGCCGCGCCGAGGTCGGCCACGGCGAATACCAGCAAGGCGATTCGCCACCAACGCATGGGACCCGCGGCGCCGCTAAAGTTTTTGGCCATAGTTCACACTCACGCGATAGCGGTACAGCGGTTCATTGTCGGTGGGCGGCACCGAATTATGCACCGTCGCCGGGCCGAAGCGCGGCGAGGCCTGCAGTTGTTTCAGAAAAGTGATGACGGGTTCAGGGCTTTGCGAGCCCACCACCATGTCGAGCAAAACCTGATTGGCGGAATCGATCTGCGGAAGCCGCACTTGAATGATGCGCACGTTGGGCGGCAGCACGGCTTCGAGATCGGCGAAAATTTTGGTCCAGCTAACGGACTTCCGCTCGACCAGGGTGTTCAAGAGTAGGCTGCGCTCGAGAATGCTGGCGTTGAGGGGCTGGCGCAGAGTGGCATCCAGGCGGGCCTGTTCAGTGGAGATGGCAGAGAGCTCCTGGTTGAGCTGCGCCACGCGGGCGCGCGTGTCGCCCATGCGGCTACGGCCGGTGACGATCAGCGACAGCAGGATCACGAACACAACCCCCAGCGCAATGGCGCCGAAGGAGGTGGCGAAGAGCAGCGGACGGTCCCGGCGGAAGGGGTCGCTCGCGAGATTGATGGGGATTCTCACGTCAGTTGCGCACTCCTTCGAGATAGCCGAGCAGGCCGGCGTTGAACGCTCCGGGAGCGCCGAGATTGCTGCGCAGCATTTCTTTTTCGTGGTGCAGCGAGGCGAGAGCGCCGGAGGGGAATCCGCACAGCGTCAGTTTTTCCGCGGGCGCGGCCAGCTCGTCTTCGACGTAGGAAAAGGTGGGCTGGAGCACGGCCAGAATCTGTTCTTCGGTGACTTCTTCGAGCGCGACGCAGCGGAACAGCTTGAGATTTCGCCGCGCAGGACCATCACGGTGAGCGTATTCGCGCTCAGCTTGGCAACCACGTTTACGGCATCCGGGCGGCTTGCTGCGGACACAGATGCAACGCAGCCAACGCGGAAGTGGTCACTTCGCCGGCATGAAAATTCATGGCGCGGAAGAGCGCCTCATAACGCGCGATGATTTCGAGCGCGACGATCACCGCCACCACTTCGATGGGCGCGCCTTTTTCGGCGGGTTGCGCGAAGTAGCTGACGGCAGCCGAGTCGATGTCGAAGGGCAGCGTTTTTTTCAAACGGAAACGGATGAGCGAGAGCTGCTCTTCGGGCGAGGTTGGAAACGCGTCGAAATCGAGAACGCTCACGCGAGCCGCGTAATCCGGCAGAATCAGCGCGGCGCGGCGGCGTTTGCGGGCATGGTCGAGGGGCGCGATGCGTTTGAGCGCGGCGGTCGCGGCGTCAGCCTTATGAATGTTGTCTTCGACCGGCGAAACGACTAGCGTTCCGGGGTCGAAGGGCGCGAAGCCGGGGTCCCCGGGGCGTCCATTGGCGCGCTGGGCGAAGGCAATGCCGGCCTCCGACAATTCGAACACGTAGTTGGGCGAAGGGTCTTTGCACCAGGCGCGAAATTTGATTCAGGATGGACATTAAACCTCGATGAATGTCACCTTGTTGATTTCTTTGAGCGTGGTGATGCCGGTGCGCGCTTTTTCGAGCGCCGATTCGCGAAGGAAGGTCATGCCTTCTTCGCGCGCGGCGCGGCGAATTTCAGATGCCGGCCGCCGGTTGAGAATCATTTCGCGAATGCGCTCGGAGAGATCCAGCAATTCGTGGATGGCGCTGCGGCCGCGGAAGCCGGTCCCGCCGCATTCAAAGCAACCTGTGCCTTCGTAGAACGTGACATCGCCCCAGTCAGCCAGATTCAAGCCGCTCTCGACCAGGTAGGCTTCGTCGGATATTTCACGGGCGCTTTGCAATGCGGGCAGATCACGCGCACCAGGCGCTGCGCCAGAATACAGTTGAGCGCGGAAACGAAGTTGTAGGCTTCGACGCCCATGTTGAGGAAGCGGCCCAGCACGTCGAGCACGTTATTGGCGTGGACGGTGGTGAAAACCAGGTGTCCCGTTAGCGCGGCGTTGATGGCGATCTGCGCGGTTTCCTGATCGCGAATTTCACCGACCATCACTTTGTCGGGATCGTGGCGCAGAATGGAACGCAAGCCGCGCGCGAAGGTGAGTCCCTTCTTTTCATTTACGGGAATCTGCGTGATGCCTTTGATCTGATATTCGACGGGATCTTCGATGGTGATGATCTTGTCTTCGTCGTTCTTGATCTCGCTCAGCGCGCGTAGAGCGTGGTGGTTTTGCCGGAACCAGTGGGGCCGGTGACCAGCACCATGCCGTAGGGCTCCTTGATGTAGCGGCGGAATTTGACCAGATCGTTGTCAGCGAAGCCCACGACGTCGAGCGAGAGTTTCGCGAACTTCTCGCTCATGGATTCTTTGTCCAGCACGCGCAACACGGCGTCTTCGCCGTAAATAGTGGGCATGATCGAGACGCGGAAATCGATCAAGCGGTTCTTGTAGCGCACGCGGAAACGGCCGTCCTGGGGAACGCGGCGCTCGGCGATATCGAGCTCGCTCATGACCTTGATGCGCGAAATGATGGTCGAATGCCAGTCCTTCGCGATGGGCGGCATGGCGTAATGCAGCACACCGTCGATGCGGTACTTGATGGCCACTTCCTGGTCGCGGGTTTCGATGTGGATATCGCTGGCGCGCCGCTCGAGCGCGTTGAAGATGGTAGTGTCGACCAGCTTGATGACCGGCGCGATATCGGAATCGCCGGCGGCCAAACGGTCGATGGACAGCGTTTCGTCGGGATTGTCTTCATCGCCAACCACATCCAGCGCGAAGCCTTCCGTTACTTCTTCGAGCACACGCTGCGATTGCTCGGTTTTCTTGAGCAGATCGGAAATCTGCGATAACGTAGCCACGCGCACGCGCAGTTTTTGCCGAGCAGCACGGCCAATTCGTCGATCAGGTTGAGATTGCGTGGATCGGCGATGGCGATTTCGAGAGTGCCGTTTTCGCGCCTGAATCGGCACGAAGTTGTAGCGGAACATCAGGTCGACCGGGATCGAGTGGAACAGATCGTGGTCGATGCGGGTTTCCTTGAGATCGACGAATTCGTGATAATAGCGCCCGCCAGCGCCCGCGCCTTGGAGATTTCCTGCACCGGATCTTGCGGAAGAATTTGGTTGGTGGCTGCCATAGTCGATCTTCAGGAACGGATGGAATCCGCTAGGGAAAAGATCGGCAGATACAGGGAAATCAGCACGAAGGCCACGAAAATTCCCATGATGATCATGATCACCGGCTCGATCAAGCTCAGCGCCGCGGTGACGCGAGTGGCCACATCGTCTTCATAAAACTCGGCCACGCTGCCGAGCATGGCGGGCAACGCGCCGGTCGACTCGCCCACTTCAATCATATCGAGCGAGAGGCTGGGGAAAACGCCGGTGATGCGCAAGGCTCCCGACAGCGACTGTCCTTCGCGCACCAGCTTGGCGGCTTTTTGCAGCACCTTTTTCAGAACCTGGGTTCCCAGCGAATCGGCGGAGGTGTCGAGCGCCTGCATCAGCGGAATGCCGCCGATCAGCAACGTGCTCAGCACTCGCGAAAACTGCGCCACCTGATATTTCAGCCAGACTTCGCCCAGTATCGGCACTTTACAGCAGCGCGCGGTCAAACGCTTCCTTGCCCGCGGGCGTTTTCCCCCAGGCGCGCAGCGCGATGGCCGCCGCCACCAATACCCCGAAACCCGAACAGCACGTAGCCGCGCGCCGTGGTGCCGATGGCGATCAGGATCAGCGTCGGCGTCGGCAATTGCGCCTGCATGCTGCTGTAGAGCTCGGCGAAATTCGGGCACCACGTAGGTGATCAGAAACACGATCAGGCAGATGACCAGCACGATCAGCAGCGCCGGATACATCAGCGAGACCAACAGCTTTTTGCGCACCGACAGCGCCAGTTTCTGATAGGTAACAAAGCGCTCGATCACCTCGGCGAGCGCTCCGCTGCGTTCGCCGGCTAGGACGCTGGTGACATAGATCGGCGGGAACACGCCTTGCTTCGCGAAGGCGTCCGACAGCAGGGAGCCGCTTTTCACTTCGTCGCGCACGTTGCGAATGTGGCTCGAGAGTTTCGGGTCCGTCAAGCGTTCGGCCAGCAGGTCCAGGGCGCGCAGGATGGGCAGGCCGGCGCGGATCAAGGTGACGAACTGCTGATTGAAAATCAGGAATTTCTCGAGGTTAAAACGCTTGCCGCTGGGGCGCAAGCCGGACGCCAAACCGCTGATCTCCGAGCGCGGCTTGATGTGATAAACCAGGAAACCCTGCTGGGTGTAGCGGTCACGCAGTTCTCGCTCGGAGGCGGCTTCCGCCACCTGCTGGTGAATCTCCCCGCGCGCGTCAGCGTATTTAAGCGTCCACTCAGCCATGCCTTAAGTTATTGAGGGCCAGGTAGTTAGATTAAAGACACTGCTCCGGCGCCAGCCCTACAAAGAGATAGACGCGTGCGGGGGGTGGAACGTGCATCACTTCCCCGTGGTTTTTGTGTAAATGAGAATGTGCTGGCGCGGCAGGGTTTCGATGACCGGTCCTAGTTTGAAGCCCTCGGCCTCCACTTCGGTTTTCGCTTCGGCCACGCTCATTTTATGATCCGGCAGGATGGGGATGGCGGGGTCTTCCTTGCGGTATTCGAGCTGCACCAAGCGCCCGTCGGGCTTGAGCGCGGACCGAATTCCTTGCAGCATTTTTTGCGGCTGGGAGAATTCGTGGTAGACGTCGACTAAGATGATCAAGTCGATTTGGCCGGGCGGGAGTTTGGGGTCGGTCTCGCTGCCGAGTACGGTTGTCACGTTGGCGAGGCCGGCCTTGGAGGCGTTGGCGCGCAGGAGCTGCAGCATTTCCGGCTGCACATCGTTCGCGTAAACTTTTCCCGTCGGGCCGACGCGGCGGGCCATCCGCAGGGCTACGTAACCGGTGCCGGCGCCGACTTCGGCTACCGTCATCCCCGGCTTCAGGCCGATGGCGTTGAGCGCGCCTTCCACGTTTTCCTCGGATTCGCGCTCGGGGCGTTCCAGCCAGTCCGCTCCGCCTACGCCCATGACCTGGGCGATGTGGCGGCCGGTAAGCGGGTGGGTGGATTGGAACGCGCCTGCCAGACCCGCCGCGGCTAGCACCACCATCGTCAGCGCCGCGATTTGCCTTCCGCTGCGATTCCCGCTAGATTGTGGATTGAACATGCTCAAGCGCCCGACGCTGCCTTCATTATGCCTCTTGACGATTGCCCTGGCCGCGGGACTAGGGCTGGCGGGATGCAAAAAAGATTCCCAGCAGACCGATTTTCAAATGGGCGAGCGCGTGATCGCGACTCCCATGCTGTATAACGTGGTGCAAACCACCTGGCGGACGCAGCTGGGCGACCTGTTCAAGGTGCGCGTGCCGGACCATCGTTTCCTGCTGATTTCGCTCTCGGCCACCAACAACGGCGGCAAGCCGGTAGCGGTGCCTTTCTTTACGCTCGAAGGCTCGAATCGCGAGGAATATCACGAGCTGCAAACTGGCGACGGCGTGGACAACTGGTTCGGCCTGCTGCGCGAAATCGCGCCCGGCGAAACTAGGGTGGGCAACATTGCTTTTGACGTACCCCTGGCCTCTTACCGCTTGCGTCTTACCGACGGCGGGGAGCCGGGATCGGAGAGACTTGTATGGGTGGAAATCCCTTTGCGCATCGACACGGATACCGGCGTGACCGCGCCTTTGCCGGGACAATAATCCGCCGCGGCTGGGTGGCGTTATTGTTGGCGGCGATGCCGGCATGGGCGGCGCTGGCGGTGGATCGCGTCGCGCTGCATCAGTTCGAAGACGGGCCGGTGCTGGGTCCGAATCATGCGTTTTTGCCCGGTGAAACCGTGTACTTCAGTTGCCGGCTGACCGGCTATCAATTAGCGGGAAAGGGCGACGAACAGCGCAGCGTGACGCTCTCCTGGAAGATGCAGGTAAGCGATCCCAAGGGCGTTCCGCTGGTGAGCGAAGCCAGCGGCCAGATCGCCGAGCCGGTAGCGACGCAGGATAAAAACTGGTTCCCGAAGTTTCTGCAGCAGTTTAAGATTCCGCCCTTTGCTCCCGGCGGGGCTTATCACATTAAAGTGACGGCACGCGATGAAGTGGCGAAAACCGAGCTGACGTCGCAACTGGATTTCCAGGTGCGCGGGCATTCCGTCGAGCCCAGCGATACTTTGACCGCGCGCAGTTTGCGCTTCGTGAAAGATGAAACCGACGGCCCCCCGCTCGACCCGGCCGTGTATCATCCCGGCGAAACGATGTGGGCGCGCTTCGACATGACGGGCTACAAATACGGCGATAAAAACCACTATTCAGTCGAATACGGACTCGCCATCCTGCGCGAATCGGGCGAGCAGGTCTTCGCGCAGCCCGCGGCCGCGGCGGATGCGAGCGAAGGGTTTTATGCGCAGCGCTATGTCCCGGGAGCGGTCAGCCTGAATCTTCAGCCGGATGTGCCGGAGGGCAGCTACACGTTGGTGATCACCATGGAAGACAAGGTGGGCGGGCAGATGGCGGAAGCGCGCGCCGGGTTCCGCATCCAGAAATAGCGACAATGGTACGCACAATTTTTCGAGTCTTCTTGTATGCTGCATTGCTTTCGAACTCCTTGATCGTCGCCGAAGCGCAAACGGCAACGGTAGAGATTCACGCCACTGATGTATTCGGCCAAGGCCTGAGTCCGATCCGCGTAGTTCGTTTCGCCATGCGGCCCGGATTGAAGGATATTAGCGATAAATTCGCAGGATCTATAGGGCAGGACATTCCATACGGTGACTATTTTGTTACGATCAAGGCCGGTAACATTGGACTCGGCGCCATCGCACATGTCGACGGCCCTTCGGTCTTTCTCGTGCTTAGCGGTGACGGATGGAACATCGATATAGGACCCGGTGCACGGCAGGGTCCGTTGAATCACGTCATCGGATTTCCTAAGTCAACCCAAAGGCCTGTTTGGATGAGAGTCGTACCGTTGTTTAACGACAAGCTGAGGGCGGTTTCAACCTTCAGAATATCGGACGACGGGTCATTTCCATCCGGGGCGGGCGGATACCAGCTGGGGGAATATTTTGTGGTGCTCTCCGACGCAAAAGACATTCTTTTCAGCGGCAGGTTTACGATCAAGAAACTAAACTCTCAAATTGAGATCGACCTAGGAGCGGGTGTTATCAACGTGCGCTAGGCTCTCCCAAGCCCGTGTTACACTGAAAATCGCAACACTTTCCAGGAGTTTTCGCGTGGATCGTCAAACCCGTAAAGATCTCAAGACCGATAAGTTTGCCGAGGATGTCTTCGACGTTTTCGACTGGGCTTCCGCACACAAGGCCGAAGTGATGCGCTACGGCGCGCTGCTGGTGGCTGTGGTGCTGATCATCGTAGGCGTCGTGTACTATAACCGGTCACAGGCGGTGACGCGCGAGGAAGCGCTGGCGAAGGCTCTGCGCGTTGACGACGCCACCACCGGAGAAGTGGTCCAGCCGGCTAACATGCATTTCGACACCGAAGCCGAGAAGGACAAGGCCAAGATGCAGGCGTTCACGGACCTTTCGGTGAAGTACAGTGGAACCCAGGAAGCCGCGGTCGCCGACATGTACCTGGGCAGCTACGCGGTAGATGCGGGAAATCTGGCGGAAGCTGAGAAGCGCTACCGGAAAGTGGTTGACGACGGGCCCAAGGCCTACGCCGGACTGGCGCGGCTCTCGCTCGCGCAGGTGTACGCTTCCGAGGGGAAAATGGCGGACGCGGAAAAAGTTTTGCGCGACGCGATTGCGAATCCGTCGTTGACGGTTTCAAAGGAACACGCCACCATAGTGTTGGGCGAATTGCTGGCCCAGAACAATCCGGCCGAGGCGCACAAGCTGATTGATCCGCTGCGCACTTCGCTGCGCGGGGCCATCAGCCGCACGGCGATCACGGATTCGGCCAACCTGCCGGCCGCGAACGCGCCGGCTCCCGCGAAGTAATTTGCCCGGCGCGCTGGCCCATCTGCGGTTTCCGCTGGAACGTTCGCGCGGACGACGCTATCCCGAACTGGCGCATCCTTATCGCAATCCTTTTCAACGCGACCGCGACCGCGTGGTTCACGCGCGGGCGTTCCGGCGCCTCGAAAACAAAACGCAAGTTTTCACGGCCGGCGTTTCGGATCACTTTCGCAACCGGCTGACGCATACCATTGAGGTCTCGCAGATCGCGCGCACGATGGCGGGCGTTTTGGGCGTGGATGAAGATTTGACCGAAGCGCTGGCGCTGGCGCACGACATCGGCCATCCGCCGTTCGGGCACGCGGGCGAAGATGAACTCGACCGACTTGATGCGGCGCTTCGGGGAGCGCTTCGATCACAATCTGCAAGCCCTGCGGATTGTCGAATCGTTTGAAAGCCGCTATGCGCGTTTTCCGGGGTTGAATCTGACGTTCGAGGTTCGCGAGGGGATCGCCAAACATTCGCGCGATTTCGAGCGTGGGGAGTTTGCGGAGCTGGACGAATATCTGCCGGGGCTGCGTCCGCCGATTGAGGCGCAGTTGATCGATGCCTGCGATGAAATCGCTTACGACACGGCGGATCTGGATGACGGTTATCACGCGGGCCTGGTGTCGATCGAGGCCGCTTGCCGCGCGTCCGATATGTTCCGCGAATTGGCGGAGGCTGCGGAGATGCAGTTTCCGGGGGCTCCGGAGCGGGTGCGGATGCATGAGGTGGTGCGCGGATTGATTGACTGGCTGGTGTCGGGGCTGTTGGAGGGAACCGTGGCGGCGTCGCAGGGGCTGGCGGATGTGGAGGCGGTGCGGGCGCATTCCGAGCGAGTGGTGCGCTTTACTCCGGCGACGGCCGAGGGGGCGGCGCAGTTGAAGCGCTTCTTGCGGGCTGAGGTTTATGAGTCAGAGCAACTGGTCGAGGAACGGCGGCGGTCCGTGGCGCGGATCGAGCGGTTGTTCGACGTTTTATTGGCACAACCGGAGTTGATGCCGGCGGCGTATCGCGAAGAATCCGTGAGCGAAACCCTGCATCGCCAGGTGTGCGACTACATAGCGGGAATGACGGACGGGTTCTTCGAGCGGACCTGCGACCAGTTGGGCGTCTAGGGTCCCGTCAACCTTCCGGGCCGGTTTACGTTGTAATAGGTAGTGATGCGGAAGCTGTTGGCAGTATCGGCAGTGGTCTTGTGCTTGGGGGCCCGCAGTCCCAAGCTTTCTAAGGACGAGCAGGTGGTTCACGCGCTGAACCGGTTGACGTTCGGGCCGCGGCCCGGGGACGTCGAGGCGGTTCGCAAGATGGGTGTTAAGAAGTGGATCGATCTGCAGCTTCACCCCGAGCGCATTCCTGAGAACCCGGAGTTGGCGCAGCGCTTGGCTCCGCTCGAATCACTGCGGCTCTCGCAAGCCGACACTGAACGGAATTATCCCAATCCGCAAATGATCCGCGCGATTGCGGCGGGGCGGCAGGCGATGCCTCAGGATCCCGTGACGCGCGCGGCTGTGGAGCGTGTGGTTCAGCGTTTCAAAATAAAGAAAGACACTGCGGATAATGGGCCCTTAGAGCCACAGGTTCCACTGGATCAGTTATTGAGCCGCGAGCAGATTCGTACGCTGCGCACGGGGAACGTCGAACAGAAGCGCGCGGTGATCGCTGCGATTCCTGAGGACCAGATGGACGATATCGCGATTGCGCTGCCTCCGGGGTTGCGTCTGCAACTGTTGCCAGCAGTGGAACCAGCGCTGCGCCGCAAGCTGATGCTATTGACGGCTCCGCAACAGTTGGTGGCGTTCGATTTGAGCGAAGGCAAACTGTATCGCGCGATTTTGAGCAACCGGCAGCTTGAGGAGCAACTGGTCGATTTCTGGTACAACCACTTCAACGTGTTTCTGGACAAGGGCGCGGACCGGTATCTGGTGCCGACCTACGAACGTGAAGCGATTCGTCCGCATGTGCTGGGCAAGTTCCGCGATCTACTGGAGGCAACGGCCAAGAGTCCGGCCATGCTGTTCTTTCTCGATAACTGGGAAAGCGTGGGTGCGACGGCGCCGCAGCGTGGGAATGCGAAACGTCCGGTGCGCGGGCTGAACGAGAATTACGCGCGCGAGTTGATGGAGCTGCACACGCTGGGCGTCGACGGCGGTTACACACAGAAGGACGTCACGGAAGTGGCGCGCTGCTTCACCGGCTGGACCATTCGGCAACCGCGCGAGGGCGGCGATTTCTTTTACAACGACAAGGTCCACGATAAAGGCGAGAAGATCGTGTTAGGCGTGACGATTCCCCCCGGCGGCGGTCGCGACGATGCCGAAAAAGTGCTGGATATTCTGGCGCGTCACCCGGCTACGGCGCGCTTTATTTCGAAGAAGCTGGCGCAGCGGTTTGTGGCGGACGATCCGCCGCAAAAGTTGATCGACAAGATGGCCAAGACTTTCCGTGACAAGAACGGCGACATCCGCGAAGTCATGAAGACTATGCTGATGTCAGACGAATTCTTTTCGCAGGCAGCGTATCGTGCCAAAGTCAAAACGCCATTCGAGATGATCGTCAGTGCGGTGCGGGCTACTGGCGCCCAAGTGGACTTCGCGTTCCCGCTGGCGAACCAGATCGCGCAACTCGGCGAGCCGCTGTACCGGAAGCTGGAACCCACGGGGTATTCGGACGCAAATAGCGAATGGGTGAACTCGGCGGCTTTGCTGGCGCGAATGAATTTCGCGCTGTCGCTGGCGCAGAACAAGGTGCCGGGTTCGAAGCTGGACGCTGCGCTGTTCAACGGCGCTCCGGCGGACATTGCGCGGCAGGTGCTGTTTACTGACGCGAAGCCGGAAACGTTGGCGGCGATCGAGAAGCAGACGCAAAGCTCGACGAGCGCGCCGGTGGTGGGATTGATGCTGGGCTCGCCTGATTTTCAGAGGAGATGACGATGACCTCTCGACGACTATTCCTCAAGAGCACTGGATTGGCCATGTTCGGCGTCGGCGCGGCGCCGATGTGGCTGGCGCGGGCGGCGGATGCTCCTAGCGCTCGCAAAAAAGTTTTGGTGGCGGTGTTTCAGCGCGGTGCGGTGGACGGGTTGAACGTGGTGGTTCCCTTCGGCGAGAAGAATTATTACGCGCTGCGGCCGACCATCGCGATTCCAGCCCCTAAAACCGGGGCTGAATCGGCTGTTGACCTCGACGGATTCTTCGGACTACATCCGGCGCTCGCTCCGCTGAAGCCGATATTCGATGCCAACAAGTTGGCGATCGTGCACGCTGTTGGTTCGCCCGATCCAACGCGCTCGCACTTCGATGCGCAGGATTACATGGAATCGGGCACTCCGGGACGCAAAGCTACCACGGACGGCTGGCTGAACCGGGCGCTGCCTGCGCTGGGCGACGCGCACAAGTCGCCGGTGCGCGCGGTGAGCTTGGGCCCGTCGTTATCGCGCGCGATGCGCGGTCACAACGATGCTGTCGCCATCAACAATCTGAACGAATTCAAAGTGCAAGAGGCCAGCGGGGCTTCCACGTTTGAGAGCATGTACGCCTCGACGCTCGACAGCATGCTGAACGGCACCGGGCGCGAGACGTTCGACGCCGTGAAGCTGATGCAGTCGATTCAAGCGCAGCCGTACACCCCGGCGAATGGTGCCAAGTATCCAGGCGGACGGCTGGGGCAATCGCTGATGCAAATCGCTCGGCTGATTAAGGCGGACGTGGGCCTGGAAGTGGCGTTCACGGATGTCGGCGGCTGGGACACGCACGTAAATGAAGTGGGGCAAACGCCGGGAGCGGGGCAGCTCGCGAATCTGTTGGGCAATTTCGGACAGGCGCTGGCGGCCTTCTATCAGGACTTGGGCGACCGCATCGAAGACGTCGCCGTGGTCACCATGAGCGAATTCGGGCGCACTGCGAAAGAAAACGGCAACCGCGGCACCGACCACGGGCACGCCAATGTGATGTTCGCTTTCGGCGGCGCGATCCGCGGCGGGAAAGTTTATGGCGAATGGCCGGGACTGGCGCCGGAGCAGCTTTATGAAAACCGCGATCTGGCGCTCACCACGGACTTCCGCGACGTGTTGGGCGAACTGGTGGTTAAGCACTTGGGAAACGGCCAGCTTAGCGGCGTTTTCCCAGGCTATGCGCAACCGAAGTTCCGCGGGCTGATCACCGTCTAGCCGGCTAAAAGCTTAGTACCCTAATACTAATTCCGTAGTACGCCGATATTCTGGGCTAGTGACGCTTGCGTTTTTACTCCTGGAAAGTTCCGGAAAGTTAACCTTTCGAAGTCCTGAATTATGGGTGTATCTGCTTGGCCTGTCAGTGCTTCTGGTGGTGGCTTTGCGCCGCGTTATGGCCGGCCAGGATCCGCTGAAAGACGAAGTCTACCGGCGGACGGTGGCGGTGGAGCATGTCCAAAGCGGCGTAGTTTGGGTAAATTCTGACGGCAAGGTCAGCTCCGTCAATGCCTCCTTTGCAAACACTTTGGGCGGCGAGCCCAAGACCATTTGCGGGCACGAGTGGTACGAGATCTTTGCGCCGCGCGATCGCAGCAAAATGGAAGAAGCCTATAGCCAGATGCTGCTGCTGGGCAAAGCCAACGTGCAGGTTCACGGACGCCGGCTGGACGGGTCGTATTCAGCGCTGGAAGTGCTGATGGTGGCGATTCACGATCACAAGATGCGCTTCATCGGGCATCACTGCCTGATATTGGACCGGACTCGCGAAAGGGTTCTCGAAACGCAGTTGGAGGAGCTCACGAAGAAACTGGAACTGCATAGCAGCGCGGCGCGTTAGTCTACGCTAGCATTGAGAAAATGCTAGATCGCCGGTTGCTTGTTCTATTTGTACTCTTCTCCACCAGCGCGTTTGCGCAATGGTTAAACTATTCCGTGCCGGGAACGCCGCGCACTCGGGACGGGAAACCCAACTTGACGGCTCCGGCGCCGCGCGCGTTGAACGGCAAGCCGGATCTGTCGGGCGTGTGGCACGTGCAGCCCACGGGGATGAAGGAAATGAAGCGCCTGTTCGGAGACCGCGCAGATGCTACCGACGTGCCGGGCATGGAACTGGATACGATCTCCAAGTATGGCGTCAATATCCTGCAGGACTTTAAGCCAGAGGACGCGCCGATCAAGCCCGAGGCGGTTCAGATTCAGCGTGCACGCAAGGGCGGCGACTTCCCCGCTACGCACTGCTTGCCGCAGGGCATTCCACTCGTCGGCATGCTTTCCGAGCCGGTGAAGATCGTGCAGTCACCTAAGCTGATCGCGATCCTTTACGAGGCCGACGACAAATATCGCCAAATTTATACGGACGGCCGCGTGCTTCCTAAGGAATTTAATCAACCGGCGTGGATGGGCTACTCAGTTGGGCGCTGGGAGGGCGATACTCTGGTGGTGGATTCCGCCGGTTTCAACGACAAGAGCTGGCTGGATATCATGGGCCATCCGCACAGCGAGGCGTTGCGCGTGGTGGAGCGCTATCACCGCCGCGATTTCGGACACATGGACGTCGAGATGACCTTCGACGACCCGCAGATGTACACCAAACCGTTCACCATTAAGGTCACCAATGAGCTGTGGGCCGACTCGGACATTTTCGAATTCTTATGTAACGAAAATGAGAAAGACCGCTCCCACATGGGACAATAGCAGGAGTACAGTGAAGGCATGCGCCGGACCGACCAAGAGGACAAATCCCTTCGTTGTTCCTTCTGCCACAAGGTTGAGAGCGATGTTTCCAAGCTAATCTCCAACCCAAGTGACTATCCGAGAGCTTACATTTGCGATGAATGCATTAGCGTCTGCGCAAGCATCCTCGAAGACGACCGCGAGCAACCGGAACCCATTGACAGCGACCCACAAGGGGAGCGGAATCCATTGCTCGATCATCCGTTGGCGTCAGAGTTTCTAACATCGGTCGAGCGCTGGATCGGTGAGGAATCTATGGGTGCCGGTGGCGCGAACGAATTTGCTGAGATGCGAAGCCTGGCGATACGCTTGATTGCCGGCCAGGCGGCCCGCTCTTCCTAGCGCTGAAATCATGCTAAACTAGCTAGAGTAAAACAGTACGAGGAGTGTGTCCAGATGGCGAAAGTGTGTGATGTTTGCGGGCGCGGCCCTCAGTTCGGTAACCGGGTGAGCCATGCTCACAATTTGACGAAGCGGCGCTGGAATATCAATCTGCAGCCGGTGCATGCGATAGTGAAGGGCGCTCCCAAGCGGATTCGCGCCTGCACGTCTTGCATTAAAAACGGCAAGATCGTAAAAGCGGCTTAGAGTTTCGTTCCTTCCTTTTCTAACTCCAGCAGGATTCGTTTGCGCCACAGGCCGCCGCCGTACCCGCCCAGGTCTCCGTTTTGATTTACGACGCGATGGCAGGGGATCAGGATTGCGATGCGGTTCATGCCGTTGGCGCGGCCTACGGCACGTGAGGCTCCGGGCTGATCGAACGTGCGCGCTAAATCTTGATACGAGCGGGTCTCGGTGTAGGGGATCGCCAGCAGTTGGTTCCAGACTCGCTGTTCGAATTCCGTACCTGGATAAACCAAGGGCACTGTGAATTCACGACGGGTGCCGGCGAAGTATTCGGCTAGTTCGCCGCGTAGTTTCTGCAAGTGATCGCTATCGCCGGGGACCATAGGCATGGCGAAGCGGCGGCGGATGCGGTCGAACTGCGCTTCCAGCATGCGGCGATCGCTGAATTCGAGTAAGCAAATTCCTTCTGAAGATGCTCCGGCCACCATGGGGCCGATTGGAGTTTCTATCCAAGCTAAGCGGATGCAGTCGCCATTTTCGATTTGACCGGGAGGCTTGCCAAACAGGCGCGCGAAGGCGGTGCGGAAGCCGCTGTGGGAATCGAAGCCGGAGTCGAAAACGGCGTCGTCGATGGCGCTGCCGTCGCGGATGCTGACGAATGCTTGGCCCAGTCGACGGGCTCGGCAGTAGGCTTGGAAGGTCATGCCGAACTCGCGCAGGAAGTAGCGGCGGACGCGGGCGGCTTCGAGTCCCATGTCGCGCAGGCTCGATTCGCGGATGCGAGAGCCGCCGCTTTGATCGACAGCGGCGAGCAGGCTGCGCACCCATTCGGGCGCGGAGGATTCCGTGGGGCGGCAGCGTTTGCAGGGGCGGTAGCCGGCGAACACGGCGTCTTTGACGGTGGCGAAGAACTCGATGTTTTTCGGGAGCGGCTTGCGGGCAGGGCAGGCGGGCAGGCAGAAAATGCCGGTGGTGCGGACGGCGGTGAAGAACAGTCCGTTATAGGTCGAGTCGGAGGCGAGGAAGGCTCGCTCCATTTCGGCGCGGGGCGGTAAAAGTGGTTGTGCGGTCATGGCAGTTGCTTGCATGAAAGCAGTGTAGGGTTTCTGCGAAAATTCCTCCACCGAAAAACCGACACGGAACTACTCGACACGCCAAGGGGAACGGCCGGGCCACTTGCGGAGCGCTTCGCTTGCCCACGCGGGAGTCTTATCGTTGTGGCATGTGTTGCAGGCGTTGGGAACTTTATCCTGCGTGTTCGCCGATGGCGGGATGAACTTGAAGGTGTGGGCGCGCACGTTGACGTCGGCAAGTTGCGTTTCGATCTTGGGCATGTGGCAGTTCACGCACTCATTGCCGGCGCTGCCAGCTCGGTGCTGCGTGTGCGCTTCGATAGTGGGAGCGTGCGGGCCGTTGGGCGAACTGGGGCCGTGACATTGCAGGCACATCACGCTCGCAGGCTTCAGAGTCGCGCGTTATTGTCGGTGCCGTGGACGTCGTGGCAGGAAAAACAGCGTGATGCCATGTGAGTACATGGCGCTCTGCACGAAGTCATTCCCTTGCATGCGGTTCTTGTGCGCGGTGCCGTCGGCGAAATGGGTGAAGGTGGTTTCGCCGAGCTTGTGTTCTTCTAACTGCCAGAAGTCGCGCAGGTTCTTGCCGGGTTCATAGCCGACGGGCCAATCGTAATACACGCCGTTGATCGGCTTCTGCAAGGGCTGGCCTTGCGAATGGCACTGGATGCAGGTGTCGGTGGCCGCTACCGTATTAAGACGCGCGGGATTGACGATGGTCGCGCGCGTGGGCTGCGCGACGTGGTCGCTGCCGGGGCCGTGGCAGCGCTCGCAGCCGACGTTCCATTCGGTGACGGCGTGGGTTTGGAGGTTGTAATTCACGGAATGGCAGCCGTCGCAGAGCGGTCCGGTGGGACGCTTCATGTTGTCGGCGGGGTAGAGCGGCACCCACCAATCGGTGTTATTGGCGACGAAATAATTGCGCCAGATCCGGTGCGTGATATCCCATTGCGCGCCTAGCGGGAAATAATCGTTGCCCACTCTCGTGAAGTAGCGCTGCTTCCAGATGGTGCCGTAGACCAGCGCGATGTCTTCCTTCTTGAACTTGACCAGCGGGTCGGGCTTACTGAGATCGGGGAGGATGGCGTCGGGGTGTTCCTTGGGATCTCGCACGACGTTCGCCATGGGGGTTTTCTGCCAGCGCGAGTAGATGGCGGAGTGGCAGGTTTTGCACGCCGCGGAGCCGACGTAATTGGGCGCGGCCAAGGCGGTCGCAGAGAACATAGAAATCCAGCAGAGCAACCTTCGCAATTGCATTTCACACCCCGTTTGAATTTATTTTAGCTTGGTGAGCCGGGTGGGTTGGGATTGCTCGCAGGCAATGGAATCGGTGACGCCGGAGGCAATGCCGGCGCAGGCGTTGGTGATCGCGGTGCGTGTGGCAAACGCTTCGGTCGAGCCGGCCGCGGTGCGGCAGTTGGTCTTGCCGTTGAAGGTCATGCAGGCTTCGTAGCGATGGCTGGCTAGATTCATGCTCGAGTAGACGATGACGCCCAGAATGACTAGGACCATGACAATGCCGACCAGGACTGGTTTCTTCACCGGGTCACCACCGCGGTTTCGGTGAAGAACGAACCCATCTTGCGGAACTTATCGTAGCGATCGTCGATGAGCTGCTTCGGCGTCATCCCGGAAAGTTCGGCGAGCGTGGCGCGCAGGGTCGTGCGGACGGCTTCGGCGGCGGCATCGGGATCGGTGTGGGCGCCTTCGCCGGGTTCGGGAATGATGCCGTCGATCAGGCCTAAATTAAGTAGATCCGGTGCGGTGATTTTCAGTGCCGCGGCGGCTTCGGGGGCACGGGCGGAGTCGCGATAGATGATGGCGGCGCAACTCTCGGGCGAAATCACGCTGTACCAGGCGTTCTGCAACATATAAATGCGATTGCCGACGGCGACGCCGAGCGCGCCTCCGCTGCCGCCTTCGCCGATTACGATGACGATCACGGGCACGCCGAGCCGTGACATCTCGCGCAGGTTATAAGCGATGGCTTCGGCTTGGCCGCGCTCTTCGGCGTCTAGTCCGGGGTAGGCGCCTAGCGTATCGATCAAGGAAATAATGGGACGCCCGAATTTGGCGGCGAGTTCCATGGCGCGCAGGGCTTTGCGGTAGCCTTCCGGCTTGGGCATGCCCCAAGTTGCGGAACACTTTTTGCTTCGTGTCGCGGCCTTTTTGCTGGCCGATCACCATGACGGGGCGCTCTTCGAACCAGCCCATGCCGGTGACCATGGCGTGATCGTCGGCGAAGAAACGGTCGCCGTGGATCTCGTGGAAATCGGTGAACAGGCGCTGGATGTAATCGAGCGCGTGCGGGCGCTTGGGGTGACGCGCTAACTGCACGCGATCCCAACTGGGGTTGCTGGGCCTGGGGGTTTGGGAGTCAGACATTTCAGACATTAACGACTCAGATATTAACGACAGCGACGGTCGCGTCAGTTGGCCAGGACTTCCATCGCTTCGGCTCCGCACAGGCGGGAGACTTCAGCGCAGAATTCCTTGTCCGGCCGTACTTTGACGGTCACATCCAGGATAACTGAGAAGTCGCGGGGTTTTTCGAGGCGTAGGCGGACTTCGGTGTCGCCGGGCTTGGCTTCGAAGAGGGTTTGGAGGGCGGCGGCGCAGTCGGGCGAAGCAATGCCGTTTACCGGGACCTTGATCGAAATCAACGACGGGTGGTTGACGCGGGCGACTTCGAGCGGGACGATCTCTTGCACTGAGATTTTCGGCGGGGCGTTTTCTTCAGGCAGCACCAAGCCGCGGATGAGCACGGCTTTGTCTTCGTTGAGCGACGGGTTGAGGCGCTCGTATTGGGTCGAGAACAGCAGGGCTTCGATGGAGCCTTCGAGGTCTTCGATCTGCATCGCGGCCCAGGGTTTGCCTTCGCGAGTGCGCTTGCGGACGATGGCGGTGAGGATGCCGCACAGGGCGACTTCTGTTCCTTTAGTAAGGCCTTCCAGATTGGACGTGGTGTGCGTGGCGAGTTCGGCGGCCTTGTCTTTATATTGGTCGAGCGGATGGCCGGTGATATAGAAGCCCAGCATCTCTTTTTCGCTGGTGAGTTTTTCGGGGCCGGTCCAGTCGGGGACTTTCGGAAGTGGATGCTCGGCGGCGGGCTGCTCGGCGGTGAGCATGGCGAAGAGGCCGGATTGGCCACTGGCTCGGTCTTTCCACACGCGGGTGCCGTTTTCCATGGCGCTGTCGATTACCGCCATGAGCTGCGCGCGGGTGCCCTCTAACGTGTCCATGGCGCCCGCCTTGATGAAGCTTTCGATCATGCGGCGGTTGACGGCGCCGAGGTCGACGCGCTCGCAGAAATCGTAGAGCGAAGTGAACGGGCCGTTTTCAGTGCGCGCTTTGGCAATCGACTCGACGGCGTTCGCGCCTACGTTCTTGATGGCGCCGAGACCGAAGCGGATGCCCTCATCGGGACCGGAGACGACGGGTGTGAAATCGAGGTCGGAGGAGTTCACGTCGGGAGGAAGTACGCGGATGCGCATTTCGCGGCACTCGTTGATGTACTTGACCACCTTCGCGGTGTTGCCGGTTTCAGAGGTCAGCAGGGCGGACATGAACTCGATGGGGTAGTGCGCTTTGAGATACCCGGTCACGCAGGCCAGATACGCGTAGGCGGCGGAGTGCGACTTGTTGAAGCCGTAGCCGGCGAACTTCTCCATCTGATCGAAAATTCGCTCGGCTTTTTTGGGTGGGTGGCCGTTTTTCTTGGCACCGGCGACGAACAACTCGCGGTGCTTGGCCATTTCCTCGACCTTCTTCTTGCCCATGGCGCGGCGCAGCAGGTCGGCATCGCCCAGCGAGTAGCCGGCGATGCGGTTGGAGATCTGCATCACCTGCTCCTGATAAACCATGACGCCGTAGGTCTCTTCTAGAATCTCCTTTAACTCCGGCACGTCGTAAACCACTTCCTTGCGGCCGTGTTTGCGATCGACGAAGTCGTCGATCATGTCCATGGGGCCGGGGCGGTAAAGGGCGTTGAGGGCGATCAGGTCTTCGACGCGGTCTGGTTTATAGCGGCGCAGGACATCGCGCATGCCGGGCGATTCAAACTGGAACACGCCGCTGGTGAGCGCCTTGCTGAAAATCTGCGCGTAGGTATGGGGATCGTCCATCGGGATTTCTTCCACCGTCAGGTTGACGCCGCGATGGCGTTCGATCAGCTTGAGGGCGTCCGCAATGATGGTGAGCGTGGTGAGGCCCAGGAAATCCATCTTGAGGAGCGACAGTTTTTCCAGGCCGTTCATGTCGTACTGCGTGACAATTTCGTCTTTGTTGGTCTTATAGAGCGGGACGATCTCGCGCAAGGGCAGCGGCGAAATCACTACGCCCGCTGCGTGGACGCTGGCGTTGCGCGCCATGCCTTCCAGGCGCTCGGCGACTTCCAGAACTTCTTTCACTTTGGGATCGGCGCGGGCGAGGGCATCAAGCTGCGGCTCCATTTGACGCGCCTGCTTCAACTTGATGTTGAGCGGCATGGTGGGGATCAGCTTGGTGATGCGGTCGACGTCGCCGTACCCCATGTCGAGCACGCGGCCCACGTCTTTGATAGCCGCGCGCGCGCCCATGGTGCCGAAGGTAATGATTTGCGCGACTTGCTCGCGTCCGTACTTTTCCGTTACGTATTGAATCACTTCGCCGCGCCCGCGCGTGCAGAAATCGATGTCGATATCGGGCATGGAGATGCGTTCGGGATTGAGAAAACGCTCGAACAGCAGGCCGTAGGCGAGGGGATCGATGTCGGTGATTTCCATCGCGTAGCTAACCAAGCTACCGGCGGCGGAACCGCGGCCGGGACCCACGGGGATGTTGCGCTGTTTGGCGAAGCGGATGAAGTCCCAGACGATCAGGAAGTAGCCGGAGAATTTCATCGACTGGATCATCTTGATTTCGCGATCCAGGCGTTCGGCGTACTCGGCTAGATCGTGCTTCAAGTTCCCTTGCACGGCTAGGGCCTCCAGGCGTCCGCGGCGTTTTTCGAATCCCTGGCGCGCTACGTATTCGAAGAAGCTGTCGGTGGTGTGATCCTGCGGAATCGGGAAGCGGGGGAATGGCTCGGCGACCTTTTCTAGTTTTAGCTGGCAGCGCATCGCGATGTCGTAAGTACGGTCGAGCGCGTGCTCGACTTCGCCGAACAAAGTCATCATCTCTTCGCGAGTCTTGATGTAGAAGGCTTCCTGCTCGAAGCGCATGCGATTCAGGTCCGACATCGACTTGCCGGTCTGAATGCAGAGCAGGATCTCGTGGGCGCGGGCGTCGGTCTTGCGCAGGTAGTGCGAATCGTTGGTGGCGACTAGTGGAATCCCGGTGTCCGCAGCGAGACGATGCACCAGCGGCATGACTTTGGCGTCGGGCTCCAGGCCGTGGTCCTGCAATTCCAGAAAGAAATTTTTGGGGCCGAACAGGTCTGTGTATTCGTAGGCGATGCGGCGGGCGTCTTCGTAGCGGTCTTGTAAAAGGGTCTCGTTGATGTCGCCGCGCAGGCATGCGGAGAGCGCGATCAGGCCTTTGGAGTGGCGCGAGAGCAGGTCCTTATCGATGCGCGGTTTGTAGTAAAAGCCTTCGAGATAGCCGGTGGAAACCAGTTGGATAAGGTTGCGGTAGCCCTCCTGGTTTTCGCACAGCAGCACCAGGTGGTTGTAGCGGTTGGATTCGCTGCGCACGCCGATTCCTTGCTGGGCGACGTAGACTTCGCAGCCGATGATCGGGTGCACGCCGTTTGCTTGGGCCTGGTTATAGAACTCGACGGCGCCGAACAGATTGCCGTGATCGGTCATGGCGACGGCGGGCATTTTCTGCTCGGCCACCATCTTCATGAGCTGCGAGATCTCGCAGGCTCCATCGAGCAGCGAGTAGTCGGTGTGGCAGTGAAGATGAACGAACGGGTTCGCCATACGATATTAAACCCGGGGGAGACTCCTAGTATAGCGTGTCGTCCCGCTTATCCATTTGTTCTACGTGAACTGTCCTACTCCGTTACTAAAAGGTAAGCGCGGATTATAGACTTAGTCTGCAGACTAAGTTAAACTTACTGCATGGCAGTCACCGTCAATATCCATGAAGCGAAAACGCATTTCTCTAAACTCCTGGCGCAAGTGAGCGCCGGGGAGGAGATCATCATCGCGAAGGCTGGCAAACCAGTGGCTCGCCTAGCACCGATTGAACCGAAGGCGGTGAAGCAGCGCGTTCCCGGAATCGACAAGGGGAAGGTTTGGATGGCGGCCGACTTCGATGTCATGTCGGAGCGTGAACTCGACGATTGGTATCGGGTGGACAGCCGGCTCAAGTGAGAATCCTGCTCGACACGCATGCGTTTCTGTGGTGGAACGAGGCTAGTCCGCGGCTTTCCAAGAAAGCCCTGGTTTTGTTGGCCGATCCTGCCAATACTCTGTTGTTGAGCGTCGTGAGCGCTTGGGAATTGGTCCTGAAAACGCAAACGGGGAAGCTGCGCTTACCGGAATCGCCCAGCGTCTATGTGCCGACCCGCATGGCGCATTACGCTATGGAAGCTCTGCCCGTCACGCTGGCGCACGTATTGGCGTCGGAGTCGCTGCCGCTTCATCATCGCGATCCGTTCGACCGGCTCCTGATCGCTCAGGCGACTATCGAAGGAATACCGATTGTGACGGCCGATCCGGAGATCCGGCGCTACAAGATCAAAGTCGCGTGGTAACGACGTTAGTCGACGTCACGAAATTTGGCGGCGATCCAGGGGGGGAGAGCGCCAGCACCACCATGCCGATGGAAAGCAATCCGCCGCGAAAAGGAGCGGCGCGGGCTTACTCATAGGTACAGGATCGGCGGCACGCCTTCCTCAGTTTACGGCGTGTTGTACACTGGGGGTGTCAGTGGAGGTGGGTCTTCTCGAGTAGCCTTCTCCGTTCTACAGGCATCTGGCTGTCTACGCCTGATAGCATGCTCCGCGCAGCGGGGAGGGGATTTCGCGGCCTTGCTGAGCTGGCGTTCCCCCTGGTTTTTCCCGATGAGTGCCGCGTTTGCGGCGAAGCTCTGAGCGATGTTTCGCGCGTTCCGGTATGCGGGCGCTGCCTGAGCGATCCGCAGCCGCTGGCGGCCGAGTTCTTCTGCATCGCCTGCCGCACACCCTTCCTGAATCACTTTCCTTTGGATGAGAACGGCCGCTGCCCGTTGTGCCGGTTGGGGCTGACGGGGTTCGACGCGGTGTATTCGTATGGGTCATACGAAGGATCCCTGCGCAAGCTGATTCATCTGTTCAAGTACGACAAGATTTATACCTTGGCGCGGCCGTTGGCGGGATTTCTGGCGCGGGTGCTGCCGCGCGAGGAGCGCTTCGATTTGATCGTGCCGATGCCGCTGCATTGGCGGCGGCGCTGGGAGCGCGGGTTCAATCAATCCGAGATGCTGGCGCAGGAGATTGCGAAGAAGTGGAACGTGCCGCTGCGGCGGGCGGTCCGGCGCGTGAAGGCGACGGCGCCGCAGGCGGGGCTGACCAACGCAAAGCGCAGAACTAACGTCGGCGGGGCGTTTGCCGTCAAAAGAAATACGCGGTTCGACGGGGCGCGCGTGTTGCTGGTGGACGATGTGTTGACCACTGGCTCGACCGCGGCCGCGTGCGCGCGAGTGTTGAAGCGGGCCGGAGCGGCGCATGTGGCGCTGCTGGCGCTGGCGCGAACCGACAGGCGGCTGGCGCTTTCAAGTTTCGAGATGACCATGAATGCGGAAGCAGGGGGCACAACGTGATTGCAAATCAACACCAGGAACGCTTGCATCGACCGGTCCTGGTATTGAACTCTAGTTACGAACCGATCAACGTGTGCGCGGCGCGGCGCGCGTTGGTGCTGGTGCTGAAGGGCGTGGCCTCGACCGAAGAACAGTCGAGCTCGCACGTGCATTCGGCGCGGCAGGCGGTGCCTGTGCCGAGCGTCATTCGTTTGCTCGAATACCGGCGCATTCCCATGCAGGCGCGGTCGCTGTCGCGCAAGAACATTTTGATGCGCGATCGCTACACGTGTCAGTATTGCCACAAGACTTTCAACACGAATGAGCTGACGCTCGACCACGTGATCCCGCGCTCGCGCGCGGGCGAGACTACTTGGGAGAATCTGGTGGCTTGCTGCCATCCTTGCAATAACCGCAAGGGGAGCCGCACGCCGGATGAGGCCGGGATGCGGTTGGCGCGCGCGCCGCGGCCGTTCAGTTCGCATACCAGCCGGCATCTGATGCGGTTGCTCGGTAAGAGCGACGATCAGTGGCGGAAGTATTTGTTCTATTGAGGCCTATTTACGGCGGGTGTACTTCGTACATGGCCATCACAGAATCTGATCGGGCGCAATTTCACCGCAAAGTGAAACTCGCGATTGGTTTGTGGATCATCGCTCCTATATTTTTGCTTCCAGGAGTGATATGGATAATTCTTAGGTCAGGTGTCCCTATGGCGAGAGCAGCCCGGGAGATGGAATTCCTTTTGCATTCTCGGTATTCTCCTTTGGGTTTTTGCTCATTTTGGCCATTATCTGCACGATTTCGTGCTTGATCGATTTCGCCCGTTCCAGGGAAAAGGAGTCGTAAGTCCGTCGCTTGCTGCCCTACTTCCGGCAAGTGAAGACCAGCGCTGGCGGCAGATTCAGGATCACTCGGCCTACGCTGACGTCGGCGAAAAATCTGCGTAGGAAGCGCGCTTCGTTGAAACCGCCTAGCCTGAGTTTTGCGATCTCGAAATTGCCGGCGTATTGATATTGCGTCATGGTGCCGTGGGAGGCTAAGCTGGCGCCGATTTCGCGCATGATGAACATGCGGGTTCGGTGTTCCATGCCGGTTAGGCCCAAGGAGGACACCACGGCATCGACGGGGCCGTCCGCGTGCGGCGCTATCAGGGAAAGCAGGTCGGTGGCGCTGCCGTGCAGGGGAATCAGGCGTGGATCGTTGCAGGTGGCGTTCAGGTGATCAATGAAGATCGGGTTGATATCGATGGCGAAGAGCTTCGCGTCCGGGCGCAGGCGTTTTAGGATTTCATTGGTGACGGCGCCGGTGCCGGGGCCTAGCTCCACTACGGTGCGGGCACGGCGGAAGTCGATGGGGCGCGTCAGGGCGTTCGCCAGATAGCGCGAACTGGGAAACATCGACGCGGTGGGCCCTAGGGAACGCATCGACTCCTGGAAAAATAATCGATACGCGTTGGGGATGTCGGGGTTCGCTCCGCGCGGGGCGTGCCCGGAGCGGCGGTTCATGGTTTGGTAGTGGGTCAGGACCCGGTGCTTCATGCTGGCAAAATTCAGCTCGTTCAAAATGGCCTCTTTCGGTCTTGGCTCTTTCGATTCTTACAACGATTCGCTGCCTACCAGTGCGTCTGCTGCCCGTTCCGGCGCGCGTTCGGGGATGCCGCCGGTTTGCTCGGGTATTTCGATGCCGGTGCTGGTGCCTTCTCCCAACCGGCTATCGATCCACATTTTATAATCATCGCCGAATAAGACCTTCAGGCGCTCGTTCACGTTGCTGACGCCGATGCCTTGCTCGAACAGGCGCGCCAGTTTTTCTTCGGGGATGCCGACGCCGTCGTCTTCGACCATGATTTGCAGGCGGCCATCGCTCAGGCGGCTGCGCACGCGGATGGTACCGCCGTCGATCTTGCTCGAAAGCCCGTGGCGGATACTGTTTTCGACCAGCGGCTGCAGAAGCATGCTGGGGACCAGCATATCCAAAGTCGCGGGGTCGATTTCGCGGACGAAGCACAGTTTGTCGCCGAAGCGCACTACTTCGATGGCTAAGTAGGCATCTATAAAAGAGAGTTCTTCGCGCAGCGGCGTTAGGTTTTCCTGTTGGCGCAGCAGGCGGCGGAGGATTTTGGAGAGCTTGTAAACCACCTGGCGCGCTTCTTCGGGATTCTGGCGGATCAGGGACGCTACGGAATTCAGGGTGTTGAATAAAAAGTGCGGATTGATCTGGCGGCTGAGCGCGGCCAGGCGGGCTTCGTTGAGGCTCAGTTGCTGGAGCTCCAGTTTGCGCTCGTAGCGTTTGCTGTTCCAGATTTTGATGGGCACCATGACGGATAAAAGCGTAGTGGCGTAGACGGCGACTACCAAGGCAGGGCCTTCGCCGGTCCATTTTTGCTGTAGCGCGAAGACGCGGCCGGGGAAATGTGTCGCCATGGTGGCGCGCAGGAACTCGGCTACCAGGATCATCATGACGCACACCAGGCTGAAGGCGGCGGGGCGCAGGTCGCGTTTGCGCAGCAGGCGGAACAGGGCTTGATCGGGGAAGGTGAGTTTCCAGATGGCTTCTTTGTCGGGGCCGACGTCGCGGATCAGGCCGCCCAGCACGCCGGCGGCGGCGAACAGCACCATCGACATCAGCTCGCCGTTGAACATGGCGGGGATGGAGATGAGGACGCCGGCTAGCAATCCGGTTACGTAGCCGCCTAACATGCCCATCACCAGGCTGCCTTCGAGTCCCAGGTCGACGGCTTGGTAGGAGCTGCGGGTGACCACGCGCGCGGCAACGCCGGAGGCGAAGATGGCGGCGCTCACCAGCGCCATCTGCACGCGCTGCATCAGCGTACGCTCCTCGCGCATCAGCATTTCGGTGAAGCGCGTGCTGCGCGTGAGCACGCTCGCGAGCGAGGCGGCGACGGCCAGTTTCACCATCAAGATCACTAGGTGCTGTTGGAGCATGCGCGGTCTTGGGCTCTGGCGATCATTATAATGGAGTGAGCCCCTCTAGCACCGTGCCAGCCACCTTTGAACTCCGCAAAATCGCCGAAGCCGATTTTCCCAGCCGTTTTGGACACTTCCGTATTCTGGGGTTCCAGGGGGTGGAAGGCGACGATTCCGAAGACGCCGTGGTGCTGCAGATGGGCGATATTTCGACGCCTGAGCCGGTGCTGGTGCGGATTCATTCGCAATGCCTCACGGGCGACGTTTTCCACAGCTTGCGCTGCGATTGCCGGGCGCAGTTGGAGCTGGCGATCGAGAGCATCGCGAAGGAAGGCCGGGGTTTATTGATTTATGAGCAGCAGGAGGGCCGCGGGATCGGCCTTTTAAACAAGCTGCGGGCTTATGAGTTGCAGGATCAGGGGGCCGATACCGTGGAGGCCAACCAGCAACTGGGGTTTGAGGCGGATCTGCGGGGTTACCAAATGCCGGCGGCGATCCTCAATTTTCTGGGGGTGCGGGCGGTGCGGCTGATGTCGAACAATCCCGACAAGATCAGGGCGCTGGAGCAGGTGGGCGTGCGAGTGGCGGAGCGGATCCCGAGTATTGTGGATCCAATCGGGTCGACCGAGAACTATCTGCGGACGAAGCGCGAAAAGATGGGGCATCTGCTGGATTAGCCGGTTCCCATTAAGTAGGGGCGCCCCTTTGCTATGATTGAAGGCGAAGGAGGGCACGTATGGGACCAATTGGCGTGCAGGAAATGGTTGTCATTTTCCTGGTTGCCCTCGTTCTGTTTGGACCGAAGAAGCTGCCGGAGCTGGGTAAGACGTTGGCTAAGGCATTAACTGAGTTCCGCCGCGCACAGAGCGATTTGAAGGCCACATTCGAGCGCGAAATGCAGTCCATTGAACGGGAAACTGAATCGTTGCGGGAGGCCACGAGGCAAGCCGCTGTCGATCTCACGAATTATGGAAATATCGACGTGCTGGGCAGCGGCAGTTCTTCGCCAGCCGATCAGAATCCCTACCACTATCCTCCCGTAAGCGCATCCGCAGTATCGGGCGCCGAATCATTTGCTGAATTGATGAACTCTCCTGAAGGGACCGTTCCTCGCGGCAGTTCCGAATCCACGGTTGTTGTAGCGAGCAGCGCTGCTCCGGACGAATCGAATCCTTTACCGGAATTCGAACAGACGGACAGCAAAGCGGCGAAACCGGTGGATGCGGAGCTTCCCAGCATCGTATAGTTTGCGCGCACATTTGATTTAAGTATGGATACGCCCAACGGCGGAGGTCTAACTCCGGAAGAACGCTCACTCGTGCCAGCCGGCGCGGGGGGCGGGTACGTTCCACCGCCTCCGCCGCCACCGGATGAAGAGGACGAAGAAGACGAAGGCATGCTGCGCATGTCGTTCCTCGAGCACCTGGAGGAAATGCGTTCGCGCATTATCAAGGCGCTGATGGGGTTCGGCGTGGCGTTCCTGCTGTGCATGGTCTTCTGCTACCCGCTGTGGAATTTCGTGCGGGCTCCGGCGGTGGACGCGCTGACCAAGATCGGCGTGAATCCCCCGAACCTGGTGATCAACGAACCGATGGAAGGGTTCTCCATCATCTGGGTGAAGGTGCCGTTGGTGTTTGCGCTGTTTCTGGCTTCGCCGTGGGTGCTGTATCAGGTGTGGGCCTTTATCGCGCCGGGGCTGTATCACAAAGAGAAGCGCCTGGCGTTTCCGTTTGTCCTAAGCACGGCGGGGTTGTTCATACTGGGCGGGGCGTTTGCCTATTTCGTGGCGTTCCGTTTCGGGCTGGCGTTTCTGTTGAGCATTGGGCTCTCTAACGGCGTGACGCCACTGGTGACCATCACGCATTACTTCGATTTATTCGTCAATGTGATGCTGGGAGTAGCGCTGGTGTTCGAATTACCGGTTGCTATTTTCTTTCTCACGCTGCTGCACTTGGCGTCGCCGCGGTTCCTGATGGCGCATTCACGATACGCGATATTGGCGATCGTCATCGTGGCCGCGATCATCACGCCCACCCCGGATTTTTTCAACTTGATGTTGTTCGCAGTCCCCATGTGCGCGTTGTTTTTCGTAGGCGTTTTCGCCGCGTACTTATTGGTGTTGAAGCGCGAAGGCCGGAAGTTCCCTTGGCCTAAGGTGTTAGGGATTACGCTGCTGATCGTCCTGCTATTGGCGGGCGTGGCGCATGTGGTATTGGTGCGACTGCTGCATTACCACTTTGCAAGTCATTGGCCTTTTTATCTGAAATGAACGGCCAAAACTTTTTCACTATTTTCGGAACAAAACCACCGCTGGCACGTATTCAAGATACGTGGGCGTCATGAGAAAGCACCACTAGGAAAGTCGAAGGAAGAGTGAGGTAAAAAATGATGAAAATTGCGAAGCTTGTTGTGTGTCTGGGGACGGTGGCGATGGGATGGGCCAGTGCTGCCAAGCCCTACGAAATCGTTCTCAGCAATCCCGCGCAAGTAAGCGGCACGGAATTGAAGGCGGGTACATATAAGGTTGATGTCGCCGGGGACCGGGTCACAATCCACGACTTGAAACAGAAGGTCGAGTGCGCCGTTAAGGTCGAGGAGAACGACCAGAAATATTCAGCTACCACAGTGCGTTACGGCGTGGTGGATGGCAAGTATCGCGTCAACGAGATCCATTTAGGCGGCACCAACATGAGGCTGGTGTTTAATAACTAACGCCGAACAACTGACCGCTGACCAGCAAAGTTTAGGTTAACCTCAAGCCGCAGAAGCCGATAGAACGGCGTCTGCGGCTTTCGCATTTTTGGGGCAGGAGGTTCTTGACAATAATACACGCACATTATATGATTTACTTGTAAAGATATTAATTGATTTTTAGCCATTAGGTCGTACAATGGTCGAATGGACTTTTGAGCGTGCTTTCGCCTTGCCGGAAACGTGGCGAAGCCGCGGCAGATCGAAGTCAATGTCGTCAGCTAAGACTTTACGAACCAAGTTCGCGGCCGCCTCGTCCTTATTTAGTGAAAGAGTAAATTTATGAATTCGGTGAAGACGGTACTGCTGCTGGGATTGCTGAGCGGGATTCTGCTGGTGGGCGGCGAGGCGCTGGGCGGGTCGCGGGGGCTCGAATACGGGTTGCTGCTGGCGATCGGCATGAACTTTTTCAGTTACTTTTTCTCGGACAAGCTGGCGTTGATGTCGTACTCGGCGCAGTCGGTTACGCCGGAGGAATCGCCGGAGATTTATGGGCGGCTGGCGCCGATTGTGCAGAGGCTGACACAGAAGATGGGTTTGCCGATGCCGAAGTTGTGGGTGATTCCGGAGGATTCGCCGAATGCGTTTGCTACGGGACGCGATCCGCAGCATGCTTCGGTGGCGGTGACGGAAGGGATTTTGCGATTGATGAGCGATCGCGAGCTTGAGGGCGTGCTGGCGCATGAGATGGGTCACGTGCTGCATCGCGATATCTTGATCAGCTCGGTGGCGGCTACGATTGCTTCGGCGATCACGTTTCTTTCGCGAATGGCGTTCTTTTTCGGGGGATCGCGGGACGATCGCGAAGACCGCGGGAGCGCGTGGGGCGGACTGCTGATGATGATTCTGGCTCCGATCGCGGCGCTGCTGATTCAGATGGCGATTTCGCGGACTCGCGAGTTCGATGCGGATGCGGCCTCGGTCAAATACGTTGGTACGCCGGATCCATTGATCAATGCCCTGCGCAAACTCGAAATGGGGGTGCAGCGGGTGCCTATGGATGATGCGTCGCCTTCGACGGCACATTTGTTCATTTTGAATCCGTTCCGCGGCGGGTTGTTCCGCATGTTCTCGACGCATCCATCGACGGAAGAACGCATCGCCCGGTTGGAGCAGATGCGGAATCCGGCGCTGGTATCTGTAAACTGAGAACTTGACTACTGTACGTGTAAACCGCAAAGCGGCCGACCGGGCTGCTAGCGGCCATCCTTGGATTTTCTCTAGCGATGTTGTCGATAGGGGCGATGCTGCGCCCGGCGATGCCGTGAAGGTGCTGGACCCGCGCGGCAAGTTTCTGGGGACGGCGCATTACAGCTCGACTTCGCAGATTACGCTGCGGCTGCTTTCCGACAAAGCGGAAACTCTCGACCGCGGCTTCTTTCTAAAGCGCATCACGGCGGCGTTGGAGCATCGCGAGCGGGTGGTCCAAGACGCGGACGCTTACCGGCTGGTGTTTTCCGAAGGCGATTTGCTCCCGGGATTGATTGTCGACCGCTACGGGGCCTATCTCACGCTGCAAACCTTGAATCAGGGGATGGATCGGGCGCGCGATGTGATTGTGGAGTGCCTGCAAGAGCTGCTGGCGCCGGCGGGGATTCTGGCGCGCAACGATGCTAGCGTCCGTAAGCTGGAAGGGTTGCCGCTGGAGGTGGTCACGCTTAGCGGTGAAATTCCGGAGCGGGTGCAGATCCGCATGAACGGGCTGCGGCTCGATGCCGATTTGCTGCACGGGCAAAAAACCGGGGTGTATTTGGATCAGCGCGAAAATTACCTGGCGGCGAAACGCTGGGCGCGGGGGCAGGTGCTGGATTGTTTTACTTCCAGCGGAGGTTTTGCGCTGCACGCGGCGGAGAAAGCCGAGTCGGTAGAAGGGGTGGATTCTTCGGCGGGGGCGCTGGCGACGGCGGAAGCTAACGCGAAGGCTAACGGTATCGGGAACGTGCATTTTCGCCAGGCGGATGTCTTCGAATTTCTGTCGGGGATTGAGCGGCGGTACTCGATGGTGGTGCTGGACCCTCCGGCGTTTGCGAAATCGCGGCGGGCGGTGGAGGATGCGGCGCGCGGCTATAAAGAGATCAATCTGCGGGCGCTGCGGCTGCTAGATTCGGGCGGAGTTCTGGTGACTTGTTCCTGCTCGCATCATATGAGTGAGGGGGCGTTTTACGAGGTGGTTGCGCAGGCGGCGCTGGACGCTGGCAAGACGCTGCGGGTGCTGGAGCGGCGAACGCAGGCGTCAGACCATCCGATTTTGCTTACGGTTCCGGAAACTATGTACTTGAAGTGCTTGGTACTGGAAGTCCTGTAGAATCCGGGTACTGGGCAGCAAACCATTGCAAATAGGGCGGGATGTGCGCTATCTTTGCAAAAGTAGTTAAGGCCACCGTAACGGCGGCTAAATTCTCTCACGCTCCCCAACTGGAGGATGTTTTTCAGATGCGAATGACCCCGTTGTCTGCCGTCGGTAGGCGCGCAGCTTTCCTGTTGATTTTGGCGCTGTTGGCGCTGGCCGGTTCGACTCCTCTGCTCGCGCAGGGCGGCGAGGCGGACTTACGACTCCCTGATTTGAGTCAAGCTGTGTTCTTGAACGGCGTGAGTGGTCCTACCTTATTAATGGTTGGGCTTGTGGTGGCTGTGTTAGGCCTGGTATTCGGCATGGCGATGTATACGCACCTGCGGAAATTGCCGGTGCACGCGTCGATGCTGGAGATCTCGGAGCTGATTTACGAGACCTGCAAAACCTACTTGATCACGCAGGGCAAGTTTCTGCTGGTCCTGGAGATTTTTATCGGCGTCATTATTGCGTTCTACTTTGGCGTCCTGCAATCGATGGAAGGGTTCAAGGTCGCCATCATTTTGGCGTTTAGTCTGGTGGGGATTGCAGGCAGCTACGGCGTGGCTTGGTTCGGCATTCGCGTCAACACGTTCGCCAATTCGCGGACGGCGTTTGCCAGTCTACGCGGCAAGCCATTTCCTTGTTATGCGATTCCGCTGCAGGCGGGCATGAGCATCGGCATGATGCTGATCAGCGTGGAGTTGTTCATCATGCTGTGCATCCTGCTGTTCATTCCGGGCGATTACGCGGGGCCTTGCTTCATCGGATTCGCGATCGGCGAATCGCTGGGCGCGGCGGTGCTGCGCGTGGCGGGCGGCATCTTCACTAAGATCGCGGATATCGGCGCGGACTTAATGAAGATCGTGTTCAAGATCAAAGAAGACGACGCGCGCAACCCGGGCGTGATTGCGGATTGCACGGGCGACAATGCGGGCGACTCGGTTGGACCGTCGGCCGACGGTTTTGAAACTTACGGCGTGACGGGCGTGGCGTTGATCACGTTTATCTTGCTGGCGGTCAACAACGACATCACTAAGGTCGAATTGCTGGTGTGGATCTTCGTGATGCGCGTGATGATGATTATCGCTAGCGCGCTTTCGTACTTTATTAACGAAGCGGTGGCGAAGGCGCGGTATCAGAACGTCGACAAGATGAATTACGAAGCGCCGCTGACTTCGCTGGTGTGGCTGACTTCGATCATTTCGATCTGCGCTACTTACGGGATTTCTTACTTGATGATTCCGAACTTGGGCGAACGACCCGTCGATGTGGTGGAAGCTTTCTAGCATCATCACTTGCGGGACGCTGGCGGGGGCGATTATTCCGGAACTGGTCAAGGTGTTTACTTCGGTGGAATCGAGCCACGTTAAGGAAGTGGTGACGTCGTCGCGCGAAGGCGGGGCTTCGTTGAACATTCTTTCGGGGCTAGTTGCCGGCAACTTCAGTGCGTACTGGCTGGGGCTGACCATCATGGGACTGATGGCGATCGCTTACGGAATTAGCACGCAGGGAATGAGTCACGCTGATGCTGGCTCCGGCGGTGTTCGCATTTGGATTGGTGGCGTTCGGATTCCTGGGCATGGGCCCGGTGACGATTGCGGTGGATTCGTATGGGCCGGTGACGGACAACGCACAGTCAGTATACGAACTGAGCCAGATCGAGACGGTTCCTAACATCAAAGCCGATTTGAAGAAAAATTATGGCTTCGATGTGGATTTCGAAAAGGCCAAGCATCATTTGGAAGAGAACGACGGCGCGGGGAACACTTTCAAGGCGACTGCCAAACCGGTGCTGATAGGCACGGCGGTGGTGGGTGCTACGACCATGATTTTCTCGATCATCATGGCGCTGACCAAAGGGTTGCAGCCGGAGCTGCTGAAGAACCTGTCGATTTTGTATCCGCCGTTTTTGTTGGGACTGATCACGGGGGGCTCGGTGATTTATTGGTTCACGGGAGCATCGATTCAGGCGGTGACTACGGGCGCATATCGCGCTGTCGAGTTCATCAAGGCCAACATCAATCTGGAGAGCGTCACCAAGGCGTCGGTGGCGGATTCGAAGAAGGTGGTGGAGATTTGTACGCAGTACGCGCAGAAGGGGATGTTCAACATCTTCCTGGTGGTGTTCTTCTCTACGCTGGCGTTCGCGTTCTTTGAACCTTACTTCTTCATCGGCTATCTGATTTCGATCGCGCTGTTCGGGTTGTATCAGGCGATCTTCATGGCGAACGCGGGTGGCGCGTGGGATAACGCTAAGAAGATTGTGGAAGTGGAATTGAAGGCTAAGGGGACGCCGCTGCACGACGCTACAGTCGTGGGTGATACGGTGGGCGATCCGTTCAAGGACACTTCTTCGGTGGCGCTGAATCCGATCATCAAGTTCACTACGCTGTTCGGGCTGCTGGCGGTTGAATTGGCGGTTTCGCTGTCGGAAAAGCAGGGCAACGCGGTGAGCACGGGGCTGGGGGTGGTGTTCCTGCTGATCTCACTGTTCTTCGTGCACCGGTCCTTCTACGGGATGCGGATTGTGGTGACGAACACAAAGAGTTAAGAGGTTCGGTCAGGAGTTAGTATATTGGGGGCATGCGAAAGCTTGCTCCCTTTTTCTTTGTATGGCTGTGATTGCTGCGATTCCGGACTTGGCTGAGTTGAACCGCATGATTGCGCGGTTTGCTCCGGCGGAGCTGAAGGTGGACACATCGGGGCTGGCGGCGGGGGATAAGCTGGCGCTGCAGAAGTTGATTGAGGCGGCCCGGGTCATTGATGGAATCTTTCTTACGCAGCGGTGGAGCGGGAACGCGGCACTGCGGGCGCAGCTTTTGCAGGACACGTCGGCGCTGGGGAAGGCGCGGCTGCATTATTTCGATCTGAACAAGGGGCCGTGGTCGGAATTGGATGGGCAGGTGGCGTTTCTGCCGGGGGTGCCTCCTAAGAAATTGGCGGGTGCGAATTTTTATCCAGAGGATATGTCCAAGGACGAGTTTGAGACTTGGGCGGCGAAGCTTCCTAAGGATCAGCAGGAGGCGGCGCGGGGATTCTTCACGGTGATCCGACGCGGCGGGGATAAAAAGCTCATCGCGGTTCCTTATAGCAAGGCTTACGGGGCGGATTTGGAGCGGGCGGCGAAGTTGCTGGAAGAGGCTGCGGCGGCTACTCCGAATGCTACGCTCAAACAATTTCTGACGCTGCGGGCGCAGGCGTTTCGCACGGACGATTATTACGCTAGCGATGTGGCTTGGATGAAACTGGATGCGCCGATCGATATTACGATTGGGCCGTACGAAACTTACAACGACGATCTGCTGGGGTACAAGGCGGCGTTCGAGGCTTATGTCACGCTGCGGGATGACAAGGAGACGGCGAAGCTGGGGAGCTTTGCGGGGCGGATGCAGGAGATCGAGAATAATCTGCCGCTGGATGCGAAGTACAAGAATCCGAAGATCGGGGCGTTGGCGCCGATTCGGGTAGTGAATGAAGTCCTGGCGACGGGGGATGGGGCGCATGGGGTGCGGACGGCGGCTTTCAATCTGCCTAACGATGAGCGGATCGTGAAGGCGATGGGATCGAAGCGCGTGATGCTGAAGAATATTCAGGAGGCTAAGTTTTCGAAGACTTTGCAGCCGATTGCGGCGCGGGTGCTGTCGGCGGAGGATCAGAAGGACTTGAGCTTCGAATGCGTTCTTCACGCATATTCTGGCGCATGAGATGACGCATGGGATTGGTCCGCAGACGAATGTGCGGCAGGCGTTGAAGGAACAGCATGCGGCGATTGAGGAAGCTAAGGCCGATGTGACCGGGTTGTTCATGCTGCAGTACTTGTTCGATCACAAGATGCTGCCCGCGGCGGAGCGTCCGCTGTACACTACGTTCCTGGCTTCGTCGTTCCGTACGCTGCGCTTTGGCGTGCATGAGGCGCATGGCAAGGGGATGGCGATGCAGGTGAATTACCTGATGGACAAAGGTGCGTTCGTCGCTAAGCCGGATGGGACGTTTGCGGTGGACTTCACGAAGGTCAAGGGCGCGGTGCGGGATTTGGTGCACGAGCTGTTGGACATCGAAGCTACCGGGGATTACGCGCGCGCGAAGAAGATGCTGGATGAGTTGGGCGTGATTCGTCCGCCGATGGCGCGGGCGTTGGATAAGTTAAAAGACTTGCCGACGGATATCGAGCCTATTCGGCCTTCGCTGTGAGTTGGGCGTCGAACCAAGCTAGGTAGGCTTCGGAGCCGTCAACTACGGGGAGCGCGATCATTTCCGGTACTTCATAAGAGTGCTGAGTTTGGATCTCATCGCGTAGGGCGGAGAATAGGTCGCGGCGGGATTTGATGATCAGCATCCATTCGGCTGCTTCTTCGACTTTTTCTTTCCAGCGGTAGATGCTGCGGGCCTTGGGCAGGACGTTTACGCAGGCGGCTACGCGTTGTTTCACTAAGTGGCGGGCTAGTTTGTCGGCACGTTTCTTGGAGTCGCAGGTGGTTAGGACCACGATCTTGTCCGTCATTTTTTGGCGGTGCGGCCTTTGGGGAGGGTCGCTAGTTTCTTCTTGACGGCATCGATTTCCTTGGCGTCCGACGATAGCATTACGAACTTTTCGTAGGACTCGCGGGCTCCGCTGAAGTCGTGTAGTTTTTCGTCGGCTTCGCCTAGGCGGAGCATGGCTTCGGCGGAGGTTGGGTCCCATTTACTGGCTTCTAGGTAGCGGCGCCCGGCGGCGCGGTAGTTGCCCTTCTTGAAATAGAAGTTGCCGGCGATGATGTTGCGGCTGGCTTCCAGGGGGTTGAACGAGTATTCCTTGGGCTTGAGGTCGGGATCTTCTTCGGGGGGTTCTTGTTCTTGCGTTGGCGGAGGCGCGGGCGGTTTCGGCTCCTGGGCGGCCACGGTAAGGGCCAAAAACAGGGTCAGTAAAACGGCGCGTGTCACAATTTAAGTGTAGAACCAAATGTCAGATCTTCGTACAAGAGCTGCTGAACTGCCGCTGTTGCCGGGGGTGTACCTATATAAGGACGCCTACGACACGGTCATTTACGTCGGCAAGGCGAAGAACTTGCGGGCGCGGGTGCGGAGTTATTTTTCCGATGAGCGGCTCGCGGATTCGAAGACCGGGACGCTGATCAGCGAGGCGCGGACGATCGACTTCATTCAGGTCGATAACGAAAAAGAGGCGCTGGCGCTGGAGAACAATCTCATCAAGCAGTGGAAGCCGCGATACAACATTCTGCTGCGGGATGACAAGACCTATCCTTATATCAAGCTGACGGCGGAGAAGTATCCGCGGGTGTATGTGACGCGGCGGCTGCGCAAGGACGGGTCGAGTTATTTTGGTCCTTATTTTCCGGGGAATCTGGCGCACCGGCTGGTGCACTTTATTCATCGCCACTTCAAGGTGCCGTCTTGCAAGATAGATTTTACGCGGGTTCATTCGCATCCGTGTTTGGAGTTTCATATTCATCGCTGCCTGGGGCCGTGTGTGCAGGGGTTGACTACGGACGCGGCTTACGCGGGTGCGGTGCGGCAGGTGCGGTTGTTCCTTGAGGGGCGGCATCGGGATCTAGCGGAGGAGCTGCGCGGGCGGATGGAGGCGGCCAGCGGCTTGATGCTCTACGAGGAGGCGGCGGCGCTGCACGACTTGATTAAGACGGTTGAGGAGCATGGCGAGAAGCAGAAGATGGCTAGCGTCGAGGGGACGGACACGGACATTTTTGCTTACTACGCGGAGCCTCCGCTGGTGGCGGTGAATTTGTTTCACTTGCGGGGCGGGCACATTGTCGACCGGCGGGAGTTTTTCTGGGAGGATCAACGGGAGTTCGATCCACCGGAGTTTTTCTCGTCGTTGATCAAGCAGGTTTATTTGGACGAGCCTTACATTCCGGCGTTCATGCATGTCCCGGTGGATTTCGAGGATCGGGAGCCGTTGGAGGAGCTGCTTTCGGAACGGCGGGGACGCAAGGTGGAGATTCAGACTCCGCAGCGGGGGCAGAAGAAGGCCATGCTGGAGCTGGTGGAATCGAATGCGAAGTACAGCTTTGAGCAGCGGTTCCGGGTGCTGAAACCATCTTCGCAGGCGATTCAAACGGCTCTGCAGGACGCGCTGGGATTGGAAACGGCGCCGCAGCGGATCGAATGCTTCGATATTTCGCACATTCAGGGCACGGATAAAGTGGCGAGCATGGTGGTGTGGGAAAACGGGCGGATGAAGAAGTCGGATTACCGCAAGTTCATCATCAAGACTGTGGTGGGGAATGACGATTTTGCGTCGATGCGCGAGGTGATTTCGCGGCGTTATGGGCGGCTGAAGGAAGAGAATTTGCCGCGGCCGGGGCTAGTGTTGGTCGACGGCGGGCTGGGGCAATTGCATGCGGCGTCGGAGGCGCTCGAAGCGTTGGGGATTACCGATCAGCCGCTGGCTTCAATCGCAAAGCGCGACGAGTGGATTTACGTTTACGGGCAGGAAGACGAGCCGATCGTACTAGATAAGTTTTCACCGGTATTGCATTTAGTACAGGAGGTTCGCGATGAAGCGCACCGTTTTGCGGTCACGTTTCATCGCACGCGGCGGAATGCCAGCCGGTTGCAGAGCGAGTTGGTGCAGATTCCGGGTATCGGGGAAAAGACGACAACGAAACTGTTGAAGCATTTTGGCAGCCTGGAGCGCGTGCGTCTGGCGCCGGAGGATGAACTGGTGCGGGTGGCCGGGCGGGCGGCGGCTCAAAAAATAAGGACGGGACTCACTGTTAAGTGATTCGTCCCGTCCTACCCATGAAAAAACTTTTTTGAAAAGAACGGCTCTAGAACAGATCGCCAATCTCTTTGGCAGCCATGCGGGCTTCCAAGTGAATCAAACCTGCGTTCCCGCCTTGCGGACTTAGCACGGCCAAGACGGCCTTGCTGCCGGCGGCGTAGATGAACAAAGAAGCCTCATCGGCCTGGATGGAGACTTCGCCCAGATTGCCCGCGCCGATGTTGTCGCTAATCTTTCGTCCCAGGGTGGACGCCGCGGCGGCCATAGCCGCTAGACGGTTGGGGTCGGACCCGTTGGTGAGGGCGTGCGCGATGGGCAGTCCTTCATTCGAGGCCAGTAACACACCCTTCAATTCCGGAATAGAGTTGCGTAGCCCTTCGAGGGCTGCCTTCAACGCTTCACCTTTTGCCATGCCCGTTTGTTCCTCCACAATATTCGCTCGCTGAGTATGGATCGGAGACATAGGGAAAAAACTTTAGAGCAGGCTTAAGCGAGAGCTATGATACTCGCGAATAAGGTGATAGCCGGGGAGCGCGGTAAGGCTCGGACCTGAGATCAAAGCCATAAGTGCTTTACCGGAGAGAATGCTTAGACGAGCCCCTTTAGGATCAGGCCAAAAGAGCCGATAAGTCTAAGGTATGCGGTGTCTCCAATGCGGCAAGGACCTTCCCCTGTTCAAGCGTATGGCAGGGAGCGAGTTCTGTTCCGACGCACATCGCCGCGAATATCAGCAGGAATACAGCGATCTGGCGCTAGGGCGGTTGCTGCAATCCAAGCCGCCGGGACTGGAAAATATTCCCAGTTTGAACGGCCCGCCCAGTGTACTTACGCCCCCGCCGACTGCGAACGGCCATTCGGCACCCCCGCCGAGTGTCACGTTGCCAGCGACGCCGAAGGTGGAGCCGGTGGTAGCTGCAGCTAAGAACGTACCGGTTGTATCGCCGAGCGCTGCCAAGAAAACGGAACCGCGGACGGCGATTGCGCTGCCCTTCGCGCCGGCGCCGGCGAAGAAAGCGGAATCTGATCCGGCGGCGGCGAAGGCCGCGAGGGTTGATAAACCTGTCGCGGCGGACGTACCGTTGTTGATCCCGAGGAGGCTGGCGTTCGAGGAGACGCGAGCGCAGAGGCCCGGGGCACCCTCGCACCAAGTGAATGTGGCAATGGGGATGTTGCTGGAGGCGAATCCGATTCCGTTGGGACGCGGTGTGGAAATTGCGGACGTAGCGATCCATGCGATCGAGCGGGAAGTGGAACTGCGGGAATCGGCGCGACCGGTGCCGCGGGTGGAGTTGGATCTTCGCGTCAGGGGTCCGGAAGCTTTGGAAGTGCAGCGGGAAGCGCTGGCGATTCCGCCGATGCCGGGCATCGCTCCGGAAGATGCGCCGCTATGGACGGCGGAGCGGAAGGAGTTTGCGGGCTCGCTGATTTCCCTGGGCAGTCTGGCTGGTTTTGGATTGTCGACTACTGGGTTTGAGGAGCCGCGCGTTGAAACTCAAGCGCCGCTTGAAGCGCGAGCCGGCGACGATTCCCGTTGACGCGCCCGTGGTTGGAGCCGAGCGGCAAGCGGAAGTAGCCGAACCAATCGTTGAGGAACAGGGAGTGGCTGAGCCGCCGGTTCCGGAGCCGGTGCTGGAACGGCTGCCAGTCACGGTGCAAGGGATCGCGGCGGGGCGGGCCAAGCCGGGGCAGGTGTTCGGAGCGGCGCTGTTTACCGAGAAGATCATACAGGTTCCTCCGCCGAGTGGCTTGCCTTTGCGGCCGCTGATGGTGCTAGGACCGGCTGAGGCTACGGCTGCGCCGGTGACGGGGAAGAAAACCAAGAGTGACGTTCGCATTCTGCCGCCTGCTGCGGTCAAGCCGAGCTTACCAGTGGTGACGGCGGCGCCGATTGCTGTGGAACCGGATCTGGGGTTGCCGGAGCTTCGCTTGGATTCAGGACGAAACGCGGGCGCTGCGCACATGCCCAAGATTTTGGCGGCGGTCGCGGGCGTTGCGGCGCTGGGTTTCGGCATTTTCTTTTTCCTGGGGCGGGGCGAGACGCGACCTAAGCCGGCCGCCGAAACTACAACCGCCAGCGCGAACTGGATTAGCAATTTTGCGACTGACGCGAAGAGCCAGCGGAGGGTTTCGGTGCTGCGGGCCTCGATGGGGCTGGCGGCTTATCGTTTGGACTTTGAAAGCTCCATCCAAATTAAGGGGCTGGGTTGGGTGTATCGCGCGCAGGACGCGAAGAATTATTACGTCAGCAAGATTGAGTTGGAAAAGCCCGGACAAAATCCGGAGTTCGCGATTGTGCACTATGCGGTGATCGATGGCGTCGAGCAGGCGCATGAGCAGACGCCGCTGCACGTGGGTGTGCCGCTGGGCGGGCATTACAAAATCCGTTTTGAAGCCGTAGACAATCGCTTCACCACTTGGGTGCAAGGCGAGCAGGTAGATCAATGGATGGACGGGCGGCTCAAGAGCGGCGGGGCGGGGCTGTACCGGGAAGGCGCGGAGCAATTCACTTTGCACGGCGACTTCCAGGTGACGCCGTTGGCGAAATAGCGGAAGGGAATCTACATGGCGCAGAATGAAGTCTTCTTTATCGACGATGATCTGATCGAACGGCTGCTGCGCGGGGATGCGGCTCCGGCTTCGCCGAAACAGAAGCGTCCGGCGGCTTCGAGCGGTCTGGCGGCGGCGGTGGCGCTGGCGACGGACGGAAAACTGGACGAGGCGGTGCGGGAGCTCGAAGGGGCGCTGGAGCGCGGGGAGAATCCGAGCGAAGTGCAGAGCGCTTTGGGGCATCTGCGTTTTGAGCAGCAGAAGTGGGGCGATGCGCAGGGCCATTACGCGAAGGTGGCGGAGCGCGAGCCGAAGCATGCGACGGCGCATTACAACCTGGGGTTGTGTTTCGAGCGGCAGTCGAAATTCGCAGAGGCGGCGAAGGAATTTGAGGCGGCGCTGGCGATCGATGCGAAGCGCTGGCAGGCGCAGGTGGGACGCGGGCTGTGCTTGCTGAGAATGAATCAGGCGGAGGAGGCTCTCGCCTGCTGGGAAGCGGCGCAGGGCGAACTGCGGGCTTCTAAAAAACCGCAGCGGCAGGATGACATCCTGTTCGGGAAGGCGGTGACGCTGCATCAACTGGGGCGTCTGGAAGAGGCGGCGGAGCTGTATCAGAAGCTGTTGCCGTTGAATCCCAACTCGATCGATCTGCTCAGCAACATTGTTTCGCTGGCGGGCGCACGCAAGGAAGAAATGCAGGCCAAGGAAATGGCGGAGCGCCTGCTCAAAATTCAATCGGACTCGCGGGTGGCGCTGGAGTGTATGGCTAGCATTACTCTTGCGCGCGGCGACTTTAGTACGGCGGCGCAATACTGCTCGCAACTGGTGAAGGCGGCGGCGGATTCCTATGAGGGCTGGTTCAATCTGGGCGTCGCGTACCAGAAGACCGGGCGGTTGGAGCAAGCGGCGCACTCTTATCGTGAGGCGCTGCGCCTGCGGCCGCATTCGGCGGAAGCGAATGCCAACCTGGGAGCGGCGCTGCAGGAGCGGGGCGATTTGAAAGGCGCGCGTGCGGCGTATGAGGAGGCGTTGAAAATTTCTCCGGACTTGGCGGGTGCGTTGTGGAATTTGGCGCTGGCGGCGGAACGGGACGGCAATTCCGAGGAGACTGAGAAACTGCTGGAGAGACTGCTCGCCGTCGAGCCGGAGCGGCAGGACGCTGCGTTTCGCTTGGGCTATCTGCAATTGCAGCGCGGCGAGTACGCGGGAGCGGTGGATAGTTTCGAAGCCTGCCTGAAGAAGCGCAAAGACTGGTTAGAGGCACGTTTGAACCTGGGCCTGGCGTGCTGGAGGTTCGGCGATCTGGAAGCGGCGGCAGCGGCCTTCCGCGTGGTGCTGGCGATGAACCCGAAGCAGGTAGACGCGTTGCGTTCCTTGGCGGCGGTGGCAATCGAACAGAAGAACGCGGGTGAGGCTCGCGAGGCCATCAAGAAATTAGACGCGCTGGGGGCGTCGACGCCGGAACTGAACTATAACCTGGGCCTGCTGCTGCAGGCGGCGGGTGATCATAACGCCGCGGCGGAGTGTTATCGGACCACGCTACAGCACAAGCCACAGTTTAGCGGTGCGCTGATTAATCTGGGGCACGCGCTACGGGCGGCGGGGCAGGACGATCAAGCCAGGGAACTGTGGAGCCAGGCGGTGGCTGCAGATCCGGAGCTGGCGGCGCGGTACTTCCAGTAGGCCGTCCGCTATCATGAAATTTGGGTGAGAAGAAGTTACGCAGTGTCCGGTCACGGATTCTGCTGGTCGTTATTAACGTCGCTTCGCTAGGGAGTCTGCTGTGGGCTCTGCGCGGCGCTCATTTGGGCGAGCTCAAAGAAGATCTGGCGGAGATGAGCTGGTGGTGGGTGGCGCTGGCGGTGGCCGCCGATGTCTCGGTGTATCTGTGGCATGGCGTACGCTGGCAGACGTTGCTGCGGCCGGTGGTAAAGCTCAAGTATTGGGAGCCGGTGCGCGCCATTTACGTTGGATTGTTCGCCAATGAGGTGCTGCCTTTCCGCGCGGGCGAGGTGCTGCGCTGTTATCTGCTGGCACGGAATCCGCTGCTGCCTCTTTCGGTTTCGCTCACTAGCGCGCTGATCGAGCGGGTGTTTGACGGCATCTGGCTGTCGCTGTGCATCATCCTCATGCTGCGCTATACGACGTTTCCGCACAGCATGCGCTACTTGGTAGACGGCGCTTACGTGCTGGGGATTACAGTGCTGGTGTTGGCGCTGGTGCTGGGCGTGGTGATGTTCCGGCGGCACTCGGCGCGGGCGGCGTTGGCGGGGGAGAAGGGCTGGCGCAGGCAACTGCACGTGCTGATCGACGATCTGGAGATCATGGGGCACTCGCGGTCCCTACTGACGTCGTTCGTGCAGAGTTTGCCGTACCTGATGATCCAGATCATTCCGATTTACGCGGCTCTGCGGGCTTATGGCTTCGATCTTTCGCTGGGCGTGGCTTTCGTTCTGATGGTGGTGTTGCGGTTGAGTACGGTGGTGCCGCAGGCTCCGGGAAATTTGGGGCTGTTTCAGGTGGTGGTCCGCGAGACCTTGGTCAAAGTCTATAACGTGGTGCCGGCCGAAGCGGCGCGATTTTCGCTAGTGCTGTGGGGGATCATGACGCTGCCGCTGTTAATTGGCGGAGCGATCTCACTGGCGGTAACCGAGTCGAAGTTGAGCGAACTGCATGAAGCGGCTCGAGCGGAAACCGGACAGATCACGAGCTCGCGGCCATAACCTTTTCGTAGACGGCCCAGGTTTGGGCGACGGCGGAATCCCAGGTGAAGCGTAGGGCACGCGTGCGGCCGCGGGCGATCAGGTCTTCTCGCAAGGACTGGTCGGTGGCTAGGCGCGTGAGCGCGTAGGCTAGGTCGTCTATGTCGAGCGGGTCCACTAAGAGGGCTGCGTCGCCGGCTACTGCGGGCATGGCGGACGTTCGCGAGGTGATCACGGGAAGGCCGTGGGCCATGGCTTCTAGAACCGGCATGCCGAAGCCTTCATCGAGCGAGGGGAAGGCGAAGATGCGGGCGCGCGCATAGAGGGCGGAGAGTTGTTCGGCGGAGAGGTGCCCTAATAGGTCAATATCCTGGCGGCGCGGGCTATCTTCTACTGCACGTAATTCTTCGGTGGCTCCGTAGCCTTGGGAGGCTCCGGCGAGTGCGAGGCGCCAGCCGGCGGGGAGGCGCTCGAAGGCTTTGACTAGTCTCGCGACATTCTTGCGGCGCTGGATGACGCCTACGAAGAGCACCAGGTTGTCGCGGGAGGCGGAGCTTTGGGCGGCGGGCATGTGGACGCCGTGGGGGACGACGTGGATGCGCGAGGGCTCGACGCCGAGGTGTTGCTCGACTTGCTGGGCGGTGAACTGGGAGACGGCGATGATGGCGTCGCTGTGTTCGGCGGCTTGGCGGGCTTGTTCGGTGAAGCGGGCACGGAATTCGGGGGAGGAGTAGTCTCCGGACATGACGAACAGATCGTGGAAGGTAGACACTGTTCGGCGCGCGGGGGTGTCGACGCGCTGGTTGAGGGCGTGGAACAGGTCGGCGCGGGGGGCGCCTACTAGTAAGCGGCGGCTGGCGTTGGGGGGCAGTTTGTCGGAGAACGATTTGATCAGGCGGTGGGGGCGGTAGTAGAAACGGAAGCGCTCCTGGGGATGCGCGCGGGCTAGGCCGAACATCATTTCGCGCGAATACACGCCGACTCCTGATAGGTTGCGTCCGAGGCTGTAGGTTGCGTCGAGGGCGATACGCATGGTCAGGCAATGCGCAGATAGGTTTCGATGCGGGGCGGGGCTGTCAGTATGTCCGCGATTACGGCGCGGAATTCCTGGATGTGAGGCGAGGCGGCGTGGCGGTCTAGGTGTGCTTGCGAAGTCCAGTTCTCGTAGAACACGAAGCGGGCGGGATCGCTCGAGTGGACATGCAGATCGTATTGGACGCAGCCGTCTTCTTGGCGCGTGGGTTCGATCAAAGCGAGCACGGCGCGACGGAGCGCATCTTCCTTACCGGGTTGCGCCTGCATTTCGGCGACTACGGTCAGCAGTTGAGCCATATCTGACGATGATGGCACGTCAAACGGCGATTTGATATTCCTTCAGCTTGCGATAGAGGGTGGTGCGGCCGATTCCCAGGAGGTGCGCGGCGATGGCGCGGTCGCCTTTGGTGTATTCGAGGGCATGCAGGATGGCGCGGCGTTCGAGCACATCGAGTGGGATGACGGAGGCAGCGCCGTGCGGCACGGAGACGGGCTGGGGCGCGGAGGCATCGGATTCCGGTTGGGACGAAGCGTTCGCGGCGGAGTCGGCTCCGACGGCGGCTATTAAGTACTGAGACTTTTTCTGCAGCAAGTGGTTCTGTAAGCTCGAGGGCAGATCGGCTACATGCAGCAGGGGACCGGAGTTGATGGCCACCATGTGCTGCACGCAGTTCTCCAGTTCGCGCACGTTGCCGGGCCATTCGTAGGAGAGCATGACTTCCAGGGCTTCGGCGGTCACGCTATAGTTGCCGCCGACGCGCGAAAGGAAGTGATTGATCAGCGCGGGGATATCTTCGCGGCGCTCGCGCAGGGGCGAGAGGCGGATGTTGATGACATTGAGGCGGAAGTATAGGTCACGGCGGAAGGTGCCCTTCTCTACTTCCTTGGCGAGATCGCGGTTGGTGGCGGCGATGATGCGGAAGTCGGAGTGGCGCGTCGATACCGAACCTACGGGGCGGAATTCTTTCTCTTGGAGGACGCGGAGCAGTTTGGCTTGCAGGTCTAAAGGCAGCTCGCCGATTTCGTCGAAGAAGGCGGTGCCTCCGTTGGCGGCTTCGAGCAGGCCGAACTTGGTGGTGCCGGCGCCGGTGAACGCGCCTTTGACGTGCCCGAAGAGCTCGCTTTCCATCAGGGGCCCGACCATCGAAGAGCAATCGACGGTGACGAAGGGGCCGGACGCGGCGGTATTGTGGATGGCGCGGGCGACTACTTCCTTGCCAGTTCCGGTCTCGCCGAGCAGCAGCGCCGGCCAACGGCACTTGCCAAGTTTCTCAATCAAACGGAAAATCTGGCGCGTGCGCGGCGATTGCCCCACCAGGATATGGCGGGTTTCTTCAAGGTTGGGTGATGTGTTCATTCGAGGCTCTTGATAGGGGGACCTAATATAAGGTGTGTTGGGCAAAGATAAACTCTACGATTGAATGCAACTTTCCTCAAGACCCGCGTACAGAGCATTGGGGTAAGTCTATTGCGGGTGGGGAGTATACCCACTTTGCGGGTAAGTACTACTGGGTCGACGGCTGGGGAGACGGCGTGGGGACGGGTGTGGGTTCTGCTATGACCAGTGCGGCGCCGGTCTCCTGGCGGACGCGGATGGCGAGTTCTGTGGCTTGATCCCGCGTCATTTCGTGGCCGACGATTACGCGCCAGGGTGTGGAGGCAGTTGGGGAGGAGACCACGCGAGCTTGCATGAAGTGGTCTTCGAGAGCGGCTCGCAGTGCTTCGGCGCGGTCGCGATCGGCGAAGGCGCCGGCTTGGACAACGAAACAATTGATAGACGCGATTGCCGCGGGTGTCGAGTCGAGCGGCGGCGCGGGCGGCGGGGGAGCGATCACCTTGAGGCGCACGCGAGTCGTTCCGGCGCGGAGCATGTCGATGTCGCGCGCGGCGGCTTGCGAGAGATCAAGGATGCGGCCCTTGATGAAGGGGCCGCGATCGTTGATGCGCACCTCCACTTGTTTTCCGTTGGAGAGATTGGTGACCTCGACCCAAGTCTGGAACGGGAGCGTGCGGTGCGCGGCGGTGAGCTGCTCCATGTCGTAGACCTCGCCCGAGGCGGCGCGGCGGCCGTGATAGGGGAATCCATACCAACTGGCGACGCCGGTCTCGGTGGTGCCCAAGCGTGCGGGTGCGAGGGGAGTGTTCACATGCGCGGGTCGATGCGAACAACCCGCGATGAAGAGCATCGCGAGTGCGAGTAGCGTGAAACCCGCATGAATCGGCCTTCGGAACACCATCATCATTTCCTAAGCACCTAAAACAATTCTACGCATTTACGTTTTTTTATGAAATGGGGGTCTTGCGAGGCGCGCGAGGTGCGAGCGTGGAGACCCGCACTATGCATTTTTTTCTTGACATTCAATTCAATCCACCTTATAAAGGGGACACAAGCGCGCTCTCTCACGAGTGGCGCGTACTTTGATGTTAAGGGAGAATCAAACGATGAAATTCGCAACCAAGAAGAAAGCGGCCCCGAAGAAGAAAGCTGCTGCTAAGAAAAAGAAGTAGCTAAACGGGCTCGCAATAGCGAGTTTGACCAACCGGCCCCGAGCAATCGGGGCCGTTCTTATTTTGTGCCCCCCTGTTTTATCCCCACCTGATTCGTGATCACCTTAGCCACTGCTGCGCGCAGGTCGACATATGTCATAGCGCCGGGATGGTACAGGCGCACGATGCCGGCGCGATCGATCAACACGATGGTGGGCGTGGTGCTGGCGCCGTAACGAGTGAAGTTGGCTTCGCTCACTTTCACGGGGGCATCGATCACTCCGCTGTAGTATTTGCGGCGGACCTGTTCGATGTAAGCGGTCTCGACGGCGGGGGCGGCGTCGACGCCTCCGGCCACATAGCCGTACTTCTGCGTGGGGGCGAGGAACGCGAGACCTTGCGGAACGAACTCGGCCTTGATCTTCGCGAGGATGGGGATTTCGGATTTACAGTCGGGACACCAGTGGGCCCAGAAGAAAACCAGCGCGGGTTTACCGGGAGGCCGCACGATGCCGTCGAGCGGGGGCGCGGGCTTGCCTTCGAGTGTGAGCAGCAGCAGGTTCTTGCGGATGCGTGGCAGGATAGAGGTGGTGCCGAAGGTTTTCGCCTGTTCCTCCAGGAAAGTCACGGCTTCGCTGCGGCGGCCTTCGGCGGCCAAGGTCTGCGCCTGGATCTCTATGGCGGCGCCGAGCGCTAGCGGGAGATGCGGCTCGCGGTCTAGCGGGCGCTTCTTCAACATCTCCGTCGATTGCGCATAGATGCCCTGCGCGAATTTCTCGGCGGCGGGGTAGTTGTGGCTTTCGAACTCGGCGCGGGTGAGCCAGCTGAAGGCTTCGAGGTACTCGGGCGTGATGCCTTGGGCGGCGCGATAGGCGGTGAGCTCCTGAATCGCGCGCGCGTCGGAGCCGGTGGAGAAAGAAGCCAGCACATCCTGCACGATGCCGGCCGCCGATGGGATCGCGACGACCACTAGCAGAAGCGAAATGGGCAAGAGGCTGCGGTGCATGGGAGCTATAACTTCAGGTGCTTTAAGTACTCAAGGAAGGCTTGGCCCAGGTCGTGGCGTTTGAGGGCGAGTTCGACGGTGGCTTGCAGGAAGCCTTGCTTGTCGCCGGCGTCGTAGCGCTTGCCTTCGAACTTATAGCCGTAGATGGGGCGGCTGCGCAGCATGTGCTTAAGGCCGTCGGTCAATTGGATCTCACCGCCGCTACCGGGCTCGATGGTTTCAAGTGAGCTGAAGATCTCGGGCGTCAGCACGTAGCGTCCGATGATCGCCAGGTTGGAGGGGGCGTCGTCGGCTTTGGGCTTCTCGACCAGGTTGCGGATGCGATAGAGGCGGTCCTTGCCACCGTTGTGGGCGACGGGCTCGGCATCGACCACGCCGTACGCCGAAATGTTTTCGCGTGGGACTTCCATTAGGGCCAGAACCGGGGCGGAGTAAAATTCATAAACGTCGAGCAGCTGGCGGAGGCAGGGAGTTTCGGCGTCGATGATGTCGTCGGAAAGAATTACAGCAAAGGGTTCTTCGCCTACCAACTCATGGGCGCGCAGGACGGCGTGGCCTAGACCGAGCGCTTCTTTTTGGCGGACGTAGGCGACATTGATCATGTCGGAGACGGCGCGCACGGTGGCGAGCAGGTCTTTCTTGTGGCGAGTTTCTAAGAGGTGCTCGAGTTCGAAGCTGACATCGAAGTGATCTTCGATGGCGCTCTTGCCGCGTCCGGTGACGATGATAATGTTCTGGACGCCGGAGTGTTTGGCTTCCTCGACGCCGTATTGGATCAAGGGCTTATCGACTAGCGGCAACATCTCCTTGGGCATGGCTTTGGTCGCCGGAAGAAATCGCGTCCCGAGGCCGGCTGCGGGAAAAACTGCCTTACGCACTTTTCTGGTCATTCAGTTTCTATTCTATCGGCTTGGGTTGAGCGGTTCGGCGGGGGTCCTTCAACAAGCTACTTCAAGAGCTTGGCGATGGCCTTCAGTTCCTCGCGAATTTTTCCGAGGAGCGGGGTGATCTCAGCCGGATCTGCGTCAAAGAGATCGCGCTGCATGCGCTTGCGCTTGCCGGGGGCGGCGGGGGCCGGGACCGGCTCGGGTTTGGCTCGCGTTTCGAGGAACTTGCGGGCGCCCTCGATGGTGAAGCGCTGTTCGTAGAGCAGGCGCTTGATTTCGAGCACCATCTCGACGTCCTTGCGGCGGTAGAGGCGGTGGCCGGTGCCGGACTTCTTAGGGCCGAGCCCGGGGAACTCGGTTTCCCAGAAGCGCAGGACGTAGGGCTTGATGCCGGCCAGGCGCGCCACGTCGCCGATCCGGAAGTAAAGCTTGTCGGGGATCTCCGGCGGGGCGGTCACGATCATGTCTTCTTGCGAACTCATGACGTACCCTTATGATAATGTCCCCGCTTGTAGGAATCCATCCTGTCCGTGAGGCGCTGTTGGCGGGGAGGCCGCTTGACCGCGTGGTAATCGCTAAGGGCGCGGGCGGCGCGCGCCTGCAGGAACTGATTGCTCTGTGCCGGGAACGCGACATCCCGGTGCGGATCGAGCCGCGGGAACGGCTGGATCGTGCGGCCAACGGAGCGAACCACCAGGGCGTCATCGCGTTCGGCGCGGCGGAGAAGTATTCGTCGATCGATGAGACGGCGGCGTCGGGCGGATTGCATGTGATTTTGGATGGGGTGGAAGATCCGCATAATTTGGGGGCGATCATTCGGACGGCGCATGCGGCGGGGGCAGCGGCGGTGGTAATTCCGGAGAGGCGCGCGGCGGGATTGAACGAAACGGTGGGGCGCGCGTCGGCGGGGGCGCTGGCTTATCTGCCGGTGGTGCGGGTGGTGAACATTAATAAGACGCTCGACGAACTGAAGGAACGCGGCTATTGGATCTATGGACTGGACGAACGCGGCAAGGACACTTACGACCAGGTGATGTTCACCAAACCGTCGGCGATTGTGCTGGGGGCGGAGGGCAGCGGACTGCATGAACACGTGGCCAAGCGCTGCGATTTTCTGGTGCGCATTCCGATGGCGGGGCAGGTGGCGTCGTTAAATGTCAGCGTGGCGGCCGGCGTGATGCTGTTCGAGTGGAAGCGGCGGGCGGCCAGCGAAACAACGGCTGGTTGACGCCCCCGACGCGCCCGGCCTGATACAGGCGCGGATCTATGCGGACGAGCTGGCGCTCCATCGGCTTGGTCAAGATGCTGGTGTGGGGGATCTCGCAGAGGTGTCCGGGGATGTCCCAAACTTCATCGAGCGTGGTCATCCACTGAAGTGAGCGGTCGAAGCGAGCTAGATTCACGGGGCGCGAATAAGCGCGTAACGTTTTTTCGCCGGCGGGGTTGTAATAGTGCTCGAAGTAACTGAGGGCCAGCTCGCGGATGGTGGCGTAGACGGGCTCGCGAGAGCGCAGACCGGCGTAGTCAGATTTGGCGAGGGCTCCCCAATGGCCGTGGACGCGGTAGACAGCCAGGACGTGGTCGGAATCGCGCACGGCTTCGAGATCGATCAGGAGTGGAGGATAGCCCAGGTTTCGCAAAGCCATCGCGGCGAGCAGCGCGCCTTCCATGCAGTGGGCGACGCGCTGGCGCAGAACCATGCTGGGCGAATAGCACGTGGCGCCGTGTGGTTCCTGGTTATAGGCGATCTCGTTATCGAGAAATTGCTGGATTTTCGTGGGTGTCGTCAAGCGATGGAGCACCTTGCCAGACTAACGCATGTGGTTACGCCGCTGGTACACTAACGGGCATGTGGGAGCTTCGGCTCGGCGACGAAATCGACGATTATTGCGTGAAATGCCGGCGGTTGACGAACCACGCAATTGTGTCGATGGTGGACGCCAAGGCGGCTAAGGTGCGCTGCCGGAGCTGCTACGCCGATCATGATTTCCGCAACGAGCAGGCGCCGCCGTCGAAGAAGGAACTGGCCAAGCAGAAGGAATTGTTCAACGCGGTGCTGGCGGGGATCGTTCCGCCAGAAGTGGCTTTGCCGGAACCTGTAGAGGCGCCGGCGGAAGCGGAACCTGAAGTGAAAGCGAAAGCCAAGAAGAAGAAAGCTTAGGTAATGGCGGGCGTCCACTCGCGCCATTCATCTAATAGCGGGAAGTAGAGTCCGACTTTCACCGGATTGCCCAACGCTGCCAGGATACCGGCGTAGCGCTCCATCTGATCGCTGTAACGGCGCTGCTGTTCATCGAGGAAGGCTGGCAGATTTCCACCTTGGTGCTCGCTGGATTTGAAATCGATGATCCAGCGGATGCCTTCGTCGATGAAGGTGCGATCCACCAGGCCGCGCACGACTTCTCCGTTGACTATGCCGGTGACTGCGTATTCGGTGTGCGAGTCTTCATGCGGAGCGAGAATCCAGCGGCCGCGGCGGCTGGTGCGGATGCGCGCGAGGGCTTGGCGAACGCGCTGCGCTGTCGCTTCTAGATCGAGCGGCGAGACGCCTGCGTGGGTCAGCGCTCTCTTGAGCACGGCTACATCGGGGGGATCGGCATCGACGTCGGGCATACGCTGCAGAAAGGCGTGGACCACGGTTCCGGCATGGCGGAGGCTCTCGCCTACCCATTCGAAGGACGGCTCATGCGGTTCGGCTTCGGGGGCACCGGTGCTGTGCCACTCGACGGGCGCGGGTAGCTCGGGCAGACGCCAGGAATCCGGCAAGCGGCGCAGCATGGTCTCCGGAGGCTGCGGAGGGGCGGCCACAGCGGCGAGCGTGCGCCGGAAGACATTCACTTCTTCGGGGGTCAGGGCGGGCCATACGTCGGCGAGCATGGAGTCGGAGGCGGGCTTGGGCTCACCAGTTCTATCCAAGCGGACGTGGCCCAGGAGATGAAGGCGCTTCTTGGCACGAGTGGTGGCGACGTAGAGTTGGCGCGCGCGTTCCCATTTGTCCTTCTGCCTTTCGATGTCGCGCAGGTAGCTGTAGAGAGCGTCGGGCTCGGCGCGGGTCTCGTCGATGGGGGCCATCAGGCATTCGAAGTGGTCTTCTTGCCGCCATTCGTGGAAGAGAACGAGCGGCTTGTCTTCGGGTTTCGAATGGCGGCCGAGGCCGGGCAGGATGACGGTGTCGAACTCCAGTCCCTTGGCCTTGTGGATGGTCATCACGTGAAGGCCCGCTTCGGCGGGATTCTCGGGCTGCGCGAAGAGTTCGGCGACGCGACTTTCGAAGCGCTCGAAATCACGGAGATCGGCGCCTGACTGCGAGGCTTCGAGGAGATCGAAATAGGCTGCGGCGTCTTGCAGCGAGCTTGCGCTGTCGAGGCACGCGGGACCGCCTAGCTTTATCCAGATGCGTTCGATCCAACGGCGCAGGGGCCAGCGGCCTTGGTCGGCGAAGGCTTCTTGCGAGATGCCGCGGAGGCGAACGGCGCGCGCTTGGCCGTCGTGGGAGAGAGCGTGGACATCCAGTAAGCATTCCCAGATGCCGGTGGTGGTGCGGTCGTGCACCAGGGCTTCCAAGTCGGCAAGCGTGAGGCCGCACCAGGGGGCGCGCAGGATGGAGAGCCAGGCCACGCGGTCGGTTGGATTGAGTAGGGCGCGGGTGAGGGCGAGGAGGTCGCGCACGACGGAGCGTTCGGCTAGCGAATCGATGTCGACGGCGCTGAAGGGAAGCCCGGCGGTTTTGAGGGCGGTGGTGATGGCGAACAGATGGGAGCGGGCGCGCACCAGAATCGCAATCGAACCGCCGGGGTCTTCGCTCTGCGCTTCGCGGATGCGACGGACTACGCACGCGGCTTCCAGTTGGTCCTCGCCTTCGATGAAACCGTCCACGGTGATTACGCCGACGGGTTCGGTCTGGGCGGCTTGGGAATCTGTGTAGATCACGGCGCCGGTTTGGTCGTCGACCACTTTCGGAAAACGATCGTGGAAGAGCGCGTTCACCCGTTCAACGATGGCGGGGCCGGAGCGGCGGTTGAGGCGGAGATGAAGCGGCTGCAAGTGCAAGTCGCCGATTCCTTTGTGTTCCACTGCGCCGAATAAGCCGACTTCAGCCTGGCGGAAGCGATAGATCGACTGCATGGGATCGCCTACCAGAAACAGCGTGCGGCCGTCGCCGGGCTGCCAGCCGCCGGTCAATTGCTGGAGCAGTTCGAATTGCGCGCGCGAGGTGTCCTGGAATTCGTCGACTAGCAGATGCTCGATGCGCGAGTCCATGCGATAGGCGACTTCGGTGGGATTGTCGGTGCGGCCCAGGGCTTCGCGGGCGGCGATGCCTAGTTCCATGAAGTCGATGACGCGTTCCGCGCGGAACACCATTTTTAGTTGGGCTACGGCGAGTTTTAACGATCGCAATAGGGCTCGCAGGACTTCCCACTGCTCATTGGTGTAGCACGGAGGCGGGAGTCTGCGCAGGCGCTTTAGGGCTTCGAGCAGGCCCTCGCGCTGCTCGAGTACGGCGATTAGATCGGCGCAACGATTTTTCTCGGCGTCGCTTCCTAGTGGAAAACCGCACCTTACGTTGAGTCCTTTGCGCTTGCGCCATCCGCTATCGGTTAGGACAACATTCGCGAGTCTGAGCCAGACGGGAGCGTCCCCAATCGTGGCTTCCGGCCACTTGGGTAAATCAGTCTGGGTTGTAAAGCGCGCTAGATCCAGCCAAGTTCCGCGCTGGTCTTCTGGAATGAAATCGTCGACCGTGGCCAGCCCCGTGACGACGGTGTCCGCCAGTGCCCGCTCGAGGTCGGCGCGGGCTTGGTCGTCGTCATCGTCGACGGCGATCTTCGTCCACTGATCGCGTTTGGCGAGCATGCTGGCGATCAGTTCGCGCGCGTGCGTCGAGTTATTATCCAAGTGCCGCAGCAGGGTGGTGAGCGCCTGTTGATAGTCGGGACTGCTATCGAGCAGCGTGAGGTGTGCGGCTTCTTCGTACAACTGGCGCGCGTCCTCTTCAATGCGCGGCATGCCGCCGAGGCGTGCTAGCCAGGGCATTTCGCCGGTGATCGACATGCAGAGCGAATCGATGGTTTGGACGCGCAGGCGGCCGGGGTGGTCGAGGAGATCCCAGGCGAGTTCGCGGTCGCGCTGGAGGACGGCGAGCGCCAGTTCGCGCGTAGTTTGCATGTGCGGCTTCTCGACGGGGGCCCCGGCTTTGGCGGCGTGCAATGCGCCTAGGACGCGATCCAGCATTTCACCGGCGGCTTTCCGCGTGAAGGTGATGGCGACGATGGATTCGGGTTTGGTGACCACTGCCAGCAGGCGCAGGAAGCGCTGGATCAGCAGCTCGGTTTTGCCGGAGCCTGCGGGTGCGCGCACTGTAAAGGAACGAGTGGGATCGAGGGCTGTCTGGCGCTGGGGCTCGTCGAGCTGGTGCAGGATTACGGGGCTACTCACCGGCTTCGTCCTCCGGCGCGTTGAGGGCGCGTATGTCGGCGATGCGGCACAGCGAATGGAGCTGGCAGAATTCGCAGGATTTCACACCGTACTTCGGATTGACTGCGGCGTCGCCGCGAAAGAAGCTGGCGCCGAGGTGTTCTACCACGTCGGTCCATTGCGGTAGGTGTTGTTGCAAGTCCTGTCCCCGGTAACCTTCGAGGTATGTCGAGCCAGGCACCAAAACGGCGAAATCAACCGATGAAATCACGTGCTCGCTCTTGACGGCGTAGAGCATCAATTGCGGAGCGTTGGGGCGGCCCCCCTCCCAATCGTTAGTTCCCTGTTTGTCGGACGTTTTGTAATCTAGGATCGCGTGAGTACCGTCGGCGTAGCGATCCACGCGGTCGGTTTTGATTGCGAGTTTGATGCCTCCCACTTCCACTTCGCGCGGCTGTTCGCGTTCTAACACTGTGAAATCGGGCCTTTCCCGCTCTCGCTCCAGCCATTCGGTGAGCAGATCATGAAGGCGGCGTTGCTCGATGTCGCGCGAACGTTCTAGAGATGCGCTACGGGAGCGGCGGCTCATGTGGACATCGAGCGCGGCGCTGACGGAGCGCGCGATGACCGCGTCGATTTCCTGCTGCGGCAGAGCTAGCAACTCACGCTGCGATTTCATATCGCGCCAGAAAAATTCCAAAGCTTTATGCGCTACGTTGCCGCGCTCAGAGGGCGAGATGCCGATATCGGCCGCATCACTGTCGCTCGCGCCCAAGCGATGTTTCGCAAAGGCGCGGAAGGGGCAGGCGGCCTGGTTGGCCAACACGCCCATTCCTCCGCGCTGCAAGGTGCTGGCGGCTAAGGGCGGGGCCTGACTATCCGGTTGGCGGTCCAGAGGAACCGTGGAGGAAAAGATTTTCCGCAAGGAGGTTTCGAACGGTGCAGCGAATTCGGCGGCTTCGGGGAGGGCTTCGAGGAGAGGGCTCGCGCGAAGTTGCTCCTCGCCCGAGAACAGAGGATAGCTGCACACGACTTCGGGCGCTGAAGCGAGCAGACGCGCGGTGACGCGGCGGGCGTAGTGGAGTTCACGATCCGGCGAACTGTGCGGCATTCCGGCTTGGCGCTGGAGCGACAACGGCAGAAAAGGATTAGGGCGCGCCACGCTGGGCCACGCGCCTCCGTGCAAGCCGGCGATCCATAAGGCGTCGAAGTGCGATCCGGCGGCTTCGAGCATGTCCATGATTTGCACGGGCGCGCCTTCATCGCGGGGGGCGAAGCGCTGATCGTGGGCGATGCCGCGCAAACGCTGGAGCGCTTGGCCGTAGGTGAGGCGGGGGAGCACTGCGTCGAGCGACGCGAGAGCGGAGAGAAGGTTCTTCCAAAGCTCGACAGTCTGAAGCTCGGCGGGAGAGAGTGCTCGATCGCCGGGCCAGCCGGCGTGGCGCAGCAGTTTCGAGAACGTTGCGCTCCACTCACTGGGATGCTGGCGAGGGCGCGATTCTTCGGCGGCCGCCGCCATGTCGGGGAACATGCGGCGTACGGCGTCGACTTCGAACGAAACTTTGTCGACGCCTTGGCGGCGAAGATCGGCGAAGAGGCGCGCGCCGTGCCACTGATCGAAGCGCAAGAAGGGCGATCGCAGGAGCATTCCCGCTTCACCGATTTGGAGGCCGGGTTGGATTCCTAGCGCGAGCAGGGCGGCGGCGATCATAGGGACGTCGGCGGCCGGCACGCCGGCGGAGATGTGGAAGGCTACGCCGGAGTTGGCGCGCGCGAAGTCCAGGGCGGGATGGAAAGTGTCGTCGAAAATGCGTTCGACTGCGGCGGACAGTCCGGCGAGGCCGCGGACGACGATCCCGATGCGCGCGTCTGCCTGCGCTTCGAGTCTGCGCCGTGCCCAGGCGGCGGCTTGGACTAATTCTTCGGAGGAGTCGCGGAGCCCTACGCGATGGCGTTGCAGTGCCGGGTGTGCGGGTCCGGCGGCCCAAGGCTGCGCGTGGCAGGCTTCGAACAGGCGGCGGTCTGCGGGAGTGAGCTCGTCGAAACTCGCATGAAAGAGAGCGGAGGGCGCGAACGTTCCGGACGCGATGCGATCGAGGAGAGCGCGGGGGAGCTGGCTGGCGGTAATCCAATCGTTGTCATGCAGCTTGCGCTCGACGGCTAGCATCCACTCCAGGAATTCTTCGGGATCTTGCAGGCCGCGAAATTCGGCAACGTTGCAGGGGGCTTCCCAGGCGCGCACCAAACTCCATGCTTGCGCGGCGGCGGTTACGGTCGAAGATAGATCGAGTAGAATGCTGGCGCCGTCGGAGTTTTTTATGACTTGTTCCCACAGGGCTTCTTCCTGGAGGGAACTTAACAAAACCGGAGTGTGGAAGGGATCGCGATAGGCGCACTCTTCCCAGGCGCGCGCTAGCCAGGCGTTGCGCGGAAGGATGTCAGCGGTCTCCCACACGCGCACACCCTGGCGGCGGCGCTGATCATCGTAATCGTGGCGCAACTGGCGGCTGAGGCGCGCGTTTGCTGTGATCAGAGTGCCTTGGGTGTAGCGGTCCACTCCGTTAGTGTCTCATCGTCTCGCCTGGTACTTGCGTAACAGTTCGAACAACACTACGCCGCCGGCTGTGGCTACGTTCAGGGAATGTTTCGTGCCTAACATGGGGATGCGGATGTGGACGTCGCAACTCGCTCCTACTTCGGGACGGATGCCCTCGACTTCGTGGCCGAAAATAATGCAGACGGGGAACGCGGGCTGCCATTCGAATAAATCGACTGCGTGGGGCGTAGTTTCGATGGCGGCGATCTGGTAATTCTGTTCACGGAGCTGATCGAGGAGCGGGAGGGGCTCAGGCGCGTGTTCCCAGCGGACGGTTTCTTCGGCGCCTAGCGCAGTTTTGTGAATCGCCTTCTGGGGCGGACACGCGGTGATTCCGGTCAGTAGAAGTTTTTCGGCGGCTGCGGCGTCGGCGGTGCGAAAGAATGATCCGACGTTATACATGCTGCGCACGTTATCGAGCAGGATTACGACGGGGAGTTTGCTGATTCCGTCGTAGGGTGAGGCTAGCGGCGTGGCGCGAAAAGGGAGGCGGTCCATGTTGGGTACAGCGTCGTCTGTTGCTGTAAGGGCTGCTGCCACTATAGCGTGAGCGGCCCGCTATAATGGACCGTTGACGCTCTCGATCGTCATCCCCGCGTATAACGAAGAGCGCCGACTCCCAGCGACCCTCGACGTGATTTTCACTTGGCTCGACGGCTCTCCCTATGGGGATGCCGAGGTGCTGGTGGTGGACGATGGATCCACCGACTCGACTGCGGCGGTGGTCGAGAGACGAGCCGCGACGGAACCGCGGCTGCTACTGGTGCAGAATCCGGGTAATCGTGGGAAGGGCTTTGCGATCCGGCACGGGATGCTGGAGGCGCAAGGGGATTGGATTTTATTCTCCGATGCGGATCTCTCTGCGCCGATCGACGAACTTCCTAAGCTGTTGGCGGCCGCGCAGGAGAAGAGTGCGGCGATTGCGATTGGCTCGCGCGCGCTCGACCGGTCTTTGATCGGCGTGCATCAGAGCCAGTGGCGTGAGATGTCGGGCATCGTCTTTAATCGCATCATGCGTCTGATTACGGGGCTGCCATTTTCCGATACGCAGTGCGGATTCAAGCTGTTTCGCCGCGATGCGGCGCGGCGCGTGTTTCCGCTGCAGCGGCTGGATGGCTTCAGTTTCGACGTGGAAGATTTATTTGTGGCGCACACGCTGGCGATTCCTACGATTGAAGTTCCGGTGCGCTGGAATAACGTCGAGGGAACCAAGGTGGGGCTGATGCAAGGGGTGGCATCGTTTCTGGATCTGCTACGCATCCGCTGGAATTGGTTGCAGGGCCACTACACGGATTAAACTGAAAGGATGGCAACCAAAGTCGGCCTCCGTGCCATCCCTTTGCTCGATCTGACGCGCCAATATCAGCCGTTGCAGGGGCCGATCCTGGCGGCGGTCGCGGGTGTGATCGAATCGCAGCGGTTCATCCTGGGAGCAGGGGTGGAGCACTTCGAACAGCGCTTCGCCGAATATTGTGGGGCGCGATTTGCGATTGGCTGCGCTTCCGGGACGGACGCGTTGGAACTGGCTTTGATGGCCTTGGACATTGGTCCGGGCGACGAAGTGCTGACGGTCCCGTTCACGTTTTTTGCGACTGCCGGGGCCATCATGAGTTCGGGCGCGAGGCCGGTCTTCGTCGACGTGGATCCCGGCTCATTCAATTTGGATATTCGGCAACTGGATAAAGCGCTGGCGGAGCATCCGCGGGTCAAAGCGATTCTGCCGGTGCACCTTTATGGTGGGTGCGCGGACATGGGTCCGATCATGGCCCGGGCGGCGGTTCGCGGGATTCCGGTGATTGAGGATGCGGCGCAAGCGGTGGGGGCGAAATGGCAGGGGCAGCGCGCGGGCAGCATCGGGACGCTGGGCTGCTTCAGTTTCTTTCCGACGAAAAACTTGGGTGGGTTTGGCGACGGCGGGATGCTCACTACTAACGATGAGGAGCTGGCGCGGAAATTGAAGGCGCTGCGGGTTCATGGATCGTTCGAGAAGTATGTTCATCAGTGGCCTGGGATGAATTCGCGGCTGGATGCGCTACAGGCCGCGGTGCTGGATGTGAAGTTGGATCATCTGAATGACTGGAATCGCGCGCGCCAACGCAATGCGGCGCTCTACCGCGAGGCGCTATCGAACGTGGTGGCCACGCCGGCGGCGGAGCCGTATCAGACCAACCATGTGTTTAATCAATTCGTGATTCGGTGCCAGCGGCGGGATGAGTTGCGCGCGTTTCTGGCGGAGTCCGGCGTCGGAACTGAAATTTACTATCCTCTTCCGCTGCATCTGCAACCGGCGCTGGCTGGTTATGGCTATAAGGACGGCGATTTTCCGGTAAGTGAGCAGCTCGCCAAAGAGGTTCTGGCTCTGCCCATATTCGCGGAGCTGACTGCGGATGAGATCACAACTGTCGCGGGGCTGATCCGCGAATTTTATCAGCGAGGATAAGCGTGCTTATGCGGTATCGTTCTCTCGTGTTGTTTTTGGCGGGCGCTGCTCTGTGTATGGCGGCGGATGAGTTGCCGGCTATTCCGCAGACACCCAAGAAGCCTGTTACCGACGAATACCAAGGCGTGCAGGTGGTGGATGACTACCGCTGGCTGGAGCCGTCCGCTGACGCCGACGTCCGCAAATGGAGCGATCAGGAGAACATTCGTGCGCGCGCGTATATGGATCGACTGGCAAACCGCGCCGGGCTGGTGGAGCGTCTCAATCAACTGAACGGCAGCTCGTCGAATCGCTTTTCGGGGCTGGTTTCGCGGGGCGGGGTGTTGTTCGCAATGAAGACGCAGCCGCCGAAGCGGCAGGCTTATCTGGTGGCGCTGGCTTCGCCGGACGATCCAGATTCCGCGCGCACGGTGGTCGATCCGAATGTGCTCGACCCTACGGGGTCCACCACGATTGACTTCTATGAGCCGTCGCTGGATGGCAAGCTGGTGGCGGTTTCGCTTTCGAAGGGTGGGACGGAAGACGGGTCGGTGTCGGTGTTTGAAGTCGCGACGGGCAATCAGCGCTCGGATCTGGTTCCGCGCGTTAATGGCGCTACGGCGGGCGGGAGTGTGGCCTGGAATCACGACGGCAGCGGTTTCTGGTACACGCGCTATCCGCGCGCCGGGGAGCGGGCCGCCGCCGATTTGAATTTTTTCCAACAGGTTTATTTTCACCGGCTGGGGACGGCGACGGCGCAAGACGAGTACGCAGTTGGGAAACAATTTCCGCGCATTGCCGAAGTCGAGTTGCGGTCTTCGGACGATGGCAAGTATGTTGTCGCCCGCGTGGCTAACGGGGATGGCGGTGAGTTCCTGCACTTTATGTTACTGGCGGACGGACAGTGGCACCAGATCACGCGCTTCGCGGATCATATTTCGCAAGAGGCTTTTGGGCCGGACGGGACGTTGTATCTTTTGTCGCGCAAGGACGCTCCGATGGGCAAGCTGTTGGCTGCCGCTCCCCCCGCGTTTTCGGTGGCGAATGCGAAAACAATTTTGACGGCGACGCGCTCTTCAATCGATGGGTTCGTCGGGGCAGGCTCGCATCTGTATGTGCGATTCATGGCGGGCGGGCCTACGAAACTCTTTGACGTGGAGGCGGGGAAGCCGGACAAAGCTATCGATATCGCGCAGGTTTCCTCGGTGGGGCAACTGGTGGCGCTGGGCGGCAACCAGCTTCTCTTTGAGAACGAAAGCTACGTGGAGCCGTCGGCTTGGTATCGCTATGATCCGGCGAACGGACAGGTTAAGAAAACGGCCATGTTCCAGACTGCGCCGGTGGATTTCAGCGACGTCGAGGTGATCCGCCAGACGGCGATTTCGAAAGATGGCACACATGTGCCCATGACGATTCTGCGGCGCAAGGGCACTAAGCTGGATGGCAAGAATCCTACGCTGCTAACCGCTTATGGCGGCTACGGCATCAGCCAGCGTCCGAATTTTTCGGTGCGGCGCCGCTTGTGGCTGGATCACGGGGGCGTATGGGTGGTGGCGAATTTGCGCGGCGGGGCTGAGTTCGGCGAGACGTGGCACGAACAGGGGCGGCTCACCAGCAAGCAGAATGTCTTCGACGATTTTATCGCCTGCGCCGAGTTCCTTATCAAGACCAAGTACACCAGTCCCGACAAACTGGCGATTGAAGGCGGCAGCAACGGCGGGTTGCTGATGGGCGCGGCGCTGACGCAGCGGCCGGAACTTTTTCGCGCGGTGGTTTCGCACGTGGGCATTTACGACATGCTGCGTGTTGAGACTTTTCCGAACGGCGTCTTCAACGTGACTGAATTCGGTACCGTCAAAGAGAAGGATCAGTTTCAGGCGCTGTACGCTTATTCGCCTTATCATCACGTGAAGGATGGGACGGATTATCCGTCGGTTCTGTTTCTGACCGGCGCTAACGACGGGCGCGTCGACCCTATGAATTCGCGAAAGATGACGGCGCGGCTGCAGGCGGCGACGCACTCCGACCGGCCGATTCTGCTGCGGACCAGCTCGACTTCGGGGCACGGCATTGGGACTGCGCTGAACGAGCGCATCGAGCAGGACGCCGATGTGTTTTCGTTCCTGTTCGATCAGTTGGATGTGAAGTAGATCCGCGTTACGTGCGGTCCGGCACCTGAGAGCGTGACGCGCAGCTCCACTGCGGTTTCCTTCTGTCCATACATTTTCGAACGCCAGCTGGATTCGAGGCGCGCTTCGGCGCCTGCGGGGAGCACTAACTTTGCCGAGGAACCGAGGCGATATTTTCCGGGCTCGATGAGTTCGGTGTTTACGCCGAAATGCCAGAACTGTTCGAGGGGCGGCGGACCTTCGATCGAGTCGGTGATGATGAGGCAATCCGGCTGGAGTTCGAAGCGGCGGCGGTGGGTGAAGGCGCGGGCAACGCATTCTGCTTCGAGAATGTACTCTCCGCGCTCAATGACGCGCACGGTGGGTTTATCTGTCCAGCGGAAGGGTCCGGCGGAGGTCGCTTGGTTGAAGCCACCGGCGCGGATGGTGTTGTGGGCGGCGCTCGAACGGAAGCGCTCGCGGGCTGACGGGTCTCCCAAGTAGCTGTAGGTTCCGGAATCGATCAGCAGTTCTTCTGGACCGATGCGCAGGACCAGGCTGAGAGTGTCGGAGTGGCTGTGTCCGCCGGAGCCACGTCCGAAAGGGCCGACGTCGGCGAGCAAATGGAGATTACCGCGGGTGACGATCCACAGACCGGTGTCTTCGAAGAAGGCTGTCGCGGGAGGTGCGCCGCATTTTGCAGTTTGTAGCGCCGATTCGCCGATCCACCATGCGGCTTGCGCTTGCAAATCGGCTGCGTTGCCCGCCCACTCGGAGTGCCGAAGGAGTATGGAACACGTCGCAAGCGTGGCGCGGCCGTATTGGGAACCGAGTCCGTAAGGGTGGAACAAGCGGCCGCCATCGTCATCGCCCAGGAACGGAATTTCGCGCTGCGGACCGAGCAGGGCGTGCAAGAACTCGGCCATGCGCGCCACCTTTTCGGGGACGGGCTCGCCGGCGAGCAGATAGTGCGCCAGAAACATATCGAGCGCGTACACGTGATAGTAAGTGGATTGCTCGAAATAAGTGCCGTCGTTTTGCACTTGCGATAACAATTGCCGACGGGTGACGGAGGTTCCCAGATCGCGCCAACGCGCCGCGCGCGGGAAGGTGGGAAACAAGCGGCCTAGCGCGTCGAGCACCAGAGCTTCGCCCAGCAAGTGAGTGTTGGGTGAGAAATAAAACGAGAGGTTGGGTTCGAGATAATACCCGTGCTGATAGAGTGCGCGCAGTAAATCGCGGCGGGCGGGTGCGGGTAGGTCGTGTCCTGCCAGGTGCCATACCCAGATCCAGGACCAGGCGCGGAAGGCTACTTCGAGCGCGCTGCACCAGTTGATACCGCTCCACGGCGGGTTGGCGGCATACCAACTGGAGAGGAGCGCTTCGATGCCATACAGGAACTCGCGGCGTTGCGTGAAGCGCCAGGCTTGCGCCATGGCTACCAGATACTGGTGGCGATTCAGTTCCCAGATCATTTTATGATCGCCGGCGACGGCGCCATCCAGATAGGGCACGCGGCGAAAGTAAGGCGTGCCGGTCACCTTGCCGGAAACGATATCGCGGCGCCAGTCGGGCGAGGTTCCGCAGTCCTGAGGCTCGCCGAATAAGACGTAGCGGCCGTTTAAGGCGTGATCCGCGATGCGCTCCACCTCTTGGGCGAAGGCACTGCCGCGCAGGCGATCGATCACCGCGGTGGGATCAGGCAAACCAGCGAGAGGAGACGGCGGCTCGGCAAAATCACGCGGCAAATCCGGGGGCGAAAGCCAGGAACGAAGGTTGCTGGCTTCCTGGCGGAGGCGGAATTGAATCTCGGCTGCGCTGCGCACGAAGTTCAATTATCCGCTACCGGATGTAGCGTTATGGCAGCGATTGAACGTTGACGCTGGACATAGTGTCGCCTACGTATTGCAGGACCACGACGTTGACTCCGCTGCTGCCGGGCGTGGTGACATTGAAGGTGACCCAGCCGCTGAAGTCCTGTCCTTGCGGGAAGGCGGCGCTGCCGAAGCCGCCTTGCGGTTGGCTGGGGTCCCAGGCGAACAGGACGCCGATGGCTCCCAAGGCGGGGACCTGGAAATCGTTGTAGGTCACGACATTGCCGTTCTGATCGAGTAGCGTGCCACGCACTGTAACCGGAGTTGTACTGGGATTCGCAATGGCGGCGGAAGCTGCCAGGTTGTTGGCAGGATCGGCACCCTGGTTGGCGCTCATCGCTACTGGCGCGGTCCAGGTGGTGGCGGCGGGCGCTCCCTGCTCGGTGATCTGCGAGGAATAAGAATCGTTGGACTGCGTCAAGAACGCCAACTGAGGATAGGCTAGCCTTCTCAAGTTCGCTGGATCGGTGGAGGAATACTGCACCATCAGCGAACCGAATTCAAAGGCGTTGGGGTCTGGTTGGCTGGCGCAATTCTGGCCGTGGATATCACAGCTGGCCGGCGGATTCAGGAAGTCGACACCCACTGACTGGCCTGCATTCAAGGTATAAGTTGCGCTCTCGCCGACTTGCATTTGACCGCTGCGGGTGTCGGTATAGTACGCGGGCAAGTGATTTTGCGCCCCGCTGGTAGTGGATGCCGCGGGAAGCAGCGTGAAGCGGAATTGCACGGCGCCGGCGGTAGTGCTGGGCGGGTTGGACGCCTTCAGGCGGCTCTCCCAGCCGGATCCGAAAACCACCCAGGGAAGAGTATATTGTGTGGTGCATGAGCCGTCTGCCGCCATGGGGAACTCCGCGCAACGGGTTTGAGATATAAGGGCCGCACCCACTGGGTTGGTGCCCTGCGCGTTCACTTCCACACTCGACATGGCGCTGCCCACGTACTGGAGCACCATTGCAGAGACCGCTCCGCCGTTGGGAGAGGTCACCTGGAACGTGACCAAGCCGTTGAAGTCCTGGCCTCCGGGGAACATGGCGCTACCGAAACCGCCGAAGGCCACGGCCGGGTCCTGCGAAAATACCATGGCGATCGCGCCCAATGGCGGGACTTGGAAATCGCGGAACGTTACTGTCTGGCCGCTGCCGGAGTAGAGGGTTCCGCGTACCGTGATGGGCGTCGCACCTGGATTCGCCAGGGCTGCTGAAGCTTGTTGAGCGGTTTGCGGATTCGCGGTCTGATTGGCGCTTACCGACACGGGAGCGGTCCACAGATTGGCGGCAGACATTTCATGTTCCGTAGTCTGCCAGCCATAGGCCCCGGTTGAGGAATTCGCCAACATGGTGAGCTGCGCTTTGGTAATGCCTCTCAGGTACGCCGGATTATCGGCGACATACTGAACCAGAATCGAGCCGTAGTTGGTGGTGTTCGGATCTTGCGTGCTGCCGCAATTCTGGCCATGGCTGTCGCAACCGGCCGGGCCGGCGACGAAATCGAGCAAGATGGATTTCCCAGAACTTAGCGAGTAAGTTCCGGTTTCGGCAACCTGCGACTGCCTGCTTTTGTTGACCGTGAAGAAAGCGGGCATATGATTCTGAATGCCGCCGGTGGCGGGAATCGCGGGCAGTAGAGTGAAGCTGAACTGGATGGTTCCACCGCCGTTTCCCTTTGTGAGGTTGGCCGCACTGAGACGGCTTTCCCAGCCGCCGCCGAAGGTAATCCACGGAAGTACATCCTGCACCATGCAAAGCCCTCCGGGCGAGGTCTGAAATTCCTGGCAGTTCACGCTGGCGGCCAGGCTGACGGCGGCGGCTTGGCTCTGGCCGTTCAAGGTGGCCGTGACGGTGGCGTTCTGGCTGCTGATCACGGAGCCGGAATTGGCCGTGAAAGTTGCGCCGCTCTGGCTCACTGCCACAGTGACATTGGCGGGTACCGATAGCAACGCGTTACTGCTGGCCAAGGACACGGTCGTCGCACTGGTAGCGGCGGCGCTCAGCGTCACGGTGCAAGTGGTGGAGAGATTGCTCGCTAACGCAGAGGGCGTGCAGGCGAGCGAAGTGAGCTGCGCGGCGGCGGCGGCGGTGGCAGTCACCGTGAAAGTTTTCGAAACGCCGTTGAAGGAAGCGGTGAGCACAGCGGCTTGGTTGGACGTCACCGTGGCGACGGTGGCGCTAAAGGTGGCGCTGCTCTGTCCCGCGCTGATATTTACGTTGGCGGGCACGGTAACACTGGTGTTGTTGCTGGCCAAAGCGATGCTCACGGCACTGACAGGAGCGGTGCCCATGGTCACAGTGCAGATGGAGGCACCGGGACCGCTAACATTGGCCGACGCGCAGGTGAGGCTGGTGAGCTGAGAGGGCGCTGTCAAGCTGATGGCGGCCTGTTGGCTCACGCCGCTCATGGTTGCCGTGACGGTGGCGTTCTGACTGCTGCCGATGGTTCCGGAAGCCGCGGCGAAAGTCGCGCTGGTTTGCCCGGACGTAATGGCGACGCTAGTGGGCACGGAGAGCAATCCGTTGCTGCTCACGAGCGATACGATTACCGTGCTGGTGGCGGCGCTGTTCAAGGTTGCGGTACAGGTGCTCGAGGCATTGCTCGCGAGGGTCGACGGCGAACAGGACAGCGAGCTGAGCTGGGCGGGCGCGTTGCCGGTTGCGGTAAGGGCGAACGTTCGGGAAACGCCGTTCAAGGTGGCGGTCAGCATCGCGGTCTGATTGGAAACCACTGACGCGACCGAAGCGGTAAACGTGGTGCTGCTGAGTCCCGTGCCGATGGTGACGCCGCTGGGAACGGTCACGCTGGTATTGTTGCTCTGCAGCGCGACGGTGACCGTGTTCGAAGTGGCCGCGGTGAGTGTGACGGAACAGAGGGCGGTGCCGGGGGAACTCACTGTCCCGGGGGCACACGTCATGCCGCTCAATTGCGTGGCGGCGGTCAGGCTGATGGTGGCCTGCTGGTTCTGGCCGCTCAGAGTCGCGGTTACGATGGCGTTTTGGCTGCTGCTTACGGTTCCCGACGCCGCAGAGAAGGTGGCGCTGCTTTGGCTCGCTGCAACCACCACGCTGGCCGGTACAGTCAGCGATGCGTTGTTGCTCGAGAGCGCGACAGTGGCCGCACTGGCGGTGGCTTTGTTCAAAGTGACCGTGCAGGTGCTCGATGAGTTGCTGCCGACCGTCGAGGGCGCGCAGGCTAACGACGTGAGCTGAGCCGGGGCGCTGGCGGTGACAGTAAAGGTCTGCGAGGCACCATTCAGGGTGGCTGTGAGCAGAGCTGCCTGATCGGAGGTGACAGCGGCGGCGGTGGCGGTGAACGTCGCATTATTCGTTCCCGTGTTGATGGTGACGCTGCCGGGGACAGTGACGCTGGTATTGTTGCTCGATAACGTAACGCTGAGGGTGCTGGAAGCGGCCCCTGTCAGGGTAACTGTGCAAAGTGAAGTACCGGGGGCATTCACAAATGCCGGGGAGCAGGTCAAGCTGCTGGGCTGAAGGGCCGCGGCCAGACTGATCACGGACTGTTTGCTTATGCCGCTCAGCGTCGCCGTGACGGTGGCGTTCTGAGTGCTGCTTACGGATCCGGCAGCCGCCGTGAAGGTGGCGCTGCTTTGGGCCGAGGCGACGATCACGCTCGCGGGCACCGTCAGCAATCCGTTGTTGCTTGCGAGCGTGACGGTTGCGGCGCTGATGGCGGCTTTGCTCAAAGTGACTGTACAGGTACTCGACGAATTGCTGCCGAGAGTGGTGGGCGCACAGGCCACTGAACTAAGCTGCGCGGGGGCGCTGGCGGTCAGCGTAAATGTCTTGGAAGAGCCGTTCAGAGTGCTGGTCAGCAGGGCGGTCTGATCGGAGGTGACCGAGGCTACGGTGGCGGTAAAGGTTGCGCTGCTGAGTCCCGCGCCGATATTGACGCTGGCGGGAACGGTGATGCTGGCATTGTTGCTGGATAGCGTAACGCTGGCGGCGCTTACTGCGGCTGCCGTCAATGCGGCGGTACAGGTGGAAGTCCCGGGAGCGTTCACGGTTGCGGGCGAGCAGCTCAAGCTGCTCAACTGCGCGGCCGCGGCGAGGCTGATGGTAGACGGCTGGCTCTGGCCGTTCAAAGTTGCTGTGACGATGGCGCTCTGGCTGCCGCTCACGGTGCCCGAAGTCGCGGTGAAGGTGGCGCTGCCCTGGCCCGACGCAACGACGACGCTGGCGGGCACTGTCAGCAATCCGTTGTTACTTGAGACCGCTACGGTGGTTGCGCTGGTGGCAGCTTTGTTCAAAGTAACGGTACAAGTGCTGGACGCGTTGCTGCCCAGGGTGGAGGGCGCGCAGGCCAGCGAACTGAGCTGGGCCGCAGCCACCAGGCTGAAGGTGTTGGTGAGGGTCACTCCCCCTGCGATCGCGGTCACTATTGCCGACTGATTGGCGCTCACCTGCGCGCCGGTTGCCGTGAAAGTGTTGGAAGTTTGGCCGGCGGCAACGGTTACGCTCGAAGGCAGGGTGAGGTTGGTGTTATTGCTTGAAAGCGAAACCGGGAATCCACCCGCGGGAGCAGTCCCGCTCAAGGAGACCGTGCAGGAACTGGTGCCCGGAGTGTTAATGGTTAAGGGGCTGCAGTTTAAGGTGGTGAAAGAGATCGACACGGGCAGCGTAATGCTACCGGGGGTTGCGCTGGACGGAATGGAAGTGCCGCCGGCGGTTGAGGCTACGACGTTCGTAAGCTGAATGGTAATCGGGTTACTCGAGGGTGCTCCTGAAATCTGGAAGGTGGCTGTCGCTATCGGGCCATCGGCGATCACGGTGCTGTTGAATCCGGCAACGATGCAGGGGTTTCCGTTTCCGTTGCAGGTGACGGTCTTCCCGGCGGCGGTAGAAGATGTTCCGGTCGCCACCGTGAAACTGGTGATGTCGGAGGAGAAACTAAAGGTCCACTGGAGCCCAGAGGTCTGAGCGCCCCCGGCCGAGGCAAGGTTGATCGGTAGAACGACCGTACCCCCCGCCGTGCCAGTAGCCGAGCCCAGCGAAAGGGTAACGGTTTGACCGAGGGCGATGGTCTGTAAGCCCACTAGAACAAAAGTACTAAGAAGAATATTGCGTGCCACACTTGTCTATCGACCCTGAGCGATAAGCGGGCAGTGGGACTTTTACCTAGGGAGTAATGGGAATGCCGTTAGGGGGGTCTTAAGGGCCCACAAGAGTGGGTGGAAATTGCCTTATTTCGGGAATCCGTGAATCTGCGAAGCAAAGTCGCGGAGGTTGTTAGCGCTTGACCAAGCGGCAACGCACGATGGCGGTTGTAAACTCGCGCGTTAAGCGATTATGCATGGGCCGCAGCTTCTTTATGGGTACGAGTTCGAGACGGGCCAGGCGGAGAGAACTGGCGGCTACCAACTCTTCAAACCTGGCGATGGTCATTTGGTTCAGCCCGCCGGCCACCTCGCCGAAGCAGGTTGCCCCGTCGGTCTTAAATGTAGAACGCCAGCGAATGAGGGCTTTCTCACTGAACACGAGATGCGCCCAGGGAAACACCGAGAATAGATGACCGCCCAAGGGGTGATACCAGGTTGGCCCGAAGCTGACCAGTATCTCGCCGGCTGGCTGAAGCAGCGCGGCCATGCTGCGCAGGATAGCTGCGGGGTCTGCGAAATGCTCAAACGCGTCGAGCGAAACCAAAATGTCGGCAAGCTCATGCGATGACGTACCGAAAAGACAATTTTGGACGCCAGCTTTAAGCGCGTTCCGCCTTGCAACTTGGAGAATATCCTCACGAATATCAATACCGATCACTCGTTTGGCGCCACGCTGCGCCATCTCGACGGCCTCGAAGCCTTCGCCACAGCCGAAGTCGATGACCACTTTGGCGGCGATCCGCTCGACAATATCGTCACCCAGCAGAGTTTCCAATTTTGACTTGCCTTGGTAAAACTCACCGCTGCAGCTATCGGGAGCTCCGGGGGAGATTTTTTTTAGAATTCGAAATTGCAGGTCGGTGAGCACTTTCGCCCTCAGTTCTCTCCCATGGTTGGGGTCGACTTTTCAGAGTATAGAAGAAAAGACCGGTAAAGTTCCTGGATGCGTTGCACTGACGTGTCCCTGTTGAAGTGTTCCCGGACGAAGGAGAGCGAGCTCTCCTGCAATCCCTTGCGCAGGGATTCTGAGGCGATTAACGAACGCAGTTGGCGCGCCAGATCGCCGGCATCGCCGGGCGTGAACAGCAGGCCGGTTTTGGCATCCTCGACCAGTTCGGGATTACCGCCCACTCGCGAGGCGACCACGGTGCAGCCGCTGGCCATGGCTTCGAGCAGCGAATTGGACAAGGCTTCGGAAAGCGACGGCAGTACGAAGATGCCGATCTCGCGCAACCACTGGCGCACGTCGGCGACGCCAGGCTGAAACACGCACTGCGGGCCGAGGCCGTGTTCACGCGCGCGTTCCTGCAGCGCCGGGAGCATGGGGCCGTCGCCGACAATCAACAGTTTCAAGCCGGGCGCGGCGTCACGCACCTGGGCAAACGCGTCGACCAGAGTGAGCAGTCCCTTCTCGGGACGCAGTGCGCACACTACGCCGATCACTAGAGATGCGCCGGCAACCGGCGGCGGGCGAAGCGGGGGCAGTGGGCGGTAATGCTCGATGTCGATCCAGTTGAGACACACGTGGACGCGCTCCGGCGGCGCGCCTTCGTCCTCGATCATATGGACGCGCATGGCCTCGCAATTCACTACGATGCCGTGCGCGAGGTGGTCCGTGAGGCGTGCCAGACGGTGGTAGCGAGGCTGAAGATTGCGGTTGGCGCGCTGACTGGAGAGCACCACAGGCACTCCAGAGGCGCGGGCCACGGGTACTCCAAAAATGGTCAAGGGCAAGTCGAAGGTATGAACCAGTTGGATACCGTGGCGGCGAATATATTGACCCAGTTGCCAGGCGCCTTCGAGGGCGTTGAAGGCCATGAAGGAGCGCACCGGCAGCGCCAGAATTGGAATGCCGGCCCGGCGCAATTCCTGGGCGCGGAAGCCGTCGTCGTGGAAGCATCCGACGTGCGCTGCAAATTCAGTTTTATCGAGGGCCTGGGCTAGCTCCGCCATTTGGCGCTCGCTGCCGCCCAATTCTAACGCGCGCACCATCAGCAGGACGGGTTTAGGCGACATCAGAAACGAATCGTTCCGAGCGTTGCCGCGCGCGCACACGCTACAATTGCACTTTGAATTCCACCACGCCTCTTCGTCTCGCCTATCTGGTGAGCCAGTACCCCACAATCAGCCACACATTTATTTTACGGGAAATCAGAAAACTTAGAGCTCTGGGCTGCGACGTACAAGTGGTGTCAGTGCGCGCACCGGACCGGGCCGTTGCTGACTTAACCCCGGATGAACGCGAAGAGTATCAGCGGACGCTGGTGATTTTTGAGGCGGGGATGGCGGCCATTGCGGGCGCTCATCTGAAGACGATGGTGCGGCGGCCTGCGGCCTATTTCGCCGGGTTGCTGTACGCAATACGGCTGGCCAAGTGGGATCTGCGGGAGATTTCCCTGAACGTCATGTATTTCGGTGAGGCAGTGGTGGCCGGGTCCTGGATCTGGGCGCGTGGGCTCACCCACGTGCACTCGCATTTTTCTTCAACTCTGGAGTTGTTTGTGGCGCGGGTTTTCCCGATTACATATTCGGCCACTCTACACGGGTCGGGCGAATTCGACGACGTTGTGGGATTCTACATGGCCGAGAAAGTGGCGCGCGCGGCATTTCTAATCGGGATCAGCCAGTATGGGCGGAGCCAGATGATGCGGGCTTCCGATCCGCGGCATTGGCACAAGCTGGAGGTCGTGCCGCTGGGGGTGGACCCAAATGTTTTCCTGCCGCGGCCGCAGCGTGAGAATCCAGAGCGCTTTGAGATTGTTTGCGTGGGTAGTTTAGTGCCGGCCAAGGGTTATCACATTCTGTTGGCTGCCGTTGCGCGGTTGATTCAGCGGGGACGCACGTCGTGGCGGCTGCGTCTGGTGGGTGAGGGACGGGCGCGGCCCAGTCTCGAAAGTACAATTCGCGAATTGGGACTGGAGAATCACGTGCAGCTGGAGGGCGCCTGTAATCAGGAACGGGTGCGGGAGATCTATCGCGAGGCTGACTTGTTCGCGCTCACCAGTTTCGCTGAGGGCGTACCGGTGGTGTTGATGGAGGCGATGGCGATGGAGATCCCGTGCCTGGCAACTTGGATCACCGGGGTTCCGGAACTTATCCGGCACGGTGTTGATGGCTGGTTGGTGCCGCCGGGCGATGCTGAGCCGGTGGCCGAGGCGCTGGGTTATTTGATGGATCAGCCTGTGTTGCGCGAGAGCATGGGGAAGTCGGGGCGCGCGCGGGTCATCGAGAAGTACAACCTGGAGCAGAACGTGGCGCAACTGGCGGAGATTTTCCGGCGGCGGCTAGGTTAGCGTAAAATTCCCGGAGCGCTGGAGAATTTGCTCGAAGCGTTCGACGGCGGCATCCCACGAGCAATTTGCGATCACCCACTCGCGCGCGGTGGCGCTGAGTAGTCGCCGGTCGGATTCGTTGGCAAGTAGGCGGCTACACTCATCCGCGAAGTCTTCGGGGCGATCGGCTAGACGGATCTGATCGGGATGATGCACGGGGAGACCTTCGGCCCCTACGGCGGTCGAAACCACTGGGACGCCGGCGGCCATTGCTTCGTAAATCTTTAACCGCGTGCCTCCGCCGATGCGCAGCGGAACGATAGATACGCGCGAGCCCCATAGATAAGGGCGGACGTCGGGCACCGTGCCGGTAACGTCAATGCTGGGGTCGACGTCGGCCAGGCGGCGAATCTCCGGCGTAGGTGTGCGGCCGACAATGCCTAGGGTGCATCCGGGATGGGCGGCGCGCAGGCGAGGCCAAATGTTCTCGACGAAAAACTTGATGCCATCGATGTTCGGCATCCAATCCATGGCGCCCACGAAAATCAAATCGCGGTACGGCGCGACTTCGGCAGGGGGAGCGAAGTATTCACAGTCGACTCCGGTGGGAACCGCGGAGACGTTTTTGGATAATCCGAAGAGTTCCTGTGTGGTTTCGGAATCTGTTTCCGAAACGGTGACGATGTGGCGCGCTTGATGGCAGATATCGTTCTCGTAACGAAAGATCCGCCGGGCTTCCGAGCGGAAGAAGGCGCGCTCGGCCCACTGCCGGGCGGTTTGCGCGTGACGCCGCCAGATCATGGTTTCGACGTTGTGCTGGAAGAGAACGCTGCGGTCCATGAAAGGGATGTTGAGAGCGGGAACCACGAAGTCGCACACTACGCTGTCGAAGTTTTGTCTTGAGACCAACTCGCGCACCTGGCGTTCCATATCGCGCGAGCGGTAGCGGGTTATGGACAAGGGCAGCGTGGAGAAAACCGATCCGGCGAGCTGGCGCACGAACCCTAGTGACCGGCGGGGCGGGACGTTGTGTTTGATGGGATAAGCGAAAGACGAGTATTCGTTGGCGCGCCTTGGACCTTCTTCCATGCCGCGCTGGGTGAATCCCACGTAATGGATTTCGTGGCGGCGGTGGAGGCGGCGCAGCATTTCCAGCGTGCGGATCTGGCCTCCGCGTCCGGTGGGATGGAGGAAGTCTGCTTTGACCCAGAGAATCTTCATCAGACAGGCGCGAGCGCGGCTTCGCTCGACTGCCATTCATCCTGCTTGCCCAGCAGGAACAGGTCGCCCCAGATTTGCAGATTCAGCAGATTCCACAAGCGGTCCGTGCAATCTTCCTGGCCGGAGCGATGGCGCTCGATGAGCCGGTCGATTTCATGGCCGTCGAGATGGGCCGCGAGTAAGCGGTTGGGATCGCGCAGCAGGGTATAGAAACGGTCCGCGCGCGGGTCCCTCAGCCACTGCTTGACGGGTGTGGGGAAGCCCATTTTTTTGCGATGGATGATGTGATCGGGAACCAAGCCCTCGGCAGCTTTCTTCAGAATGTACTTCGCCGTGCCATTTCGAATCTTTAGGTGATCGGGAACAGAGGCGGCGAATTCGACCAAAGTGTGGTCGAGCAAGGGGACGCGGCTTTCAATGGATGCGGCCATGCTCATCTGGTCCTGCTTCATGAGCAGCTCGACGAGATAGGTTTTCTGATCGGCGTAGAGCACGCGCGACAAGCGTGACCCATTGGGGCGGGAGTCGAAGTAGCGCAGGTAGTTTTGGTAAGCGGCGCCTACGGGCTCGGCGTGGAGGCGGGCGCGCTGGTCCTTCGAAAACGGGCCGTAGAAATTGTCGAGTAGCAGGGAGGCCACGGAGTCTTCGCGGCCGAGGACGGTGTGGCCGACTTTACGCCGCAAGTCTGCCGAGAGCAGCGGTGTGGTTTGAATGCCGCGGCGGACGCTGTCGCGCAGCCACGCTGGCGCCATGCGCCAAGTGGACATGTGGCGCTCATTGCGCAGGTCATTGCCATAGCGGCCGTAGCCGCCGAAGAGCTCGTCGCTGCCTTCGCCGGTGAGCACTACTTTGACTTCGCGGGACGCCAGGCGCGACACGAAATACAGGGAGACGCTAGAGGGCCACGCGATGGGTTCATCCTCGTGCCAGATGAGGCGCGGGAGAGCTCCGAAGAAATCGTCCATGGACACGCGGACTTCGTGATGATCCGTGTCGAGCGTGCGCGCGACCTCCGCGGCGTAGCCTAGCTCGCTATAGGGCGCCTCGGCGTAGCCCACTGAGAAGGTTTTGATCCGATCCGCGGCCATGCGCGCATCAAGGCGGCGATGAGGCTGGAATCGATGCCGCCGCTGAGGAACACGCCCAGCGGGACATCGCTCATCAGGCGCATGCGGACGGTTTCTTCCAGGCGGCTGGCGCAGTTCGGCGATCCAGGCCGGCATCGTCGCGCTCGCTGGCGGCGCCTGCTTCGGGAACGTCCCAATACTGTCTGATGGTGAGGCGCGGGGTGTCGCCGGCGAGCTCCAGCGTCAGGTGATGGCCGGGCATTAACTTCTTAATGCCAGCGAAACAGAGTCTGATCGCCGCTGGTGTATCCGAAGGCTAAATACTCGGGCAGAAGGTGTCTGCAAATTTCGTCGAGATCTCGGGGTGCTGCAGAAGCGCCTTGATTTCGGAGGCGAAGGCGAACAGGCGTCCGTCCCAGTAATAGTAGAAGGGCTTGATGCCCATGCGGTCGCGGGCGCAGAATAATGTGCGCTGGTTCTGGTCCCACATCGCGAAGGAGAACATGCCACGGAAACGTTTGACGCAGTCGGGGCCGAATTCTTCGTAGGCGTGCAGAATGGTTTCCGTATCGCAATGGCTGCGATAGCGATGGCCGGCCTGTTCCAACTCCGGGCGGACGGAGGCGTGGTTGAAGATTTCGCCGTTGTAGACGATCCACAGGGTCCCATCCTCGTTGGTCATCGGCTGTTGGCCGCTGGACAGATCGATGATGCTGAGGCGGCGATGGCCCAGATGAGCCCAGGTGTCCTGGTGATAACCGAAAGCATCGGGACCGCGATGCTCCAGCACCGTGGTCATGCGCTCTACGATGGTGGATTGCGGATCGCCGGGACGGCTCGTTACAAAGCCTGCGATCCCGCACATGAGGCGATTATAGCAGGCAGGCTACGCCGGCGGCCCGGCGGGTTGGCTGACTTTGGTTATCTTCCATAAGCGGTCGGCCGGTACAAAGAAGATGGAGGCCGCGCAGAAAGCGGCGGCGCACAATACCAGAAACATGCGGATGGCCGCCGTAATTCGTTTGAGGAAGAATTTCTTGGGGACGATCAGGTCCAGCAGCCCCAGCGCGTAGAACACCGCGATACCCGCCAGCATCCAGCTGCGCCAAGGAGCCGGCAGCGCGACGGCGGTGAATGTAAAGCAGAGCAGCGCGTAGGGGAGCAGCAGGCGGCCCACTTTTTGCGATAAAAAGTGGAAGCGCATGGGGTTAGCGGAACTGAGCAGGGCGGGATGGCGCAGGTAGACTTGCCACAGGCCACCGAGCGTGCGCATTTTGCGGGGAAATTCGGATTTGAGTTTGGTGGGGAAGTCGTAGGCGTTGGCGGCCGGTTCGAAGATGATGCGATAGCCGCGGAATAGACCGGGCAGCAGCATCACCACGTCGTCGGAAATCGTATCGGGAGGAATCGGCGCGGCCAGTTCGCGGCGCATGGCGTAATAGCCACCGCTCACACCAAAGGTGGAACCGATGCGGCTCAACTGTTTGCGCATCCAGACCTCGTATCGCCAATAGAGTCCAATGTCGGATTCCTCGCCGCCCTCGCCCGGCAGAGTGCGCAATTCGGCGCCGACGCCACCCACGGTGGGATCGGCGAAGCAGGAAACCAGCAGGCGCAAGCTATCGGGAGCGAGTGCCTGGCGAACATCGGTGAGCACCAGAATCTCGCCGTGCATTCGCGGGATGGCGGCGTTGAGGGCTGCCGCTTTTCCGCCCTTGGGCACGTGCAAAAGCTGGACGCCGCGCGCCGCGAATTCGGCGGCGATGGCGTCTGTATCGTCGGTCGATCCGTCGGAGACCACCATGATTTCCATGAGCTCGCGGGGATAGTCGAGTGCCAGGACGGATTCCAACTTTGCACGCAGGAAGGCCTGACCATTATGGACGGCGATGACCAGCGACACCGAACGCGGCAGGAATTCCTTGCGGATGGCCGCGCCGGAGCGGCGGTGGAGCATCAACAGGATAGGGTAGCCCAGGGTGAAGTAGAAAAGAGCAGCGGCCGATAAGAAAAACAGGGCTAGCGCGGCGGTTTGCATCCGCGGCTACTCCGGTCGACCTGCGACTAGCCGTGTACAAAAATCGCTAAATCGACGGATAGAATGCACCTTTCATAGTATAAGTGGAATAATTGGTTCAGAGCCAAGCTCAACGTCCTCTGCACGGCACCGGTCAGCGGGTGCCATAAAACAAATATGGTCTGGAAAAAGACGGCGCGGGTGGTGCTGCACAAAATGGGCGGATTGGCCGCGCTGCGGAGCCGGCATCGCCGTGAATTCCGGGTTCTGATGTTTCATTCGTTCAGCGAGTGGGAGCGGGCCAATATGGAAGCTATTTGCGCTCACATTGGGCGGCATTTCGAGCCGGTTTCGCTATCTGCCATTGTGGACGCCCTGGACGGACGGAAGACTTTGCCCGATAACGCCATCACAGTCACGGTGGACGATGGTTACCGGAATTTCCTGCTGCACGGGCATCCCATCCTGCGGCGGAACCGGATTCCGGCAACCATCTACGCGGTAGCCGGCTTTTCCGACGGGCAGTTGTGGCTGTGGACCGACCAGATCGAGTTCGGGCTGAGGCACACTACGCGGAGTTCGATTCGGGCGGCGCTGAGCGATGGCGAAGCAATGGAGTTGAGTCTGCGGACGTCCGAAGAAAAGGCTGAGTCGACCGTTCGTTTGACGGAAAAGCTCAAAGAAGTATCGAATGAACGACGCGTCTCGTTCCTGGCGGAATTCGGCAGCCTAAGTGGAGTGGAAATCCCTCCCCATCCGCCCAGCGGCTGCGAGGCCATGAACTGGGACGAATTGCGCGCAGTGGCGGCGGAGGGCACGGAGGTCGGGTGCCATACCGAAACCCATCCCATTCTCTCGCGGGTGTCGAATCGGGCGGAACTGGAAGCCGAGATTCGCGGCGCCCGGGAGCACATGGAGGAGAGACTGGGATTCGACGTCCGCCATTTCTGCTATCCCAACGGGCGCCCCGAGGATGTGGGAGACACTGCGATCCGTTGTGTAAGAGAAGCTGGATTCGCTTCAGCCGTGAGCTGTACGTATGGATTGAACACTCTCGAAGCCGATCGCTTCCAGATTCGGCGGGTCCCCTTCCGCGGCGACCTGGATCTTCACTATGGGGAGGAGTTGCTGGCCGGTCTTCATATGTAGCGGTGTCCGGCTGCTTTAAAATTTAGAAATGCGTCTTGGCGAAGCGCTACAAATTCTCGGGCGGGCGGGCGGAGAGCGGAAGATGAGAGTCCATCTGCTCTGCGGCTTCATGCCGCTGCATCTCGAGACTTTTATCAAAGCGCATCTGGCACTGCGTTTCCCGGGCGTGAACAGCAGGCTGGCGGGGGGCCTTTACGGCGATCTCGAGGGCAACATTCAGAGAGCACTCGAGGGCGACGGCGACGGCGCGATTGCCGTCATTGAGTGGAGCGACCTGGACCAAAGACTGGGATTCCGCGCCTCTGCTGGCTGGCGAATGGAGACACTGGACGACATCGTTACACAGGTCGAAGAGAAGTGCCGGCGCCTCGAAGCGCATGTGATCGAACTGGCCCAAAAGATGCCCGTGGCCGTGGCGAGTCCGAGTCTTGGACTACCTCCCATGACGCACCTGCCGCCGTCGCAGGCCAACGATTGCGAACTGCGGTTGAACGTCATCCTTGCGGAATTTCTTCAGCGAATGGGGGGGCACGACGGAATCAGGCTAGTCAGCAGCTCGAAGCTGGCAAGCATTTCTCCCAGCAACGCCCGGCACGACGTCAAGATGGATTTGCATGCCGGATTTCCGTATACGCTAACCCATGCCGACGTTCTAGCGGAAGTGAGCGTGGAGTGCCTGTTTCCTGCGCCGCCGAAAAAGGGAATCATAACCGACCTGGATCAAACTCTGTGGAAGGGCATCCTCGGAGAAGTGGGGGTGGACGGCGTTTCTTGGTCACTTGAAGACAAGTCGCAGGGGCACGCGCTTTATCAGCAGGTGCTGGCTTCGCTGGCCGATTCGGGGGTACTGGTGGCTATTGCCTCGAAGAACGATCCAAAACTGGTGGAGGCCGCGCTGTTGCGACCCGATCTACTGCTGCAGCCGTCGCAGATTTTTCCGGTAGAAGCCAGTTGGGGGGCGAAGTCGGAGGCGGTGGGACGAATTCTCGAGGCGTGGAATGTAGGCGCCGATAGCGTGGTCTTCGTCGACGATAGCCAGATGGAGTTGGCCGAGGTGTCTGAGAAATATCCCGGGATGGAATGTCTGCGGTTTCAGCCCGACGATCCGGCGGCAATTGTCGATCTTCTGTGGCAACTGCGGGCCCGGTTCGGCAAAAACGAGGTTCTCGAAGAGGATCGCCTGCGGCTCAAGAGCATCCGGGTGTCCGCTTCCGCCTTGCGGGAAAATACCGTGGAACCCTCCGCCGATTTCCTGGCCCGGAGCGAAGCGAAGGTGACATTGGAGACGGCCGGCGCCGATCAACGGGCTTTTGAGTTGGTGAATAAAACCAACCAGTTCAATCTCAATGGCGTACGCTACACGGAAGCCGAGTGGAAAGCGTTATCTCTGCGGCCGGGAGCTTTCCTGGCAACGGTGTCCTACGAAGACCGTTTCGGACCGTTAGGAAGGATAGCGGTCATCGGGGGTTACCGAGAGAAAGATCGGTGCTACGTGGATACGTGGGTGATGAGTTGCCGCGCATTTTCGCGGCAGATTGAGTTCCAGTCCATCCGCCAATTGTTTGCAAAGTCCGGCGCTTCGGAAATCCGCTTCCGCTTCAAGCCGACGGATCGAAACGGGCCTTTGCAAACATTTTTCACTCACTTTTTCAATGGTGGCGCTGGCGCCGAGGGCGAACTGGAACTGCGGCCGGAAGATTTTGAGCGTCTTTGCCCCACCCTGTCTCACCAGGTAAACGATAAATGGTCAATGTAAAAGACAAGCTAAGCCACTGTTTCGCGCTGGCCTTCCCGAAGTTGGATCCCAGCCAGTACTCAACCGCCAGCACGGAGAATGTGAGTGAATGGGATTCGATTGCCCAACTCACTCTACTCACCTTGATCGGCGAGGAATTCGGGCGGGAAATCGATTTCGAGGAATTCGAAGGTGCCACCTCATTTGAAGCTCTGGCGGAGGTGCTTCAAGTCCAATAAGAAGCGCTTCCCAGATCCATGAACAAACCATCGTAGTCGGAAAGCTGGTACTGGAAATCCGGCGGCGCCAGCAGCTTCCCTTTTTTGTTGAGAAGAAACACGGGAGTGTGTTCGACGATGTGCAAGCCGGACTCTATCGCCCACTTCTCGCTGGGACCTGCGGTGCCTGCGGCCACAATCTCGCAGGCTCCCGCGAGGCGTGCGGCCTTTTGAGCGAGGAAGATGGCGGCTTGCCATGCCTCGCGATCGGGGTTCAGCAGCCATATTCCGGCTACCCGAGCCTGTCCCCGCAAAGTGCCCACAGCGAAATGACCCTTCGGCCCCAGTTTATTGTGGATCGCGAAAAGTTGTATCGGCATTACGGGGCAGCGCTGCAGATACTCAAAAAAGGCAGGGGGCCGCGGACTAAATGAAGCCCCTGCCATGCTCTGGGAAAAGAACTCTGCGGAGACTTCCGCTGGGCCGATTTCCTTCGCTTTCCAACTCTCACCTAATCCGTCGTCCGCCGCGCCAAACGCCCACAGCGAATTTCTGATCAGCCGTGGCGCCAGCTTCCAATTGCGGTTCTGGTGCTCCAGAATTTGCTGCAGGGGCCGCAGCGGGCGAGCGCCTCTCCACTGTCTCGCGGTTTCAATAAATCCGAAAGCTGGCAACGCTTTGCATGTCATCTCCGATCCGCCGATCGAATAGATGAAATCGAACATGGCACCCAGTTTTTGCACCAACGCGAGCCCGGCGCCGGGAGCATCCTTGGCGGAAGCCCAGTCGATCATGTGAATGCCGCGGACTTCCCCGGCGGCGAAGGTAACAGGGTAGAGGCCGGCGTGAGCGACGATGACGCCATCGCGCTCCAGTACGTAAGAGCGCGGCCCCGCCCAATCGTCGCGGCGATCCCAATATTTCCATGCCATCACGGCAGGATCGAGGAAGGGTGCGTCAGGGGTGGCGTCGAAGGCCAACTGGAGGAACTGGCATAGGCTGCCCAGATCGACAGGAGAGGTCGGGCGCAGAGAGGACTTCATGTGGGCTGCGAACTACGCCTGCCGGTGACGCCACTGGTACAACGTCTTCATAAAACCCGGAGCCACATGCAGCATCCGCAGAATCAAGGCGAGCTTAATCGATCTTTGCTGTACGTTGGCGCGCGAGAGATGGCTGATGGCGGCCTCGCGATCGCCTGCGAGGAAAGCGCGTTTTGCCTGCTCCAGTTCCATGCGGCTCCGCTCCACTACAATCTGGCGCGCGACGATCTCCCGGTCCGCTGGGCTGAGATCCGGACGGAGTGCGATTTTCGAAAGCACGCCAATGAAACTTTCGATCATGGCGACGGTATTCGCGGACAGGCCGCCCGGATGGCGCCGGTAGTCGGCCAGCACGCGTTGTTGATAAGCGATCCGGCCGCCATGCAAGGCGATGCGCAGCCACATGTCGATGTCCTCGGTGCGGCGCAGCGTGGGATCAAAAAGTCCCGCGCGGAATAAGATTTCGCGGCGGATTAAGCAGGCAACAACATTTACGCTGCACTCCTGCGTCACCAGCCGTTCGAAGGTAACTTGGCCGCGCGACGGACGCAACTGCATCGACGTTTTGCCGGCCTCCGGCACGTCGCCGAAAATGCGGGCGTGGGCGTAAACCATGTCGAGAGCCGGGTCGGCTTCGAAGAGAGCGAGTTGTGCGGCCAAGTGTTCCGGATACCAAATATCGTCGGCATCCAGCGGGGCGATGAAGGCGCCGCGCGCGACGCGGATTCCCGTGTTGCGGGCTCCGGCTAAACCTTGATTTTCCTGGCGCAGGTACGTGATCCGGCTGCGGTAGGGCTCGAGAACTTTCTCCAAATCCTCAGTATCGGGAGAACCGTCGTTCACTACTATAATTTCAAAATCCTGGAAGGTCTGCGCCAAAATGGAATCCAAAGCGGCCGCAATAAATTGCGCAACCCGGTAGGCAGGAACGACGACGCTTACCAAAGGAACTTTTGCGTCCGCCTCCCCAAGCTGCATCACCAGCAGAATAGCAGTTGCCCTCAATACCCCGCTAGGGCGGCTAAGCTCGCGCCGCGGCTTGCTGGGCGTAGGCTGTGTTACGGAACACGTAGACATCGCCTTTTTGCCACACTTCCTCAAAACCGTTGGCTTTGAGGAACCTTTGGATGTCTTCCACTTCCTCAGATCCGTTGATGTACGGGTGAAGCTCGACGATGAAGACTTCCACGCGTGAGCGAAAGGTCGCGATCTCGGACCGGACCAGATGAATCTCAGCGCCCTCGATATCGCAAACCAGCGCGCAGGATTCGAAGCTCCGCTCCCGCATCACGTCCTCCAGCGTAACACCGGCGACCTCGACGGAGTCCTCTGTGGTGGCGATGGAACTCGCCGTCAGAGCGCCATTGCCGAAATAAATGCGAGCCGTTTTCCCGGCGGCGCCGGCGGCCCCATGCAGTACTTCGAACTTGCAATGATTGCGCTCGCGGTTTCCCATCAACATGGGCAGATTTTGCGGATTGGCCTCCACCACCACATGGCGCTCGGGATTTCGGAGCCGCCGATTCAAGAGGCACGAAACCACTCCGAGGGACGCGCCGAACTCGACTACGGGAATATCCGGGCGAACATACCGTTTGGTCGCGAATCGTTCCTTTTCCTCGTAAATGCCTTCCAGTAGCAGTTCACGGGATTGCACATCAGAACGAAACAGACAAGGTCCGAGGCGAATCAATCCACCCGGTACTGTCCGGGAAAGGCGTTGTATCCGGGTGATGAATAGTAACGACGCCGCACCCCGTCCGTCCGCGCGGAGAACACGCGCCCAAGTCCGCACCTTACTGATAAGAACACCCAATTAGATTTCCCAGCCTGCCTTGATGGTACCGCGTTCGGGCGATTACTCCGGGCCGCCTTGAATGCCGAGGCGCCGGCCGATTCCCTGAAGGGGGCTGAGAAGGGCGCGCAGGAGGAACTGCATTTCATCCGGTTCCACCACGCCAAACAGCTTCACTGCCAGCACGTAGGCGGGAGTGAAAACCGCGCCGCAGACCAGCAATATCAGGATGGGTCGCGATCCCGCCATCAGCATACGCACGCCGAGGGCCAGCAGGGCGGCGGCTGCCGCGCTCAGGGCCAGCTTCGCCGTATCCGCCAGTTGCGGCAAATGCCGCCGTCCGAAATGCAGGGCACGGCCGAAGATCCAGGTCTGGATGGCCCGGTCAGCCACTCCCAGGATGACCACCGAACTGATGGCGCCGATCATTCCGAAGTGTGGGATCGACCACCATAGCGCGACTAGCAGAAGTACGAAGAAGACCACTCTCAATTTCAAAAGTAGATAGCGGTACTCCGCGTAGGCCCGCGCTACGGGATCTAACATTAATACACCCAACGGCAACAGCGTCAAGTTAATGCGGAAGATCGGCCAACTACCTGCGTAGCGGGCGGAAAACAGAAATTCTATGAATTGCAGCCCCGTCACCATGAGAAACGCATACACCGGAAACACCACAGCCGCCAGCTTACGCGTGGAGCGCAGCGACAAAAACAGCATCTGATCGGTTTGATTTTCCCGTTGCAGCACCGCCATTTGGGAGATGAGGACGCTGCTGGTGGCCTCGCTCAGCAGTTGCAACACCGGTAACTGAAAACAGCCGATGGAGTAAACCGCGAAGGCGGCGGCTCCGAACTGGTTGGATACGAAATAGTTGTGCAGATCGTACTGGAAATACCACACGATTCCCATGAGCCCCAGGGGCGCCGCGTACGACAGTTGTTCACCGAACAATTTAAAATCGATGCTTCGCCAGAAACCAGGGAAACGCACTGTCAGGTAGTAGAGGAATATTCCGACCGCCAGCACTCCGTAAAAAATCGCCGCCCAAATTAAGGAAGCGACGGTGCCCCAAAAAATAGCTGCGGCCAAGAACAGTCCGGTGCGCAGGATTTGAGCCCCGATTGAAACGGTCATGGCCAGCTTTAATTCCTGATTCGCGATGGGGAGCATCTCCACCAGGGCGCAAGGAATCCATAAGAGAATGGTCGCTCCGATTAACGACGAATAGTGTTGGATCTCGGGTTCCTTCGAGACCAGGAACAGCACCCCGGGCCATAGGGTTACCAACAAACCGGCCAGCAGCCCGGCCGCGGAGAGAAGCAGAATCGTATTCAATACCACAGCACCACGCCGCTCCCGTTCGCGCGGCAGAAAGTAATACACGTTCATCCCAAAACCCATGGGAACTACGTTGAGCGCGGTGTTCACCACCAGAAAAACTTGTTTGTAGAGACCCAGCGCGCCCGCCGTCAGCTTGTGGGCCAGCAGGATGGGCAGCGCAACCGCAATCGCGAAAGCGATGGAGCGTCCGAACAGGATCATGGCCGCGCCCTCAGTATTGCTGGGGATTCGCTGCGGCTCGGCCGTGATTTCTTCGGATGCCAAGTTAACGGTTTCCATTCGCCGGCGGAGCTGTGCGATACGCGCCGTTCACGAAGCCAGCCAGCGTCCACCAACGCAGCTCCGCGGCAAATCGGCGGCCACGGTCGCTGCTCGAGAGAGCCGGCAACGCCTTAACGGCATTGCCGATCACATAGCGGGGGACCCTCCCGACATAGGGAACCTTCTGCGGGTTGGCGCGATCCATCACGCCCAGCGATTCTGCTTGTCCCTTGGCCCACTTGCGGTAATATTCGCGGGTAACGCGTTCGGGAGGCACCACGTGATAGATGATCAAATCAGGAACGTAATAGCCGGTAAGACCCGCCGCGAGCAGCCGCCCGTAAACCTCGTGGTCTTCACAGGAGCCCAAACCATCCCCAGTGCGACCGATATCGGTGCGGTATCCTCCCAAGCGATCGAACACGGAACGGCGCATCACAGCATTTCCTCCGCGGAGGAATACCCGGGCATCGGGGAATCGCAGAGGTGTGTGGGGGATGTGAGCCGGATCATCGGCGCTGAGGACCCCTTCATAACCAGCAGGTATCCACTCGGGTTTCTCGGTCCGCCACAAACCTAAGTAGGGACCGCCGATGTAATCGATCTGTGGATCTTCCATCCATTTCGCAACAATACCGACCCAATCCGGGTGCAGTTGCTCGTCATCGTCAATCATCCCGATGACGTCGGAATCGCTTGCCTTGATTCCGGAGTTCAGTGCGGCCGATTTTCCCTGCGTCTTTTCAAAGAGGTAACGCACACGTTCGCTGCGCGCGGCAAAAGACTCGACTACCTGTCGGGTGTCATCCTTGGAATTGTTATCTATGACCGTGACGCGCCAATCTGCTAGCGACGTCGAACGCAGCACCGAATCCAGGCATTCGCCCAGCAGCGTCGAACGATTATAGGTGGGAATTAAGATGTCAAGACGCATCATGCTGCCCGCGATTCTGAGCTTACCGCTCGGGGGCGTTGCGAAGCAATTGTATTGGCCAGCTTCATTGTTCTTCCTGACGGAACCACATCTCCAGCATGAGCAGCGACCACAGCCACTGGGAGTGATCTCTGCGACCACTATGGTGCTCATCGAGCAGATGACGCACAAAGACGGGGGAAACGATCCCCCGCTCCAGAAATCGGGAACTGGTGAGGTGATCCTGTAGCATGTCGCGCAGCGCTCCCCGGAACCAAAATTCGAGCGGCACGCCGAACCCCATCTTCGGGCGCGTGAGCAACTCGGGCGGCAAGGTATCTCCCAGCGCCTTGACCAGAATGTACTTGCCGCGGCCCTCGCGGATTTTCCAGGAGGTGGGGATCGACGCAGCGACTTCGCCCACGGCTTGATCGAGAAGCGGGCAACGCACTTCGAGCGAGGCGGCCATGGACATGCGGTCCACCTTGACGAGCATGTCGCCGGGCAGGTTCACGGCAGTCTCGAAGTACAGTGCCTGCGACACCGGGTCGGCAGTCCGGGGCAAAAAAGCATCCGGCAACATTTGCATCAGGAACCCGTAATCGGCCGGGAGCATCCATTCCGGTTGCGAGCAGTTGCTGGCGCATGTAGTAATTCGAGAAATTGCTCTCGAAGTAGCGAGCCATGGGGCTCGACCGGCTGAGCATATGCAGATAGTTCTTGCCGTAGGCGGAAAAGGGGAGCCACTGCGCCAGAGCCGCGAGTCCGGCGCGCAAGAACGCCGGGACGCGGTCCATGAACAGCAGTTTTTCCATAGTCTGAAAGCGCGTGTACCCGGCGAACAACTCGTCGCCGCCGTCGCCGGATAAGGCAACGGTCACGTGCTGCGCCGCGAACTCCGAGACGAGGTAGGTGGGTATGGCGGAGGAATCGGCGAAGGGCTCGTCAAAATGGTGGACCAGTTTTTCCACCAGACTGACGGAGTCCGGGCGAACCATCAGCTCGTGATGCTCAGTGGCATAGCGGTGGGCGACCAATGAGGCGTATTGGAGCTCGTTGTAGGCGCTCTCTTCGAAGCCGATCGAGAAGGTCTTCACGGGATCGGGCGACTGCCGGGCCATGGAGGCCACCACCAGGCTGGAATCGATGCCACCGCTCAGGAACGCACCCAACGGTACGTCCGCAATCAAGCGCAGGCGCACCGCTTCGTCGAAAGTCTGGCGCAGGCGTTGACAGGCATCGTCCGCCGAAAAGCCGGGCTGCTCATGGGCCTCGGGCACGGGAAGATTCCAGTAGCGTCCACGAGTCACCGTGCCATCAGCGCGGTACAGCAACCAGGACCCAGGCTCGAGCTTACGCACGGTCTGGTAGGCCGAATAGGGATCGGGGACATACCCGAGCAGGAAGTACAGCTTCAATGCCTCGGGGTCAGTAGGTAGCGGAATGCCTGCGGCGCGCAGGCTCTTGATCTCGCTGGCGAAGAACAGGCCTTCGGGAAGGTGCGCATAGTACAGGGGTTTCTTGCCGAAGCGGTCGCGCACCAACAGCAGCTCTTCGCGCCGCGAATCCCACAACGCATAGGCGAACATGCCACGCAGGCGGTGGAGGCCGCCGACGCCCTCCTCCTCGTGCAGATGCAACAGCGTTTCGGTATCGCACATGGTGGTGAAGCGGTGCCCGCGGTCCGTTAGATCGCGGTGCAGATCCTGATAGTTATAGACTTCGCCGTTATAAACCACCCACAGGGAGCGGTCTTCGTTGGGGATGGGCTGATGTCCGCCGGCGAGGTCGATGATACTTAGCCGGCGCATGCCCAGCGCACAGCGGCCGTCGACGTAATAGCCGCTGTCGTTGGGGCCGCGATAACGGATCTGATCGCACATCCGCTCGACAGTCGACTGCTCCGCCCGGCCGCGCGCGAGAACATAGCCCGCAATGCCACACATAGCTTAATAATCGGCCAGCCTCGTCATTCGGAACAGCACGAGTTTGTCGTGGCGCCAGACGGGAAAAGTATATTGCTCAGCGGCATTTCATCCGATTATCTCAAATACACCGATTCCACATTCGCATGGGATACTAACACTATGTCATTGTCTTTCCGCACCTCGAACGTTGCTGTGTTTGGCTTGGGTTACGTGGGGTGCGTCACGGCGGCATGTTTGGCCCGTCTGGGCCACCGCGTCACGGGAATCGATAAAGATCCCTCCAAAGTGCGCGCGGTGATGGAAAGGCGAGCTCCCTTCTACGAACCGGGGCTGGAACAAATTATTGAGGAAACGGTGGGGGCGGGTCTGCTCAGAGCCACTTGCGAGGCGGAGGAGGCGCTGGCCGAGGCGGACGTTGTATTGCTGTGCGTCGGCACTCCCTCGGCCGCCAATGGCAACCTGGGTTTAGATCAACTGCGCCAGGTCACCGACGAAGTGGCTGCGGTGCTGCCGAAGCTTTCGAAGCCGCTGGTCGTGGCAGTGCGCAGCACGGTCTTTCCGGGAACGTGTGAAGAGGTAGTGATTCCGCGCCTGACCGGATCCGGGCTGGTGAGTGTGGTTTCTAATCCGGAGTTTCTACGCGAGGGCGCGGCGGTGCAGGATTTCGTCGAACCCGCGCTGGTGGTGGTGGGCGGCAGCGACCGCGCGGCGGTGGAAAAGGTGGCATCGTTATACGCTTCGATCAAGGTCGATCCCTGCCTGGTAACGCTGCGCACGGCTGAAATGATCAAGTACGCCTGTAATGCGTTTCACGCGGTAAAGATTTCTTTCGCGAATGAGGTCGGCGCGCTGGGCGAGATCCTGGGGATCGATGCCCGGGAGGTCATGGACACGCTATGCCAGGACCATCGGCTCAACATCTCCAAGGCGTATCTCAAGCCCGGGTTCGCGTTTGGCGGCTCCTGCCTGCCTAAGGATCTGCGTGCGTTAAATTATCGAGCCGGGCGCCTGGATGTGAAGCTGCCGATGCTGAGCGCGGTCCTGCCCAGCAACGACGAACATTTGCGACGCGCGACCACGGCGGTGCTGAATCTTCCCAACGGGCGCATCGGCGTGGTGGGTTTGGCGTTCAAGGAAAACACCGACGATCTGCGCGAGAGCCCCGTAGTCACGCTGCTCGAAAATTTGATCGGCAAGGGCCGCGACCTGCGTGTGTGGGATCCGCACATCCGCATGGATAGCATTTACGGAAGCAATCGCAACTTCCTGATGAACGCGATTCCACACATCGGACGCCTGATGGAGCCGACGCTCGAAGGCCTGGTCGGCTGGGCCGAACACTTGGTGGTGACGCAGAGTCCCGGCGCGAAGATCTCGGCAATTATCGCGAAGAGTGGTGTTCCCGTGCTGGATCTGGTGGGCGGCATGGCGGGCGGTGTGCCGGGTGGCCTCGCTTTCATGAGCGACTAAGGCCTGGCGGAACCGCAGCATGAGCGGATACTCAGCGGATCGCGGAACCGGTTTCCGCTCCTGGCAGATTTTGCAAACACGCAAACACAAACGCGACCGCTACAATCGGATGTTGGTGGTGTGGCTCCGCCGCATGGGGACGCACAACGCCATCAAGCCACGCTCAGAGCCGTGAAATGATCCGCCTCTTCCGAGTTGTACTACCAGCCAGCATCCTCACCCTATTCCTTTCTGAAGCTTTGCTGCTGATTGCCGCTTATGGGCTCCCGGCTTACTTCGATCGGAAGCAACAAGACTGGCAGCCTGTCGCGATCATGGCGGCGCTCATTTTGGCAGCGATGTACCTCACCAGGATGTATAGCGATCTGCGGGATGCCGGCCGCATTCGCTTGATGCAGTCCTTGGCTTTTGTCATTGGTTCAGCTCTACTCGCGCAGGCTGTCTTCACATATCTGAAGTTGGACTGGGCGCTGCCGCAGCGTATTGTGATCCGTGGTAGTGTGCTCGCATTCCTATTGCTGCTGGGGTGGCGGACGATATTCAGCGCAGCCATCCGGCATAAGATCGGGCTCCGGCGCGTGCTCTTTATCGGTTGGTCTCCGGTGGTGGCCGATCTGATCGATCATCTCAACCTGCATCCCGAGCTGGGATTCACTCCCATTGGTTACTTGAATCGGGCTGAAACGGAGCAGACTCAACCGGGCAACGTCTCCTATTTGGGCTCGATGGCAAAGCTGCACGGGGTCCTTGAGGAACAACATCCGGACTGCATTGTGGTTGGAGATCGCACGCTAATCGCTCCGGATGTTGTCGACGATCTTCTCGAACTCCGCTTCGGCGGTGTGCAGACCGAAGCCGCCGCCGGTTTCTATGAAAAGATCTGCGGGCGAATTTGCCTGGCTGAAATCAAGCCCCAACAAATGATTTTCAGCAGGAGCCTGCAGCCCGATCCGCTGAAGGTCCGATTGCAGTCGATGTACTCCACTGCAATTGTGCTGCTAAGCCTTCCCATCACGATTGCACTATTCGCATTATTTGCACTCATGGTGCGGCTAAGCTCAAGGGGGCCCGTGCTGATACGCGAACACCGTATTGGGATTCACAGCTCGGTTTTTCACACTTACCGGTTCCGTTCGACCGAGTATGGAAGTCATCCACCGCGCCTCACGGGCGTCGGAAAATTCCTTACCCGCTTCGGATTGGACGGGCTGCCGCAAATCTGGAGTGTGTTCCGGGGCCAGATGTCGTTTGTCGGCCCGGATGCCGATCCGCCGGAGTTCGCATCCATTTTGGACAAGGCCATCCCGATCTACGGCCAGCGTGCCTCCATACGCCCCGGAATCACCGGGTGGGCGCAAATCAACCAGCGCGCCGAGGGCTCGACTGGCGATGCCATCCGGCGCTCGGAGTATGACTTGTACTACGTCGAAAATCTGTCGCCTTTGCTGGACTTCTTCGTGCTGCTGAGCTGGTTCCGCGACGCCATTTTACACGGCGATTTTCCGGCATGATCCGCGAACCCGGGTATAATTGGACCGATGGCCGGACTTAGTGAGGAGATTACGGTTCGGCGGCTGCCGGACGGTGAACCTCGATCTGCTTCGCTCGAACGCCGCGACCGCAGGCACTTTGTGATTTCCAACCTGGCTGACGCGGCGGATCTCGCGGCCGGATCGCTGATCGAAATACAATCGGAGAAAACAGTCTATCTGGGACAGGTATTGGGTGAACAAGGGTCTTCGCTCCTCATCTCCATCGAGCATGCTCTGGATCGCATAGCGTTGACGGAAATCGGGAAAGTATGGCAGGGGCGGCAACCGGCGTGATGCGTTTGCCGGATGATCTGATGCAGTATTCCCGGAGGATAGCCGGGTTCATGGACCAGATCGGAACAGGCCTTGCTCTTCGGACCATACTTTGGACTTGCGGCGGAACCTTTCTTATCGCTCTGGTTCTAACCCCGATTCTCCGCGACATTTTCCGCGCCTACCACTTTGTCGACCGGCCGGGGTTTAGAAAGATTCACGCCTACCCGATACCGCGCCTGGGTGGGATCGCGATAGCCGCTGCTTATGCTGCCGGCCAGCTGGGTTTAAACATCGACAACGCGCTGAATTGGAAACTTCTGCCGGGTGCCGCGGTGATTTTCACTGTGGGTATTCTGGATGACTTCGTGAATCTTCCACCGTGGTACAAATTGCTGGGTCAAGCGGCCGCTGCCTGCATTGCTTTTTGGATGGGAATTCGCATTCCGGGGCCGCTTCCTCTTAGTTTTGCAGTCACGGTATTCTGGCTGCTGCTGGCGGCGAATTCATTCAACTTGATCGATGGCCTGGATGGCCTGTGTACGGGCATGGGCTTGATCGCCATCGTGGCGTTGTTCCTGCTGGGGCGGATCGAGAACAGTGTGGTCCTGCAAAAAGCTACGCTACCGCTGGTGGGGGCGGCCGTTGGTTTCCTGTGTTACAACTTTTCCCGGGCGACCATATTCCTAGGCGATTCCGGGGCACTGCTGATCGGGTTCCTGGTTGGTTGTTGCGGCGTCCTTTGGACCATGGAACCTAACGTCAGCGGAGCGGCATTAGCGGCGCCAGTGCTGCTGGCGGCCATCCCGCTGATGGAAGTCATCTTGTCGGTGGCCCGGCGCTGGTTGCAGCGACGCCCATTGTTTGGCGCGGATCAGGGCCATATTCATTACCGTCTACTGGCTCGTGGGTTGGCCCGAAAGAGAGCGGTCGTCACCCTCTATCTGTGGGCCATCGGCGGCTGTGTTTTCGGAGTCGCTCTGGCATACAGGCCGCTTCGCCCGTGGCAGGCGCTCGTGATCGTGGGTTTTTGCATTGCGGCGGGTGCCGGAGTCCGGCAATTACGATACCCTGAATTTGCGGAGGCGACCCAGTTATTGATTCGCGGGGAATTCCGCAAAGCGCTGCGCGGGAAAGATGCGAGTTGAGCCTTTGCGTTCCCTTCTCAAACTGCTCGATGTGGGACTGATCGCCGCGGGGTTTGGCGCGGCCATCCTGGCGTACAGCACCTTTTACCCCGACAATTACGCCTACCTCACGTCCGACGAACTGTTACTCGGCTTTGTGACTGACGTGTGTGCGGTCTGGGTGGGGTTTGAGCTACTCGAAGCGAGCGCCGATGTGCGCTTCATCGATCTGGTGCTGGTGGGCACCGGCTTGGATCTGATTGCGCAGGCGCTGCTGAATTACTTTGCGCTTTTGACGCGCAGTCTGTTCCTTATTGTGGCTGGCGTCCTCATGGCCGCGATATTTCTTACGGTGGCCAGGCGTTTGCTTCGCAGTGGGGGCAAGGGTGTGCCGAAAGGAACGCTGATGGTGGGGTGCGACCCGCTTACACGGCAGCTCGCCGGTTCTCTCGGCCAGCGAGTGCTGGGGATGGTTGGGGATGCCGCCGCCTGTCCACCGGGGATCCCGCATCTGGGCGAGGAGAGCCAGCTCGGGGAGGTGATTGAACGCAAGCATCCCCTGTACATCCTGGTAAGCGATAGCTATCTCCCGCGGATTTCTCCTTCGCTGCTGCTCGCGCAGCGCTTGCGCGGGGTGACTGTCAGGACTACCCCGGGCCTGTACGAGTCGCAGCTGCAGCGGATTTATTGCAGTGGATCGCAACCCGTTGATCTGCTACTCTCCCCGGCGTTATCTCCGGAAAGCCGCACCCTGGCCATTCAGGCGATTTACACCAACCTGATCGGGCTGTTTATGCTGGTCTTGCTTTCTCCGGTACTCCTGACCGTGACTTTGGCGATCGTTTTGTTTTCCGATTCAGGCCCGGTGTTTGAGACTGTTGAGTGTTCCGGATTCCGGAATATTCCGTTCTTATTGCTGCAGTTCCGCACTCGACAGATGGGTAGGCAAGGTGGGTCGACGCGGATCGGGTCCATGATCTCGCGATGGCATCTGGTCAATCTGCCGCGGCTTTTCAATGTAGTGCGCGGTGAGATGGCGTTATTCGGCCCGCGACCGGTCCGACGGGCCTTCGCCCAGCGTCTGACCGAAATCATGCCGTTCTATGCGATGCGTCTCTCGGTAAAGCCGGGCTTGATCGGATGGGCGCCTCCGCCGACTGGTTTGGCGTTCGCCAACGAATTGACGCAGATTGAATACGACCTCTACTACGTGAAGCACAATTCGCCTCAACTGGATGTGGAGATCCTGGTGCGAACCCTCTTCGGAAGCACCGAGATGCTGGCTACAGGCGAGTTATCCGATGCTGGCTGAGGCCGGTCTGGCGATCTCAAACCGCTTCTTCAAGCGAAGAAAAGGCCGCTCTACGATCCAGTAGGACGCACTGGCAACCGCAATTACGGCGAGAATCGCGGCGGGCAGCGCGATCGCAGGCTGGCGAAGGATATAGAACGCCTGGAGAGCACCCTAGACCTCCGGGAACCCAAGGGATGCCGCCATGGCAAAAAACCACCAGGAAAACCGCGATGGCGCGCAAGCCGTCTAAAGAAGGCAGGCTCTTTGCGAAGTTGGCGCCGAGCGGTTTGCTCAACGCCGGCCGGTCTTCCGAGATGGTCCCCGCTCTTCCTAGAGTCCTGAACACAAATGAAATTTATTATCGGCTAATCGCGGGGATTTGAGGCGGCCTGGAGTGAGTGGACATTGCCCTATGGTTTAGCCGCCATTCAGCCGATGTTATTCTGAAAACGTGGAATCGTCGACGCACTCAGGAGTTGCCCCGGGACAGTCTACGCTGTGGCGCGGAGCCGTGAATGGCGCAGCCAGGATACCGGGTATTCAAGTCTTTCCCAGTCCCGAAACGGATCTGCTGTTGAAGCTGGCCTTTGGTTTTTTTGTGGTGGACCTATTCCTGGTGGTCAGCAGGTTTCTGGAGATCGTCACCATGGCAGGGGGGGGCCGGATTGCCTACCTGGGAGTGACGCTTCATGTGGTTACCCTGGTGCTGGCTCTTATTAGCGGCGGCGCCAAACGAGTGGTCAATTCGCAAGCGGGACTCTGCTTGGGGTTGTTCACTGCCTGGATGATGATATGCACGCTGACGAGTACCTGGCGAGGCGGGTCCGTTGATACGCTAGCGCGCGAATGGGTGCCGTCACTCATTGTCTTTATCGGCTGCGGGACGATCGTGACCCTGCAGCAATTCCGTAAGATCTCGACCGTCATCGCCATCGGGACGGTGATCATCGCGGGCGCCAGTTACGCTTTGGGTGTGTCCCTCGAGGATCGGCTGACGCTCACGTCCGGCACCTTGGGCAACTCGAACGAACTCTCGATGCTGCTGGTGCTGGGAGTTCCGTTCTTACTGGTGCCGGTCTTCTCGAAGGGCACTCCGCGCTGGCGCAAGGCTGTACCCCTGGCATTGTGCGCCGCTGCGCTGATCATCGTGGTTCGGTCCGCGTCCAGGAGTAACCTTCTCGCAATTGTTGCGATCCTTTTGGTGCTGTTTTGGACCAGACCTTTCGCTGGCAAAGTAAAGCTGGGGTTATTGACCGTGGTCCTGGCCTTCACTTTTGTTACGCTAGTGCCTCGTGAGGTCCTTTCGCGTTACGTAACCATATTCGGCGATGCAGGAGCCGACGACGAGATCGCGGAATCGGCCCAACTGTCCTCTCTAGCACGTCAGCATCTATTGCAGCAGAGTCTGACATTGACGATGGAGCACCCCATCTTCGGTTTGGGTCCAGGTATTTTCGCGGTAGGCGAGGCGGATCTTGCTAAGTCTCAAGGGGAGAGGGCCTCGTGGCATGTTTCACATAACTCCTACACGCAGGTATCTTCGGAAATGGGCTTCCCGGGACTGCTTCTGTATTTGGCGGGACTATGGGTTACTTTCCAAAATCTATTCTGGATTCGTGCCCGAAGCCGCAGCGATACCAGCGGCAGGGCTTCTGCGCTGGGGCTCGCTATGCTGTTGTCGCTGGTGGGCTTGTGCGTCAATCTATTTTTCAGCAGCAACGCGTATTTTTCGTATCTGCCCATGTTGATGGGGATGAGCGTGGCTTTTCGAAAGAGTCTCCAATTCGAAATGGGCCGCTACTCGCCGGCGTTGAGTGTGCCACAACCGCCGCTGGCCGCGCCGGCAGGGCGGACGAGCATGCCGCTCAAGCCCGCCGCCGCGACTTCCGGGAAGCCGGTCTACCGTTTTCTGGGCCGCTCAGCGCGCGGCCGAGTTTAGAAACACCAGTTCATTGCAGCCCATCGATCCGCCGCAGGTGGTGAGTTTTTCAAGTGCGAAGCCGCGTTCCTTGTAAAACTCAAAAATCTGTTCCGGTTTGGCGACTTCAAACGGATAGCCTCCGACCCAGTCGACCAGATCGTACCAGGCAGACATTCCACGATCGCGTTTCACTTCCCCCCAACTGGCGAACGGGCGCAGACGCAAAAGATCTTTGAGAGACCGCCGCCACCAAGTCTGCACTAGGATCGGCCCTAGCAGAAGAAACCGGAGACTCGCCGGCATCCGGTTGTAACGGCGTTTGACGGCGAGCCAGCGGCGGCTGGCGGTGCCCTGATCGTTGTAAATGGCTACGAACAGGCGGCCTCCTGGAGCCACCGGGATAGAGGCGTTGTGCAAGGCCTCCCACATCGCGCCGGTGTGATGCAGAACGCCCCAGGAATAGACCACGTCGAACTTGCCCAGGGACGTCACGTACTCTGGATCGAGCGCCGAACCTGCCTCGACTCGCCAGTTAGGATCATCCGGAAAGTAGCGGCGGCGCAGTTCGGTAGCGCAGGCGACCGAGCTCGGATCGTAGTCGAAGGAGAAAACCTGTGCGCCTAATCGCCGCGCCGCTAGGCTGAAGAGCCCGCTGCCACAGCCTATATCCAAAAAGCTACGTCCGCGCAGGCTGCCGGCGCCGAGCATTAGATCGAGCGATTTCTCGGCTCGTAGAATCCGTTCTTCGTTTAGGGTAGTGAGAAATCGGGTCCAGTTTTCTCCAAACGCGAAACGCTGACCACTGGTGATTTCCTGCGCGTGCTGTGTCATCCGTTCTCCAATTGTAACTGCCGCGGATTGAGAACCGCGATGACGATGACGCAGTTGTGTCGTCAAGGCCAGGGCGATCCCGTAATTCTTTTCCGCTCCGCATACTTAGGGCTTTGGCCCGGCGAGGGTGTAGCCGCGAGCATGTTACAAACTAGGCCGGGTGGCGTTTCACCCGGAGGAATCTATGATCGAGTCTCGAATAATCCGCTTGCCGGCACTGCTGGCGGGGATGCTGGTTCTGGCAGCGGGTCCGTTGTCCGCGCAAACAAATGTGGACCTGAGGACGCAAACCAAGAACGTTGATTTCTCGGCGGCGCCCACCACTAAGCCAGTGAAGGCTGGAACGGCACTCCCGGCAACTTGCGGGCCGGGCGAGCTTTTCTTCAAAACCAATGCAACTCCGGGGGGAAACCTATATCTGTGCACGGCGGCGAATACCTGGACGCAGAGCGGTCTCTCATCGGCATCGCAAGCCACCGACTTTCTAGTCACAGCCGTAGGGGCTTCGGCGACGATTCAGTGCACGGTGTGCCTATATGGCATCGGAGCAAAGACCTTCCTGGTCTCTTCCAGCATGAGTGCGGGCATGCTTACCGGCAGCGGCGGGAGCGCGACGGTCTATTTCTACTTGAATCCATCAGGCACGCCGCAGTTCGGCTATGACGGGACCACGGTGACGGGCGCCACGCTGACAGGTCTTGCCGGACAAGCGCTGATCACTTCCTTTCCGGGCAACTCGATTCCTCTGGCTACGTGTGCGGTCACGGCGAATCAGTTCACGTCATGCACGGATTTCCGCGCGGTCTTCCGGCGGACCGTGGCAATTTCAGGCAGCGGGATCGTAGTGTTGGAGGATCCGTCAACAGGACTGACGACGTACGCAGTAAATCCAGCGGTGGTAGGGCTGGAAGCAGGCTCGAATATCTGGACAGGAAACAACGACTTCTCGGGCGCGTCACATACCACGCCGGCTAAAACGGGGACCATCGCCAACCGTCCAGCTACTTGCACAATCGGCGAATTGTACTTCGCCACGGATGCGGCGACGGCTGGCAAGAATCTGCATTTCTGCACTGCGACGAATACCTGGACAGTTACACCGTAAGGGGATGAACCATGAAATCGACGATTCTGACGTTAGTGCTCACGATGATGTGCAGGGGTGCGGTGGTCTCAGTGTGCTCCTCCGGCTGCACGACTACATCGCTGCAAAGCGCGTTTGATTCGCTGGCGAACTGCGGCGACACGATTCAGATCAACAGCGCAGAGACGCAGACGGGAAATTTCACTATCACGTTTCGGGGCTGCGCAGCCAATCCCATCACGGTGACCAGCGACCGTGCGGCGTGGCTACCTAGCGCCGGCGCACGCATCACGCCCTCCCATCTAGCCAACATGGCGCATATCACCACACCGAATAGTTCGCCCGCGCTCGCTGCCGCTCTCGATGGAATGAATCGCCCGCCCGCTGGCTGGAAGTTCATCGGGATCGCGTTTACGAGTTCCAGTGCTGGGCCGACTTATTCGCTGGTGGATCTGAATCCCTATCTGGCAACAAGTTCAGCACAGACGCCGGACAACATCACCTTTGACCGCGACTACCTCTATCGCTCGTCCACCTATACGGGAAATTGGTGCTGTGGCGGCACCGATCTTCAGAACGTAATTCGGCTAGATGCGACAAATTCGAGCGTGATAAACAGCTTCCTTGGGGATGGCTTCTATAATGGCGTGGAGAGCCATGGCGTCAGCGTCCTCACGAGCCCGGGCCCGGTCACGATCACGAACAATTTCATCATTACATCCAGCATTCCCGTATTTTTCGGGGGTGCTGTCCCGACCTACAAAACCTACATCGGTAACGGCGGGACGATCCAGTACAACTACTTCTGGCGGCCCTATAAGTGGAATTCAGACCCAGCGCAACCCTATGTAGCCGACTATGTGACCGCGTCCTCGGGTACTGTGCAGGGCGGTCCTTTCACGATCGGCAACGTTAGCAATACGGGCGTGGTCACGATCCCCTCGGCTCCGAATATCTGGAGCATCAGCGCTCTAACAATCGCGAGCGTGGGTGGCTGCACCGTGGCCAACGCCTCGGGCTGGCGGATCAACCCACTTACCTCGACTACATTTCAGCTGCTCAACTTTCCCGGTTGCAACTCAGCCTATACCAGCGGCGGAACGACGACCGCCTACGCGATTTCGGTTTGTAAGAAGAATCTAGGCGAGTTAAAGTTCGGAGTCGGGGTGACGTGGCAGTACAACGCGGGCGAGAACGCTTGGGCTGCCGACGACTGCGGACAGCAGCACAATGGGTTCACCGACACATTGCGTACCGAGTGGGATTCAACCGATACCGCGCCCAGCATCGGCACCTTCTCAATGGTCGATACAACGCACATCACCTGGAGCGGGACGTATCGGATCGGCGGCAGCGGGGCGACCAGCGCCAACACTCAAGATTTGGGCATCTGCCTGTTCCTGACCACCGGCGTCGAGTGTAAGCCAGTGACAAGTTTCAGCGGAGCGTCGTTGGTTACTTCCGCAGCGTTCTCCACTACTGGATCACCTTCCTGGGGCGCGATCTCCTACGCTTCGTCGGCGCAACTGAGTAATATCGCCGTCACTCATAATGTTTTCAAAAACACCGATCTGAGTTTTTCGATTCTAGCGATCAGCCCCAACAACGGGACCGGGAATGACGGCTACGGAAAAACCCACACCATTTCGCAGAATCTCTGGTACGCGAACACCAGCTACATCACCAACCCGCTTGGCATTAAGCCGCAGGCGGGCGAGTTCCCCTACAACCCGTCCATCTTCATCCCGACTGGCTACTCGATTGACCATAATACGCTCTACAACCCGAATGGGTTTGAGGGTTCGTTTGTTTACCTGAATTCGACGCAAAACGCACTCCAGCTAAAGTTCGATTCGAGCGCCATCACTAACAACTTATTCGGCATATCCTCGGCGGGTGGGAATGGGCCGTTCGCAGGTGATGGCACCGTCAGTACCATCACCACGGCCAACGCCTATTTCACGAACTCCAACATTCTGAACAACGCCATCCCCGGTGGCTCCAACGGCGGCACGACTGCCAGCGGCGGAAACGTGGTTTCCGGTAATATCTATAGCTCCTGGTCTGACCCTTTCGGTGGCTTGGCCAGCCAGGGCATCTTCAAACTCACTCCAGGGGGCACTTACAACGGAGGCGGAGCCGACCAGAGGGATATGGGGCTCGATTTTGACCGGCTCCCGCAAATCACCGGCCTGAAGGTCACTGCGGGGGTAACGGCGGCATTGTTGGAATTCGATCTCACCGTTCCAATAGGCGATGCGGGTGCGACGCAACCCTGCATCCTGGAGGTTTCAACGAGCCGGAATCTACACTCCGACCTGGGCGCCTACACCGTCGTGAACGACCTTAATCCGGCATTCTTCCGGCAGCCGGATACATCCGCACGCACGAACGCGGCTTTGCTGGCCACGGTGGTGACTGGACGCCATGTGTACTGGCCGATTGGACAAAACGCCACGGTGACAGGCGATGACGGGGTGGGCCACAGTCTGGCGCTGGCTGCCGGGACCAGATTCTACGGGCGTTTGATGTGCTACGGCGACAACCAGTGGTTCACGTTCCAAACCGGGAGTGGGCTCAGCACGTCCGTGCAGTATCCGCTGTCCGCCACGCTGCAGGTGGGGACCACGGCGGGAACCACCGGGGTGCGCCTGCAATATGGGACGACTCCGGCGCTGGGTGGGAGTGCCGACTTCACGCTGAACGCAAGCGGGACTGCGAATGTGGCATTGCCCTTGGCGAACGGAAACCCCACCTATTACAAGGTACAGTTTCTGAACGGCTCGACAGTCACATACACGGGTCCGATCACGGTCTATCTAGGGGGATCGTAGGCGATTGCTACGCGCCACCCCCCATCTGAGAATCCGCCCACCCCTATCGGAGATAGGCCGTGCCGACGATAGAATAGGTGCATGTTTAATAGGCTCCGTCATTTAACAATTCTTTTGGCGACAGCAACTTACGGCTGGAGTGCCACCGTGACGGTGTGCGGCACTGGTTGCACCACGACGTCCTTACAGACCGCACTTAACTCATTGGCTGCCTGCGGCGACACGATTCAGATCAAGAGCACCGAGACGCAAACGGGAAACTTCACCCTCACGTACCGGGGTTGCGCTGCGAATCCGATCACGGTGACGAGCGACCGCGCCGCCTGGCTGCCGGTGGCCGGCGCACGAATCACGCCGTCCGAGCTCGGGAATATGGCGCAGATCACTACGCCCAACACCATGCCGGCGCTCAGCGACGCCCTGGATGGCATGGGACGTGCGCCCGCTGGCTGGACCTTTATCGGAGTGGCGTTTACCAGCTCCAACGCGGGATTGGTTTATAACTTAGTGCAATTCGGCTCTTACAGTCCCACCGGGCCATCGCAAGTCTCCAACAATATCACTTTCGACCGCTGCTATTTCTACCGATCATCGGTATATACAGGAACCGATGCGCAGAACGTGCTACGCGGCGATGCCACCAACCTAACCGTGGAGAACAGCTTCTTTGGAGACGCATTTTTTAACGGGGTAGAGAGTCATGGCATTAGCATCTTAACCAGCGCTGGACCGGCCACGCTCACGAACAACTTTATAACCACATCCGGTATCCCGATCTTCGTGGGTGGCGCGGTTCCTTCTTACAAGACCTATCTGGAAAATGGGATGACGGCGCAGTACAACTACTTCTGGCGGCCCTGGAAGTGGAACGCAGACCCCGCGCAGCCCTATGCGGCGGACTATGCAACCGCTGCTGGCGGGACCAAGCGTAGCGGTCCTTTCAACATAACGAACATAAGCAGCACGGGAGTCGTGACGGTTTCGGCGGCGGACCCGTTCTACGGGATCAGCGTGCTGACGATCGCAGGGGTGGGCGGGTGTACAGCAGCCAACGGTTCAAGCTGGCGGGTGAATCCGCTGACGGCGACGAGCTTTCAGCTGCTGAACTTCCCTGGATGCAATTCGGCCTATACGAGCGGTGGAACGGTCAACGAGTTTGGCATGATTGTGTGCAAAAAGAACCTGGGTGAATTGAAGTGGGGCATCGGCGTGACGTGGCAGTATAACGTCGGTGAGAACTCGTGGAGTGCAGACTCGTGCGGCCAGCAATTTCTAGGCTTCACGGACACGTTGCGGACGGAATGGGATTCAACGGACACCGCGCCTAGCATCGGTAAATTTTCAATGACCGACGCGACTCACATCGCCTGGAGCGGGAGCTATCGCATCGGCGCCAGCGGGGCGACAAGCGCCAACACTCAGGATGTGGGTATCTGTTTATTCTTGACGGCTGGAGTGGAGTGTCATCCGGTGGCGAGTTTCAGCGGAAGTGCGCTGGTTTCCTCGGTTGCTTTCTCCAGCACGGGATCTCCTGCCTGGGGCGCCATTTCCTACGCGTCCTCGGCGCAACTCACGAACATCACCATTAGTCACAATGTCTGGAAGAACGTGGACGAGCAGTTTTCGATCCTGGCAATCAGCCCGTCAAACGGCGCGGGCAACGATGGTTTTGGAAAGACGCACACGATCTCGCAGAATCTCTCCTACGCCAACACCAGCTACATCACCAACCCGAGAGGTGTGGCATTCGGGGCGGGCGAGTTCCCTTACAACCCGTCCTTCTACACCCCCACGGGGTATACCCTCGACCACAATACTTTCTACAATCCCAATGGCTTTGCCGGTTCGTTCGTTTACACTGAGTCGACGCAAAATGCGATCCAGCTCAAGTTTAATGCGAGCGCCATCACGAATAACCTCTTTGGCGTATCCTCGGCGGGTGGGAATGGCCCATTCGCAGGTGATGGCACCGTCAGTACTATTGGCACCGCCAACGCTTATTTCACGAACTCCAACATTCTGAACAACGCCATCCCCGGCGGCTCCAACGGCGGCACGACTGCCAGCGGCGGAAACGTGGTTTCCGGCAATATCTATAACTCCTGGTCCGATCCTTTCGCTGGCTTGGCTGCGAACGGAATATTCAACGTAGCGTCGTCCAGTCCGTATTATCACGCTGGAACAGACGGCACGAGTCTGGGGGCCGACTTCACGCAGCTACCGATGATTAATAACGTCGTGGTCACACCAGCGGTCACGAACGCGACGCTGCAGTTTGATGTGAGCACACCCAACGCCGATGTGAAGGGTGCGCAAATATGCGTGCTGGAGGTCTCGCCTAATAGAAACCTGTTTTCCGACTTAGGGCCCTACACGGTAACCCCCGATCTAGACCCGACCATCAACCAACATGCAGATCTGTCGACGCGCAGCGATGTTCTAGTTGCCGGAAATCATGTGACCTGGCCGCTAAACGGACTGTCCGTCGCCACGGCCTACTATGGGCGTATCATGTGTCACGGGGATACCGAATGGTTCACCTTTCAGACCCCGGGTGCGTCGGCATGCGATCTGAACTTTGACGGCGTGGTCAGCGTGCTGGACGTGCAGTTAGCGGTCAACATGAGTCTTGGAACGACTCCCTGCACGGCTAACATCAACGGACCTGGTGTCTGCGCGGTAACTACCATACAGCGGGTCGTGAACGCCGCGCTCGGTGGGCCCTGCGTCACCGGGCCGTAGACCGCAATATCACAGCTGTAGCTGAGTGTGCCGGTCCCCGGCCGGGGTCACATTCCGGCAGTAAAGAGGATGCCGGAAGTCGTGATGCACGTACATCTGATCGTTCCACGGGGCCGGGTGAACTCGCGTATGACGCAATAAATGGATTTGACAGATTTTTTGGTATTGGTGTTCTTCGTTGAACTCGCGGATCGCGCACATCTCCCCAACGTACTCGTTGTAACAAGCATGCTCTGGCCAGATCACGTCGTCAAAATAACAATAGGTACGGGGGAGGCGGGTGTTGGCATCCGCATTCTCGAACAGGCGGAAGGCTTGTTTGGTGGAACTGTGGTAATCCAGATCGAACGCGACAAAACCGACGCTAGCCTTGGGAATCCACGAGGAAACTGTTTCCTGCACATCGCCGAGGATCAACTCGGTGTCCGGTGACAGTCGAGCCTTGATCTTCGCGGGATCCATCGCATAGAAGCCCTGATCCCAGACATGCGCCACGTCCCGGTAGTCGGCGGGTGCTGGCATGCCCTGCCCGCTGTCAAAGCCAGTCACGTGAATGCGCATCCCCAAGTCATCGCCAACCGTTTTGGCAATTCTTTCCAGAGCCAGCAGACCATTGCCACCCGCAACGCCGAGTTCGACGACGGAAATCGCGCTTAAGCCCAACCGCTTTGCCAGGTCGGCCGCGGAATAGACGCCGAAGGCATAGTGAGGCCTGTCGAAAATTCCGTATTTTACCCGGGTACTCACCTGGCCGTACGGAAACCGGCTCCACAAACTCCGAGCGCCGGGAATCTGGGTTAAGCGTGCCAGTACTCTCTCCGGAATCATTGGATGGCCATTTTGCGCAGCGTGGTTGTAAGAGGGCAGAGGTTCTTGGAAGGAGTCTTCAAGATACTCGATTATAAACTAGCTGTTCGCTATCTCGTCAGCGTAGGCAGCGTTGTAAACGTCTGCGTAGGAGGAGAGCGGACTCCCAGAACACTGATTTGAGCGCCGGTGGGTGCAGCGAATTCCAGCGTGCCGCGAATGCCCTGGGTTACCGGGAACTGGCTGGTGAGTACAAAGGCTCCATGGCCGTTGGCTGCCAGGGGAATCGCCGAACTTCCGACTTGCGCGCCGTTATCGTCGCGAATGATTACCGGCACACTCACCGGCTGTGTAGAACTGGTACTTACCGCAACGCCCGTGGCGATTCCTGCGGTATTGTCGAACGCCAAAATATAGGAGCCGGCGTTGCGATTTTCCAAGGGGATTAGCGCTTCCTGGCCACTGGGTTCGAGGCGGAAAATTCCGAACCCGGAAATATTGCCAGTCGTAGTCAGTTGCGCCGATCCGGTCTGCACCGGGTTCTCCAGTGGCCCCTCGCTCTCAACTAGTAGCGTCGCGCCGGCATTCAGGGTGGTGTCGATTTTAGAATCGAACACAGACGCGCCGGCGCCGGACTGCGGGAAGGAAAGCGGCAGGACCAGTGGATCGCCGTAATCGTCATAGAATTGCAGATGCGCCGGTGCGGCGCTGGTACCTGTGTTTACCAACACGAAGGTGGTCTTCCATCCGTTTGCCGACGCAATGTGCGCCATGGTGCCTCCGCCCGCCGCGGCGCCGACTAACGCCGGAATGGTGGCGATGGATCCAGAAGGGGCGTTGCGCACTCCTAGCACGCTGATCTGTCCCCCTGGCGGCGTGTCGAACTCGACAGTCCCGCGCTGCCCCACCGTGATCGGGAACAGGTCGGGTAATACGAATGAAGTATGCCCGCTTGCCGGCAGAGCCAGGGATCCGGAGCCAATCTGGACACCGGTATCGTCGCGAATCAGAACAGAAACGTTGGCGGGCTGTACGGCAACGTTGGCGAGCGCCACACTGAGCGAGACCTCGTTGGTGTTGTCGAAGGCCAGCAGATAAGAGCTGGCGTTTCTGGTTTCTAAAGGCACCACGGCCTCTTGTTCACTGGGGTACACGTGGAAGATCGCGAAGCCTCCCACACTGGCCGTGCCAGTCAATTGGGCCGAACCGGATTGCAAGGGCAAGTTTGCCAGGGAGGCCGTCTGGACCAGCAGCGAGGCATTGGACGCTAGCGTCCAATCGAAGGACGGCGTAGTTTGCAGGCTTTGATCGGCGGTCTGTTGCGGGAGGAGAAGAGGAAGCGGCAAGGGATTCCCGGCATCTCCGAGAAAACTGAGTTCGCTCTGCACGTCGCTGGCGCTGATGTTTACAAGTGTAAACGTGGTGGTCCAGTTTTCATCGACTGCCAAGTGCGGCATGGAGCCAAGCAAACTAAACTTCGGGGCGCTGGCACTGGATTGGATGGTTACAGCGAAGGCGAGGTTCCCTTTGCCAGCGGACGGCGAACTACTGTCTACGACGGAAATTGTGTAGCGATAGACGCCCGCCGTGGTGGGTGTCCCGGCGAGCAGCGCCGAAGTTCCTTGGCTCGAGAGACTCAACCCCGGAGGCAAGGTGCCGGAACTGACCTGCCAATTGTAGGGCGGCACGCCACCGGTAACGGAACACTGCGCCGAGAAATATTGGTTCAAAAGACGAGGGCCCGCAGACGGGCAACTGATCGTCGGTGGGAGAAGCAGCGCGATGGCCCCTCCTGCGCTGGTGACGGGAAGCGGATTTCCCTGAAGATCGGAAGCGCTTCCCGCAATATTCGTCACCGCGATGGTGCTGTTCCTACTGGCAGCGGAGATTTGGAAAGTGGCGGTGGCGACAGGGCCGTCCTGGATCGCCGTTGCATTTTCGCCCCAGGCCAGACAGGTGGCGCTAGAGACCGTGTAGGAGCACGTGACCGTCTTGCCGGCGTCGCTCGCCGCCGTACCCGCTTCGACGTCCACGCCGGTTACGTCGGGTGGATATTGCATGGTCCAGCGAAGGACCGCTGGTTGGACGCCGCCGTTGGCCGAGGTTGAAACAGTCAACACTGCGTTGGAGCCGGGTGCGGTGGCGGCGGAGCTCAGGGATAGCGCGCCTTGCTGAGCGAGGAGCGGAACGGCCATCAACGCGAGCATGCTGTTCCATAGGAAGACCCGTGCGAAGTAGCCCTTCGCCTGGGGTAGATTGCTCCAAAAAAATGCTGTCAGATAGACTCCCGGGCTTGCCATACATGAAATTCGGCCTTAGAAGCAAAACCCAGTAGACTAGTGCAGTCCTTTAGGCTAAGTTCTCTACTCTATCGCAGTACCCGCGGCGGTAGATTGTTACGTGCAGGAAAAACTTACTGGCGGAAACCAGGTAAACCTTTCCTCAAGCCGCCGCTAACTGCAGCAAAATTGAATTTTGTTTGAAAAGCCTAGGCAATTTCCGGTCCACCTACCCCTACGGGATAGGAGTTTTTTTTTACGACCGAAACAAGACATTGTACTAGCGGTACTACGGCAAGAGTTGGGTTGGGGACGCCGGAGGCGCGGTCCACTGGCTGCGAAGGGATGGAAGGCGCGGGGACGTTACAGCGTGAAGCCGGCGTGTGTGGCGTCGCGGTGAAACATCTCCACGGTCTCGAGCGAATAGTCGTCCAGGTCCTTGCCGACCAGCGCTAGTTTGTGGAGCAGATCGTTGGTCGCGGTGATGATGTGGCAGCCCACGGAGTCCGCCTGAAAGACGTTGAGCAATTCCCGCGGGCTGGCCCAGATCAACTCGAGGTTCGGGTAGGGATGTAATAACGCCACGGCTTCGGCCATCATCGGAACCGGATCGCGCCCGGTGTCGGCGATCCTGCCAGCGAACACGGACACATAGGCGGCGGGGCCACCCGCTAGGGCCGCGCTGACATCTTTCACTTGATCTAGCGTCATCAGGGCGGTCACATTCAGCTTGACGCCTTGGCGGGCCAAACGGCAGATCAAATCCAGCGAGCTTTCGCGACGCGTATTGGTGACCGGAATCTTGGTGTAAACGTTATCGGCCCAGCGCGAGATCTTCAGCGCCTGCCGTTCCATTTCAGCAAATTCATCGGCAAAAACCTCCAGCGAAATGGGGCGATCCGGAACCGCGCTCAAGATATCTTTGGCAAAGGCCTCATAGTCCGTGATCCCAGCTTTACGCATGAGAGTAGGATTGGTGGTGAAGCCGCGGATCAGCGGGTTCTCATACATCTTCAAGATTCCGGCGCGCTCGGCGCCGTCCGCGAATAACTTCACTTGCAGATCTTGCACGGGATTGGTGGCCATATTCTGGGGCATTCCGTTTCCAAAACTCCCGCTGCCTGAAAGCAATGGGGGCGGGGTTATCGATCACTCATTGATCGGCTGTCCGGGCCTTAATAATGAGGCGGCCGACGGGCTTCTTGTCACGCTAATGATAGCTTGCGCGTCTACAGGAGCCAACCGGGTGACTAGGGCCGATCTCGTATCCAGTCGACTGCAGCGCGGAGCGAATTCACGGTGGCCGAAGGCTCGACGGAGGGACGTTTTTCCCAATAGCCGAAGTCGATCCACACCGTCGCGCAACCGGCCTGGGCACCGGCTTCGATATCCCGCCAGCGATCGCCCACCATGAAACTGCGGGACAGGTCGAGGCGATACTTGGCCGCTCCATCGAGAAGCAAGCCGGGGCGGGGCTTGCGGCACGCGCAAGAGTCCGCATCATCGTGGGGACAGAGGAAGAAATCATCCAGTGGAAGAACTTGTTGCAGAGCCTGGTGGATGGCTTCGACCGCGGCTAGGGTCTGCTTGCCGCGTGCGATGTCGGGCTGGTTCGTGACCACTAGCAGAAGAAATCCCGCGTCCTTGAGTACTTGCAGGGCCGCCCGCGCATCCGGCGGGATCACCAATTCGTCGATGCTTGCCGGCGGGTAGGGCTTACCGCCGCGAACGATTGCCTGGTTGATGACGCCGTCGCGGTCGAGAAAAACTGCGCGCTGGCCGGACACGGCTTAGATCACCGACTCCCACTTTGTGGCTTCCTGCTTGAGATCGGGATGCGAAACCAGAAGATGCCAGATCACTGCCTGAAAGGCTTCGGAGTGCGGAGTAATGTGCGCGGGGTTGACTATGGGAACCAGCACGCACGCGTCCGCCACCTGCGCGGTGTAGCCGCCGTCGCGTCCCACGATGCCGCCGACTTTCGCACCCACGGTTCGGGCGTATTTCAGGGCTTCGACCAAGTTGGGGCTTACTTGTTTTTCGAGACTGCCGCCGCCGACGGAGAAGATCAGCAGCATGTCCTCGGGGCGCAGGCGGCTGACGCGCAGCCAGCGCTCGAAAACGGTCGACCAGCCTTCATCGTTGGTACGCGCGGTCAACTCCGACACATTGTCGGTGGGGGCATAGGCTTCGATGCCGGTGATTTTGCGAAAATCGTTCACAGCATGCGAGGCGTTGCCGGCGCTGCCGCCTACGCCTAATATGAACAGCCTGCCGCCGGAAGCGCGGGTTCGCGCCAGCAGTGCCACCAGGCGGTCGACGGCTCCGGTGTCGATTTTTTTCACTACTTCCGACACTTCTTCGAGAAATTGCTGGGTGAAGGTCATTCGTCCTCAGAGAAGTGCGTGTTGCCACGCATGATCTCTATAGTGTACTCAAACGCTCTTCGAAGCTAACTGGCAGAACGCCTCGCGAACAGGCTGGTGCCGGTCAACCAACCTTCGAAATCCAAAGGAGTGATGTTGCAGGTGTCAATCAGACGCGGCAGGAGGAGCGGCGAGCTTCGCTTAGACGCCAAACCAGCCTGGCAGGTCGTCGCCGTCAGAATCTCCTCGTTTTCAAGCCAAGGGAGGAATTTGCGGCGATACTTGCCGTCCGGGTAGCAAAAATGCGTAAGCTTTTCCCCCGGTATGCCCATGGCGGCAATGCAGGCGCGGTTATCGCGAATCTCGCGGCGGAACAACGCTTCATCCTCGGGTACCCGGTGCCGGTGCGTGTGCAACTGAACATTAATTCCGAAGCCAGGAAGTTCACTCACTTCGGCTGGGCTCATGAGGTGAAGAATGCCGAGCTCACACAAGCGGTCGTAATCCTCACCGACGGCCGCTGCCAAGCTTCGGGCTATTTTGACGAGCGCTTCGTTATCCGGATACTCTTTCGCACGGAATTCGCGGATTCGCTGGAGGATCAGGGGGCGATCGGTGGCGAGCGAATGACGGCCGAGTCCGGGAACGATTCCACTGAGATCGACGGTCTTGTCTCTGCCTTTCCATAGCAGGTAGGAGAAGAACACATTGAAAACGGGATAGCGATTGACAGAAAAGTAGGAGGTGAGATAGAGCGTTGCGGGGTAGCCGAATTCCGCGAGAACGGGGCACGCCCGCGCGCGAAAATCGTGGAAGCCATCATCGAAGGTCAGCGCGACCGCTCGGGGCGGAAGGTCGCCCGAGTAGAGCCGCTCTACCGCTTCTTCCAGCGGCAATACCGAGTAGGATCCCGCTCGAAGCACCTGCATGCGTTGCCGGAACAGATCCTCCGGCATATACAATTCGTTATTCCATTCGTGTTCGTCGCGAAGAGATATTCCGTGATAGGCGAGGATGAGAAGGCGCTGCGACCGCCAGCGGCTGCTTCGAATAAGGCGGAAGACCTGCATGGTCTTGCAGGCACCCAGGAGCAAGGACTTCACAGATTATCCGCCCTTGCCGGATTACAGGGCTTTAGACTTGCCTCATCCTGAAGCCGTGCGCGCCGATCATGCGGCGCCCTTGGGGAATAAATGACTTCGATCGAGTGCTCACCCGTGCTTGCCGCCAATGAGGGCTTCTCCGATTGCCGAATCATAGTCGACTTCTGGCTTAACGCCCAGATTCTCCGGTACGACTTTCTCAAGTGAATAACAACGTCACCCAGTTGTCTCAGTATATATGCAGAGCGGCGGATTATCGACCCCTGGCGGTTTGGCGGTACTAGTCCTTTTCAGGGATCAAGCCCCCTTCGCCACGGGCGATCCTTACCGGTTATTCCCACTTCTTTGTAAACCCTTTCGCAGCGAAGGGATCTAACCGTTCGGATGGACACGGTGGTTACACTCGGTGTGGCGGACGCAAGCGGCTCGGGGACCAAAAGGTCTGTGGAGTTTGACGCTCTGGTGGAGGCTTACCGGCCGCGGGTGTTCCGTTTCCTGCTGGCGTCGCTCCGTGATCGGGAATCCGCGGAAAACCTCACGCAAGACTGTTTCCTGCGGGCCTACCGCGCTCGAGAACAGTTCCGTGGCGCTGCCAGTCCAGCCACCTGGCTCATGCGGATTGCGATTAATTTGGTCCGCAAACACGAAACCAGCAGCCGTTTGAAGTTTTGGAGGCGCGCGCTGCATGCTGGCTTGCATCCGGAGGATCTGGGGGATTGGATTTCGGACCGCCAGATGACGCCGGAAGCGACGGTCGTGGCAAAAGAACAAGTACGGGCGATTTGGAGCGTGGTGGGGCAACTATCCCGGCGCCAGCGAACCGTCTTCCTGCTCCGCTTCGTTGAAGACATGGATCTTCTCGAAATCGCCGCCGCCACCGGTATGAAAGAGGGGACCGTGAAGACGCATCTGTTTCGGGCTCTGCAATCGGTACGCGAAAAGCTGGAGGTAACCAAGTGAACACGCATCTTTCCGCACCGCAGATTTCAGAATGCATCATTTTCGGGGCGGAGCCGTTCGCGGAACAGCACGTACGCGAATGCCTTGAATGCGGGGCCGAACTCGCACTGCTGGGGGATTCGCTCTCCCAGTTTCGTGGAGCGGTGGAGCGCTGGAGTACCCACATCGATAATGCGGAATATCAGGTTGTCTTTCGCGGCACGCCGGCGCGGCCGGCCTATGGTTCATGGCGGCTCGCGGGCGTTTCGTCGCTGGCGGCTCATGCCATGCTGCTCGCCGCGGTATTTGTATTGGGCGCGTTCCATCCGGTGCAGAAGCTGGTGAAGCAGCAGTTCACGGAGCTGGAACTCGACTTGCGCCCTTATTTGGCGGAGAACAAGCGGCTCGCGGGCGGTGGCGGGGGTGGCGGCGCGGGTCAGCTTGTGGAGGCTAGCAAGGGCAAGTTACCCAAGCCCGAGCCGCGTCAATTTACGCCGCCGCGCGTCGATCCGTTTGAGGCCAAGCTGCAGATGCCACCGTCGATTATTGCGCCGCCCGACGTGCCTAATTTGCAAGCTAATAACTTCGGTGACCCGCTCAGCAAGTTGGGTATCGCATCGAACGGCACCGGCTTGGGCGGAGGAATTGGCAGTGGCGCCGAGGGGGGCGTTGGGCCGGGCCATGGCGGGGGCGCTGGTCCTGGCTCCGGAGGCGGCTTCGGCGGCAGAGCGTATAACATCGGCGGCAGCGTCTCCGCACCTAGTGTGCTTTTCAAAGTAGAGCCCGAATATTCCGAAGAAGCGCGTAAAGCCAAGTGGCAGGGGACGGTGGTGCTCACGGTAATCGTCGATGAGATGGGGCGTCCGAATCACGTCAGCGTACTGCGGTCACTGGGGCTCGGTTTGGATCAGAAAGCAATCGATGCGGTGTCACAATGGCGCTTCAAGCCGGGGCAGAAGGACGGCAAGGCGGTGCCGGTGATCGCCACCATTGAAGTGAACTTCCGGCTCTTGTAGCTGCTTCCTCCGGTTTATAGTGAAGCTATGAACCGTCGGCGTCTCCGGAAGGTTGTGGCGGGTGGCGTTCTGCTCGCGGGTGCTAGTTGGCTGTTGGCGGATCGCCTCGAAGACACGTTCTTCATTCCACTTGACCATCCGGCGATTCAATACGCCGGGGCCACGGCTGATCCGGTGGGGAAAATCGAAAAGCGTCTGGAAAGTGGTCAGTTGAAATTGGACTACGCGCCTGTCGGTGGCTATCTCGCGGCTGTCCTCAAGCAGCTTTCGATCAACACCGACTCGCAAGTGCTGGTTTTTTCGCGCACCAGTATTCAGGCTGAACGCATTTCGCCGCGCACGCCTCGCGCGATTTACTTTAACGATGACGCGAGCGTCGGCTATGTGCAAAACGGCGAAGTGCTGGAACTGACATCGCTCGATCCTAAGCAGGGCGTGATCCTTTACAGCATGGACACCGCGCGCAGTCAGCACCCTGAGCTCGCGCGGCGTGACGATTGTCTGCGCTGCCATCAAGGACCCGTCACCCTGGGTGTTCCCGGACTGCTGGTCAGCTCCGTTCATCCTGCCACCGGCCGCCCGGGTGAAGAACATGGCAACGCGTTCATGACGGATCACCGAACCCCGTTCAACGAACGTTGGGGCGGCTGGTACGTCACGGGCACGCACGGGGAGCAATATCATCTGGGCAATAATCCGAATCTGTCGGATCCCATCCATCCGGGCCCGGGGTTGCACACAGGCACGCAGAACGTGACCGACCTCAGTGACCGCTTCGATACTTCGCGCTATCTCGTGCCCACCAGCGACCTGGTTGCGTTGCTGGTGCTGGAGCATCAGACTCGCATGACCAATCTGATCATCCGCATCGGCTGGGACGCGCGTATCGCGGAGCACGACGGCAAGCTCGCCGAGCAACGCGATCAACTGAACGCGGAGATCGATGAACTCACCGCTTACATGTTGTTTGGGGACGAAGACCAGCTCAAGGAGCCGGTGGCTGGGGTTTCGACCTTCTCGAAGACCTTTCCACAGCGCGGGCCGCGCGATAAACAAGGGCGTTCGCTGCGTGATTTCGATCTCAAGAAGCGCCTGTTCCGCTATCCGCTGTCTTACATGATCTATAGCGCTGCCTTCGATGGCATGCCGCAGATGGTTCGCGAACGGGTGTATCAGCGGCTTTACGACATCCTCACCGGCAAGGACGCCAGCAAATCCGTGGGGGGACTCTCGCTGGAGAATCTTTCCGCTGACGACCGGCGTGCGATTCTGGAAATCTTGCGCGAGACCAAGCCTAACTTGCCCCCTTACTGGATGGGTTAAAGCAGGAACGGTATGATGCGGCGTGTCCTCTGCATGTACTGCTTGTAGGGCTCGCCTAAAGCCGCGAGCAGCGCTCTTTCCTCTACGCTGATGCGATACCAGTATGCGATCGCCATGCACACCATCAGTGCGAGCAGACCCGCCCAGTTTCCGAGCGTTAGACCGATTCCGGCTTGTGTGATCAGCGCGCCGGTATAAGAAGGATGGCGGATGTAACGATACGGTCCGCTGTCGACTACTTTTTGGCTGGACTGAATCGCGACGTCGAAGGTAAAAAACTTTCCGAGAGTCGCGATGGCCCACCAACGAAACGCGACGCCCGCGAGCATCAAGCCGATTCCGCTGAAGAAGACCCAGCTTCGTCTCCACAGAATGGCCGCCTGTGGGAGGCGGGCGGAAAGAGTGAAGTCCAATGCCAGCCCAACGAAAAGGAGAACGACGATCAGCCCGTAGGATCCCCGATCACGTGCCTGGGAACGGTCGCCGGAACGTTTTGTGCGCGATGCGATAAGTTCGAGGATTATCCACAATAGGAAGGTGGCCCAGAATATGGGCGCGTGGCTGGCTCCGCCGGAGTATGGCATCATTGTGATATTACAGTCCCGATCTATCGCGGGAGTGCGTTTGCGTGTATCTTTATGCGTAACATTATTTTGTGCAAGCAGGATAACGGTTAGGAGAACGCCAGGATGAGGCTTTGCCGGTTTGGGGATGGTCGTCTAGGTCTGGTTGAGGGGACGAACGTGCGCGATGTTACCGCCGCCCTCGAAGTGCTGCCGGATTGCCGTTACCCGCTCCCTACGTATGATCTCTTGATCGCCAACCTGGACCAGGTTTTGGAGCGAGTGAAGGCCCTCGCTCCGAGCGCTCCCACGGTCCCGCTGGAGGGGCTGAAGCTGTTGAGCCCGGTGGCAAATCCCGGCAAAGTGATCGCGGCGCCGGTTAATTATCAGAAGCATCTCGATGAGGTGAAGGGCGACGCTGCCATCAACCAGGGCAACGTCGCGCACACCATCACCATTCAAAAAGCCGGTTTGTTCCTCAAGGCGACCAGTTCGCTGGTGGGTCCCGGCGAAGGCATCGCGCTGCGTTTTCTGGATCGCCGCAATGACCACGAAGTGGAGCTGGCGGTGATCATCGGGAAACAGGCCAGCCAGGTATCGAAGGAAGACGCGCTGCAGTATGTGGCGGGCTACGCGATCGGCCTCGACATCACGATACGTGGAACCGAAGACCGCAGTTTCCGGAAGTCGCCCGATTCGTACACGGTGCTCGGTCCGTGGCTGGTGACGCCTGATGAAGTGGGCAACCCGGATGTGCTCGATTTGAGTATTTCGGTCAACGGTGAGACGCGCCAGGACTCGAATACGAAATATATGATCCTGAAGTCCGCCGAATTGATTGAGTTGGCTTCCTCGTTCTACACGTTGTATCCCGGAGACATCATCAGCACAGGCACGCCGGAAGGGGTCAGCCCTATTGCTCCGGGAGACACGGTGGTGGCTACGGTTGAAAAAGTAGGCAGCATGGAAGTGAAGGTGCAAGCCTTCGCATCCTCTTCCGCTGCGGCGCAGGAAGAAATGCAGCTCGCTAAAGGAAAAGTAATATGAGTGTATCCGCGCTCGATAGTAAACCGGCGCGCACGCCTGAGCGGGAAGAATTCTACCAGCGCTTGCTGGTCAAGAATTCCTCGCCGCTATGGGAGGTGCTGGCCGAAGTGGTTCCTCCATATCCGAAGCCGCATGCGGTGCCGACGCTGTGGTCCTACGATGAGATGCGCCCAATGCTAATGGAATCCGGGCGGCTGATTACGGCCAAGGAGGCCGAGCGGCGCGTGCTGATTCTGGCGAACCCGGGAATCGTGGGGGCCTCTCAAATCACGCAAAGCTTGTATGCTGGATTGCAATTGGTTTTACCGGGGGAGACTGCGCCCACGCACCGGCACGCGCCGTCGGCGCTGCGCTTTGTGATCGAGAGCGATGGCGGCTACACGTCCGTTGACGGGGAGCGCACCACCATGCACCCGGGTGATTTTATTGTCACTCCGTCGATGACGTATCACGATCATGGGAATCCCGGTGCCGGGCCGGTTACCTGGATGGACGTTTTGGATTTGCCGCTAGTGAACTTCATGGATGCGGGCTACGCCGAGCACCATCCGGCAGACACGCAACCGCTCACCAAGCCCGATGGCGATGCCTACGCGCGCTACGGCGCTAATATGTTTCCGGTCGACTACACGCCGGCGCGGAGTTCGACGCCGGTGTTCTCTTATCCTTACACGCGCAGCCGCGAGATCTTGGATCGCATGTATAAGGACAGTCCACTGCATCCGTGCCATGGGATCAAGATGCGGTTTGTGAATCCGGCCACTGGCGGTCCGCCGATGCCCGCGATTGGAACTTTCATTCAGTTGCTTCCCAAGGGCTTCAAGGGCGCACCCTACCGCTTCACGGATTCCACCATCTTTTGCGCCGTCGAAGGCAGCGGCCGCACGCACATCGGCAGCACTACGTTCCCGTGGAAGCGCAACGATATTTTCGTCGCGCCATCGTGGATGCCGGTCTCGCACGAAGCGGACGGCGATGCGGTGTTGTTCAGCGCCTCGGATCGCCCACTGCAGCAATATTTCGGCATCTGGCGCGAACAAGCGCCCTTGCAATAAAAAAGAGGGACTCCTTGCGGAGCCCCTCTTTTACTTGCGATCGGATCGAACTTAGAACACGAACTTCGCCGAGAATTGGAGAATTCTCGGGTCGTACGAGCTGGTGATGGTGCCAAACGGTCCCGCTCCGAAGGTGGAGTTAACCGCGCTCGACACAGTGCCCGCCCCTTGGTTGGCGCCGCCCGGCCGCATGGAATTGGGCAGGTTGAACGCGTCACCGCGAATGTCCATCCGCAGATACTCGCGCAGCTTGAAGGTCCTGGATATCGACATGTCGATTTCGGAGAAACTAGGCCCGTACACTGCGAGCGCGCCCAGGTTTCCGAGAATACCTAAGCCGGGAACGGCGAAAGCGGCCTTGTTCAAGTAAGGTACGCAGGGGCCGGTCGGTGGGCATGCACTCGGCGAGGATAGCGAATTGGTTAGAACCAGATTGGGGCGCTGTTGTGCTACGCCGTTCGCGAGGTTGTCGGTCGAATCAAAGATATTGAGCGGTGCGCCCGACTGATAGCGGACGATAAACCCAACCTGCCAGCCGGATGCGATCCAGCGGGCCGCATTGTTCTTGAAGCGGGGGACTTGAGCTACTCCCGACAGATTGAAGATGTGGCGCCGATCCCAACTGCAAGGACCCTTGTCATAGTTGATGCTGGCGGGATCGAGGAAGGTATTGGCGACGTTCATGGTCCCGCCGCCGTGGCCGTAGCGGTCGGTGGTGATGCAATGGCTCCAGGTATAGTTGGCGTTGAAGCTTACGCCTTTGGCCAGACGACGCTGGACCGAAGTCAGCAGCGCATTGTAGGACTGAGTCCCGCCATCGTCGACGGCGTCCACGTTGCCGTAGAAGCCGCCCTGGCTAGGATTGATCAGGTTCAGGATGCGACGTTGGTTCACGGTGTTGGTACAGGCCGCCGGGTAAGGCGCGGCGATGCCGAGCGGGCAGGCCGAAGTTAATACGGACGAATTGAGCGCGTTGGTGATCCATAGGTGCGCCGTTTCACTCCCGATATAGCTCGCCGTCACCAGCCAGGGCACACCGATCTGTTTTTGAATTGTGAAATTCCAGGAATTCACAGCGGTGTTTTTGGTCTGCGGATTCATGCTCAGATACGGCCCGAAGGGAACGAACAGAGCATTCTTGGGATCCGGTGAGACCGGGAAAGGATTTCCGCCCGGCACGGTTTTCCATGGATTGTCCAGGCTATACGCGCCCAGGGCGCCGGTGCGAGTCTCGTCGCCGAACGGCGGCCCAATGGTCATGTTGATCAGCGTCTGGCCGTTGGGGTAGTCATAAAACTCTCCCCAGGAAGCGCGAATGGTCATGCGGCCATCGCCCTTGGGGTCCCAGGCCAATCCGACGCGCGGAGCCACATTCTGCCATCTCTTGTTGATGCCGGAATCCGGGAATCCGGGATCGCCGCCGTAGTAAATCCCGGCTGGGGCCTGTGGAAATACCGTGCTCTTGGTGCCCGCCAGGAAGCGCGACATGCTGAACCACATGTCGGCGCCGTTAGTAACACTCACCGGGAACCAGGGCTCCCAGCGCAGGCCGTAATTCAGCGTCAAGCGCGGCGTCATCTTCCAGGTGTCCTGGGCGTAGATGCCCATGTACCATTGGCGCGTGAACAGCGTGTTGGGTTCACCTTGATCCAAGCCGACGCCGCCCAGTGCTCCCATCAAGAAATCGGTGAGGACCAGTCCGGTGAGGTGGTTGTCGAAGGTATAGGTCCCGGGCGAGCGGACGTTGGCATAGGACGCCGAATTCCACATGGCGCCGTCACCGCCGATGACGAACTGGTGAGAGCCGCGCACCATGCTTACGTCATTGCCAATTTCGTAGGTGTTGCCGCGAAAATTGGAATCGCTCTCGGTTCCGTTGCCGACGGTGAATCCGCCGCCCGCGCCGCCGCCGCCCACGCTCAGTTGCATGTAGTGTGGCGTATAGCTGAAGGCGTTGATCCCTACGTCGACGGGCCCGAAATCGTTAACCGCGGCGCGTTGGATCCCTGTGCGATTAAACGCCGCGCGGAAAGAGTTCACGGTGGTCGGGCTGATCAAATAGGTATCGCCAAAGGTATAGGTCTGAGCCAGATTATCGCGCCCGCCGGTGACAGTCGATAGAACGTTGGGATTCAGAGTGTAGGGAATCGGCTGGCTATAGGTGGTGGCGATGTAGCGCGCGAACATGGTTTGCTTGTCGCTCGCCTGATAATCGGCACGGCCGACGCCCTGGATTTCATTCTGGTCGGTGACGATGCCGAAAAACGTTTTGCCACACGGATCGCTAGTCTGCGGCAAATACTTGGTAGCAATCTTCACCGCTGCCGGATCAAGCAACGCGGGATTGATCTTATTGTTGACGAATCCCAGCGCAGCCGGCAGGACTATGGCTTTCGTCTGGCACTGGGCGGAGGCGTAGGTGGTGAAGTCGCCAGCGAGCATCTGCGCGTTCGGCACAAAACCGAAGTTGGTCGGCGGCGCCGTGCGCGTGGTGGTGCGCTGAATGCCGGCAAAGAAGAACAGCTTGTTCTTCATGATGGGACCGCCGATCGTGCCGCCGAACTGATTGCGTTTCAGAGTGTCGCGAGCGGCCGCGAAGAAGTTGCGGGCATCCAGGTCGCCGTTGCGGATGAACTCAAACGCGTCACCGTGGATGCTGTTGGTTCCCGACTTGGTGACGGCATTGACCGCCGCTCCGGAGTGGACCCCGTTCTGCGCGGTCAAGGCACTGGTCTCTACTTTGAACTCCTGTAGGGAGTCCGGAAACGGCAGCGGCAAGTTGAAATTGTCGAAGGGGTTGTTGTGCATAGCCCCATCCAGACGGTATGTGGTTCCGAACGACGTTCCGCCAGCCACCGCGATGCCCTCTCCGCCGCTCACTCCCTGGAACGAACGGCTGGTGGACGTGGAGGCCATTACGGCAGGTCCGGACAAGGTGATCAGGTCAGCCGCGTTGCGTCCGTTGAGCGGCAGCTCCAGAATGCGCTGGTTCTCGAGCACCTGGCCGACGCCGGTGGCTTGCGTTTCCACCTGGGTGGTGTTGGCTTCGACCTGCACCGACTCTGACGCGGTGCCGATCTTCAAGGCCACGTCCACAGTCGGATTCACCGATACCTGCAGCACAATACCGGTCTGCGCGTAACTCGAAAAGCCGGCTTTGGTCACATCCAAACGGTAGGGGCCAATCGGCATGTTGGCGAGCACATAGCCGCCATCCGCGCCGGTAGTGGCGGTGCGAACCGCGCCCGTGTCGGTCTGCGTGGCCTTGACGTCAGCGCCCGGAACCGCAGCGCCGGTGGGATCGTGAACCGTCCCCTGAATTTGAGAAGTGGAAGCGTTTTGTGCCCACATCAGGGCACTGAAAGCGAGCAACAAGAATAAACGTACTTCAAACCTGAGCGTTTTCATTGAATCCCCCTCCCGGAAGCAACCCGGGAAAAACTAAAAGCTCTGGCGAGTATAATCTGTCATGTCAGAAGTGTCAATGGTGCAAAAGGAGGATGCCGATCGCGCCGGCCTTAGTGTACGAAAGCTTCGGCAGGTACCGCTGTTTTTGCCGGCTCCGCCATCACCCAGCGGAGCGAATAAGTCGCTACCGCGGATATGAGTGCAGGGACAGCGGCCGCCAGGAACAACTCGCGGTGCGCCCAACCGTTGTGAAGCAGCGCACCCGCCGCGACGGGACCCACGATGGCCCCGATACGTCCGAATCCCAAACTAGCGCCGATGCCGGTCGATCGCAAATACGTCGGATAATACACCGCAGCTAGCGAATTCACACCCGGTTGACCGCCCGGCACACACCAACCCGCGATGAACGATGCCAGGAACAACATCGAAAGAGGGAGCGACGGCTGGCCGATCATCGCAATGCTAATGGTGGCCACCCCAAATACAATCGTCAAGACTTTGCGAAAGCCATAACGATCGATCAGCCAGCCGTTGGGAATGGTGCCTACTGACCCGCCGACCTGCACCGCAGTCCCCACCAGCACCGCAATCGCGGTGGTGTATCCGGCGTCCTTCACAACCGTGGGCAGCCAGCTTCCCAGGAAATACAGGTTCAGCAAGTTCATGAAGTTGATGATCCACAGCATCACCGTGCCCATACCGCGGCCTTCGCGAAACAGGTTGACCACGGGCACGCCTTTGCGATTCTCTTCATGCGTGACGAATTCCACATTGCCGGCCGGCACCGGTGCGTTGATGCGCCGCAGCCACTTGAGCACTTTGTCTTTACTCTTGCCACGGAGCACCAGGAACTGCAAGGATTCCGGCAGCAGGAAAATCATCAGCACGGACACAACCAGGGGCACGATCCCGCCGAAGATAAACACCGAGCGCCATCCGTAGCGCGGAATCAGGCCGGCCGCAATAAACCCGCCAATCGCCGCTCCCACGGTGAAGAAATTCGAGACCAGCATCATCACCGTGACGCGAATTCGGGCAGGACTGTACTCGCCTGCCAGCGCCATGGCATTGGGCATGATGCCGCCCAGCCCGAAACCGGCGATGAAACGAATGGCGAGCAGTTCGTTCGCTGAAGTAGCTCTTGCAGTCCACAGAGTGAGCACCGCGAAGTACAAGGCCGCGGCGATCAGCACCGGCCGCCGGCCAATCCTGTCGGAGAGCATGCTAAACAGGAAAGATCCCAGCAAGACTCCAGTGAGTGCGGCGCTGAACACAAAACCCATCTCCGTGGCCGGGATCTTGAATTCCTTGATGACCGCCGGCGCCACGTAACCCATGGCCTGGACATCGAACCCGTCCATGATCAGGCACAGCCCGCACAGGATGAAGGTAGTCCACTGAAATAAGCCCAGCCGGCTATTGTCTACCAGCGTCGCGATGTTTACTTTTTGCGATTCCATTTACGCGGGCGCTCCGGCGGTTTTTTCCGCGATGCGCGCCAGACGTTGCTCTTTAAAGGGGTCGTCGGCGAAGCGGCATTCGTTGTTGAAGATCATCATGCCGCGTTTTTCGAGCGTGAACGGCTCCCATTTGGGCAGTTGCTTGGTATTGGGATTCCCGGTGCGCGCGAACGCCACGAACGCCGCGCTCATTTTGTCGGAGAGCGGCTGCAGGTCTTTCCCCGTCCCGTTCATCGATTCGGTGATGGCAGTATTCTCGAATGCAAACGGAATATCGAGCGTGTGATAGGACCGCAGCGCCCCGCCGTGTACCGGCGAATACCATTGGAAATAGTATTTGTACACGGGTGCTTCGCCCGCTATGGCCTTGCGCTCGGCTTCGGTGTCGGTGCCCACGCGGAAATTCGAAACGTCGGTGCCGATGATCAGTGCAATCGTCAGGTTGTCCGCCTTCGGCCAACCCTTTTTATACACATCGATCAGCCGGTCAGCCGCGGCGTCGTCCACCTTGGTGTATTCCTTCACGCGATTGTGCAACCCGGCCGCATCGATCTGGTCGTAGTTCATACGAGCGTTCCAGGTGATCTCGGTTTCGGTCGAGCTGATCATCAACGGAACACTCGAACTGATGTCGGAGGCCACCGGCGCATAGGGAGCACCAGGCAGCGTACGCCCGTCGATCACCGGACCTAAATTCAGGCCGCGCGTTCTGCGGAGCGCATCGAGCAATTGCGCGGTCGGCATACTTTGCAGTTTGTCGATCTGATCTTTGTCCAGATTCAAGGTCTTCAGGTACGCTTCGACACCCTGATTGGCGCGCTCGCGGGTGATTCCGTTCACGTTCGAGCCGCTCATGGCAATCGCGCGGTGGAACAAGTCCCTTCGCGCCGGGCATGCCGGTGAGTGTGCTGACTTTTCCGCCGCCGCCGGATTGCCCGAAGATGGTGACGTTGCCGGGATCGCCGCCGAAATTCGCGATGTTATCGCGCACCCACTCGAGCGCCTGGATGCAATCGAGCATGCCCACGTTGCTCGCCTGCGCATACTTCGCGCCGCCCAGATCCGCCAAGTACAAGTAGCCGAATACGTTGAGCCGGTGGTTCACTGTCACCACTACGACGTCATGCTTGGCCGCCAGGTTCGCTCCGCTATACATCTCCCAATTGCCGGAACCCGCCGAATAGCCGCCGCCGTGGAACCACACCATCACCGGCCGCTTGCCGCCGCTGGTGCTCTGGGTCCACACATTCACATGCAGACAATCTTCCGTGCCCGCGCCGTCGGCCTTGGGCTGCTGCGCCATCGATTCCGCTACCAATATAGAGGGGTTCTGCGGCGAGGCCGGGCCCACCTCAAGTGCATCGCGAACTCCGGTCCAGCCCTGGACTTTCGAGGGCGGCAGGAAGCGCCCGGCGCCTTCCGTCGACGCCCCGTAAGGAATGCCTTTGAACACGCTGACCTTGCCTTGGACTGCGCCGCGCAGCTTGCCCGCGGAGGTGTTGACCACCGGCCCTGCTCCGTCGCTGGTCGCCGGAACCGCCCACGCCCGCGTGACCGCGCCGCCCGCCAGCAAGCTCGCCGCGGCCGTACCTCTGCCTAGAAACGTTCGTCGATTGATTGGGTTTGACATCAATGCGTACTCCTGAAATAGCTGATAGCCGCGGTCATTATACCTACAAGCATCCCGCTTCGACAAGGACATTTGACATGTCAATTGGCTACGTTCTAGAATTCAGATGCCCAAGCACAGGGCTGTGGTGCGCTTGCGCATCGCGGAGGTTTTATGCACCGTTCTTTACTACTGTTTGCTGTCGCTCTTCTGGCTGCTCCCGCCTTTGCCCAGACGGATTTTTCGGGTGAGTGGGCGCCGGTTCAGGATGAAGACGACACCGGAAACCCCTACGTGGGCGAATGGATCGGAATCCCTATGAGCCATGCCGGACAGCTCCGCGCTGCGGCCTGGAACGCTTCGCTCTACACGTTGCCGGAGTGGCAGTGCCGCCCGCATGGTGCCATGTACATCTCGCGCGGGCCATCGCAAGTGCGCATCTGGAAAGAAGTGGATCCGGTGTCGCGCCAGACCACTGCTTATCATGCGGAGTGGCTGCGCTCGATCGACAACCCTTATTATATGGATGGCCGCCAGCGTCCCTCCGAATACGCGCCGCACACCTGGGGCGGCTTCTCCAGCGCCGAGTGGGTCGGCGACATGCTGAAGATCACCACCACCAACCTCAAGGAAGATTATTACCGCCGCAACGGCGTGCCTTCAAGCGATCAGGCTACGCTCACGCAATACTGGATGCGCCGCGGCGACATCCTGACCTGGGTCACCATCGCGTACGATCCTCTGTATCTCACCGAGCCCATGATCCGCGCCAGCGAATATCGTTTAGTGCTGGGAATGCAGATTCCTCCCTATCCGTGCACAGTGGTGGAAGAAGTGGATCGTCCCCAGGGAGTTGTCCCCAGCTATTTGCCTAACGCCAATCCGTTCTTAACCGAGTGGGGCGAGAAATACAAAATCCCCTTTGAAGCGGCGCAGGGCGGTGCGGCAACCATGTATCCCGAGCTGGCCCGCAAAGTCGATTTGGCCGCCAACAAAGCTAAGGGCGCGGCTCCGACCTCGGCCACTAAAACCCAGTAACGAATTACTACAGGAGCGAGTCTTGAAAAAAATCACTAGACGTTGGGCCTTCGCCGGGCTGGCGTGTGCCGCCGCCGCTGCGATTGCTGGAATCGGACTGGCTCAGCGTCCCGCCAGCCTGCGCAACGAGCCTTCGGCGATCGAGATCATTCCCATCCGCGAAAACATTTATATGCTGGCGGGCGCGGGTTCGAATATCACGATTTCGATCGGTCCTGACGGCGTGCTGCTGGTCGACTCCGGCGCCGCTGAGGCGGCCGAGAAAACCCTGGCGGCACTTCAGCGTCTGAGCCGTGAGCTCACCACCTTTGCGCAGCCTGTGAAGAGGAATGAGGGCGGCGGTGGCTCGGGCGAAGTACTCACCAGTAGCCTGCCTCCCAAGCCAATTCGATTTATTCTCAACACCAGCTCTCTGCCGGATCACGTCGGCGGCAACGTCGTCCTGGCCGAAGCCGGCAAGACGTTCACGGGCGGAAACGTGGCCGGCGACCTGGGCGACGTTGGAGAAGGCGCCGCTGTTCTGTCGCACGAAAATGCGCTGCAGCGCTTGAGCGACGCGAAGATGCCCATCCGCGGCCAGCCCACCGAAACCTATTTCGGTAACCAGATGAAGTTGAGCCATCATTTCAACGGTGAAGGCGTACAACTGTTACACATTCCCAACGCTATTACCGACGGCGACACCTTCGTGATGTTCCGCAGCTCGGACGTGATTAGCGCCGGCGATATCTTCTCCTTCACCAGCTATCCTCCCATCGACATGGCGCAGGGCGGCAGCATTCAGGGTGAGCTGGCCGGATTGAACCGGATGGTGGATCTGGTGATTCCAGAATTCCGCTCTGAAGGCGGCACCTACGTGATCCCTGGCCACGGCCGCATCTGCGACACTGCCGACTTGGCCTACTATCGCGACATGGTCACGATCATTCGCGATCGTATTCAGGACTCGATCAAAAAGGGCATGACGCTCGATCAAGTGAAAGCCGCCAAACCCACCGAGGATTGGGACGGGCGCTTCGGACAGCTCTCTGTCATGACGCCGGATAAGTTCGTCGAAGTGATTTACAAAGGTCTCAGCGCCAAGAAATAGCCGACCCTCATGTCCAATAAATTTCTAATTCTCACCGGGATCGCCGCTGCGGCCCTCACGTTGACACCGGCGCTGCACGCCCAAGGCCGCGGCGGGGAGCTCCGCAGGCGCCTACGACGCCCAAAGCAGCCGCCCCGATCGATCTCACAGGTTACTGGGTGTCGCAAATCGTCGACGAATGGCGCTTCCGCGTAAAGCCGGAAAAGGGTGACATCGCGTATATGCCCCTCAACCCCCTCGCGCGCCGCACCGCTAACGCCTGGGATCCCGATAAAGACGCCGCCGATGGTAACTCCTGCAAAGCTTATGGCGCGGTGGGCGTGATGCAGCGTCCCGGCCGCCTGCACATCACTTGGCAGGATGACTTGACGCTCAAGATCGACGCTGACGCCGGCACGCAAACTCGCCTGCTGCACTTCGGTCCGGTGCCCGCACAGAAGGGCGCGCCGAGCCTGCAGGGTTATTCCGCGGCGCAATGGCTGGTGAACGGACGGGTGCTGCTCGACACCGGCGGCACCGGATTCGTCCCTGGACTCGGCCCTGCGCGCGGCACCGCTCGAGGAGGCACGCTGCGTGTCACCACTGATGACCTGCTCCCCGGGTATCTCCGCAAAAATGGCGTTCCCTATAGCGACCATGCGGTCTTGAATGAGTATTTTAACCTGGTCATCGGCCAGCAAGGCGAGCAGTATTTCGTGGTAACCGCTATGGTCGACGACCCGATGTATCTCAACGGCCCCTTCATCCGCACCTACAACTTCAAAAAGCAGCAGGACGCCTCCGGCTGGGAGCCCACGCCCTGCCTGCCCCGCTAATTATTCTTCACAAATCTCGACCACATTGCCTTCGGGATCGTGGATCTCGAAGAACCGTTTGCCGCCCACTTGTATTGGTCCAGGCGCCGCTCCCTTGGATACTAAGTGTTCGCGTGCCTTCGTTAGCCTTCCCGAAAACATGAGGGGATGATCGTTTGCACGTTCGAATCCCGCCGCCTGCACTTCCCGCTGGTCGCACAACAATATGGTAGGTTCATCATCACCTGTCAGCTTGAGAGCTACATCCGAAGGGAGGGGATCGTCCCAATCCGGCAGCCCGACTTGTGTGCAATCGAAGACCTCGATCCACCAGCGTTTAGCCGCATCGAGATTCGAATAGCATATCACCAGCGAATCCACACTAAAGAGACCCATCGAGATGGCATCCAGTGTATACCAACCAGCGCCCGCCCGCCCCAAACCCCGCCATTCGGCCATTCCACCCCTAAATTCCCCGGATTAGAATGATAGGACCGTAGTTAGCCGATCGTAACGGCAATGAACATAACTGAAGTCTTCATCAAGCGTCCGGTGATGACCGCGCTGGTCATGATCGGCATCATCTTGTTCGGTATCGCCGGCTACCGTGCGCTGCCGGTGAGCGATCTGCCCAACGTCGACTTTCCTACCATTCAGGTGAGCGCGAACCTGCCGGGCGCAAGCCCTGAGACCATGGCGTCGGCGGTTGCCACTCCGCTCGAACGCCAGTTCGCCACCGTGGCCGGCATCGATTCGATGACTTCGTCGAGCGGTATCGGCAGCACCAGCGTCACCATACAGTTCACACTCGAACGTTCGATCGACGGCGCCGCGGCTGACGTGCAGGCCGCCGTTGCTGCGGTGCTGCGCAAACTTCCGCCGGGAATGCCGGCGCCCCCGACAGTGCAAAAGGTGAATCCCGCGGATCAACCTGTGGTCTTCATGACCATGAGCGCGCCCACCATGCAGCTCTCGGCGCTCGACGAGTACGCCGAAAACCTAATGGCGCAGCGCATTTCCATGCTCAACGGAGTCGCGCAAGTGAACGTGTTCGGCTCGCAGAAGTGGGCCATCCACGTTCAACTCGATCCCAGTCTGCTGGCCGCGCGCCGAATCGGAATCGACGAAGTTCATGCCGCGATGCAGATCCACAACGTCAACCAGCCCACCGGAACGCTGTGGGGCCGTAGTCAGGCTTTCACTGTGAAAGCCAACGGCCAGTTGATGACCGCGGACGCTTACCGCGACATGATCGTGGCCTTCCGCAACGGTTCTCCTGTTCGCCTGCGCGATCTGGGGAACGTGATCGACAGTGTCCAGAACGACAAGTCCGCGATGTGGACTTATTACAACAAGGTTGGCGGGCGCTCCATCGGCCTCTCCATTCAGCGCCAGCCCGGCACCAATACGGTGGAAGTGGTGGACCGCATCAAAGCATTGCTGCCCACTTTCCGCACTCTGATGCCGCCCACGGTCACGCTCGATATCGAACAGGACCGCTCGCAGCCGGTGCGCGAATCCGTCGACGACGTGAAGTACACCTTACTGCTCACCATGGGACTGGTGATCCTGGTGATCTTCTTGTTTCTCCGCAATTTCTCCGCTACCGCCATCCCCAGCCTGGCGCTGCCGATCTCGGTGATCGGGACTTTCGCCGCCATGTATCTGTTGGGCTATTCGCTCGACAACTTGTCGCTGATGGCGCTCACGCTCTCGGTGGGCTTCGTGGTCGACGACGCCATTGTGGTGCTGGAAAACATCGTCCGTCATATGGAAATGGGCAAGCCGCGTATGCAGGCGGCGCTCGAAGGGGCTAAGGAGATCGGCTTCACCGTGATGTCGATGACGCTGTCCCTCGCGGCGGTGTTCATTCCGGTCATGTTTATGAGCGGCATCATCGGCCGTCTGTTCCACGAATTCGCCGTCACCATCATGGTGGCGATTTTGATTTCCGGATTCGTCTCGATTAGCCTGACGCCGATGTTGTGCAGCCGTTTCCTGAAGCCGCCTTCGGAAGAACACCACAACACCCTCTACCGCGCGTCGGAGCGCGTGCTGGATGGCATGCGCGACGCCTATGCCTGGATGCTGCACGGCGTGATGCGCCATCGTCCCCTCACCATGCTGGTGGCGCTTGGCACGCTAGTGGCTACCGGCTACCTGCTCGTCATCACGCCCAAGGGATTCATCCCTCCCCAGGACACCGGTCTCTTGAACGGCACGATCGAAGCCGGTCAGGATATTTCTTACGACGCCATGATGGCTTTGCAGCAGCGCGTCGCAGTCATCGTGGCCCAGGACCCCAATATCGATGTCTTCGGCTCTTTCATGGGAGCCGGCAGCAATCAGCCCATCAATCAAGGCCGCTTCTTCATTCGCCTGACGCCGCGCAGCCAGCGCAATTTGACGCCGGAGCAGATCATCGAAGAGCTTCGCCCCAAGTTGGCAGCAGTCCCCGGAGTGCGCGTGTATCTGACCAATCCACCGATGGTCCGCATTGGCGGCCAGCAGACCCGTTCTCTCTACCAGTTCACGCTGCAATCGCCCGATCTCAATGCGCTGTACGCCGCGTCCGCCGATTTCGAACGGCGTATGCGCACCGTGCCCGGCCTCTCTGACGTCAATAGCGACTTGCAGATCGCGAGCCCCATGCTCAGTGTGGACATTAACCGCAACCGCGCATCTTCGCTCGGCGTGACCGAAGAGCAAGTGGAAAACGCGCTCAATGACGCCTACGGGCAGCCGCAGATTTCGACCATTTACACCCAAGTGGACAGCTACTGGGTGATCCTCGAGGTGAAGCCCGAGTACCAGCGCGATCCCAACGGCCTCGGGTTGCTCTACCTGCGTTCCACCAACGGCAGTCTGGTGCCGCTGAACGCCGTCGCCAAACTTTCCAGCGGAGTGGGCCCACTGACGATCCAACATTTTGGCGAACTTCCCGCCGTTACGATTTCTTTCAACACCGCACCCGGAGTAGCACTCGGCGACGCTGTCGACCGCGTGCAAGCACTCGCGCGCGCAGACTTTGCCGGATACCATCACCACCAATTTCCAGGGCACCGCTGCGGCGTTTCAATCCTCGCTGCGCGGTATGGGATTGCTGCTCGCGCTAGCCGTGCTGGTCATCTATATGGTGCTGGGCATTCTCTATGAGAGCTTCATTCATCCGATTACGATTCTGTCGGGACTGCCGTCCGCTGGACTCGGCGCTTTGGCGACTCTTCTGATCTTCCACGATGAACTCAATATTTATTCGTTCGTCGGCGTGATCATGCTGATCGGCATCGTGAAGAAGAACGCGATCATGATGATCGATTTCGCGGTCGAAGCCCAGCGTGTGCACGGGACGCAACCGGCCGATGCGATTGTGGAAGCCTGCCTGGTCCGCTTCCGGCCGATCATGATGACCACGGTGGCTGCGCTAGTGGGCACTCTGCCGATCGCGATGGGCTTAGGCGCCGGCGGCGAGGCGCGCCGTCCAATGGGTCTGGCGGTGGTTGGAGGGTTGGTTGTGTCGCAACTGCTGACGCTATTTATTACGCCAGTGTTCTTCACTTACATGGAACGCTTTCAAAGCACCGGCAAAAAACGCAAAGATCGCAAAACGGCCACCGCAGACGCCCGTGTACAGCAGCAAGTGCCCCTAGAGGCATAACCACGCGATTAAGACTGCACCGACCCCCCCCGCTGGTTTACCTTTTGGAGCAGGCTGCGAGATTTGACAGCTGCATTTAACTCGCGTTCCGCCTCCAGCCAATTGCGCTCGGCCGAATCGGGCGGTTTACCCTGTTCGATCCAGAGTTGGTGTGCTCGTTCTTTGATCTCAGCGTGTGTGACAGTTCGCTGGTCCATCGTTTCGACCTTCATGACCTGCCAGACGATTTCTTCTTGGGGATTTTGGCGCCGGCGTGACGGGCTTCGCTGAGAGCCACCGCTACCGCCTGTTTGCGGTTCGTGACTTTTTTCCCGCTACCCGATTTCAGCGTGCCCTCTTTGTACTCATGCATAACTTTCTCGACCTTGCCGCTGCCCTTGGTTGCCGTTTTCTTAGCCATCACGCGTCCTTCCGCGGATTAGATCCCGTGCCAGGTCAATCTGTTTCGGGAAGAAACGAATGCTCGTCCCGCGAGTCTCATGAGCATGACAGCGGCGTTTCTCCCTGCACGCCGAACGCTGCCGCTCCTGCGAAGAGCTGTGCAAAGCTGTAAGGGCTGCGATCTGTATTTGAATGCGACGCAGGCTGTGTTTGGCGAAGGCCCTCGAACGGCCCGCATGGCACTTGTGGGCGAGCAACCTGGTAACGAAGAGGACATCCAAGGTCATCCGTTTGTCCGACCCGCCGGCGGAATCCTCGACCGGGCTCTCGCCGACGCGTCCATCGAGCGTACGGAGGTTTACGTGACCAACGCCGTCAAACATTTCAAATTTGAGGAACGCGGAAAGCGACGGCTGCACCAGAAGCCGCGCATCGGGGAAGTGCGCGCCTGCAGGCCGTGGCTGGAGGCGGAAATGGAGCTGATCAAGCCCCATGTAATTGTTTGCCTCGGGGCCACGGCGGCTCAGACACTTCTCGGAAGCAAGTTTCGCGTGACCCAGGAACGCGGCGTATCGTTTCAACATCCATGGGCGCCCCACGTGGTGGCGACCATTCATCCTTCGGCTATACTGCGAGCACCAGACTCCGTCCAGCGGCATGCGGAGTATTCGCGATTTGTCGAGGATCTAAGAAGCGCTGGCGAATTATTACGGAGGTAGAAAATGGCTGCCATTGTGTGGAAGGGATTTGTGAGTTTTGGGCTGGTTACGTTCCCAGTCCGTCTGTTCGCCGCAGCCCGCGCCGAACGTGTTCAGTTCCACATGCTGCACCGTAAGGACCTCTCGCGTGTAAAAGAAGTCTGGTATTGCGCCAAGGAAGACAAACCCATTGACCGGAGTGAAATCGTGAAGGGGTACGAAGCCAGCAAGGGCGAATACGTCGTAGTGGACGATGAAGAGCTGAAGCAGATTGCCCCCGCGACAGCGACTACCATGGAAATTCTGCAGTTCGTTCGTGACGGCGCCGTGGATCCTATCTATTTTGAGAGCTCTTACTATGTAGCGCCGGAGGAGGCGGCTGCGAAGCCGTATCAGCTCTTCACGCAAGCTTTGGAGCAAACCAAATATCATGCCATCGGGAAACTGGCGATGCATGGGCGGGAACATATCGTGCTGATCCGTCCACGCGACGGAAGTATGGTTCTGCACACGCTCTACTATGCGAACGAATTGCATGAAGCCAACCGCGCGACTGGCAAATCCACGAAACTTCCGGCCAAGGAAATGGAACTCGCGAAAAGTTTGGTGCAACATCTTGCCAGTCCTTTTAAGCCTTCCACCCTTCACGATTCCTATCGCGAGAATGTCGAGCGTCTGATTCGGCAGAAGCAAAAGGGCCAGAAAATCTCACTGGTAGCTCAGCCTAAAAAGGCGCCCGTAATCGATATGATGGAGGCACTAAAACGGAGTCTGGCCGCCACTTCCAAAAGAGGGGCGCAGTCAAAGCCGCACAAGGCCACGGCGAAGAAATCGAAAAGAACAGCTGCATAATTGTGTTTGCTGGTAAAACTTACCGATAATTCTCACCCTTCGGCGTTACATTATCGCTCCCGGTCCATCCAATTTATGGGAGCTATCTTCCCGCCACTCTGGACGAGGGCCACACACGTCCGGAACAAAAAATCCAATCGGGACCTTGGAGTTATGGCCAACTCAAAACAGTTCAAGCCGATCAAAACGACAATGCGCGCGCTTGCTGCACTAACGCTCATGGCGAGCGCGTATGGGAATACTGTGACCGAAAATCCGCCCCTACTTCGAGACAATCGATATGAGAGGCTGGAATCTTTTTTTCAAACCTTCGGGTGTCCGACGCCCCATTATGTGGGCGAATATCTAGGGGCGGCGGATTCCTACGCGATCGATTACCGCTTGCTTCCTGCGATCTCTGTTTTAGAGAGTACTTGCGGGATTTATCAGCGCCTCAATAACCGTTGGGGTTGGGATTCGGCTCGCAAAGGTTTCTCTTCGTTTCGTGCGGGCCTTCAATACATCGCCCGCCAGCTCTCCGAGGGCCGCTTCTACAAGAACAAGTCTCTCGAAGAGAAAGTCCGCATGTACAATCCGAATCCGCAATACGCGCGTCAGGTCCAAAAGCTAATGCTGAAAATCGACGATCGGAGCGCAGTTCTTGCGCAGGATAGCGGTTCGATTCACCTGACTCAACAACCGCACGAATCTGTGACACACATCTCCCCCTAGCTTCGTCTACCTCGTGTAACGGCAATTCTGCGAAAAGAAAATGGGTTGCCGCTTTCATAAAGGAGTAACGCTATGGCAGACAAACACGCCAACCAACCCAAGCACGGCATGGGCACCGAAACCCAGGAAAAAGGCCAGCAACAACAGAAGGAGCAAGGCAAGAGCGGCCAGCACGACCAGGGTAGAGGCGGCCAGAACGAGCAAGGGAAGAACGGTCAGCACGAACAAAATAAGGGCGGCCAGCACGGCCGTTAACTGCAACGCGTGACTCGTCGGCGCCTCGGAATGGACTCCGGGGCGTCGATGCCTAAAGCAAGCTGTTTGCCTTTAGAAAATGCCGCAAAACGACGCCGATCTTCAGGAATTCCTCGTAGCTGACAGGTTTCCTGAAATAGCTGGCGCCGAGCTTGGCCGCCTCGCTGCGATCCTCCGGCGAATCCGATGAGGTGACAATAATCACCGGAATGGTCTTAAATTTTTCGATGGCTCGGACCCGACGCAGCACTTCGAATCCATCTACTTTCGGAAGGTTCAAGTCGAGCAACATCACATGCGGAATGGGCGCGTCGGGGTCCATCGCGGCGCGCGCGACGAAATCCACCGCCAGCTCGCCATCCGCCACGATATGAACATCCACACCAAGGTCTTCCGCCTGGATAGCCTCGCGCACCAGCAAAGCGTCCGGCAGATTATCTTCCGCTAGCAGAAGATTCAACCGTCGCGGAGCGGATTCTGGTCGGTGTGCCGTGGGACGGTGAAAAAGAAGGTTGCTCCTTTCCCGGGCGCGGATTCGACCCAGATTCGTCCTCCATAGCGTTCAACCACGCGCTGGCAAATAGCCAGTCCGATACCGGTGCCGCTGTATTTCTGGTCGCGATGGAGCCGTTTGAATACGCCAAAGATTTTCTCCTTGTATTGAGGATCGATGCCGATGCCGTTGTCCTGCACCGAGAAGCGCCATGCGGCGCCCCGGTTGCCGCTGAGATGTGAATTCGCGGCGCGTTCTTCGTTTCGATACTTGAGAGCGTTGCCGATCAGATTCTGAAACACCTGTTGCAAATGCGCCTCGCCGATGTACACATTCGGGCAGAGGATCATAGGTTACCATTGCACCGCTTTCGCGAATCGCTTCCGCGAGGCCGGAAAGAGTGTGTTGCAACACCGCCGCGGCATCCACGGTGCTGACAGCTCCTTCGACCACGCCGGCCCGGGTATAGGCGAGCAGGTCATTGATGAGCGTTGCCAGCCGGCGGCCGCCCTCTGTTAAGAAGCCCAGGAACTGCCGTCCGTCGGCATCCAGCAGGTCGTCGTATCGCTTGGCGACGATTTCGCTGTATACGGCGACGTTGCGGATGGGCTCCTGCAGATCGTGGCTGGCGGAATAGGCGAACTGCTGGAGGTCGTCATTGGCGCGCCGCAGTTCTTCTTCTTTCTCCTTTTGCTCGTGGATGTCGGTGTTGGAGCCGATCCACATGGAGATATTGCCCGTTCGCGTCGCGCATCGCGTGTGCCCGGCTGAGATGCCAGCGGTACACGCCATCGGCGCGGCGGAAGCGGTGCTGAAAGTGGAAGGGCTCGCCGGTTTCGACCGATCGCCGCCACGCCAGGATGTTTTCTTCCACATCGTCGGGATGAACGAATTGGATCCAGCCCCAATTCTTGATTTGCTCGAACGATAGCCCGGTGAACTCGAGCCACTGGCGGTTGAAGTAATCCACATCGCCGCTGGGCGTTGCCGTGAAAATCTTTTGCGGCATCGATTCAGCCATAAAGCGAAAACGTTCGCGTGCTTTTTCGGCGTCTCGAAGAGCTTCTTCGCGATCTCGCAGCGCCGTTCTCAAGATGCTCGTCGCGCGATCTGAATGCCCGCTAGCATTTCATTGAACCGGTCCACCAGGACGCCCAATTCATCGCCGGAAATTTTCTCCGCACGAATACTGTAGTCGCCGGTTTCCGATACCGACGTGGTGGCCCGACCAGCTGCGAGACGGGTGCGGCAATCAGCGCGCCGAGCTTGAGCTGAAAGCAGGAACGCGATCAGGCTGGAAACCAGCAGCACTGCCAGCACGGTGCTACCGTAGAGCCTCATGCGCTCGGGGATTTCATCCGAGTCGTAGACGCAGCATTAACGTTCCGATCGCGGCGCCCGCTCAGAATAATCGGCACGCGAGACGCTTAGGTCGTTGCTGCCAAATTGAAGTTCATCCTGAACTCGCATGGGCGGGCACGTAGAAGGCGCATCCGGGCGGGAGTAGCTGGCCAGCATGGTTCCATCCGGACGGTAGATGCATGCTCTGACCAGGTGCGGCCTGGCGCGCAAAGCCGCCAGTGTTTCGGTTGCGGTCTTCGGATCGTTGAAGGCCAGAGCCGCCGTGCTGTTATCGGCCAGGATTCGGCGATAGCGCCGACAAGTCGCGCTCCAGATATTGGCGGAACAGGATGGAGTCAGCGGCCACAATACCGAGCCGGCCAACAGCAGGGCCGCGGTAGTGGTCAACATAATGATGATCACCAGCTTGTGCTTGATCGGTATGTCGCGGAAGGTTCGCATCGTGAGTAGCGGCGCCTGTTCTATTTTTTTACTGATCTCGCCACGTCAGCAGCCTGCGCGCTGATTTTGAGGCCCGCACTTTCCGCCGCCGTTTGATTCGACGCTAAACCGCACCCGGCGGTTCTCGATGACGAAGGCGATCATGCCCCCGTCGCGTATGAAACTTTCGCCTTCACCCACAGTAAGGACTCCCGGCTCCAACGAAGGAAGCAGGCTAGCAACCTCTTTTTCCGGTCTTCTAATGAATAGAACCTGGCAAGTTTTGGACGCGGGTGCGCGCCTGATCGCGTACCACCGTTACTTTCCGGCCGTTCACGACTTCTCCCGCCACAATCTGGTCCAGTGTCACCGCCAAACGGATCTTCTCCTAGGATACAAATGGCGATCGGCGAATCCGGCGCTTCGAATGCCGCTGAAGGCCACTCGATGAATTTAGTGAAGTTCAGCAGAAATGCCGCTTTCACCTGGTATTCGAGGGATTCATCGGCGCTTGCGACTGACTTGTAAAAACCAGGCACAGCATGGCCGCCAGAACACGTAACCATCGGCCCGCGCTCTGCTGCCTTCGGTCGAAAGCGCTGCGGCTTACCGGGTCCATGTCAGTTTTGCGTAGACGCTTCTCCTGATCCCGACTAGGGGACCAGGATCCCCCCATACTCGAAATGCCACGGCTGCAGAAGGTTTTGTCCGGCCAGTGATAATTCAACTTGCCGGCTGAATTGCCAGCCGACGCGAGCATCCCCGTCGAATAGGCCGGAACGCAGTTGGCCCGGCAGCGCGCTCACGTAGCGATAACGTGAGGTCCAACTGGAGCTTCTTTGAGAGGTCGAAGCCGGACGAAACGGTCACCTCGTGCTGCGGACTGGAACCCACGATGATCGGTGCGGTGCCCACGTCGCCGGAATCCGGCGCCTTTTCCAAGTTCATGTGCAAATAAGAATAGGATCCGCGCAGTCGCCAGTTAGTCGGTGGGTCGCCATTCGGGGGCGATTTCGACGCCCTTCGTGTAGCCCAGAAGTCCGTTGCGAAATTGCGCCGGAAGCAGAAGGTGCGCCGGAGCAGGCGTGGTTTCGAGGAAAATCGGGCCCGCGAGCTCCTCGCTAAAGAGGTCGTGATAGTGGTTGTAGTATCCGGTGATATCGACATAGAACTTCTTGCCCAGCAGACGGCGGTAACCGAGTTCATAACCATTCATCTGCTCGGCGCGCAAAGTCAGAGTTGGCATTGAATCGCGCGAAGAAAGGAGTTCCGTTCGCGGCTGTGGCGACGAATCCCGAAAGATTGAAATTTTCCTCGGCGTCGGAAGGAGTGCGCAAGGCATGCGTAAAGGCCGCCCAAATCGTTTGCTTGTCGTCGGGCGTCCACAGCAGCCGCGCGCTCGGTTCCAGATCGACGCCGGATAAAATTCGTGCGCAGCAATTTTGTCCCGAGAGTGAGCGCGAGGCGTCCGCTCGACCAGCCCGATTTCGTCCTGCAGGAACGCGGTGAGCAAGATAATCGGTTCGTTGATTGGGAATAAACTGCAAGACCCGAAACCACCACCATGATCGTTCACCGGATCGACGCGCGCGCCCAGACCCCACGAAACCTCTTGCCGCGCCGGCAAGCGCAGGCGCTGCAGGAAATCGATGTCGAAGGTATTGCGGATCTCCGCGAAGTTCGCCGCTTGACGGTTGGTGCGGTCGTAGTAAGCCTGAATCTGAATATCATCGCCGTCGCTGAGAATTCTTTTCCAGCGGCCCATGATGTTCCCGCCGGAAAGCAGCGCGTTGGAGTCGATGATTTGTGAATACGGCGGCGTGTAGCTGGTCGCGCCCACGCTCTTGCCGGCTTCTTCGTCGTACAAATCGCCTTGCAGAGTAAAGGCATCGCGCTGGTCGCTTCCAGTCCATTCGGAAGCCGCCCTGGACGCTGCGCCAGTCGTCAAAATTTCTGCCGTCCGGATGATATTCGGGACCGCGGGTGAAGCCCATGCCATAAACCCGATAAGTAAAGTCTTTCCCGTTGCCGCCGCCATAGCGGAGATTGGCGAAGCCCTGCTCTTCATTGCCGCCGCCCGCGGAAACTAATGTTCCCTGCGTGTCTTTGGCGTCTTTGGTGATGATGTTGATCACACCGTTAACCGCGTTCGGTCCCCAGATGGTGCCCCCGGGTCCGCGGATCACTTCGATGCGATCGATGTCGTCCATGCAGCGTGTCCTGCACTTCCCAATTTGTGCCCGCAAAAAGCGGCGTGTAAACCGTGCGGCCGTCGATCAGCACCAGAACGGAGCGTGTGAGATTGCTTCCGAATCCGCGAATTCCAATGGACCAATTGTTGGCGTCGATGCGCGCGACCTCGACGCCGGGCGCCAGCCGCAGCGCTTCCGGAATATTGGTCGCGCCGGAACGGCGGATATCCTCGCCAGTAATCACGTATATCGGCAGCCGGGGTTCGAAAGGCGGCCACGGGCGCTTTGGACGGTGTGGTCACCTCGATTTGCGACAGCTCTTCGAGGCTCAGATTCTTAAGCGCGGCCGGACTGGTTGGGTTCGTATCGCTTTGGGCCCTGGCTAACGGGACCAAAATAACCAAGAGAAATAGAACGCCCAGCCAGTCACGCAGAAGTAGGAAGTAGCGTGCTCGCGGGCATTCTAGAGACATTGTTTGATTCTAGGGAGAAATTGACATTTATACAAACAAAAAACTTTTTGTAACGCAAGTGACGTCGCACCCTCTATTAGGTCGAGGTGAAGACTATGTCGAAGCGCGAAGGCGAAGTACGGGAAGTACCATTTCTGGGCAATGATATGAAAGACCAACCGCCCACAACCGGAAAGCCTTCGAATCAGGCTGACGCTCCCGGTAAAGCCGATTCGGAATGTACTCAGCCAACTGATTCCGACAAGCCCGCTGGCAATAAAGCGGTGAATGTAGACGACGCCCAGTTGGAGGAAGACAAGTAGCGATTTAGGAAGCGACGATGCCTTTGCGCACCGCGTATAGAATCATTTCCGCGGTGCTGTGGAGGTTTAGTTTCTCTAGGATATTGCCGCGGTGTGTCTCGACGGTATGCAGGCTCAGATTCAGCTTGCTGGCCACATCTTTGTTGGAATTCCCCTCGCCCAGCATCTGCAGGATCTCGCGTTCGCGCGGAGTGAGTAGTTCATAGCTATCTTCCACGCTGCGTTGCCGCATCTGGCGCATGTAGTCTTCAGCCAGCATCTTACTGATCTCCGGGCTGAAAAACGCCTTTCCCTGATGCACCGCGCGAATCGCATTAATCAGGTCTTCCTCCCGTGAATCTTTGAGCAGATACCCGCGCGCTCCCGATTTCAAAGCTCGCAGCACATAGCTTTCGTCGGCGTGCATGCTGAGGATGACGACGGCGGTCTCCGGGCGCTTCTCTGTAATCCGGCTAGCAGCCTCGATCCCATTCAGGTTCGGCATCCCGATATCGATCACGGCGACATCGGGACTGACTGCCGCCGCCGTATCTACTGCTTCCCGGCCATCCGCCGCCTCGGCCACGACGATGAACCCATCCTGGCGCTCCAGCAGGGCGCGCAGCCCTCTGCGGATGACTGTGTGATCGTCCGCCAGCAGAATACGGATGGGGCTCATGGCGCAGCTACTTTTTCTTGGGCTTCGCTGCCGGCGAGCGGCAAAACCACCGAAATCAAGGTCCCGCCAGCGGGCTCGGATAGCAATTGCAGAGTCCCCCCCAGATGCGCAACGCGTTCTTCCATGCCGAGCAAGCCCAATCCGCGAGAGCGCCTTACGTCAAATCCCCGCCCGTCGTCCTGAATCGACAGCAGCAGGCGCCCCTCCTCCTGCTGCGCCACGATGCGAACTGTGTGGGCCGCCGCGTGCCGCGTCACATTGTGCAACGCTTCTTGCACCACGCGATAAATACAGGTCTTGAATTCTTCGGGCATTTGATCGGAAACGCCGCCCGCGGCCACATCCACGCGCAGTCCGCTCTGCCGCGAAACCTCGCGCGCCTGCCACTCGAGCGCAGGAATCAGCCCCAGATCGTCGAGCATCGAAGGACGCAAAAGCAAAGTGATGTTGCGCACCATTTTCACAGTGCCCTCGACGATTCGGCGAAGGGCGGTCACCTCGCTCTCCATTCGCTCTCGCGCATTCGCACGTATTGCCGCGGAAAGATTGCTGAGGCCCACCAGGATCGCCGAGAGAGACTGGCCCACTTCGTCATGAAGTTCGCGCGAAAGCACGCGGCGCTCTTCCTCTTGCGTTTCGACCAACCGGGCGGAGAGACTCTTCAATTGCCCGCGCGCCTCGGTTACTTCGGAAAATCGCGAAGCGGCTTGGTCTTCCAGATCCAGGATTCGCCGGCTAGCGAACACCGCGAGCAGTCCGCCCATCACCAGAGTGATCGCCAAAGTGATCGTCAACCGGGCGCGGAATTCAGAAAAGAGAGCGTCCACGCGGCGATCGGCCGCGCCCATCTGGCGCTCGTTCACTTCTTGGATCTGATCCGCCAGACCGAGCATCGTTAACCGCCGGGGGAACACCTCATCCCGCAAGAACGGGAAACCGCTCTGGCGGCGTTGCTCGGGATTCCAATGAAATACCGGATCGAGGATGCGCCAGTATTCATCCAGACTTCTGCGCAGGCCGTCGAGAGGCGTTCGCTCCTCCGCTCTCATCAGCCCGGCGTAGCCCGCCAGGATCGCATCCATTTCTTTGCGCAAGCGGTTGAGTTCGCTGCGATTCTTATCGGCCGCGGAGGGCTGGGGGTCGAGCAGGTAATCGCGAGCATAGGTTCCGGAAAGATAGACATCGGAACGGATCTGATTCAAGACCCGGCTGCGTTCCAGGAAATCACGCTGGATGGCTCCACTCCGTTCCTGCATTTGACGGAGAACCCGTAGACCGTCTACGCCGGCAAACACCATCATGAGCAGCAGTCCCCCGAATCCCGCCAGTAAGACCGCACGGCTCTGCCTGTAGAAGATTCGCAGTGACGAAATTTGTAGCGTTCCGGGCAAACAGGGCTCCTGAACACAATTGTAAGATCATTGATCTACCGTGATCTGCAGTGGCGGCGCCGTTCCCGTTACAAACGTATTGACTGGCGCCGGGGAATGCGAGCGAGGGTGCAATTTTCGCAATGCACCGTAATTCTTTCTGGTGTTGCAGGCAAATGATTTCGTTGGCGCGGGGTTAACCGCCCAGAGTCGCGGTGCTGATGTGCGACCCGCCATTCGCAACCGTGATCTGCTCGGCGAGTGGTCCCAAGTGGTCATAACAACGGAAACAGTTCAGGATCATTTCCCGGGTAACGGGCTTCACCACATAGGCTATACGCCGAATTCCGAACTTCTTCTTCAGCTTGTCCCGTTCCAGCGGGGAGCCCGTCAAGATGCAAAAAGGAAACCGGCGCGATGGTGGCAACGCCTCCAACACTTCGACGCCGGAGAGTTTAGGGAGATTAAGATCCAGAAAAATGAGGTCGGGAGTGGGAGCTTGGGCATCTTCGCCTCGCTTAAGAAGGAAGTTCAGCGCGCTTTCGCCATCGCCTAAAATCGTGATTGTGTACGCTACCCCCATGCGATCCAACACCATCTGGAGGTAACACGCATCCGCGTCGTTGTCCTCTACGAGCAAGATTTTGATGGACCGCATGCGTGAAACGCCCCCGGCGGCAGAAGTGCAATTGAAATGCCAAGAAATCTTTGAGTGAAACGCCGGCGTTCGTGGTTACGCTTCCACCAAGCCTTTGCGGATCGCGTAGCGGATGAGTTCGCTGCGGTCGTGCAGGTCGAGCTTGCGCATGAGATTCACTTTATGTGCATCAACAGTTTTGACGCTCAAATTCAAGCGGCTGGCGATGTCTTTGAGCGACTGTCCTTCCGCGAGGAAGATCAGAATCTCCCGCTCGCGATCGCTAAGAAGCTCGTATCCCAACTTAAATTCCGCCGGTTGCGCCAGGTACTGCCGTACCAGACCGGTGAGAACTCGCGGGCTCATATACTGCTGGCCGCGGTAGACGGCTTGCACCGCGTAGACCAGTTGCAGCGGGGGCGAGTCTTTCAGTACGTAGCCGGCGGCGCCCGCGTCCAGGCAGCGGGCGACCATGTCCTCATCGTCGTACACCGTCAAAATGAGGACCTTGATATCGGGCCGCGCCTTCTTGATGCGGCGAGTGGCGTCGAAACCTTTGAGAACCGGCATCGACACGTCCATCAGGACTACGTCCGGATAAAGGCGGATCGCCTGCTCCAGCCCTTCTTTGCCGTCGGCTGCCTCGCCCACCACTTCGATGTCGGGTTGCGAGTTGAGAATGGTTTTCACACCCTCTCGAAAGAGAGCATGGTCGTCACAGACCACTACTCGGATTGGTTTCTTGGCCGGAATCAGTGAGCTCATTGGACGGCACCTGGAAGAGGAAGATCGATTTCGATGCGGGTCCCGCGAATCTTGCTCAGGGAACCCGCTGGCATGGATTGAATGTGGATCCGGCCCCCTAATACCTCGACCCGCTCGCGCATAACGGTCAAGCCGAAGGATCCGTTTCCGAGCCGGGCGGTGGTATCGAATCCCACGCCGTCGTCCTGTATGACTAGGATGAGAACCGAATTCTTCATGCACCCTAACGACACCTTCACGCTTTTCGCAAAAGCGTGCTTGAGCACGTTGGAAAGCGCGCCCTGTAGCAGGCGGTAGAGGGCGATCTGATGACTCATCGGAATGTTTTCGGGAAAATATCCTTCGCGAAGCTGCACGGAGATTTTGGTGCGCGCGGAAAACTGGCCGGTATACGTCCTCACCGCCGGCAGGAACCCTAAGTCGTCGAAAACGGCCGGGCCTAAATCGAGAACCAGGCGCCGTACGGAATCGATAGCGTGCGAAACCAGGGCTATGGCTTCATTCAATCTCGGCCGGATTCCCTGGAACTCTTTTTTTTTGGTGTCGAGCGCGATCATTTCGAGGTACAGCTTGATCAGAACCAAGTCGTGTCCGACTTCATCGTGGAGATCTCGCGAGAGACGCTTCCGTTCTTCCTCGTAAACCTTGGTCACATACACCGAAGCGTTGTGGCGCCGGTCTGAGGCTAGCGGTGGGATGGTTTTCGCGCGAGCCGCTTTAGGAGAGGATTTCTGATCCGAGTAGCCCGCCAAAATCAGCCGCACCATCAGTGCGTGGAGACGCGAAAGCGCCAAAATGGCTTCGCGTTCCGTCAGGTAAGGGACGCAGATTTCGAAGAGTTGCTGGAGGGCCCCGGCGGCATCTTCCAGCCCGATATCGCATTGCGCCAGGACATGGCCAAAATCGTGTATCTGCTTGCGAAATGTGGACAACGAAGTTCGGCACAGATCTTCGGAGAATTGCTCAAAATCGAGCCCGGTGCGCCCCAAAAAGTCTTGCGAGTCGATGCCTAAGCTACGCACTTCCCTCTTCCACTTGGAGAATATTTCCTTGGAAAATGGCGCAAGCATAACCAATGCCTGGGCCGACGGCCGCTGGATGGTCTGAAACCTGCGCTGTGACATTCCTGGCATGAGTTGGCGCAGCATTACCCCGCGCTACCCCGAATGCTCTTGCACATCGGATGCCAGTCATTGGGAACTTGTGACTTTCCTACTAGCAAGACGGAAGGAGCACCCCTACCGTTTCATTGCCCGCAGGTCGGAACTCTTGTGCCCAATTCCATGAACCTGCGGACGAAACGCCGGAAGTGCCTGCAAGTCGCACTCCATCTTCATCCTACGCCCTCGTCCGTTGCGGAAGTATCTGGCAGGCTGCCCGAATGCGCATGTTATCGCTGCACAGCATGCACCAAGATGCGTGGAACCGCTACTCGAATCGCGGCAACTGGTATTACGACGGGTCGCCTTAACCTGGATCGGTTCGACACTGACCGCCAGGCTTCATCACGAGTCTGCGTAATAAAGGTGTGGGCACAAGCTTACGGAGACCGGCTAATCCATTGCCGATTCCCCGCCCTTCAGGTCGACGGGCCGAATGATCTCGTAACCCAGCAGACGTTCGGCTTCTTCAATCCCGCCTTGTAGGTCGCCCACGGTTTTCATTCTGGCCAAATCCACACCGATGGTGACTAAGGTCTGGGCGATTTCCGCTGACAGGCCGGTGACGATCACGGTGGCGCCCATGAGACGCGACGCATCCACCGTCTGCACCAAGTGATTAGCGACTGTCGAATCGACCGCGGGTACACCGGTGATATCGATCACCACAACTTTCGCGCGGTTCGCGCGGATTCCCCGAAGCAATTGTTCCGTCAACTGCCGCGCGCGCTGCGGATCGATGACTCCGATGATCGGCAAAATCAATAACCGTTCCCGCACCTGCAAGACCGGAGTCGATAGTTCGCGGATAGCCTCCTGCTGCTCCCGAATAATACGCTCACGCTCCTGCACAAAGCTGACACCCACTGTGTTCGCGATGCGATTCGCAGCCGGCTCGTAGGCGTTCAAGACCTCGTTCAGCATGCTGAAGTCGTGCTGATATTTCTCAAACAAGGAGCGCGCCAGCACGTCGCGCAGCAATAGCACGATGCCCAGCACTTCGTGGGTTTCGACGCCACGCGGAATAATACGCTCGGATAGATCGCGCGCGTATTCCTGCAGAGCCTCTACACTGCCGGTTTCCAGCACGGCGACGTAATTGTCGTAGACCGCCGTGGCCTCAGCGAAGATCTCTTCTTGCGTCATCGCGTTCAGTAGCCGCGATTCTGTAATGCGGCGCGCCCACTCTTCGCGAAGTTGCGTGCGGTTTTGCCGAAGGTGGGAAACCAGTTCCGTTAACAGCGCCTGGGTGCTGGTCTCGCGGTCGTCTTTCGCCGCTCGTGCGGTGGTGGGCAGCGGTGCTCGGTGCAGCTTGGCTCTCATCACGCTTTTGCTCCTGATTTTACGCCTCATTCGCCGGTCCCTTGATAACGCGCTACCAGAACCAGACCATCGTCAAGTCCTGTGCGGCAGCGTGAAGAAATGTGTTCCGCAATCGCGCGCGGCTGCTCTTCGCTAAACCGCCGGCCGCAATCGGGCCGGATGCCATCGGTAGCAAGAATCATCAGATCACCGGGTGAAATCGGCGACACCGACGTCTGTAGCAGTGGAAGCCGGTATCCTACAATGCCAGGCCGGATCAGCATGGTTTCGCAGCCACCGTTGGAGGAAGAACCTGGACGCAACAGCCGGCCTGCGATGTTGCCGATGCCCAGCCAGGTCACGGTATTATCGGCGCATTGAATGACGGCCAGACTCATCACCGCGCCCCGGGTGGTCCGCAACTCTTCGTGACAGCGGCGCACCAGCGAAACCGGGTCTTCCATCGCATGGTCTTCCAATATCCCGATGGCCATGCGAGCGGCGATGGCCGCTTCGGGGCCATGCCCCGCGCCATCCACGACGGCCAGGAGCGTCCCGCATGGAATGGTCTTTACCAGATGCCGGTCACCCGATTCGTTCTGATGGGGGGCGGTGAAAGACGCCACGCCGTAATCCAAGAGCGTAAGCGAACGGGTAAACGTCTGGATCACACAAGCCACTTTCTCATGGTCACGGTTGTACCCGACCCCACTGTGGATTCCACCCGGAACTCGTCCATCAGCCGGCGCGAGCCAGGAAGCCCGAGCCCCAGGCTGCGCGAGGTGGAGAAACCATCCTTCATCGCCAAGGAAAGATCGGCAATGCCGGGACCTTGATCGCGTGCGATCACTTGGAGCCCGAGTTTGGATCGATTTTGAATCACCGACAAGACCACCTCTCCCCCATTCGTGTATTCGACGATGTTGCGGGCGACCTCTGAAACCGCACTAGCAATTACAACCAGATCGGTTCCCATGAATCCAACCCGCGAGGCCAAAGAACGCGCTGCGGCCCGCGCCTGCACCACGTCCGTATCGTGAATAACCGGAATGGCGTGGCCCTGCGGATTGGTTTTATTTAGGTCCATGACGCAGTAGTTCCAATGCCTCTTCGAGGTCAAGTGCCGTCGCGACTTCTCCCAGTTCGAGGCCCAGCTGAACCATCGCGAACGCCACCTCCGGTTGAATTCCGACGATCACTGTTTTCGCCCCACGCAGCCGGACCATCTGAGCAAGATCGCGGACCGTCCGGGTGGCGAACGAGTCCATTACGTCCAGTACGGTTACGTCGACGATGACCCCTTTGGATCGGTATTTCCCCACGTGCGACGCCAGACCGTCCCGCAGTTGGATAAGATCCTCGTCCGTCAGTGCGGACTGAATCGAGGCAATCACATAATCACCCTGCTTCAGAATGGGAACTCGCATGTTTCCTTTTTCCACCAGCATCTCAAGGACCAAGTTCCGCAGATGGCAACGCATCATGCCAGTGATTTCGGCAAATCTATCGCCGGTCATGACGCCGCGCGGTCAACTGTCGAAGCGCAACTCGCGAGCTGCAGCATGAAGTTGATTGACGTGTTCGATAGAGCCGGCCACGAGGGCGCACCCCGGGAAGACGTTAGCGAATCACCGATTGTCATAAAACGCCATCCACTCTTGAACCTGGAGGCCGCCCCGCAGGCAGTTTTACCTCGCTCTGTCTTAAGCGGCGCGCCGGTAACCCGGCCGTGGGACGTGCTGAGAAGCCACGCGTTGGCTGTCAGTACACCGAAGACGAGGCAGTCATCATTGTTGAGGGTGAGGTCTTCGTAACGGATGAAAAAGGCGAAGAACGACGTTTGGGCCCAGGAGAGTTAGGCTCTCTCCCCGCAAGGACCTCTTGCATCTGGCGAATTCCCGAACTCGTCAGGAAATCGCCATTCTCCGCGAAACCATCTGGCGCCCGGCAGGTTTCGGGCTGAAAGTGTGGAAGCAGCTTCTACAGATCGTGGGAATCCCCCTCGTCAGGCCCGCCGCCGCTTTGCGAGCTACCGATAGCTGGCGGCTTGCAGTTCGAACATACTCGCGTACCGCCCTCCATTGGCGATCAGTTGATGATGCGTTCCCTCTTCGTGAATCTCGCCGTCCTTTAGCACAACGATTCGGTCTGCCATGCGGACGGTGGAGAGCCGGTGCGAGATCAAGATCGCGATCTTGCCCTTGGTAAGCTCGGCAAAGCGGTTGAACACCTCGTATTCCGCAAGCGCGTCCAATGCGGCAGTGGGTTCGTCCAGAATCAGAATTCCAGCCTCGCGCAGATACGCGCGCGCTAGGGCGAATTTCTGCCACTCGCCGCCGGAGAGGTCGGTTCCATCTTCGAAACGCTTTCCCAGCATTTGATCGAAGCCGTGCGGCATCGAGTCGATAATCTTGCCGGCTCCGCTCCTGCGGGCCGCTTCGTGCAAGCGGAATTCATCGCGCGCGCACTCGATCCTGCCCAAGGTGATATTTTCGCGAGCGGTCATATCGTAATGCACGAAGTCCTGAAAAATAACGCCAATTTCGCGCCGCAAAGAATCGATGTCGTACTCGCGGAGATCGATTCCGTCCAGCAGAACTTTACCGCTGGTGGGCTCATAAAGTCGTGGAATCAGTTTCACCAGGGTGCTCTTGCCCTGCCCATTTTCGCCTACCACTGCGATTCGTTCTCCGGTTGCGATCCGCAAATTGACATTCTTGAGAATTAAACGATCCGATCCCGGGTAGGCGAACGAGACATTGCGGAACTCAAAACCGTCGCGAATCGCACGTGGCGCCGGTATGGCGTTTAACGCGTTCCGGATCTTTGGCTGCACGGCGAAAAGCGCGAACAGATCCGTTAAGAAAAGCGCTTGATGCGCGATGTCGGTGAAGCTGGAAAACACCGCTTGCACCTGCCGGCTGCAACCCGCTAGAGCGCCGGCAAGAAAGGTCAGTTCGCCCAGTGTCAGCCCCCCGTGAATGGTTCGAAAGAGGAGCGCCGCATAGACCCCGTAATATCCCAACGATCCCAGCACCAGAAACAACGCCCCGCTGCGCATCCGGCGCTTGGCAAGCTTGCGGTTGCGGCCGATCAATTCGTCGTTGATTTGCGAGAATCGCTCATACAGAAAATCGCCAAGCCTGAAGAGTTTTAGTTCTTTCGCGCTTTCCTTCTTGGTCCCCAAGTCACGCAAGTAGTCCATCTCGCGCCGTAAAGGAACCTGGCTATAGGCCAGCGAATAGCCGAGCGTCGCAAAATAGCTCTCACTCAAAAATGCCGGTACCACGGCGAGAATGATCAGGGCGAACATCAACGGCGAAAACAGCATGACACCGACCGACAAAGAGAGCAGGGTGATGGCTTGTTGGAGAGCCTCGCCCAACGCTTTCAGAATCCCGATTCGATCCGTGCTTTGGCAGCGCGCGCGTTCCAGTTGATCGTAGAAGGTGGGGTCCTCAAACGACTGTAGATCCAAAGTGGAGGCATGCTTCATAACTAGAAGCCCGCAATGTTTGACGAATTGATCTGCCACCCGGCCATCGCAATATTCGATGGCGCGGCCCAGTAGCGCCGCCAAAGCGCCGATCGCGAATTCCAGGGCGAGGAGAACCCACAGTGAAGAACTGTCCGAACCGGGATGCCGAATGGCACTCACCACGGAATCGATAATCAGCTTCCCTACCCACAGCCCGGCAATCGGCAAAAGCCCAGTCAGCACCCTGCAGCACAACTCCGCAATGAGGAGCCCGCTCCCGGCGTCCCACAGCAAAGCCCCTAGACGCGGTATATTTTTCAAGGCTCGAAGTTGATTCTTCCGAGTTGCCAGGTAAGTATTCCAGTGCCGCGTCATGGTTATGTCTTCTAAGTAAGATGTGCAGCGGGAGTTGCCCTAAAACGTCGCCCGCTACTCTGCCCGAGCCGGAGCAATCGACTGGCCACGCCCAAAAACAGGGGTTTGAACCTTAAAGAATCGTCGAAACCACCCTAGCGCAAGCAAGCGCGGCGAAAAGGCCCTGTATAATCTATTCGTACCCCCCAAAGTGGCTGAATAGGAAAGATATGAGTGCATTTTCTCGAACGCCGTGCGTGTTGTTCCTCTGTCTTGCGGCGGCCGCTTGCGCCCGCGCTCAGACGTTGCGCAAGATCGATGTCGATCTTCTCGACGATATCTCGCGGCGATCCTTTCATTACTTCTGGGAGCAAGCTTCCCCGCGCACTGGCTTGGTGTTCGACCGTGCTATCAGCCTTGGTCCGACCAAAGATGCCAACCATGGACGCATCGCCAGCATCGCAGCCACGGGATTCGGCCTGACCTCCATCTGTATCGCGCAGGATCATCGCTGGATTGGACCCGAAGCCGCCCGCGAACGAGTCACCACGACCCTGCGCTTTCTGGCTCAGGAAGCGCCGCGGAAGAACGGCTGGTTCTATCACTTCCTGGATGCGGACACCGGGGAGCGCGCCTGGCACAGTGAAGTTTCGTCCATCGACACCGCGCTGCTGCTGGCGGGTGTGCTCACCGTTCGACAGTGTATGCAGGACGATCCCGAGATCGTTAACCTCGCCAACGCGATTTATGCGGACGTAGACTTTCCGTGGATGATGGATGGCAGCAAGACCTACTTTTCACACGGCTGGACGCCCGAGTTGGAGTTTCTCCCCTACCGTTGGGATACCTATAGTGAACTCCTGATTCTGTATGTGCTGGGGATCGGCTCTCCGTCACATCCAATTCCCGCCGATACCTGGGGTACCTGGCAGCTGCCGGTTGTCGCGGCGGGAGGCAATAGTTATATCGGAGGAGGCCCGCTCTTTATTCACCAGTATTCGCAGGCCTGGCTCGATCTTCGCGATCGCGCGAGCGGTTCCCCCCCGCCCTCGATTATTATGCGAACTCGGTGGCCGCCACGCGCGCGCAACGCGAATACTTTATGAGCCTTTCCTCGCAGTACAAAACGTATTCCGCCGACGTGTGGGGCAGCACTGCCTCCGACAGCGCGCAAGGCTATACCGACTGGGGATCTGCCACGGAGCACCCGCGAATCGACGGGACCGTGGTGCCCAGTGCCGTTGCCGGGTCTTTAATGTTCACTCCCGACATCTGCATTCCCGCTATGCGCGCCATGCTCTTGAAGTACGGCAAAAATATATATAGCCGCTACGGATTTGCAGATGCGTTTAATCCGGGCAGCGGCTGGGTGAGTCCGTACGTCATCGGAATCGACGCCGGCATCACTCTGTTAAGCGCGGAGAATTTGCGCACCGGCCGAGTATGGCAATGGTTTATGGCGGATCCCGCCCCGGAACACGCCCTCGACTTGGTGGGCCTGAAGAAATCGAGCCGCAGTGCAGACCTTCCGCGTGACCCCTTAAACCTGCCAGCGCATTTCGCGGGCAAGGGCAACGTCCTCCGCTAGCCTCGTTTCAACGGCCACGTCGCTGGTCCGGCCGCTCGAAACCACGTTATCGGGCGCCTTGTTTTTCCTTGACAAACTTGTTAAAAAGAACAAGACTGTTTTAAATCCGCTTCCTAAGTCGCTCGCCGGATTTTGAGTTCGAACCCGGTACGTTCCGTCGGCAGATGCCATTCCGCAATCGGCAAAGAGGGGGGCAAATCATGTCAGGGGCAATTGCGCCGCAGTCGGGTTTCCATCGTCACTATAGGTATGTTACGAAGTCGTTTGGCCGAGCGCTGTTTTGCTTGCTCATCTGCGCCCTGAGCCAACTCGGCTTCGGACAGGCCACCGGAAGTATTTCCGGAACGGTTACAGACGCGGGAGGATCGGCCGTGCCCGACGCAAAGGTGACGGTTACGCTACCCGCCACTGGGCTTACGCGGTCTTCCACCACGAATGGAGCCGGCGCGTACACGTTTCAGTTGCTCGGCGTGGGCAACTATACCGTCCAAGCGGAACAAAAAGGTTTCCAGACTTCCAGCGCTCCAGATATCCGGCTGCAGGTGGACGAGCATCGTGAATTAGACTTTAAGCTCGCGCCGGCCACCGTGCAAACCACAGTTGAAGTCACGGCCACACCGGTAGCGATTCAAACTTCGGACGCTACCCTCGGCCAAGTCATCACCAGTCAACAGGTCGCCGACCTGCCTCTCAACGGCCGCGACTTCGTGCAGCTTGCCACGCTAACTCCGGGCGCCGCCCAGGAGACCAATCCCAACAGTTTCTTTAACGGTGGTCCCAGCAGCGAAGCATCCGCGCGCGGGTCTTTTTCACTATCCGTCGGCGGATCGCGTGCCAATAGCACGGACTGGCTGCTCGATGGCAACGACAACAATGAATTAACTTCCGGCGCTATCTCGATTCTCTCTTCGATCGACTCGATTCAGGAGTTCAAGGTCCTCACCTACAATTACTCCGCCGAATGGGGAACGCGTGGCGGTCCGACTGTTTTGGTCACCACGAAATCGGGAAGCAATCAATTCCACGGAAGCGTTTTCGAGTTCTTCCGCAATACCGATCTCGACGCCCGCAGCTTCTTCGCTGCATCCACCGAAAAGTTCAATCTCAACCAATTCGGCGGCTCGCTGGGAGGCCCCATTAAGAAGGACAAGGTATTTTTCTTTGCGGATTTTGAGCAAAAAGATCAGCGGCATGGGATTCCTTTCACCGGTCTGGTTCCATCGATTGCCCAGCGAACCGGCGATTTTAGTCACGATGCCTTCGGCCAACCGAATACCATCAGCCTGGTGAACCCTTACGCGACGCAGGGAACCGTTGCGAACCCGGTCTTTGTCCCATTCCTGTGCAATAGCGCCGGCAACCCTCTTCCTGCCGCGGCGAACGGAAGCCAGGCGGCGGGCACGCCGTGCAACAAGATTCCGGCAGGCCTGATCAACCCGATCGGCCAGAAGTTCATCAACCTGTATCCGCTGCCCAACGCCAACAATGCCGCGCTGGGCTACAACTATCGTGAGCCAGCCGGTGAGGAAGCTTGATGAAGGCAAATTCGATATTCGCCTGGACGAAAACCTTTCCGCCAAAGACACCTTGTTTGCGCGTTTCAGCTATGATCAGGCCACCTCCTACGTTCCCGGCGGCGCTCCGGGATTCGCCGAACAAGGCGCGTTTGCAAGCAATCAAAGCATTGTCAACCACGCGCGAAACGCAGCTGATTTCGGAGACTCACCTTTTTTCGCCGAACACGGTCAACCAAATGAGCGCAGGCTTCAACCGGATTTTCGACTACATCACCTCGCAAGGAACCGGCAGTTGCCTTTCGCAGGCTTTCGGCATTCCTGGCGCGAACCTGGGTGGTGGCAGTTGCGGGCTGACCTCGGTGGAGATGCCGGGCGGTTCGTATTGGTCGTTGGGGGATCGCGGATACTACGCCGTTCGTCGGCGGTACGAATGTGTGGACGTTCTCCGACTCGCTCGATATGGTGCGCGGCAAGCACGACATTCGCGTCGGCGGCTCCCTTCGCGCAAATCAGTTGAACACCGTTGCGGTTGGGTTCCCGAATGGCTTCTGGGTGATCACCGGCGGCTGGACCGGTGACCCGGCCGCGGACCTTCTGACCGGTCTGACCAGCCTGGCGTCCACGACCAGGAGTTCGGCGGCGCCAACACCGGCCGCCGCTGGAAACTCTACCGCCCGTTCGTCGAGGACAATTGGCGCGTCAGCAAGAACTTGACGTTGAACCTGGGCTTGGCCTGGGCGATGATGACGCCCCAAAGCGAAGTGGGCAATCGCCATGTCGGACTTCGATCCCGCCACCGGACAATTCCTGGTCGCAGGCCAGAACGGAGTGGGCAGCAGCGCCGGAATCAAAATGGATTGGACCGCGCTGGAGCCGCGCGTCGGCGCTGCCTGGAAGCCCTTCGGCAGCAGCAATACGGTGGTTCGCGGCGGCTATGCCATTTTCCACGATTCGTCCTGGAATCAGGGCGCGCAGGGTTTGTGGCAGAATCCGCCGTACTACGGAGAATCGGATGCTTTGCTTTCGGCGGCAATGCACATTCGCCACGGCCGCCTGCGCGCAACACGGATTGACTCCGTCGGGAATCAGCTTTCGTCGGGCTTTCCTACCTTCACTGTCACCGCCGAATCCGGCCGATTTCACCGGCACCATCCTCGCGCAAAATACCGAACTTCAAGCAGGGCAGGATTCAGCAGTTCAACGTCAATGTGGAGCAGCGAGCTGCCCGGACAAGTTCGTGCTGACTGCGGGTTATGCCGGATCGCGCAGTTCTCATATTCTGGAATTCGGCAACAACATCAACGTGAGCTCTCCCAGCGCCTGCGGAACTGTCTCCGGATATACGCTGGGATGCGGTCCGAACGGCGCGGCATTTGGCGTACCTTATCCCGCGTTTCCCTTCTCGACCATCCAGAATATTTTCGATGCCGGCCTGGCGCACTATAATTCTCTGCAGATCAAAGCCGAGACCAAGAGCGCGCGGCTATGGCATTTACGCGCTGATCGGATATACCTATTCGCGGTCCTACGATACCGGCTTTACGCGACGGCCTGGGAAGCATCATCGGCGCCACCTACTTCCCGCTGCCGAACTGGCAAAATTTGGACTGGGGACTCTCGCAGATTAACCTGAATCACAATTTCACGGCCAGCGTGATTTACGATTTGCCGTTTGGCAAAGGCCAGAAATTGGGGCAACAACTGGAACGGCGTGGCCAACGCGCTGGCCGGCGGCTGGGAGCTGACCGTAATCGAAAAAGCCACTTCCGGATTTCCGGTTTTCGTTTCGACAGCAACAACACATCCGGTGCGAACCTTGAGAACACCAACGCTCAAAGCTTCATCCGCCCGAATCAAACCTGCAATCCCGGTGCTGAGCAACCCGACTCTGTCCAGCTGGTTCAACGCCTCCTGCTTCTCGCAGCCGGCGCCGGGAGCTCGGCAACGCGAACCGGACGCCACTTTCGGGTCCCGATTTCGTGAACACAGATTTCTCCATCATCAAGCACTTCGTTCCGCGCGAAGGAATGCGGGTCGATTTCCGGACGGAGTTCTTCAACCTGTTCAACCATCCGCAGTTCGGCTCGCCGGGCGGCAACGGGGAGGGCGCCGACTTCAATACTCCGACACGTTCGCCGTGGTCAACTACACGGTGAATAATCCGCGGCTGATTCAGTTCGGCCTCAAGCTGGCGTTCTGAAGTGAGCGTGATTAGCGCGATTGCGGAAATCCCAAGTCCACTTTGCTGGTATCAGGTTCGGGCCAGCGGCTGGTAACCACCTTGGCCTTGGTGTAGAACTGCACCCCTTCGGGACCGTACATATGCAGGTCGCCGAAGAGCGACGCCTTCCATCCGCCGAAGCTGTAATAAGCCACGGGAACGGGGACCGGAACGTTGATGCCCACCATGCCCACCTCGACGTCGAACTGAAATTGCCGGGCAGCCCCGCCATCGCGTGTAAATATCGCGGTGCCGTTGCCGTAAGGATTCTCATTGATAATGCGCAGAGCCTCCTGGTAGGAAGCGGCGCGGACCACACTGAGGACCGGCCCGAAGATTTCGTCATCATAGCAGCGCATACCCGGTTGGACACGATCGAGTAAGCTCAAACCTAGAAAAAATCCTTTGTTCTTACACGCCGCATCCTGGCGTCCGTCGACGGCAACCGTCGCGCCTTCCGCTGCGGCGTTGGCTACATAGGATGCCACACGATCGCGATGTTCCCGTGTGATCAGCGGACCCATTTCGTTCCCGTCTTCCATGCCGGGGCCGATTTTGATGCGCGCCATCCGCTCCTCGATCGCCGCTACCAGCGGATCAGCCGCGCTACCCACCGCTACTACCGCCGAAATTGACATGCAGCGCTCGCCCGCCGATCCAAAGGCCGCCGAGACTGCCGCATCGGCCGCCATCGCAATATCGGCGTCGGGCAGAACCAGCATGTGGTTCTTCGCGCCGCCTAACGCTTGTACGCGCTTGCCGTTCCGCGTCGCCGTTTCATAAATGAACTTCGCCACCGGCGTCGAACCGACAAAGCTTACCGCCTGTACATGGGGATGCTCGAGTAAGCGCTCGACGGCAATCCTATCGCCCTGCACCACGTTGAAAACGCCATCGGGCACGCCGGCGCTCTTTAATAACTCCGCCAGCAACAAGCTCACCGATGGATCGCGCTCCGAAGGCTTCAGCACGAAGGTGTTGCCGCAGGCGATGGCGTTGGCGAACATCCACATAGGCACCATGGCCGGGAAGTTGAAGGGCGTGATGGCCGCCACCACTCCCAGCGGCTGACGGATCTGGTATACGTCGATGCCGCGGCTGGCTTGTTCGGAGTAGCCCCCCTTGAGCAAATGCGGAACGCCGCACGCAAACTCAATGTTTTCAAGCCCGCGCGCGACTTCGCCCAGAGCATCGGCCACCGTCTTGCCGTGTTCCAGCGTGATCATTTCAGCGATCCGCCGTCGGTTGGCGTCCACCAGCTCGCGCACCTTGAACATGATCTCCGCGCGGCGTGATAGCGGCAGTCGCGCGCCAGCCCGGGAACGCCCGCCGGGCACTTTCCACCGCGTCGTCGACTTCCGCCGCGCTCGCCAAAGCGACGGCGGCCTGCGCCTCTCCCGTCGCCGGATTCCACACTACGCCGGATCGCCCGGATTCGGATGCACACGGCCGCCCGCCGATCCAATGGTTAACGTTTCTGAGTCCCGCCGCCACGTCTGCAGTTGTCATGATCCACCTCTCAGAACCCACTCCGCCGTCTTCTCCGCAAGCTTGTAAAGCGCCTCCACCGACATCTCCAGATGCTCTTCCTTCGTATCTTCGATTTTATTGTGACTGATTCCCCGTAGCGATTGGACAAACATCATCACCGTCGGAATCCCCGCGCGCGCCACTTCGGCCGCGTCATGCAGTGGACCGGACGGCAGCCGATGAACCGCCCCCGCCGTCTCGCGAATGGCAGCGTCGCAGAAGTCGACCAGGACCGGATGGAACGGCACCGGCTCGATGCTCCAGATGCGTGACCATTCCACCGTGCAGCGCTCCTCGCCCGCGAATCGTTCGCTCGCCGCTCGCGCCTCCCGGTACATTCCGGCCAGGACCCCTGCGTCCAGATCGCGCTGGTCGAGCGTCGCTTCACAGCGTCCCACCACCGCCGTCACGATGCCGGGAAAAGTTTTCACGCTGCCCATGGTGCAAACAGCATCGGCATGTTTCCACGCGATCGCGCGGATTTCGAGCGCCAGTTTGGCCGCCGCCGCCAGCGCATCGCGCCGGACCTTCATCGGTGTCGAACCCGAATGCGCCTCCTGCCCGTGAAACGTGATCGCATGCCGTTCGACACCTTTGGTGCCCAGCACCACCCCCAGCGGCAGCCCCAAACCTTCCAGCACCGGCCCTTGCTCGATGTGCAGTTCGAGATAAGCCGCCGCGTTTCTCCGCTCCCGCGCGGCTTCCGGAAAATTGTCGATCGTCACGCCGCAGCGGCGCCAGCGCGTCTTCCAGACGAATGCCGTCTTTATCGGTTCGCGCCCGGTCGGCCTCGATGGAATGCGTGCCCGCAAACGCCGACGACCCCAGCAGGCTGCGGCCGAATCGCGCGCCTTCTTCGTCGGCCCAATCCACCACGCGAATCGTCATCGGAGGCCGCCCGTTGTATTCGTTAGCGAAACCGCGCAGCACCTCGAGAGCCGGCCAGCAGGTCCAGGCAGCCGTCCAGCCATCCGCCGTTGGGCACCGAATCCAGATGGCCGCCGAGCAGCAAAGCTTTCGGCGAATCGCCCGGCAAAGTGATCCAGCGGTTGCCGGCCGCGTCGCAGATGATCCTCTACCGGGAGGCCCGCCAGTTTGGTCGCGAACCACTCGCGCGCCTTGAGCCAGGTATCCGTCCACGCCACGCGCTGCGCTCCGTTGTCGTCAGAGGTCAGCGCGCGCAGTTCCTTCAGTTCGGCAACCGTGCGCTTAGGATCAGATTCATAGGTCGAAACACTCGGAGGCTCAGAAATAAATCGGTTCCCGCTTCAGCAGCCGGCCGCGCCCGCGCTCGCCGACAAATTTTCCGTCTCTCACTTGCACGCGGCCGCGCACCGTCACCACCGCCGGCCGTCCTTCGATCTCCAAACCTTCGAAGCCGTTGTAGTCGCAGTTGGAATGCTGGTTCGCTGCCGAGAGCACGCCTCGATAAGCAGGATCGTAAATCACCAAATCCGCGTCGCTCCCCACCGCAATCGTTCCCTTGCGCGGAAACAAGCCGAACAGCTTCGCGGCGCGCGTGCTGGCCGCATCCACGAAGCGGTGCAGATCCAGCCGCCCGCGCTTCACGCCGTAGGTATATAAGAGGTTCACGCGCTCTTCGATACCCGGAATCCCGTTGGGAATTTGCGTGAACGCATCCTTTCCTAACAGTTTCTGCGACGCGTCAAAAGGACAGTGGTCCGTTGCCACCGTATCGATGAACCCCATAGCCAGCGCGTCCCACAGAGCTTTTTGATTGCCGCGCTCGCGCAGCGGCGGCGACATCACGTGCTTCATGCCGTCGACGCCCGGCCGCTCCGCGTAGGTTTTATCCAGCATAAAATGCGGGATCACAGATTCCACCCACAGCCTTACGCCGCGCGACTTCGCCGCTGTGGCCCGTTCCAGCGCCTTGGCGCACGAGAGATGCACCACGTAGCCCGCCGTGCCCAGCGTCTCCAGAAACACAGCGAAGCGGTTCGTTCCTTCCGCCTCGACGAACTCCGGCCGGCTCGGCTCATGCCACTCCGCCCCGGTCTTTCCTTGGGCCGCCAACTGCTGCTGCAGACGCGCTACTAACTCCGCGTTTTCGCAATGCGCGGTCACGATGACGCCCGAGTTTTCGCGCCAACTGCAGAGTCTGATACATCTCGGCATCATCCACGCCAAAGAAGTTCTTGTAAGCGAGAAAAATCTTGAAAGACGCGATGCCGTCGCGCACAATCTCGCGCAACTGGCCTTCAGTGTGCTCCTCGAACTTCGTCACCGCCATGTGGAAGCTGTAATCGCAGGCGCTGTGCCCTTCGGCCTTCGATTTCCACAGTTGATAGCCTTCCAGCGCATCATCCTGACGCGACGGACAGCACATTTCGATGAAAGTGGTGGTCCCACCAATCAGCGCCGCGATGCTTCCCGTCTCGTGCGTGTCCTTGGCAAAGGTCGCCATGAAAGGCAGATAGATGTGAACGTGCGGATCGATGAACCCGGGGAAAACCAGCTTGCCGCTGGCGTCGATCACTTCGGCTTTCAGGCGGCGCATCGAGGCTCTTGCCGATGCGCGTAATGGTTTCGTCCTCAACGTAAATGTCGCCGTGCTGGCGCGAGTCCGCCGTAACGATATCGCCGTTGCGGATCAGAAGTGGCATGGCTTAGTGAATATGAATGCCCATTTTCTCACGATACTTCTGCATCGCATCCCAGTCTTCCGTTACTTCCGCGTTGCGACTACGACAGTTGTTCCCATGTCACCGGCGCGCGGCCGGAAGGCACTTCCACCATCTCGATGCAGTGGTCCACCGGACACACGTTGTAGCACAACCGGCAGCCGACGCAATCTTCTTCGCGCACGCGGGCTGCGGACGCGTACGCTCCGCTTCCGTTGACGACGTCGTAGGCGGCTGACAGCTGCCATTGCGATCAGATCGATGCACTGGTGCGCCGCATCGTTGCATGCCACGTAGCACAGATCGCACTTGATGCATTTTGCCGGATCGATGCGCGCCACGGCTCGGAAAGACAGATCTAAATCCTTGAAAGTCGGAAACCCGCGCGCAGACTCTTGCCACGAAAGTCGCTGATCGTCGCGAATCCCTTGGCGTCCATCCAATTCGACAAGACCATCGCACAGATCCTCGATAATGCGGAAACCGTAGTGCATCACAGCGGTGCACACCTGCAGGCTGGAGGCGCCCAGCAGCAGGAACTCCGCCGCATCGCTCCAAGTGGAGATGCCGCCCATCGCGGAAATCGGCAGGCCCGAGCCATGTACCGCTTCGTCGGTCGCCCAGTGCCGCCAGCATATTCAGAGCGATGGGTTTCACGGCCGGCCCAGCGTAGCCGCCATGCCCGCCCTTGCCGCCGATGTTGGGCGTGATTTCAAAGCGTATCCAGGTCCACAGCCAACAATCGAATTGAGTGTGTTGATGAGCGAGAGCGCGTTGCGCGCCTGCCGGCCACAGCGGCGCGCGCCGGGCAGACGATGTTGGTGATATTGGGCGTCAGTTTCACGATCACGGGAATGCGCGCCACCTCCGTCACCCAGCGGGTGATCTGCTCGCAGTACTCCGGCACCTGTCCGACGGCGCTGCCCATGCCGCGCTCGCTCATGCCGTGCGGACAGCCGTAGTTCAGTTCGATGCCGTCCGCGCCGGTGTCTTCGATGCGCCGCACGATGTCGCGCCAGGCCTCGGGCTTCGATTCCACCATCGCCGAAACGATCACCGCGCGATCCGGCCACGCGCGCTTCACCTCGGCGATCTCGCGCAGATTCACTTCCAGCGGCCGGTCTGAAATCAGCTCGACGTTGTTGATCGCCAGCATGCTGCTGCCGTCCGTAATGCCACGCGCCATAGCGATTCGAAACGTTCAGCACCGGCGCCCGATGGTTTTCCAGACCGCGCCGCCCCAGCCGGCTTCGAAGGCTCGATGAACCTGCGCGCCGGAATTCGCGGGCGGCGCCGAGGCCAGCCAGAAAGGATTCGGCGACCGATTCCCGCGAAGTCGATGCTGAGATCAGCCATGCTACACCTCCTTCGGACGCGAGCGATCTGCGGTGGATGGCGGCCGCCGCCAGCTTGCCGTCCTGCACCGCCATCACCGTCGAGCCGCTCCTTCGCGCGGATGCAGTCGCCGCCGGCATAGATGCCCGGGATGCTGGTTTCGAAATCCGTCGTTCACCGCGATGAAGCCGCGCTCGGTTTCCAGGCCCAGTAGAGCGCGGCCAGAGCGGGCTTCTGCTGGCCGACAGCTTTGACGATCTGATCCGCGGAATCACAAATTCGAGCCGGGCACCGGCCGGGAACGCGCGCCGCCCCGACCGGCAGCGCCCAGTTCCATGCGCACGCACTCCAGACCGGTCACGCGCCGTTCTCCGCGAGCACGCGCGACCGGCTGCGCCAGGAATTCGAAACTCGACGCCTTCTCGCTTGACGAACTCGTACTCGTGCGGTATGCGGTCATCTCGCGTTCGGTGCGGCGATAGACCATTGTGACGCGCTCCGCGCCCAGCCGCTTGCGATCGTGGCGCAGTCGATAGCGGTGTTGCCCGCGCCGATCACGACCACGGCCGCGCCAAGTTCATCGCCGCCGATTCAGTTTGCTCTGCTCGATGTACTCGAGGCCATCGATGATCTGTTCTTCGCCCGGGATGCCGAGTCGCGGCGTCGCGCCCAGACCGCACGCTGAGAAAGATCGCTCGAAATCGCTCCTGCAGATCCGGCAGATGTCACGTTCCGCCCGAGCTCCACGTCGGTTTCGATCGTACTCCCAAGCCGCTCGATCATTTCCACCTCGGCAAGCGCCACCTCCACCGGCTCGCGCAGCCGATGATGCCGTAGGTGGACAGACCCCCGGCCAGCGCCCGCTTTTCGAACACCGTCACGCTATGCCCGCGCCGCGCCAGTTCGCCGGCGCAGGAGAGCCCGGCCGGCCCCGCGCCGATTACCGCCATGCGACTCGTCCAGTCGAGCGGCGCCGGCTAAGACATCGATCGCTGTCGCGTACGACGTAGTCCATCGCATAGCGCTGCAGCCGGCCGATCATGATCGGCTTGTGCTCGGCGCCCAGCACGCACGCGCCTTCGCACAGCTCCTGTACCGGGCAAACACGCGCGCAAGTGGCGCCCAGCAGATTCGACTTCAAGAATTGCGTCCGCGCCGACCCATCAGATTGCCGGTGGCGATCTTCTTGATGAAGCGCGGAATGTCGATATGCGTCGGACAGGCGTGCGTACAGGGCGCATCGTAGCAGTAGAGGCAGCGGTTCGCTTCCACGACGCTTCATTGCGCGCTTAACGGCGGGAAATGCTCTGTTAGCCCTTAGCGGCGGGTCCTTAGTTGCACTCTCGCCACCGCGGTCTCGTGTACAAGGACCGGCGCGGCTTCGCCGTGCCGCGCATAGAGCCACATAGTGGCCGCGAAACCGCGAAACCGACAAACCAGGCGTAATCGTAGAGCCAGCGCAACGGCGGAATCGCCAATCCCGATAGCGCCACCGCGATTCCGGCAGCTAGGCTCACCAGCGCTGCGAGGATTGACGCCGTCGCGATATTCATACTCGCCGCCGCGGCGGTACAGATCGTCGACATTCAACCGCCGGCGCCGGACGAGAAAGTAATCCGCGATCATTATTCCGGCGACGGGCCCCAGCAGTCCCGAGTAGCCGACCAGCCATCCATAATATATAGGAGCCGTAAGTCGCCCAGCAGCTTCCAGGGCATCATCATCACGCCGATAACGCCTGTGATGATTCCGCCCGTGCGGAACGAAATCAGACGCGGATTGAGGTTCGAAAAATCGTTCGAAGGCGAAACGACGTTCGCGGCGACGTTGGTGTTCAGCGTCGCTATCAGAATCGCGATCAACGCTACCAGCGCGATCAGCGGCTGATGAAAGCGCCCGATAAGATCCACCGGATCCCACACCGCTTCTCCGAACATAACCACCGACGCCGAAGTCACCGCCACGCCGATGAACGAATACAGCGTCATCGCCGTGGGCAATCCGATGCGCTTGTCCCAAGGCCTGCGCCCGCTGGCTCTTGGCATAGCGTGTGAAATCGGGAATGTTCAGCGCGACGGTGGCCCAGAATCCCACCATCGCCGTCAGCGATGGCACGAAGAAGTGAAAGAAAGCCGCGCCCGTCTGAAATTTAGCGGGGGTGCTGAGGACCGGACCGAAGCCGCCGGCCTTCCGGGTGATCCACCACAGCAGCAATAGCGCCACGATCAGCATGAACGGCGCACCGATGCCTTCCAGAATGCGAATAGTCTCGATGCCCCGCCAGATCACCACCATATTGAGCAGCCAGAAGGCAAAGAAGCAGATCCACACCGTCGCCGGTGAAGCCGCGGCGGGCCAGAGAATCCGCAGCATGGAGTGGATTGCCTGGCCGCCGATCCAGGTCTGAATGCCGAACCAGCCGCATGCCACCAGTGCTCGCAGCACCGCGGGAAGATTGGCGCCGCGGACGCCGAACGAGGCGCGAACGAGCACCGGAAAGGAATGCCGTATTTGGCGCCGGCGTGCGCGTTCAGCAGCATCGGCACCAGAACGATCAGATTGCCGAGCAGTATGGTGCCGATAGCTTGCCACCAGTTCATGCCGCCCGCGATGAGACCGGAGGCCAGCATATAGGTCGGGATGCACACGCTCATCGCCACCCACAGCGAGACGTAGTTGTAGATTCTCCATGTGCGCCTGCTGGGGCGACCGGCGCCAGATCTTCGTTATACAGACTCGGGTCTGGGTTCATCACCAGCGCCTGCCCATGGCGAGATTTTCGCACAAATTTGGCCAATCCGAAGTACTCGGTGCTGACCCAACTTTAGCGAAGGTCAATCTAGCAGGGGTTGACGCCGCCTGACCCCGTTCAAAAGGGTGCAAGTTTCGTGGTGGCTGTAAGGTCTTAGTTTTTGGAGCGGGAGACCGGGGTCGAACCGGCGACGTCCAGCTTGGGAATATGAGCGTCGATTGTAAATAAATGACTTAGGCGTCTATGGCGCTGTTTTCTGGTCACATAAGTCTATTGTTTTCACGCTGCCCTTTCCAGCAGCCCGGTTATTGAGGTAAACGAGGTAACGGGAACTTGCAGAAATCTTTTGAAACACTCCACAGCGATCTGAGTCCTCCTTCCAATCGGGGGTAAGGGCGCCAATGGTTATTAGTCTCCACGAATGTGATGCGCCCAGCCGGAAAACATCGGATGGCACAAGGATGGGCCGTGTTCGGCTACGTTATGGGCTTATCTCTTGCTTCGCCGTACGCTTCGGCTTAGGAAGCCGCTCGCGAATGGAAAGTGGCAACGTGCGGCAGTGGTCCTGGAGCCGCGGTCGGCTTACTTCCTTGAGGGTCCGGTGCGCTGGGAATGGAACACAGCATTCCGCCTGTGAACGC
>CAVPZQ010000026.1:0-5618 GCA_963710155.1 Bryobacterales bacterium | reverse complement strand
GACCCTGGAGGCGATCACCTCGATCGCCCGCACACTCGGCGCCCCCGCGCCTCCGAATTCACCCTGCAGCTAGCTCGCGATTTACTCGAAAGCGTCACCGTGGTCAGCGACGCCGAGGCGCTCGCCGCGCTGCGTTTTCTGCTGGAACGTTTGAAAGTGCTGACGGAACCCGCCGCCTCCTGCACACTGGCCGCAGCCGATCGGCTGAAGGATCAGTTTTCGAAGGAGCGCCACGTGGTGCTGGTTTTGTGCGGCGGCAACATGCCATTCGAGGATCTAGCCCGCCTGCCGCGTGCCCAAGCCTAATAGCACGCAGCCAACCAGGATTAGCGCCAGCCCCACAAACTTCCCCCGCGTAAAAGGCTCGTGGAAGAATATCCGCGCCCAAATCATAGTCCAGATGTAACCGGTCGAGACCATCGGAAACAGAATGCTCAACTCGCCACTCCTCAATCCAATGATGAAGAAAACCGCCGACAGCAGATAGCCCGCGATGCCCAACGCCAGCGGCCAGTTGGTATAGAGCGAACGCAGATTTTTCTCCAGCCGTTTGGAACCGGCCTTGAATCCCAGCGAACTGAAGCTGCCGATGAACGACCCAAAAGTTACCAGGGCAATGGAGGAAAGCGGAGTGGTCATTTATGAGACCCCATTCCCAGCACTCCAACGCCTGCCATGATCACGCAGATCCCGGCGATTTTGTAAGGATTCATGACCTCGCCGAACACCAGCACGGACAGAATCGCCACCCACACGTAGCTGAGCGAGATCAGCGGATACAGCACCGAAAGCTCCCCATGTCGCAGCGCCAGTACCATCAGCGCGGCGCCGATGCCGTAGAGCGCCATGCCGCCGATCAGCGGAAAATTAGTCAGCAGGCCGGCCAGCGTAGGATGCAGTTTGAGTTGCACGGTCCCAAACTTCAGGAACACCTGCGCTGCCGCCGATAGCAGCGTGAACACCAGAATCATCAGCAGCGAGCGGCGCTTTTGCTCAGAGGTCGAAGCTGTCACGGAAACCTTACCTAGAATAACGGAATCCGGCGGCGGAGGAGTTGTGGTTGTACTCACGGCTCAGGGAACAGATCGGAAAAATATGTGGTTTCCTTTACTCGCCGCTTTGCTGCAGCAGCTTGGCCACCAGCGCGGTCCAGCCGGTCTGATGGCTGGCGCCGATGCCCGCGCCGTTGTCGCCGTGGAAATACTCATAGAACAGAAGGATAATCGCGAAAATGCGGATCGGTCTGGAACTTTTCCGTTCCCCCGAACACCGGCCGCCGGCCCTGATCGTCGCGCAGGAACAGCCGCGATAAGACGCCGCGAGAACTGGGCGGCCACCTCCCCCAGATGCATCGTACGCCCGAGCCGGTGGGAAATTCCACTTTGAATTCCTCGCCGAAATAAAAGTGGAAGCGCTGCAGCGATTCGATCAGCAGATAGTTGATCGGGAACCACACCGGGCCGCGCCAGTTGGAATTGCCACCGAACAGGCCGGTTCGCGATTCGGCTGGTTCGTAACCCACGCGATATTGGTGCCCGTCCACTTGCAGCACGTAAGGATGAGCTTCGTGAAATTTCGACACCGAGCGGATGCCGTGCGGCGAAAGAAACTCATCTTCATCGAGCAGCTTTTCGAGCACCCGCACCAGCCGCTCCGCGCGACACCAGACTCAGCAAATGTCGCTGCTCGACGCCGTGGCGCATCGATGCGGCGCCAGATTCTGGCACAGATCCGGCCGGTTGGCGATGAACCAGTTCATGCGCTTTCTCGAAGCCCGGCAGCGGTTCGATAGACCCGACTCCATGGTGTCGACCGCGAACAGCGGAATCAGCCCGACCATGGACCGTACGCGCATGGGAATCTTCCCCGTCCGGCAGACTCAAGCGGTCGTAAAAGAACCCGTCTTCTTCATCCCACAATCCCTCGCCGCCCATGCCGTTGATGGCGTGCGCGATATACAGGAAGTGCTCGAAGAACTTGTTCGCTATGTCCTCGTAGAGCGGATCGGCGTTGCGCCAGCTCCTGCGAAATGCCAGCATGTTCAGGCAGTACATCGCCATCCAACTGGTGCCGTCGGATTGTTCGATAATGCCGCCGTTGGGCAGGGGCCGGGAGCGGTCGAAAACCCCGATGTTGTCGAGGCCCAGGAATCCGCCTTCGAAAATGTTGTTACCTTCCGAGTCCTTGCGATTCACCCACCACGTGAAGTTCATCAGCAGCTTGTGGAACACAGTTTCCAGGAACTCGTAGTCTCCGCGGCCGGTGAGCTTGCGGTCGATAGTAAACACCCGCCAGCAGGCCCATGCGTGCACTGGCGGATTCACGTCTCCGAAAGCCCACTCATACGCCGGGATCTGCCCGTTGGGATGCATGTACCATTCGCGCAGAAACAGTTTGAGCTGCGACTTGGCGTTATCGGGATCCACCAGCGCCAGCGGGATCATGTGGAATGCCAGATCCCAGGCCGCATACCATGGGTATTCCCACTTATCGGGCATGGTGAGCACGTCTTCGTTATAGATGTGCACCCAGTTGGAATCGCGGCCTTTTAACCGCGCCGCCGGAGGCTTGGGCTGCGCCGGGATCGCCCTTCAGCCAATCCGCGACTACGAAGTGATAATACTGTCGCGACCACAGCAGCCCTGCTAGCGCCTGCCGCTGCACGCGCTTTCCGTCGAGAGACAGCGTGGGGTTTGCGAAAGAGTAAAACTCCTCGGCTTCCGCCATGCGCTCTGCAAAGACTCCGTCGATGTCGTGAATCAAGCGCGAGGCCTCGGTGCGCAGCGTCAGCCGTAAGCGGATGGTTTGGGTTTGTCCCGCCGCCAGATTGAATTGGTACCAGGCGCAGGCTTGGTGCCGCGCAGGGCCGGATTCACGGCGTCTTCCTGGCCATGCACCACGCGCTGATGAAAGGCATCCTTCACTACGGCGGAGCGCCGGGGTGGCCTTCCCAATTCACAGAGCTTTGGTGTTGGTCTCGTTTTCCGTGAACAGAAGCTGGGCATCCCCTCCATCGTTAACTCGTACCCGCCCATTTCCGGTTCATTGATCTCGATCCTGGAGCCGCTCGCTTGCGAAAGCAGCGGCTTTTCATCTGTGCCTCCCCAGGACCACTGGTTGCGGAACCAAACATGCGGCAAAACATGCAGCGGCGCCGTGTCCGGCCCGCGGTTGGTGACCGAGATGCGCACCAGAATGTCGTTGACCTCGGCCTTGGCGTATTCGACGAAGACATCGAAGTAGCGGTCGTCGTTGAAAACCCCGGTGTCGATCAGCTCAAACTCAGGATCGTTGCGCGTGCGCCGTTGATTTTCTTCGAGTAAGCGCGCGTATGGAAACTCGGCCTGCGGATATTTGTACAGGCACTTCATGTACGTATGGGTGGGAGTCGAATCCAGGTAGTAATAGCATTCCTTCACGTCCTCCCCGTGGTTGCCTTGGTTGCCGCTGAGTCCAAAGAGCCGTTCTTTCAAAATCGAGTCGCGTTCATTCCACAGCGCGACGGAAAAGCACAGGCGCTGATGGTTGTCGCAGATTCCGGCGATGCCGTCTTCACCCCAGCGGTACGCCCGCACATGCGAATGCTCAAACGGGAAGTATTCCCAGGCATTGCCACCGGCGCTATAGTCTTCGCGGACCGTCCCCCAGCCGCGCTCAGCCAGATACGGACCCCAGCGCCGCCAGTACTGCTCCTTTCGGGCGGCGGCGATCAGGCGAAGTTGCTCGGCGTTCATAGGTTTGATTCTATCTGGAAAGCCCGCAGATTCCCCACTTAGCGATTTAACGCTGGGTTCGTTTGGTAATTTCGGTGCGATAACAGTCGCGTGATGACGCGATTCGCTGTTACTTTTTTACTTCTGATGACGGCCCAAGTTTGGGCTCAGGCGCCTGCCGGGAGTGCCGTCACGCCCCCGCCTGCGGCTGTTGCTAGAGTGATGTTGGGTTTGGAGCAAACCGCCGCCGGCTCGGCCGCGCCTGTGCAAAAAGCCGCTATCGGCCTGTTTTTCAGCGAGCCGTTAAGCGCTCGCCTGTCGACTTGGGGCGACCTGCGCCTCAGTTCGATTCCGGTGGAGGTGCAGTCGACGCTCGCCACGCTGCCCGCGGACGCCACCAAGATCGCGACCTCCCTTCCGTTGAATCAACTGGTGCGCTCCGGCGAATTCCTGGTGGGTATCAGCTACCAGATAGCGGGCGGCAAGAGCCCCTGGTCGTCACTTTCACTGATTGCGAGCCAAGGTGCCGCCATGCCACTGGCGCCCACCGGCAACCGCTTTTACCGCCAATACTATGGCGGCGTTCGCATGCAATCCACGCAGCACACCCACATGCTGGATGTGTCGCTGGGACAGAACGAGGCGATCACCGGAGGCACGCTGCACGGCATGGTGATGCGCGTTGATGGTTTCTACGCCCTACCTGTGACGGGCGGCAACTTCCTGTACCTGTTCGGAACAGTAATGGTACGCGCTTCGCCGCGTCCTCCTTCCATCGGCGACCCCGGCGTCGACTCCTACCGCATCGGCGTCGGCGTTGACGTCATTCAGATGTTGAAAGCGTTACGCACCAACTGAAGCCGCAGCCCTCCCGCGAATACGACAGTCACCACATCGCAGCGGACCCGTTCCCAAGGCGTATCTGTCTTGCGGGCATAAGCGCGGGCGAGGCGGCGCAAGTGGGCACGCTTGTCGTCGCCGACAGCGCGGTCCGGCGGCCCGAACTCATCGCTCTGCCGCGCCTTCACCTCGACGATCACCAGCGTGTCGCCTTCCCACGCAATCAGATCGGCCTCGCCATCCCCGCAGGCAAGCGGTAGTTGCGAGCGACAATCGTGTAGCCTTGCCGCCGCAGAAAGCGGTGCGCTAGATCTTCACCTCGGCGGCCCAGCGCCTGCGTAGCAGCCCAGCGCCGCCGTCGCGCGACGTGCCGCAACCAATCCAAGAGAACGCCCAACATCGTAAAGCTCAGTGGCAGCAGCGGATGGAAACTCTCTAAGGGAGAGCCTTGAGCCGCCACTCAATCAGCTTCCCGCGCACCACGTAGCAGAGATAATATTCCCAGAAGCGCCGGAAGCGCGGCGAGGCGTTGACCGCCACTCGAAGCCCAGGTATCTCCAGAGAGCAAGCAGCTTGACGCGCACCGAAATCTTCTCGAAGCGCGGCGTTCGAATAGTAGCCGAAGCCGAATTCTTTCTCGGTGAAGTAACGCAGCGAGAAGCTGGTCAGGTGCCAGCGGTGTGTGGGGTCGCAGAAGGAACTGAAGTCGGTGTAATGCGGCGTGGCGATGAAGACTTCGCCGCCCGAGCGCAATAGGCGGTGGAACTCTTCCATGGCCTTGATCACGTCGGAGACGTGTTCGATCACGGATGGCTCGCATGAACTTTATCGAAGGAGGCATCGCGGAACGGGTAAGGGAAACGGTCGAGGTCGCAGAGGACGTCGGCGCGCGTCGCCGGATTGCGGTCTATGCCGATTGCACCTGGGAGCTTGTTGATACCGCAGCCGACGTCGAGTATGCGCACAAACTCAGATTGTAGCGGTTAGCAGGCACTCGGCGAGGATGTCGACGGCGCAATCGGCCTGCTCGCGCGTCAGCACCAGCGGCGGCGAGATGCGGATGGT
>CAVPZQ010000025.1:0-141124 GCA_963710155.1 Bryobacterales bacterium | reverse complement strand
GTGCTGCCGGGAATCGAAATCGTGGACAGCCGCTTTACCAGCTGGACCACCGTCGGCGCCCCGTCGCTGATTGCCGATAACGCTTGCCACGGGGCTTGGGTGAAGGGCGCGCTTGTCACTGATTGGCGCGATCTGGACCTGGCTGCCCAGGCGGTGGAGCTGCGCGTAAACGGAAGTGTGGCCCAGAGCGGCTCGGGCAGCGCGGTGCTGGGCCATCCGTTGAACGCTCTTGAATGGCTGGTGCATCGCCTGCACGCGCAAGGGATCGGGCTCGCAGCCGGCGATTACGTGACCACTGGGGTGACCACCGACATTTACGACGCGAAAGCGGGCGACCACCTCGTTGCTGACTTCGGTCCGGTAGGCTCCGTGAAAACTTCAGTTCTAGCGCACAGCGTCGAGCGCCAACCGTTCCTCGCGATGCGGATCGTTCACGGCCCGGCACTCGTGTCCGAACACCATCGTCGTGCGGTCTTTGCCGGTGAACGCGGGCCAGTGCGCCAGCCCCTTGTGATTGGGATTGCCGCTATGCGCGAACGCCACCCACGCCGCGCTCATTTTATCCGCGAGCGCCTGGCGATCCGCGCCGTTGCCGATTATGTGCACAGATTCGTCCACGTGATCGAAGACAAAGGGGAGCTCCACGCCATGCATCGCGCGCACTTTGCCTTGATGCACGGGTGAATACCAGTCGAAGTAATACATGTACACCGGCGCTTTCGCAGCAGCCAGCTTGCGTTCGGCGATGGTGTACTCGGAAGTGCGCAGCGGCGACAAGTCGGATGCAAGGATCATCCATAAGTCCATGTTCGAGGCTTTGGGGCGGCCCTTACGGTAGATGGCGAGGACGTGAGCGGCGGCAGCGTCGTCTGCTTTCAAAACTTCTTTCACACGCGTGCGCAGCTGAGGGTCGTCGAGGTCGTATGTCGACCAATACGCGTCCGGCTGCCCCTTCGCCGTGTACTGATACGGCACGGCCTCGGTTTCGACCGAGCCCAGCATGATGGGGATGTCGGCGGAAACCTGCGGCGCTGCGGGATCGTAAGGATGCTGTGGCAGCGTGTGCCCATCGACCACCGGCGTGAAGCGCAGCGACAGATCCGGTCCGCCCGTCAGCGCGGCCAGCAATTGTTCCGCCGGCAACGTCCGCAGTTGGTCTCGTCCGACACGCGCCAACAACAGCTCAGCCGCTTGCGAAGCTTCCTCCTGCGGCAGCGCGCGCACCGCCGTATCCGCCAGCGTGCTGTGAATGATGGCGCGATGAAACAACCCCTTGGCTGCGGGCATGGCCGTCAGCATCGCCGTCTTCCCGCCGCCGCCGGACTGGCCGAAGATGGTGACGTTGCCCGCATCGCCGCCGAACGCCGCGACATTGTCGCGCACCCATTCGAGCGCCAGCACCAGATCGAGCAGGCCGGCGTTGCTCGCGCCGTCGAGGTACAGATAGCCGAACACGTTGAGGCGATGGTTGACCGTCACCAACACCACGTCATGTTTGCGCGCCAGCTCGCGGCCGTCGTACAGCGCGGCTCCGCCGGAGCCGGTGCGGAATCCGCCGCCGTGAAAATACACCATCACCGGACGCTTCGTCCCGCGGCCCACGGCGGGCGTCCACACGTTGAGGCGCAGGCAATCCTCGCTCATGGGGCCGCTACCCGTCAGCGCGTCGCCCATCTCGGGAACCATCAGGCGCACCGGCTGCGGCGCGCGCGGGCCGAGTTCGATGGCGTCGCGAATGCCGGCCCACGGCTCCGGCTTCACGGGAGGCAGAAAACGCCGCGCGCCTGCGGTCGGCGCGCCGTAAGGGACGCCTTTGAACACCGCCACATTGCCGAGCAACGCTCCGCGGAGCTTGCCTCCAGTGGTTTCGACTACAGGCTCGGTGGACGCCGCGCGCACGACGCTCGCCGCAAACGCCGCCCCGCTCCACGTCGAGAAAGATCGCGCCAGGAAAGATCGCCGATGCATCATCGAACTATATTAATGACACGGCGTGCCGCGCGCCACCGCCTTGACCCCAGCGTCGTGTGGCGATAGTATAAGCCGAAAATGACAAGCAGAAGCACGTTTTCGACGCGCCCTTGGCGGTTGGCAATTTCCGCCCTCTGGATCGGTGGAATGGCGTGGCCGCAAACCGCTCCGCAGGTCGCGCCGGTTCCCAGTGATCCGTTGGAACTGGTCACCAACGCGCCGCAAACGGTGAACACTCCCGACGCGCGCGCCGCCCTGCTCGCTTTGCTGGAACGCGCGCGGCAGAACTTCATTGTCAATCCCAACGTCAGCCCTCCTTACACGCTGAAGATCTCGCTCACCGCCGGAGGCCCGGTGCAGTTCACGGGTTCAGGCGACATGATCGAAACCAGGCTGCGGACGCAGACCCGCTGGTCGGCTCATCTGGGCAGCTATTCGCTGACGCGGATCTTCGCCGGACCCGCCTTTGATGCGGGATCGGGCGGGCCGATCCCGATCCGTTTGCAAATGGTGCGGTCTGCGATCATCTGGCCGGTTCATAACGCGACAGCGGCAGCGGCCCTGCGGACCGCTAATGCTAGCTGGAACGGCAAGAGCGTCACTTGCCTCCTGCTGTTCGGCGGAGCCACCACCGCGCCGGGCAGGGATTGGCGCGAAACCGAATATTGCATCGACCCGCAAAGCGGACTGCTGCAGACTTATTCCGAAGCCCCCGGCATTTATACGGTCTACGACTACGGCAATGCAACGCAATTCCATGGCCGGATGTTGCCAGGCCAGTTCACGATTTCCGAAGCAGGCAGCGTCGTGTTACAGGCGACGGTGAGCATTCAGGACCCGGCTGCCGATGAGCCGGCTTTTATTCCGCCGACGCCGCAGATGGTCGCGCCGGGCGTGACTCTGGTGCCTCCTACGAATATGTTTCAACCGGGCGGGATGGCCCAATTGAACACGCCGGCGGAGGGCGGGATTCACCCCGTGGTGGTCCACGCGACGGTCATGCAGGATGGCCACGTGGCGGAAGCGGAAGCGTTGCAGACGTCCGATCCCGCGCGCAGCCAGGCGGCCGTCAACCTGGTGAAGAATTCAACCTATCGCGCCGAGAAATCTGTAGTGCAACGCGAAATCTTTTTCAGGGTTCAATAAAGAAGTTCTCGCATTGACCTACGCCCTCGGGCGCGATAACATAGAGCGCGATTTCCATCGAAAGGCAATGTCTATGCGACTGTTTCCTCTCGCGCTCCTCGCGGCCCTGCCTGCGGGGTTGTTTGCGCAACACACCTACACGCCCGCGGACATCCAGGAAGGCGGACGGCTGTTCCGCGCGAATTGCGTTTTGTGCCACGGGCCGGATGGCGATCAGGTGCCCGGCATCGACCTGGGCCACGGCCGCTTCCGCCAGACTTACTCCGAAAACGCGCTGGTTAAAATCATTCAGAACGGCATCCCGGGCACGGGCATGCCGTCGAATAATCTGCAGGATTTTCAGGCGCAAATTGTGTTGGCGTACCTGCGCTCCATCTCCACCGGCGGGCGCGCGGTTACCGGCAACGGCGATGCGGCCCGCGGCAAAATCATCTTCGAAGGTAAAGGAAATTGCGCCAGTTGCCACCGCGTGAACGGCGTGGGCTCGCGCATTGGTCCGGACCTGAGCGACATCGGCGCGCTGCGCCGCAACGTGGAAATCGAGCGCTCGCTGCTGGAGCCGAACGAAGAAGTACTGCCGCAGAACCGCACCTATAAAGTGGTTACGAAACAGGGCGAAGCGATCACCGGCCGCCTGCTCAACGTGGACACGTTCTCGGTGCAGATTCTCGATTCGAAGGAGCGCCTGGTGTCGCTGCAGCGCTCGGATCTGCGCGAATCGGGATTCGTGAATGAATCGCCCATGCCTTCCTATCGCGGCAAACTCAGCACGCAGGAACTGGCGGATGTAGTGGCTTACCTGCTTTCATTGAAAGGGATCTGATCATGATGCGACGTCTATGCTTATTGCTGTCGTTATTAGTGTGGCTTGCCGGCGCGCTCTCGGCGCAGGTGACCTTTGATCGCCTGGTGAACTCCGCGAAAGAGCCGCAGAACTGGCTCACTTATTCGGGCAACATGATGAGCCAGCGCTACAGCCCGCTCGATCAGATCACGCCGCAGAACGTGAAGAACCTGGAGCTGAAATGGGTGTTCCAGGCGCGCTCGCTGGAAAAATTCGAGGCTACGCCGTTAGTTGTCGACGGCATCATGTACACCGTACAGGCGCCCAATGACGTGGTGGCGCTCGATCCGGTGACGGGCCGCGTGTTCTGGATGTACTCCTATGCGCCGTCGCCGCTTTCGCGACCCTGTTGCGGACGCGTGAACCGCGGCGTGGCTGTGGTCGGTGACACGCTGTTTATGGGAACCATCGACGCGCACTTGCTGGCGATCGATGCCAAGAACGGCAAGCCGTTGTGGAATACGACGGTGGCGAAGCCCGAGGCGGGCTATGCCATCACGCATGCGCCGCTGGTGATCAAGGACAAAGTGATCGTGGGCGTGGCGGGTGGCGAGTTCGGCATCCGCGGTTTCATCGCGGCCTACGATGTGAAGACCGGCAAGGAAGCCTGGCGCTTCAACACCGTTCCCGGCCCGGGCGAGGCGGGCCACGAAAGCTGGGCGGGCGATTCCTGGAAGACCGGCGGAGCGTCGGTGTGGATGACCGGCTCCTACGATCCCGCGCTGAACTTGACGTATTGGGGAATCGGCAATGCGGGTCCCGATTACAACGGCGATCTTCGGATGGGCGACAACCTTTATAGCAGCTCAGTGGTGGCGCTCGACGCCGACACCGGCAAGATCAAATGGCATTACCAGTTCTCGCCGCACGATGAATTCGATTACGACGCCGTGCAGGTCCCGGTGCTGGCCGATATCAACTGGCAAGGGCAGCCGCGCAAAGTGATGCTGTGGGCGAATCGCAACGGCTTCTTCTATGTGCTCGACCGCGCCACCGGTAAATTCCTGCTGGGCAAACCGTTTGTCGAAGTGAACTGGGCCAGCGGTTTCGATGAAGCGGGGCGTCCCATGCGCGTCGCCGGCAAGCTGCCGACGCCCGAAGGGACCGTGATTTTCCCTGGAAATCAGGGCGGCACCAACTGGTATTCGCCGTCGTTCAGTCCGCGCACCGGGTTGTTCTACATTCCGTCGTGGGTGAACTATTCGTCGGTGTACATCAAGGCCGAAGCCGAGTACGAAGAAGGCAAGCGCTTCGTTGGCACCTCGCCGCGCTCGCTGATTGGCGGCGCCGCGGGCGGCGGCGCGAAGATCAATACGCGTAAGGAAGACGAAGGCTACGGCGCGGTGCGCGCCATCGACCCTATGACGGGCGACAGGAAATGGGAGTTCAAGATGAACGACGTGACCGACGCCGGCGTGCTTACCACCGGGTCGGACCTGCTCTTCTCCGGCGGCCGCGAAGGATATTTCTACGCGCTCGACGCGCGCAACGGCGAGTTGCTCTGGAAGGCGAACGTGGGCGGGGCGGTGGCTTCCGGCCCCATGAGCTATGCCGTAAACGGCAAACAATATTTCGCTATTTCAGCGGGCAACTCACTCTTTGTGTATGGCTTGAGGGAGTAGCGGAACCAGGGGAGAGGGGAGCGCCTGTTTGGAGGAACAGACGCTCCGATCCCTGGACAAGTGTTCGGAGAAAACCACCCGCCCGCAAGCAATTTTAACAGCGGGGCTGCGCCGGCGAAATACTCCCGGCGCGAATTGGCCGAAAGATATGGCAAGAATAAAAGGGCGCGTTGGATCTATTCGCCGACGCCCATCTTGTCATCGTCATGTAGTATGCCGCGGCTTAGATAAAGGTTGAGCCGCGAGTGAGCCTTTTCCATTTCCATGCGAGCGCTGGAAAGCTCATGCGACGCGTTTTGAATGCGCTGCGCGCCATCCGGATGCGGCAGTCCGCTGGGCGTCTCCTTCATCAAGGCTGAAAAAGCTTCCTAAGCGCCTTTCGCGCGCGCCGAAGTATCGAGTAGTTCTTGCATCAGGCTAGCGCGCAGTTGCGATTCGAGCGCTTGCGGCCGCTTCGCCGCATCCTGCCGTTCCGGGCACGCCACGCACAGGGGAACTTCGTTGAAAGTAAGCACAGCGGGCCATGGATGAGTAGTGCTTCTTGCGTTATTGTCGGCCGAGTTTGGGGCGAGCGGGAGCGCCGCTCTGGGGAACGGGCGCTCCCGCCGCTAAGGCGAGCAACACTTGGAGGGGTCTCTCGCCAATGTGATGCTAGCAAGGCAACCTGAGGTCTTCCTGAAGACAGATGTGCGATTGGTTGCGCGGTTGGTAGGACGGGGGGAAGGAAATGTCGCAGTCTCCGATCCCCGCCGTCATAAGCGTTAAGAGTTCTCGGAGGAAGAAACTCTTTTCGCCAGGGACATAGTCTCATAGCGTGGGGCCGGCGGCAAGATTAAAATGAATTAAGCGAAAGATTTTCACCTATACAATGCGAACGGTATTGACAATTCTGTGTTAAAACCGTGAATGGGGGTGAGTATACGAACCCACCCAATTGGGAGGCGGCTGGTCTACCTCAAGACGTCTCTGGGCTTCCCGTCTCCCTTTTGCCTGCTGCGCATCCGCCCACAAAACAAACGCTGATCGGTCGGTCGTCCGGTTTTTGGCCGAGGCGCTATCGAAAGATACAGTCGCGGCTGTATGGCCTGCGTCTATACTGTTGCCACGGCGGGTTCTTCCTCCGAAGTCTTTCCCGCCAGTTGGTTGAGTTCCGCTGGGTCGGTGGCTCCCCAACTCCTATCGAGCGAGGCCGGAAAGGCAGTCGGAGGTTCTAGCCTAGCCAGAGGTTTTGCGGATGCTTTTGGGCATCCGCATTTTTTTGACGGGAGTCCGTATTGACTTACTGGAAGTTGGTAACGGGTGGCGTGAAGCACCACTTGTGCTTGGTGGACCAGCCGCCAACCGAATCCATGACTCTGTGTGGCTGCGTGGTAACGCGACCTCAAAGCTGGAAGCATGTGAGCAGTCTTGAGGGCGATGAATGTCCGCAATGCGCCGCTCTCGCCTTCGGCGGCAGCGCAGCGAATTCTGCACCGCAGGTGGCGTCTGGAATCCGTGTGGATGGGAACTAGCCGGTCCGCTTCAGATCGTCCGGGACGATCCCGCGTCCGAAATACTCATCTAGGCGGCGATGTGCTTTCATCAATTCGTTTCTGGCGGTCGTTAGTTTGCCGGAAGCGTTCTTGATCCGTTGAGTTCCGTCGGGGCTTGGTAAGCCGCTGGGGACTTTTCCCATGACAGCCTCGAACTCTTTGGTGGCCTCGTTGGTCCGGGCTGTCAACTCAAGGACATCCTGGAGCAAGGCGCGGCGAACATCCTGTTCCGTCGCTGGCGGTTTGCGTTTTGTGCGAGCATCCGCGCACCCAAGACAGATGGGAACGCCACTCTCATACAAAGCGGTTTCTTTGGTTTTGCAAAACGCGCATAGTTCCATAGCTTAGTACCAGGGACTACAACCCTACGCTCCGATAAGATGAGTGTCAACGGCCGAACGCTACAAATAAAGTGCAGAAACTTCCCGATGCTCCGAACAGCACTGCAGGCCTGTTCTGAAATCCGAAAAAGTCACGCAGGAGGCTGCCCTTGCTGGCTTGATCCCCAAATTAGCCCCCAAACAGTTTCCCGAACGCGGCGCCGTCATGCTGGCAAATAACGAACGCGCGGTGCCTTAATTTCAAAGGGTGTCGGATCGCTAAGGACTATCCGGTACGCTCACCTGCATCTCGGTCCCGCAGCCCAAATCGGAAGGGCCGAATTAATAAGGGAAGCTCATATCCCACGTCCAGAGTGGCGTTTGAGGATGTTGTTGTATTGGCTACAGATGTCTTCGGCGCTCGCCCAGATCGAACGGGGTGGGAGTCCATCATCGATAAAACGAGGACCAGATTCCACCGTTTTAGACGGCCAGATTAGCCTCACCCGCTCCGCTTCAGATCGTCCGGCACGATCCCGCGTTCCAGGAAATCATTAAGACTGTTGTGCGCATTCATCATTTCATTCCGCGCCGCCGTGAGTTCGTATGACGCGTTGCGAATGCGTTGCACGCCGTCGGAGTGAGGCATCCCGCTCGAGATCTGGGAGGAAATGGCCGCGAAAGCCTCCGTAGCAGCCTCGGCGCGCTTAGTAGCTTCATGCAAATCGCGGAACAACTTTGCCCTTGCGGCCCTACCTTGCGGCGTGAGATCGGCGCAAGGGACGCAAATAGGCGTATCGCTTTCGTAAAGCTGAGTTTCGCTTCCACAGTATGCGCACTGGGCCATGAGCCATCTAACAGTATTGTGGTCAGGTTCGGGAGTCAACTACCGTTCGGACTGTAGGTAGACATTTACCGATGCTCAGATGGACCCACTACCCCGAAAACGGTAGTGGGTCCATTTGAATTTCACCCCTCTTGACTTGGTAACCGGGTTGCTTCACGCTTAACATAGTGCTACCCCGAATCAATAAACGGCAACGTCGGTTGTATCGCAAGTGGGGGCGACTGTCGTTATTGCGAGCCGAACAGGTCGACGCAGAATCCTCTGAGAAAGCCGATCAATATCGGCGATTTGCCGAGCGGGATGCGAGACTTGGAGCTCCGCTCAAAAGTCGCCTTCGTCGGTTGGGGCATTAACGATGCCGAACCGTTCTAGCAAACGCGGCCAAGGTCCGAAGGACTTCAACCAGATCGCCTGGGAGGTCGTACAGAAGGCGATAGGGGAGATGCCCAAGGAAGAGCCACCGGACCCTAGCAAGAACGCGGCTGCGGTCACGCTGGGGCGTTTGGGTGGGCTTAAGGGCGGCAAGGCCAGGGCAAAGTCACTTACGCCAGCCCAGCGCAAAGAAATAGCCAAGAAGGCGGCGGAGACGCGGTGGAAGAATGAAAAAGCTAGTCATTGAACATCTCGATAAGTCACTTCGAAGATTGGGTCACAATAGTAGGTAATCAAGCCTGGGCGCTGTAGCTGCTTTAAGATGCCCAGTTGTTCAAGTTTTTTCAGGTCGGAGTGCGCGGTCGGATAGGATATTTTGAACCTTTCTTTCACCGCCGTAACCGATGTCGCTGGCGTCTCGAATAGACTATCAACAAGTGAAGACAGCCTAAAGCTACCGCCCTTGATTCGTTTATGGAAATCGCGATATAAGGCTAGGAGTCTATCGCAGCGCTTTTCCGTATCTGCGGCTTGAGCCACAACCCCTCGAAGGCAGAACTCTAGCCATGGCTCCCATTCTCCTCGCGCGCTGACTCCAAACATGAGATCCATATACTCATCCTTGTGTCTTTCGAAAAACGCGCTCATATAGAGCCATTGGTTAGAGAGATTACACCACTCGGCTATCGTTAGCGCTAAGAGAAGTCTTCCAATCCTGCCGTTACCATCCCCGAAAGGATGGATGGCTTCAAATTGATAGTGTGCCAGGAAGGATCGAACCAATGGATCGAAGCCGCCCTCTACATGTAAATACTTTTCAAACGCATCTAGGGCTTCGTTTAGGTATTGGGGTGGCGGAGGGACAAATCTAGCCGGACGACCGATTTGGTTTTGTTGGGTTCTGAACTCGCCGGGCCGCTGATCCGATCCGCGAACTCCGTCCATAAGAATTGCATGTAGCTCTCGAATCAAGCGTAATGAAAGAGGAAGGTCTAGGCCACCATCGAGCTTTGAGCGAAGAGCCCTCCCGTAATTGAAAATCTCCCGAAAAGCGTTAACCGGATCGTTTTCTGACGTTGGATACTTGGGATCAACTTGAAATAGCGCTTGCTGCTGAGGATCTGTGATTGTCCCCTCCAACTTTGAAGATAATTGCGCTTCTCGGCGCTGAAGTGGACGCAATAATATCTCAGGGTTTGGGAGATGCTTGCCTGTACCATCTAGACTTGCGAGGCAAGTCCTAGCGTCTACAAGTAGTTTCCATAACCGTTCTGGCCATTTCCAGTTTGGCGGCAAAGGCGCAGGCACAAAAGCCATTTGCATATCTGGCGAGCCGTTTGTGACAGGCACCAGATGTCCAGTCATCTGAGGAGTGAAAGCCTTGGGGTCCATAAGGAAATTTAACTATACATGATTTCGTTAAAATTTTCAATGAAATATTTTAACATTCTATTGACAACTAAATCTTCTCTCAAGTATACTAGTCCATATGAACCAGTTGGACGCAACCAAACGCGCTCAAGTCTTAAGGGCGATCTGCGAAGGCAATTCAATCCGCTCCGTGACTCGCATGTTTGGCGTCGGCAAGAACACCGTTGCGCGCTTGCTACTGTCGGCTGGTGCCGCCTGCGCTCAGTATCAAGACAAGGCACTGCGCAATCTGAACTGTAAGCGCGTTCAGTGCGATGAAATCTGGTCGTTCTGCTACGCCAAGGACAAGAACATTCCCGAAGAACGGAAGGGCGAGTTCGGCGTTGGAAGTGTGTGGACGTGGATGGCGCTTGATGCCGATACGAAGTTGATCGTTTCCTGGATGGTAGGCGACCGCGACGCAGGTTCCGCGCATCAGTTCATGAAAGACCTAGCCGGACGCCTGAGCCATCGCGTACAACTCACTACAGACGGTCACGCAGCCTATCTGAGCGCGGTCGAGAACAACTTTGGAGCCGATATTGACTACTCCATGCTAATCAAAATGTACGGCGCGACTCACGAGACTGAAGCGCGTTACAGCCCTGCCGACTGCATCGGTTGCCAGCGGAAGGAAATCAGCGGCAAGCCCGATTCCAAGCACGTTAGCACGTCCTACGTGGAACGCCAGAACCTCACCATGTGGATGCACAATCGGCGGTTTACCAGACTGAGTAACGCTTTCTCGAAACGCATCGACCATCATGTCGCGGCGATCTCGCTCCACTTCATGTACACCAATTTCGTGCGGATTCACCAGACGCTACGCTGCACGCCCGCGATGGCCGCTGGCGCAACTGATCGGCTATGGGAGATGTCCGATATAGTAGCGTTGCTGGATGACGAGCGGGAACAGCGGGTCCAGGCCGGACGAGAGAAACAGAAGGGCAATAATGAGCGGTCCTACAATCCGAAGGGTCCGGTCCTGGGCCAGTAAAAGGCCTCATCTTGTGGAACTAACAGTGTGATACACTAGTGGTTGTATGGCGATGAGGGAGCGAAAATATGTCACTCCTTAACAAAGACCAAACAACTTTATCTTCAGCGCTTACCGCAGGACCAACGGCAAAGAGCGCTGCTGGCTCCGCTATGGCGCAGGCACCACTGAACAAAAAGCCAAAACTTGCCGGGGCCATAAGCGGCAAGAGTATGAGGAAGCCCGGCTCTAAGTGAAGCTGGTCCTCATCGAGTGGCAGGATTCACTCGGTTGCTCTTCGAATTGGCAAGCTCTTGATGGGATCGAAAGTCCCCAGCCCCTCGTGTGCCAATCCGTGGGATGGCTGGCTTATGACGGCCCTGACTGCAAAGACGTGGTCCCCCATGTTTCCAAGAATCATGTCAATGCTTCAAGGCAAGGTTGCGGAGACATGACCATTTCCACCACATCAATTATCAAGATTAAAAAACTTCGGTAGGATCCTCACCCGCTCCGCTTCAGATCGTCCGCTACCACCAAACAGCGCCCCACCCAAGGAAGATCCAAACGAACGCCATAAACAGAAAATAAGCCACGAGCGCGACTAAGAGGGTGTACATGAAAATTCGCAAAACGAGCGTCACCTTACTTCGTTTTTCCATCGGTTCGATGTTAGCAAGTTGCCCCATGCTCAAATGGACCCACTACCCCGAAAACACGCCATTTGACAGCCCTCCGCCCGAATGTGTTATCCTCGTAGAGGTTTTGGCGAGTCGAATCTTCTGCTCCCGTGCTACCGCTCTTCGTATGGAGAGTCCGGCCGGGGGCCGGCCCCGAGGCTCTGGTGGTTTCTACGCTGCCGTGAGTATGGGCTAGTCCGAAGTCTCTACCCTTCGCTGGTGCGTTTGTCAGTAGTTTTGGGAATGTGTTGAGGGCTTTTTGAAGCCTCCGTTTCCTGGTATCTTTCGCAGCATTTTCTATTTTTGGAGAGTACAAGTTCGTGCCGACTTTCAATCAACTGGTGCGCAAAGGCCGCAAAGCCACGCGCTATAAGACGGCGAGTCCGGCCTTGCAGGCGTGTCCGCAGCGCCGCGGGGTTTGCACTCGTGTGTACACGACTACGCCGAAGAAGCCGAACTCGGCGCTGCGCAAAGTCGCGCGCGTGCGGCTGACCAATCAGATCGAAGTAACCACTTATATCCCAGGCGTCGGCCACAACCTGCAGGAGCACTCGATTGTGCTGATCCGCGGGGGCCGCGTGAAGGATCTTCCCGGCGTGCGCTATCACGTGGTGCGCGGAACGCTCGATACCGCGGGCGTCGCGGGCCGCTTGCAGAGCCGTTCGAAGTATGGAGCCAAGCGCCCGAAGGGACCGAAGGTAGCGAAGGGAGCCGCGAAATAGCCTATGCCGCGTAGACGCAGACCGGAATCCCGCGAGATTCTGCCCGATCCTTTATATGGATCGACCCTGGCTGAGAAGTTCGTAAACAACATGATGTGGGACGGCAAAAAGGCCGTCTCGCAGAAGATCTTTTACGAAGCCATGGACAAGATCAAGGAGCGTTCGGGCGACGATCCTTTGAAGCTGTTCAAAAAGGCTGTCGAGAACTGCAAGCCTTTGGTTGAAGTAAAGACGCGGCGCGTGGGTGGTGCGAACTATCAGGTTCCGGTGGAAGTTCCGAACAATCGCCGGACGAGCTTGGCGATCCGCTGGATTCTGATCAACGCCCGTTCGCGTCCGGAAAAGACCATGCCAGAGAAGCTGGCGAATGAATTGAACGACGCCGCCAATTCGCGCGGCGGAGCAATTAAAAAGAAAGACGACGTCCATCGCATGGCCGAGGCCAACAAAGCCTTTGCACACTACCGTTGGTAATCAGTAGATAAGAGAGTTTTTATGGCCCGTACAGTAGCACTCGAGAAAATGCGCAATATCGGCATCATGGCGCACATTGATGCCGGGAAAACCACGACTACGGAGCGCATTCTCTATTACACGGGCCGTACCTATAAGATTGGCGAAGTCCACGAAGGTACGGCGGTGATGGATTGGATGGAGCAGGAGCAGGAACGCGGTATCACCATTACCTCGGCTGCGACCACCTGCCAGTGGCAGGATTGCACCATCAATATCATCGACACACCGGGTCACGTCGATTTCACGGCTGAAGTGGAGCGCAGTTTGCGCGTGCTCGACGGCGCGGTGGCGGTGTTCGACGCGGTCGCGGGCGTGCAGCCGCAGTCCGAAACTGTGTGGCGCCAGGGCGATAAGTATCACGTCCCGCGCATTTGCTTCATCAATAAAATGGACCGCGTGGGCGCGGATTTCTACCGTTCCGTCCAGACCATTGTCGACCGGCTTCAATGCAAACCCGTCGCGATTCAGTTGCCGATTGGCGCCGAGGAAAAATTCCTGGGCGTGGTGGATCTGGTGACCATGACGGCGCGCATCTGGCGCGACGATTCGCTGGGCGCTGAGTTCGACGACGGTCTGATTCCGGAAGACCTCCAGGATCTGGCGAAGGAATATCACGACAAGTTAGTCGAGGCTGTTTCCGAGGCCGACGACACCGGACATCTGTTCGAGAAATTCGTCGAAGGCAAAGCCATTACCGAGGCTGAATTGCGCGAAGGCATTCGCAAGGCGACTATCGCGCAGAAGATTTTCCCGGTGGTGTGCGGCACGGCTTTCAAGAACAAAGGCGTCCAGAACATGCTGGATGCTGTCGTTGCGTATCTGCCGTCGCCGCTCGATGTGCCTCCGATGAAGGGCACCGACGTCGACGACAAGACCAAAGAAATCATTCGCAGGCCGGATGATGCGGAGCCGTTTTCGGCGCTGGTTTTCAAGATCATGACTGACCCGTTTGTGGGTCAACTCGCGTTCATCCGCGTTTATTCGGGCAAGCTGAACTCGGGCGAAGGTGTTTATAACGTCGCCAAGGGGCGGCGCGAACGCATTGGGCGTCTGGTTAAGATGCACGCCAATAAGCGCGAGGACATTACCGAAGTTCTGGCGGGCGACATCTGCGCGGTGGTGGGATTGAAGTCGGTTTCGACCGGCGACACTATTTGCGATGAAAAGTCTCCGGTGATTCTGGAGTCGATTGACTTCCCGGCTCCGGTGATTCAGCTCGCAATCGAACCTAAGACCAAGGTCGATCAGGAAAAGCTGGGCATGGCGATTGCGAAGCTGGTGCAGGAAGATCCCACGCTGCATGTTTCAACAGATCCGGACACTGGACAGACAATCTTGGCCGGCATGGGCGAGTTGCACCTCGAAATCATTGTCGACCGCATGCAGCGCGAATTTGGCGTGGGTGCGAACGTCGGCAAGCCGCAGGTGGCGTATCACGAGACCATCCGGCAGACGGCGCAGTTCGATTACACACACAAGAAGCAGACCGGCGGCAGCGGGCAATACGCGCGCGTGAAGTTGCGCGTCGAAGCGGCCCCCGGCAAGGGCTTCGAGTTCGACAACGAAGTCAGCGGCGGCAACATCCCCAAGGAATTTATTCCCGCGATTCAAAAGGGCGTGGTCGAAGCCCTCGAGCATGGAATTCTGGCGGGCTATCCGATGTCGGACGTCAAAGTGATCGTCTTCGACGGCGATTATCACGATGTCGATTCGTCGGAAATGGCGTTCAAGATTTGCGCTTCGATTTGCGTGAAAGAAGCGTTGCGCAAGGCCAAGCCGGTGTTGCTCGAGCCGGTGATGCGCGTTGAAGTTGTGGTGCCGGACGAATACATGGGTTCGGTGAACGGCAACTTGATTTCGCGGCGCGGCGAGCTTGAGGGTACGGAAATTCTGGGCAGCACGCACATCATTAAAGCAATGGTCCCATTGTCGGAAATGTTCGGCTACGCGACCGAGCTGCGTTCGCGGACGCAGGGACGCGGGGCGTTCACCATGCACTTCGGCAGGTACGTGGAAGTGCCGCGCAACATCGCCGAGGAAATCGTTAGCAAGGCGCAAGGAAAAGTAGCGAGTTAAGTTCGATTCACTCAAGTTCAGGAGATCCGGAAAAACATGGCGAAGGAAAAATTTGATCGCAGCAAGCCGCACGTAAACGTGGGAACGATCGGGCACATCGATCACGGCAAGACCACTTTGACGGCGGCCATCACGAAGACCTTGGCGAAGCATAATCCGAAGGTGCAGTTCCGGAGCTTCGATTCGATTGATAATGCGCCTGAAGAGAAGGCTCGCGGAATCACAATTGCGGCGGCGCACGTCGAATACGAAACGGCGAAGCGGCATTACGCGCACGTCGATTGCCCGGGTCACGCGGATTACATCAAGAACATGATCACGGGCGCGGCGCAGATGGACGGCGCGATTCTGGTTGTGGCGGCGACGGACGGTCCTATGCCGCAGACGCGCGAGCATATTCTGCTGGCTCGTCAGGTGGGCGTGCCTTACATCGTGGTTGCGCTGAACAAAGTGGACATGGTGGATGATCCGGAGTTGCTGGAACTGGTCGAGTTGGAAGTTCGTGAGTTGCTGACCAGCTATGGATTCCCGGGGAACGATCTGCCGGTGGTGAAAGTTAGCGCGCTGGGCGCTCTGAACGGCGAGGATAAGTGGGAAAAGACGGTTGACGAGCTGATGGATGCGGTTGACAAGTACGTTCCGATGCCGGAGCGTGTGATCGATCGTCCCTTCCTGATGCCGATTGAAGATATTTTCTCGATTCAAGGCCGCGGCACGGTGGTGACCGGGCGTATTGAGCAGGGGATTTGCAAGGTTGGCGAGGAAATGGAGATCGTGGGTTTCCGCGATACGCGCAAGACGGTTGTCACCGGCGTCGAAATGTTCAAGAAGCTGCTGGACGAAGGGCGCGCTGGCGATAACGTCGGACTGCTGCTGCGCGGGATTGAAAAAGACGACGTCGAGCGCGGGCAGGTGATCTCGAAGCCGGGGTCGATCAAACCGCACAAGAAGTTTAAGGGCGAAGTTTACGTACTGAGCAAGGACGAGGGCGGTCGTCATACTCCGTTCTTCAAGGGTTACCGTCCGCAGTTTTACTTCCGCACCACGGACGTGACGGGCGTGGCGCAGTTGCCTGCCGGGATGGAAATGGTGATGCCTGGTGACAACGTTCAGCTGGAGATTGAGCTGATCACGCCTATCGCCATGGACAAAGGTCTGCGCTTCGCGATTCGCGAGGGCGGACGCACGGTGGGCGCAGGCACGGTTTCGGAAATCTTGGAATAGTAATGGCAAAACACGCGAGCAGCTTACGGGAACGGATTCGAATTCGCCTGAAGGCGTACGATCATCGAATTCTGGATCAATCGACCACCGAGATCGTGGATACGGCCAAGCGTACCGGCGCTACGGTGGCTGGGCCGATTCCGCTGCCGACGGTGCGGAATCTGTACACGGTGCTGCGTTCGCCGCACGTGGATAAGAAGAGCCGGGAACAGTTCCAGATCCGCACGCACAAGCGCTTGCTGGATATTTTGGAGCCGACCCAGGACACGGTAGATGCGTTGATGAAGCTGGATCTGCCGGCAGGCGTCGATGTCGAAATCAAGGCGTTCGGTAAAGGGAAATAGCGAGCGGCGTGGCCGCTTGAAGGATCGCAAATGAGCCCAGGAATTTTAGGCAAAAAAATCGGGATGACGCAGGTGTTCCGGCCGGACGGGCAAGTGGTGCCCGTAACGGTGCTGAAAGCCGGACCGTGCATCGTTGTCCAGCGCAAGACGCCGGCGAGCGACGGCTATGACGCCGTGCAGTTGGGTTTCATGGAGTACGCCAAGAAGTCCGGTGTATCGAAGCCGCGCGCGGGACACTTCAAGAAGTCGGGCGCCGAGGGCGTTCGGTTTCAACGAGAGTTCCTGCTCGACACGACCTCGGGCGACATGAAGCCGGGCGATCGCGTGCTGGCGGAAGAGTTCAAGCCGCTTGAAAAAGTGGACGTGATCGGCGTCAGCAAGGGACGTGGATTCGCTGGCGTGGTCAAGCGCCATCACTTCCGCGGTTCCGATGCTACGCACGGGTCGATGTTCCATCGCGCTCCTGGGTCGATCGGCGCTTCGAGTTTTCCGTCGCGCGTGTTTCCTGGAATGCGCATGGGCGGGCAGATGGGGAATGCGCGCGTCACGGTGCGCAACCTCGAGATCGTCGAAGTGGATGTCGAGGATAACGTGATCCTGGTGAAAGGCGCGGTGCCTGGACCCAACGGCGGTTACGTCATCGTGCGGAGGGCCAAGAGGTAGCCATGCCCAGCGTAGACATTATCGATCTTAATAACAAAGTCGTCGGCTCGATTGAGCTGTCGGATGCTGTGTTCGGTGCGCCGGTGAATGAAGCGCTGCTGTACGAAGCGGTGCGGCATCATCTGGCGGGCACGCGGCGCGGAACGGCTTCGACCAAGACGCGGCATGAAGTGGCCGGGTCCGGCAAGAAATTGTGGAAGCAGAAGGGCACGGGGCGCGCGCGTATGGGTTCGATCCGCAGTCCGCTGTGGCGGCATGGCGGGACGACTCACGGTCCGCAGCCGCGCGATTATTCGTATCATCTTCCGAAGAAGATGCAGTTGGGGGCGTTGAAGAGCGCGCTTTCGGCCAAGCTGCGCGACGGCGAGTTGCGCGTGGTCAGCGAATTTCCGACGGCCGAACCTAAGACCAAGCTGATGCGCAAGGCGCTCGACACCATCGCGATTAAGCGCAGCGTCTTGCTGGTCGACAACAGCGCGAATAAGAATCTCGAATTGTCGAGCCGCAACCTCGAAGGCGTGAAGCTGGTGGCCAGCCGCGACGTGAATGTTTACGATCTGCTGCAGCACAACCAAGTGCTGCTGAGCGAAACGGCCGCCCGGAAATTGTCGGAGGCATTGGCATAATGGCGAACTTATACGACGTAATCAAGCGTCCGCTAGTGACCGAAAAAGGCGTCACCAAGAAGGACGATCATCGCACGCTGTGTTTCCAGGTGTCGGTCGATGCCAATAAGACTGAAATCCGGCACGCTGTCGAAGCGGCTTTCAAAGTGAAAGTGGCCGAGGTCCGGACATCGATGACGGCGGGCAAGCTGCGCCGGCGCGGCAAGTTTTCGGGCTATCGCGCGGACTGGAAAAAAGCCTGGGTTGTTTTGAAAGCCGGCGAGAAGATGCCGGAGTACGCGGAGATCTAACATGCCGGTAAAAAGTTTCAGACCGACTACGCCGACACGCCGTTTCCAGACGGTAGTTTCGCGCGAGGAAATCACTAAGCAGAAACCGGAAAAGAGCCTGGTCAAGGGCAAGCCGGCTACGGGCGGCCGCAGCAGCACGGGACGGATTTCGTCGCGTTTTCGTGGCGGCGGACACAAGAAAGCCTATCGCGAGATCGATTTCAAGCGTGACAAGCACGGGATTGTGGCGGTGGTCGCGGCCATCGAATACGATCCGAATCGCAGCGCCCGTATCGCCCTGCTGCATTATGTGGATGGCGAGAAGCGTTACATTCTGGCTCCGGTGGGCCTCGAAGTCGGGCGCAAAGTTACTTCGGGACCGGAAGCGGATATTCTGGTCGGTAATTCGCTGCTGCTCAAGAATATTCCGGCCGGCACCATCGTTCATAACATCGAACTGAAGCCGGGCAAGGGCGGGCAGATGGCGCGCTCGGCTGGAGCGCAGGCGCAGTTGGTTTCAAAAGAAGGCGGCATGGCTCTGCTGAAGCTGCCGTCGGGCGAGATCCGCAAGGTGACGCTCGAATGCGCGGCGACCGTCGGCCAGGTGGGCAACGTCGAACACGAAAACGTCAGCCTGGGTAAAGCCGGACGCAAGCGCTGGATGGGCAAGATGCCGCATAACCGCGGCGTCAGCATGAACCCGGTCGATCACCCGCACGGCGGCGGCGAAGGAAAGACTAGCGGCGGACGGCATCCGGTAACTCCCTGGGGCCAGCCCACGCGCGGCTTCAAGACCCGCAACAACAAGCGCACGGATAAGTGGATCGTGACGCGGAAGACGAAGAAGAGGTAGCCGAAAAACATGGGACGCTCGTTAGCAAAAGGACCGTTCGTCGACGACCATCTGATGAAGAAGATGGAAGCGATGAACGTGAAGAGCGAGAAGAAAGTCGTGCGCACGTGGTCGCGGCGCTCGACGATTCTGCCGGAGTTTATCGGCCACACGCTGGCTGTGCATAACGGCAAAAAGTTCATTCCGGTGTACATCACCGAGAACATGGTGGGCCACAAGCTGGGCGAGTTTTCGCCTACGCGAACATTTAAGGGTCATGCGGCCAAGGCTGCGCCGGAAAAAACGGCTAAGCCGGCGTCATAAGGATAAATATGGAAGCGAGAGCGGAAGCCAGATACATTCGCACATCGCCGCAGAAGGCGCGGCTGGTGATCGACCTGATTCGCGGCCAGAAGGCCGGGGACGCGATCAATATTTTGCGCACCACCAACAAGCGCATTGCGCCGTCGGTGGAAAAAGTTTTGCGCTCGGCCATTGCCAACGCAGAGAATCGTTCGAACGATGTGGACGTCGATAAGCTGTTCGTCACCGAATGCTACGTCAACGAAGGACCGCGCATGAAGCGGGTGCGGCCGGCGCCGATGGGGCGCGCGTACCGCTATCAGCGCAGAATGGCGCACATTGTGGTGAAGGTGGGGGACAAAGACTGAGATGGGCCAGAAAACACATCCCTACGGGTTCCGGCTGGGCGTCACCAAGACCTGGCGGTCGCGGTGGTTCGCGAAGCAGGATTACGCGAAGCTGCTGCATGAAGATCTGGAGCTGAAGGCCTCGCTGCGCGACCGGTTGAAGGCGGCCGGTGTCAGCTCGATCGAAGTGGATCGTCCGGGCAACAAGCTGCGGATTACGATTTCGACCTCGCGTCCCGGCATCATCATTGGGCGCAAGGGCGCGGAGATCGAGAAGCTGAAGAGCGATCTGGCGAAGAAGACCAATCGCGAAATTTTCATAGACATTCAGGAAGTGCACAAGCCCGAGCTCGATGCGCAACTGGTGTCGGAATCGATTGCGCTGCAGCTCGAAAAGCGCGTGGCGTTCCGCCGTGCGATGCGTAAAGCGGTTGACTCGGCGCTGCGCTTCGGTTGCAAGGGAATTAAAGTTCGCGTGTCGGGGCGCTTGAATGGCGCTGAGATCGCGCGCACGGAATGGTATCTGCAAGGGCAGCTTCCGCTGCACACGCTGCGCGCGGATATCGATTACGGGTTTAGCGAAGCGCACACCACTTACGGTGTGATTGGCGTGAAGTGCTGGGTTTATAAGGGCGAGATTCTGCCGGGTGGTCCGCGCAAAGGTTTGCGCAACGAACCCGAGCCGCGTCGGGCACCGCGTCCGGAACGGCGCGATCGCGATCGTGACAGAGATCGAGACCGTGGGCCGAGGCCGGTTGCTCCGGCTGCCGAGCATGGTGCCGTGCAAGGGACGCCAGGAGAACGGACGACGGCGCCGATTCTGCCGCCGATGGCCGCTCCGAATACGCCTAGCTGGAAGCAAGAAGCGAAGCCAGAGAATACCAAGTCTGAAAACACCAAGCCTGAAAACACCAAGCCTGAGGGCGGCGAGCCTGAAGGAGGCAAAGAATAATCTATGTTGATGCCGAAGAAGGTCAAATACCGTAAGCAACAGCGCGGTCGCATGGCCGGGAAAGCCTGGCGCGGGTCGTCGCTTGCGTTCGGCGATTTCGGGTTGAAGGTCATGGAATGCGGCTGGATCACGGACCGGCAGATTGAAGCGGCTCGCGTGGCGATGACGCGTTCGATCAAGCGCGGCGGCAAGGTGTGGATCCGTTTGTTTCCGGACAAGCCCATCACCAAGAAGCCGGCTGAAACCCGTATGGGTAAAGGTAAAGGCGCGCCGGATCAATGGGTGGCGGTGGTGCGTCCCGGCAAGATTCTGTTCGAGATGGAAGGCGTGACCAAGGAACTGGCAGCGGCGGCGATGCGGCTGGCGGCGGCGAAGATCGGGTTGCCGACGAAGTTCGTCACGCGGGAATTGGCGGAGTAACGAGCGCATGAAAGTGAACGCGGATAAAGCACGGGGCCTGGACGCGGCCGAGATCACCAAGCAATTGAAGGATGCGTCGGAGCAGATGTTCCGGCTGCGCTTCCAGTTGTCGATGGGGCAGGCGGATGGCTTGACCAAGCTGCGCAATTTACGTAAAGAGCGCGCGCGGATGTTGACGATTCAGCGCGAGCGCGAGTTGGGGCAGGCGGAAACGCCGGCGGCGAAGCCAGTGAAGGCGACGAAAGCGTCGAAAGCGGCGGCCTCGAAAAAAGCTCCCGCGAAAAAAGTTGCCGCGGTGAAGAAGGCGGCGGCTCCGAAAGCGGCGGCCAAGAAACCGGCTGCGAAAAAAGTGAGCAAGGGATAGGTGGCTATGGCGGAAACGAAAACAGCCGACCAGGTTGAGAAGGCCAACAAGAACGAAAAAGTTGGGCACGTGGTCGCAAACAAGATGGCCAAGACCATTGTGGTCGAGGTCACGCGGCGCGTGGCGCATCCGCTCTATAAGCGAATCGTCAGCAAGCGCAAGAAGTTCTACGCGCATGACGAAGAGAACCAGGCCAATGTGGGCGATGTGGTGCGCATCATCGAGTGCCGCCCCATGAGCAAGCTGAAGCGCTGGAAGCTGGGCGAAATCATGCGCAAGGCTGTGCAGGTTACGACGGACTTGAGTTCCATCGGGATTCAACCGGGGCGCGAGCAGCGGGCATCGGTTAAGAAAAAGAAAAAGAAGTAACTTTGGTGTCAAGGCCAACGGGCGGGTTTGAGGAGACAAGTTTATGATCGGGATGCGGACAATTCTCGAGGTGGCTGATAACAGCGGCGCGCGCCGGCTGCAGTGCATCTTGCCGCGCGGCGGCGATCTGGGGCTGCGCGCTGGCTTAGGCGACATTATCACGGCGAGCGTGAAGGAAGCCGCGCCGGATTCGGCGATCAAAAAAGGTAAGGTTGTTCGCTGCGTGGTGGTCAGGATGCGCAAGGAAACCCGCCGCAAGGACGGCACCTATATCCGCTTCGATTCGAATGCCGCGGTGCTGATCAGCGAAATCGGCGAGCCCATTGGCACGCGCGTGTTCGGGCCGGTGGCGCGTGAATTACGAGAGAAAAAGTTCATGAAAATCGTTTCGCTGGCTCCGGAGGTCATTTAGTCCATGGCACGTCGAGTTCCTCCGCGGCATCAGAACAAGCCGAAAGTGCCGGATCAAAGTAAAGATCAAGAAGGACGACACCGTAAAAATCATCGCCGGGCGCGATCGCGGCAAGACCGGGCGGGTTTTGCAGGTGGACGCGGAAAAAGGCAAAGTGCTGGTCGAGGGCGTAAGCATGGTGAAACGCCACACGCGTCCCAATCCGCAGAAGCAGATCAAGGGCGGGATCGCCGAGCGCGAAAGTGCCATCGCGATTTCAAACGTAATGGTGATGACCGCGGGTGGCGTGGCTACGCGCGTGGGTTATCGCGTCGAAGGCAACCGTTCGGTTCGCGTCGCTAAAAAGGGCGGCGAGATTTGGATAAGAAGTAAGGATATAATATGGCGCGGCTGAAAGAGCTTTACCTCAAAACAGTAGTTCCGGCGCTGACCAAGGAGTTCGATTACAAGAACCCCATGGCGGTGCCGAAGATCGAAAAGATCTCGCTCAACGTCGGTATGGGCGAGGCGACGCAGAACAGCAAGCTGATCGACGGCGCGGTGAACGAGCTGACGGCCATTGCCGGACAGAAGCCGGTGATCACCAAGGCGCGCAAATCGATCGCCGCGTTCAAACTGCGCGAGAACATGCCTATCGGCTGCGCGGTCACGCTGCGCGGGGATCGCATGTACGAATTTTTCGACCGCCTGGTGAACGTCGCGCTGCCTCGCGTGCGCGATTTCCGCGGCGTGTCGACCAAGTCCTTCGACGGCCGCGGCAACTACACGCTGGGCTTGAAGGATCAGCTGATTTTCCCGGAGATCGACTACAACAAAGTCGAGAAAACCAAGGGAATGAATATTTGCATCACCACCACCGCTCGTACCGATGCGGAAGGTCAGGCGCTGCTGAAGCACATGGGAATGCCCTTCAGCAAGTAAAGGATTTCATGGCGACTACTGCGAAAATTGCGCGCGATACGAAATTGGCGATCGCCAAGGAAAGAAGACGCCCAAGCTGCAATGCCGGCATCGCAACCGCTGCTTGCGTTGCGGGCGGCCGCGCGGTTATTTACGAAAATTCAAGCTGTGCCGCATCTGCTTCCGAGCGCTGGCGCTCGCTGGTGAAGTTCCCGGCGTGATCAAGGCCAGTTGGTAAGCGTGATCCCGGGGCTCATAAAGAGATGCAGGAGAACAAGGAATGACCACATCCGATCCGATCGCCGACATGCTGACACGCATCCGCAACGCCATGGCCACGCGCCACGCGAAAGTGGACGTGCCGTCGTCGAAGCTGAAAACGGACATCGCCAAGATTTTGAAGGACGAAGGCTACATTGCCAACTTCAAGCTGACCGAAGAAGGCAATAAGAAGTCCATCCGCATCTATCTGAAATACACGCCTGGAAATGTGCCGGTGATCTCGCGGATCGAGCGCGTGTCGCGGCCGGGTGCCGGGTATACGTCGGGTCGAAAGAAGTGCCGCGCGTTTTGGGCGGACTGGGGATTAACATCTTGACCACGCCGCGGGGCGTGATGACGGGTTCGTCGGCGCGCAAAGAAGGCGTCGGCGGCGAAGTTTTGTGCCACGTTTGGTAGGCTGCGGAGAATTATATGTCTAGAGTTGGAAAAAAACTGATTCCGATGCCGAAGGGCGTGAAGGTCACCGTCGGCGATCAGTTGACCGTCGAGGGGCCCAAGGGCAAGCAAACCGTTCCGGTGCCGAAAGGCATTACGTTCTCGGAAAAAGACGGCGTGTTGACCGTGATCCGCGATGGCGACGATAAAGCCGCTCTACATGGCCTGACTCGCGCGCTGACCGCCAATGCGATTCAGGGTGTTTCGAGCGGATTCACGCGCGAGCTGGCCATCTTCGGAATCGGCTACCGCTGCGAAGTGAAGGGCCGGATCGCGACCTTCACTCTTGGTTATTCGCATTCGATCGAGTTTTATCTGCCGGATGGAGTCGATTTGAAAGTGGACAAGCCGGCCAATAATTTGACGCCGCTGACGCTCAGCGGCTCGGACAAGCAAGTGGTGGGGCAAGTCGCCGCGAAGATGCGGGCGCTGCGTCCGCCGGATCCTTACAAGAACAAGGGCATCCGTTACGTCGGCGAAGCTCTACGTAAGAAGGTCGGCAAGACCGGCGCGTCGGGAGGCAAATAACATGGCAGCACGCGACTCGAAAAATGTCATTCGTCTGCGGATTCACACGCGCATTCGCCGCAAGGTGAAGGGTACGCCGGAGCGGCCGCGCTTAGCAGTATTCCGCAGCGTGAAGCATATTTACGCGCAGTTGATCGACGATGTGGCAGGGCATACGGTGGCGGCGGCGTCCTCGTCGGAAAAAGCGACGGCGATGGGCAAGAGCGGCGGCGGCAACATGTCGGGGGCGAAAGCGATCGGGAAACTGGTGGCCGAGCGGGCCAAAGACAAAGGCATTAAGACCGTGGTGTTCGACCGCGGCGGGTATCATTATCACGGCCGCGTGAAAGCGCTGGCCGAGGCGGCCCGTGAAGCGGGATTGGAGTTTTAAATCAGCATGTCGACAACTACAGCCAAGCGCATTGACGCCAACAGCCTGAACTTGAAGGAACAGGTGGTGTCGATCAATCGCGTCACCAAGGTCGTCAAGGGCGGTAAGAATCTGAGCTTTTCGGCGCTGGTGGTCGTGGGCGATCCCGGCGCGAAGATCGTGGGGTTCGGAACCGGCAAGGCTAAGGAAGTGCCGGCGGCGATCAAGAAGGGCATCGAGGCGGCGAAGAAAAATTTGCGGCGGATTCACGTGCTGGCGACGACCATTCAGCATCCCGTGTTGGGACGCTTCGGCAGCGGACGCGTGCTGTTGAAGCCGGCGCCCGCGGGAACCGGAGTGATCGCGGGCGGTCCGGTGCGCGCGGTGATTCAGGCTGTCGGCATTCCGAATGTGCTGACCAAAACCATTGGCTCGCGCAACCCGCATAACGTGGTGAAAGCCACCATCAACGCGCTCGAAGGGCTGCGGGACAAGGGCGAGATCGCGGAGATGCGCGGTCTGGCATTGGATAAGGTGAGATAGCCATGGCGGGAACCATTAAGATCAAACTCATACGCAGCATCATCTGTACGCCGGAAAAACATAAAGTGATTGTCAGGGCGTTGGGGCTCAAAAAGATGAACCGTATTGTGGAGCGTCCGGACACGCCGGCCTTCCGCGGCATGGTGAAGAAGGTCCCGCATCTTTTGACGATCGTCGAATAGGGGAGCATCATGAATCTCAGTCAGCTAAAACCGCCCCCCGGGCAAAAACACAAGAAGCGCCGCTTGGGTCAGGGCATGGGCACCGGCCGCGGAAAGTTTTCCGGCCGCGGCGCGAAGGGCGCCAAGTCGATCTCCGGTTATTCGCGCATGCGCGGTTTTGAAGGCGGCCAGATGCCGCTGCACCGCCGTTTGCCGAAGCGCGGGTTCACTAACATTTTCAAAAAAGAGTTCGCTATTGTGAACGTCAGCTCGCTCGAGAAACTGGAAGGCACGACCTTCGATGCCCAGAGCTTGCTGAAGCTGGGCGTGATTCGCAAGCTGAAGCAGCACGGGCTGAAGGTTCTGGGCTCGGGCGAACTGAAGCGCGCGATTACTGTGAAGGCGGATGTATTCTCCAAGTCGGCGCTGGAAAAAATTCAGGCGGCCGGCGGCACTGCGGAAGTGATCGGGAATTAAGCCAGGAGTCAACGGGTCATGAAGTTCCTCGAAGCCTTTACCAATGTCTTTCGCGTTCCGGATCTGCGCAAGCGGCTTCTCTTCGCGCTGGCTTTGCTGGCGGTGTATCGCCTGGGCGGGCACATCCCGACGCCGGGTATCGACACCAATAAACTGGAAGACTTCTTCCGCCAGAATCAAGGCACGCTGTTCGGCTACCTGGATGTGTTCAGTGGCGGGAGCTTTCGCCGGCTGACCATTTTCGCGCTGGGCATCATGCCCTACATCACGTCGTCCATTATTTTGCAGTTGCTGACGGTAGTGGTGCCGACGCTTGAAAAGCTGCAGAAAGAAGGCGAACTGGGGCGGCGCAAGATCACCCAGTGGACGCGCTACCTGACGGTCATCCTGGCGCTGATTCAATCCTTTGGTATCGCCATGGCGCTGCAAGGCGCGCAGCAGGGTTTCGTCACTACTCCAGGGTTCGGGTTCGTGATGATGACCATGCTCAGCCTGACCACAGGGACGGCTTTCATCATGTGGCTGGGCGAGCAGATCACCGAGCGCGGCATTGGCAACGGGATGTCGCTGATCATCTTCACCGGTATCGTGGTGGGGCTGCCGGCTGCCATTGTCGAAATGGTGACGAAGGTCCAAACCGGCGATTGGAATGCCCTGCAGGTGATCATCATTCTGGTGATGATGGTTGCGGTGGTGGGCTTCATTGTATTGGTGGAGCGCGGCGAGCGGCGGATTCCGGTGCAGTACGCTAAGCGCGTGATCGGGCGGCGCATGATGGGCGGGCAATCGACGCACTTGCCGCTGAAAGTGAACGCGGGCGGCGTGATCCCGGTGATTTTTGCCAGCTCCCTGCTGGCGTTTCCGCAGACGCTGGCCAACTCGCAGTTCGTCAAGGACTCGCCGGTGTTGAGCGGCATGCTGGGTGCGATGGCGGGCTCAACGCCCCTATATTATTTGCTGTACACGATGCTGATCATTTTCTTCTGCTTCTTCTACGTGTCGATTATTTTTAATCCCAACGAAGCGGCGGACAACATGCGCAAGTACGGCGGGTTTATTCCGGGCATTCGTCCCGGCAAGAACACCGCCGACTACATGAACAACATTTTGACCAAGATCACGGTGGTGGGCGGGTTGTATCTTTCCATTCTGTCGCTGCTGCCGCAGATCATGATTTCCGGGATCAAGCTGCAGCGGTTGCCGGGAATCGGCAATTGGATTGACGCGACTTTCCCGCGCTGGCTGCTGGACGGTCTGGGCGTGAATTTTTACTTTGGCGGCACCAGCTTGCTGATCGTGGTTGGCGTGGCGATGGATACCGTGAACCAGATCGAAGCGCAGCTGATCATGCGCCATTACGAGGGCTTTACACCGCGAGCGGGCCGGATTCGCGGCCGGCGGAGCGGGATTTAAGCGAGCCGCCGGAACACCCTGTCGATGAGCCGGCTGTGCCTGATCCTATTCGGTGCCCCGGGTTCTGGCAAGGGGACGCAAGCGAAGCTGCTGAAGCAATCGCTGGGGCTGCCGCATATCTCAACCGGCGATATGCTGCGCGAGAGGGTCGCCCAGCGGGATGAGTTGGGATTGCAGGTGGAGAGTATTCTCCAATCCGGCGGGCTGGTGCCGGACGTGACCGTGAATGCGCTGGTCGCGGATCGAGTGGAACAGCCGGATTGCAAGCCGGGATTTATTCTGGACGGCTATCCGAGGACGGTGAGCCAGGCCGAAATCCTGGCGGCCGAGGTGCTGAAGTCGCGGGGAATCCGGACCGTGGTGGTGTACCTCAAGGTCGACTATAATGTTATTGTGGCAAGACTTGCCGGACGGCGGCAGTGCCCGGTATGCGGCGCGTTGTATAGTTTGTCGCCGAACGCGCCTACCGTTTCGGAAGTTTGCGACTACGACGGCTCGAAGCTGGTAGTTCGCGACGACGATCGGGAAGAAGTGGTGACCGAGCGGTTGAAAGCGTATGACCGCCAGACTTCGCCGGTGCTGGAGTATTTCCGGACCGCGGGGTTCGATTGCTGGGAAGTGGATGGCGCCGGGGCGGGTGGTCCGCAGGCGATTGCGAAGCGGATTAAGGCGATGTTGCAGGAAAAGGGTTATCGCGAGGTTGGGCAGTCAAATTAAGGAATGATCGTTCGCAAGAATCAGCCCGAACTCGAAAAGATGCGCGCCGCGGGATTGCTAGTGTACAAAGTCCTCAGCACTTTGAGGGGCATGGTGGCGGAGGGCGTTTCGACTTACGACCTGGAAGTGGCGGCCGAGAAGATGATCACTGAAGGGGGCGCGCGGGCGGCCTTTAAGGGTTATCCGAATCCGGCGGCGGGGAGCAAGTTTCCCTTCGTGCTGTGCGTGTCGGTGAATGATGAGATTGTGCACGGCATGCCGTCGCAGAAGAAGATTTTGAAGAGCGGCGATATTGTTTCGATCGATACCGGGGTGCAGTTGAACGGCTATTACGGGGATTCGGCGATCACGGTTCCGGTGGGCGAGATTTCGGCGGAGGCGCAGCGCTTGATCGATGTGACTCGTGAATCGCTCGAGTTGGCGATCGACAAGATGCGGCCGGGCAACCGGCTGTTCGATGTGTGCGGAACGGTGGAGCGGCACGTGACCGCGAACGGGTTTTCAGTAGTGCGGGAGTTTGTAGGCCACGGCATCGGCACGCAGATGCACGAAGAGCCGCAGGTCCCCAACTACATCGACCGGCGGAATGAGAATCCGCGGTTGAAAGAGGGAATGGTTTTGGCGATCGAACCCATGGTAAATGCCGGGGCGCCAGGGAGCCGGGTGCGGGCCGATAAATGGACAGCGGTGACCGAGGATGGAAAATACTCGGCGCATTTCGAGCATACGGTGGCGGTGACGGCCGAAGGGCCGTGGGTTCTAACGAGGCCGTGATGGCGGAGGACGCTACCCCGGGAGTTGAGGCAACGGTGGTGGAACTTCTCCCCAGTGCGGTGTACCGTCTGAAGCTGGCGAACCAAGATGTGGTGATGGCGCATGCAGCGGGCGCGGCCACAGTGAATTTTGTAAGAATGCGTCCCGGAGACAAGGTGCGAGTGGAACTTTCGCCGCATGACCGGACGCGCGGCAGAATTATCGAGTTGTTGACAAAGGGCTGAGTTGTTGACGAAAGGTTGAGTGGTTTATGAAAGTAAGAGCTTCCGTAAAAGTAATGTGCGACAAATGCAAGATCGTCCACCGCGAAGGCGTGGTGCGCGTGATCTGCACCAATCCGAAGCATAAGCAGAGGCAGGGATAACCATGGCGCGTTTAGCGGGTGTCGATTTACCGGCGAAGAAGCGGACCGAGATCGGTCTCACCTATATCTATGGCATTGGGCGGACGCGCAGCAAGTCTCTGTGCTATCGCGCGGGCGTCGATCCCAACAAGAAAGTTTCGGAGCTGACGGAAGACGAAATCAATCATATCCGAACGATTCTCGAGGCCGAGGGCTCGGTCGAAGGCGATCTCCGCAAAGAGATCTCGATGAACATCAAGCGCCTGATCGAGATGGGTTCCTATCGCGGCATGCGGCATCGCCGCGGCCTGCCGGTGCGCGGCCAGCGCACGCACACCAATGCGCGCACTCGCAAGGGTCCGCGGCGCGGCACCGTGGCCAACAAAAAGAAAGCCAGCGCGAAGACCTAACGAGAGAGCTGAATACATAAATGGCGACCAAAGCACCAGCGAAGACAGCGGCCAAAGGCGGCAAGAAGAAGACCTTCAAGAAGAAGGAAAAGAAGATGGTGCCCGTGGGCGTGGTCCACGTGCAAGCGTCTTTCAACAACACCATCATCACCATCACGGACCCCATGGGGAACGTGCTGTCGTGGTCGAGCTCGGGTTCGCTGGGGTTCCGGGGATCGCGCAAGGGCACGCCGTTCGCAGCGCAGCAGGCTTCGCTGACTGCGGCCAACAAGGCCAAGGAATCGGGCTTGCGGACCGTGAATGTGGAAGTGAGTGGTCCGGGAGCGGGCCGCGAATCGGCGGTGCGCGCGCTGTCGACGGCGGGTTTGGAAGTGAGAATCATCAAGGATCTCACGCCCATTCCGCATAACGGCTGCCGTCCGCCGAAGAAGCGCAGAGTTTGATTTCGAAGCCTGGAAACGGGATGTTTTAGAAGTAAAGACGTGAAGCAGGAAGAAGGCCTCTTGGGGTCGTAAACTGCACCTGACCGAAGTTTAGGGAGGTTTGATTTGGCAAGATATATTGGACCCGTGTGCCGGCAATGCCGGCGCGAGGGCATGAAGCTGTTCCTCAAAGGCGAGCGTTGCCACACCGAGAAGTGCGCCATCGAAAAGCGCAATTTCATTCCCGGCCAGCACGGCAAGGATCGGAAGCCGAAGATTGTCGGCTACGGCTTGCAGCTTCGCGAAAAGCAGAAGGCGCGCCGCTATTATCAGTTGCTCGAAGGCCAGTTCCGCAACCTTTTCGAGAAGGCCAGCGGGATGAAGGGCATCACCGGCGATAACATGTTGAACATGCTCGAGCGCCGCCTGGACAACGTGATTTATCGCATGGGCTTCGGCACTTCGCGCGCGCAGAGCCGCCAGTTGGTGCGTCACGGCCACGTGCAGGTGAACGGACGCCGCGTGGATATTCCGTCGTTCCAGGTGAAACCCAACGACGTGATTGAGATTCAGGAAGCCAGCAAGAAGAACCCGGCGGTGTTACACGCCACCGAAGCCACCGCGCATTCGCCCAGTCCCAACTGGTTGGAAGTGGATCGCGAGAATCTGCGGGCGCGCGTTTTGGGACAGCCCAAGCGCGAAGACCTGGTGCAGATTCAGTTGAACGAGCAGCTCATTGTGGAATTGTATTCCAAATAGGCGAATTGTATTCGAAATAGGCGTTCGGAAAACAGAGGAGCCACAGTATGTTCAAAGGATTTCAAAAACCCAAGAGGCTAGTTGCGAATACGGAAACGCTCACCGAGCGTTACGGTATGTTCATTGCGCAGCCGTTCGAGCGCGGATTCGGCTCGACCATCGGCACCGGGCTGCGGCGCGTGCTGCTGAGCTCGATTGAAGGCGCGGCCATCACGGCGGTGCGGATCGATGGCGTGGCGCATGAGTTCAGTCCCATTCCGAGTGTGGTCGAAGACGCCACCGACATTATCCTGAACCTGAAGCAGGTGCCGTTCAAGATGATGGGCGAGGGAACGCGTACGGTGCGGTTGAAGGCGTCGACACCGGGTCCGGTGTTGAGCGGTCAGATCGAAACCGACCAGGATATCGAAGTGCTGGATCGCAACATGCACATCGCTACGATCGGACCGGGCGGCAAGCTCAATATCGAAATGCGTCTGAAGTCGGGGCGCGGTTATGTGGCGGCGGATCGCAACAACGATGAGGATCTGGCGGTCGGCTACATTCCGATCGACTCGGTTCATTCGCCGGTGCGCAAAGTGAATTTCGCGGTGGAAGCCGCGCGCTTGGGCCAAACCACTGACTACGACAAACTCACCATCGAAGTATGGACCAACGGCGCGATTTCGCCGGCCGATGCGATTGGCCAGGCGGCGAAGCTGCTGAAGGATCACATGGCTATCTTCATCAACTTCGAAGAAGTTGCTGACGCGACGGAAGAGCCGGCCGAGCGCGCGCTGAGCCAGATGAACGAAGTGCTCAACCGGTCGGTGGAAGAACTGGAGTTGAGCGTTCGTTCTTACAACTGCTTGAAGAACGCCAATATTCAAACCATCGGCGACCTGGTGCAGCGTTCCGAAGCCGAGATGCTGCGTACCAAGAATTTCGGGCGCAAATCGCTGAACGAAATCAAAGAGATTCTTTCGGGTCTGGGCTTGACCTTCGGTATGAAGTTCGACGCTCAGGGCCGCTTGATTTCTCCCAGCGGGACGCCGGCGATGATCGGCACGCCGCTGCCTGAGGGCTCGTATAGCCTCGACACCGATATTGACGACGACGAAGACGAGGAAGAAGAGGTCAGCCCCGCGGTTGAGTAAATCATGAAACATAAAGTATCCGGTTATAAACTCAAGCGCGATGCGGGTTCGCGCAAGGCGCTGCTCAAGGGCCTGGTGACTAGTGTCATCGAGCATGAGCGCGTCATCACGACGATTCCGAAAGCCAAGGCCGTGCAGCCGCTGGTCGAGAAGATGATTACGCTCGCCAAGCGCGATACCCTGCATACGCGGCGGCAGGCGGCGTCGTTTCTGGAGACTCCGGCGGCGGTGCAGAAGCTGTTCGATAAGCTGGGCACGCGTTTCGGTCAACGCTCCGGCGGTTATACGCGCGTGGTTCGTCTGGGATTCCGCAAGGGCGACGGCGCCGAGCAGGCGATGCTGGAACTGGTCGGTTCGGAGCTCGTCAAACGCGCCACCGAACGCGCCAAGCGCCGTGAGGAACGCATGAACGCGCTGCGCCAGGGTAAAGACGAAGGCGAAGCGCCCGCAGAATAACGCGCTCGAATATGAAAGCCCGGTTCGCAGATCATCCGCGAACCGGGCTTTTTCTTTTTCTGGCGGTTTACGCTTGCGTGCTTGTGGGACTGCTGCCGGTGCTCTCGCTATGGCTCGACGAGATCATGGATTTGATGGTGGTCCGTCGCGCCGGCATGCGCGAACTGCTGGCGGGCGTGGCTGTCAACAGCGGCAACGCTCCGCTGAATTACATCATCCAGTTTTGGACGGTGCATGTGCTGGGCTATTCGGCCTTCGCGGGCCGCCTGCCTGAGGCGATCTTCAGCTTGGTGTCCTGCGTGGGCGTGTATGCGCTGGCACGCCGTTTAGAACTGCGTTGGCCGCTGTTGGCGGTGGCCGTATTCGCGTCGTTTCCGCTGCAGTTTCGTTATGCGCTTGAAGCGCGGCCGTACTCGCTGGCGCTGGCGTTGAGTATCTGGTCGACGGTCGCGTTCTTTCGGTTGCTCGATCAGCCGCGTTCACTGCCGCGCGTGGCGCTGTACAGGTTGAGCATTGCCGCTGGGATCTACGTGCTGCCGTTTACGCTATTCGTGGCGGTCGCGCATCTTGCTTGGTTGCGTCGCGAGATGTTGTTGCTGGTGGCTTCGGCGATTGCCATCGCAGGTCTTGCGTTCGTCCCCTGGTATTTGCACGCTGTCGCGAACTGGCGCGCGGACCCGGTGGTAACGGGGGCTCACGAAACCGTGACTTGGCGAGTGGTTCCGATGATCTTGCATGAAGTGACGGGAGCCGGATACGTTGGGGCGGCGCTCGCGATCATAGGTGTCCTTGCGGCATTCGCTCTCGGGTTCGCGAATCGCTGGTTTTGGTTACTGTACTTGTCGGTGCCGGTGGTCGCAGCGCTGTTCGCTGACGCCGCTTTCGGCTACTTCCCGGCCGTCCGGCAAATTATCTTCGTACTGGCTCCGCTGGGGCTGTTATTCGCGGTGGGCGCCGAAGCGCTCTTCGCGCGCTGGCCGATGGTGGGACTGGCGCTGGCGGTCGCGCTTCTCATTACATGCGTTGCCGCCGACTTCAACTTCTTCCATCGCCCGCGCGAGGACTGGCGTGCTGCGGCCGCGATCCTTGCGAGTGAACCGTGCGTGATGTATTCGCCAGCAGAATCGGGGCCGTACTATTCGTTCTTCATCCCGGAACTTGCGAAGCGTAATTGCGCGAGGGACGCGCGACGGGTGGCGTTGGTCATCAGTCCGTATGCGCTCAACAATGCGTTCACCGACCGGCAGCGTCAGCTCACGGACGCTGGTTATGTGAAGCGGGCTGAATTCAATCCAGCCATGCCGCGCGTCGAGATTTACGTGCGGCCGTAGCGGAAGCAATCGGTGGTGTGATCGTTCACCAGGCCGACGGCCTGCATGTAGGCGTAGATGATGGTGCTACCGACGAAGTTGAATCCGCGTTTCTGCAGGTCTTTTGAAAGCGCGTCGCTCTCCGCGGTTTTCGCGGGTACATCGGCGCGGGTCTTGCGCTCGCCATGGATGGGGCTGCCTCCGACGAAAGGCCACACGTAGGCGTCGAAGCTGCCGAATTCCTTTTGGATCGCGAGAAACGCGCGGGCGTTCTTCACGGCACTCTCGATTTTGAGGCGGTTGCGCACGAGGCCGGGATCGAGCAGCAGTTTTTCGAGGCGCGCTGGAGTGAAGCGGGCGACTTTTGCGGGATCGAAACCGGAGAACGCCTTCCTGTAGTTCTCGCGCTTGCGCAGAATGGTTTCCCAACTGAGACCGGCCTGCGCGCCTTCGAGAATCAGCATCTCGAAATGGCGCTGGTCATTATGGACGGGCACGCCCCACTCGTTGTCGTGATATTCGACGTAGTAGGGCTTGTCGAGCGAAACCCAGAAGCAACGCTTAACTGCAGCCGCTCGTTCCACCGCAGTTCTCGCATTTGTAGCAGGAGCCGTTGCGGGTCATTAGGCCGCCACATTCGGAGCAACTGGGGGCGTCGGTGGCGACTGCCGAGAACTGAAGTTTCTGCTGCGGCTCGGGTTCGGTTACGGCTAGTTTGGGCGATTCGCCGGCTTCGCCTGCGGCGTATTCGGGGCCCAGGAACTTCGCGCCGAGCCAGCGGAAGATGTAATCCATGATGGATTTTGCGTAGGGGACTTGCGGGTTGCCGGTCCAGCCGCTGGGCTCGAAACGGACGTGGCTGAATTTGTCGACAAAGAATTTCAGGGGCACGCCGTATTGCAGGCCGTGGCTGATGGCCGTCGCGAAACTGTCCATCAGGCCGGAAATGGTCGAGCCTTCTTTGGCCATGCGGATAAACAATTCGCCGGGCGTGCCGTCGTCGTAGAGGCCGACGGTCAGGTAGCCTTCGTGGCCTCCGATCGAGAATTTGTGGGTGATGGCGGCGCGCTCTTCGGGCAGTTTGCGGCGCACGGGGCGGTAGACGACTTTCTCGATTACCTTTTCTTCCACCTGCATGGGGCCGTTGGCGGCTTTCGCGCCCTTCGACGTGCCCGAGCTCAGGGGCTGGACGCGCTTCGAATTATCGCGATAGATGGCGACGGCTTTGAGGCCCAGCTTCCAGCTTTCGGTGTAGGCATCCATCACGTCTTCGATGGTGCATTCTTCCGGCATGTTGATGGTCTTCGAAATCGCTCCGGAGATGAAGGGCTGCACGGCGGCCATCATGCGTACGTGGCCCATGTAATGGATGGAGCGCACGCCGTTCTGCGGGCGGAAGCTGCAATCGAAGACCGACAGGTGCTCGGGCTTGAGCATGGGCGCGCCTTCGATGGTGCCGCTGGAATCGATGTGATCGACGATGGCGTTGATCTGCGCAGTGTTGTAGCCGAGCTTGGTGAGAGCTGCGGGGACGGTGTTGTTTACAATTTTGATGACGCCGCCGCCGACTAGCTTTTTGTATTTCACCAGAGCGAGGTCGGGCTCGATGCCGGTGGTGTCGCAATCCATCATGAAGCCGATGGTGCCGGTGGGCGCGAGAACGGTGGTCTGGGCGTTGCGGAAGCCGGCGATTTTGCCGAGCACGTAGGCTTCTTCCCAGCACTTGCGCGCGTTCTCGTAAACCGCCGCGGGGACGCGGTGGCTGTCGATGCGCGAGGTGGCTTCGAGGTGCATGCGGATGACGTTGAGGAACGGCTCCTCGTTTATGGCGTAGCCTTCGCAGGGGCCCGTCGAACCTTCGGCGATGCGTGCGCTGGTGAGGTACGCCTGACCGCACATGATGGCGGTGAGGGCGGCGGCCCAGTCGCGGCCGTGATCGCTGTCATAGGCGAGGCCCATCGACATCAGGAGCGCTCCGAGGTTGGCGTAGCCCAAGCCCAGCGGACGGAAATCGTGCGAGTTCTTGGCGATCTTTTCGGTGGGATACGCGGCGTTGTCGACCAGGATTTCCTGCGCCATGATGATGGTGTCGACGGCGTGGCGATAGGCTTCGACGTCGAAGACGCCGTCGGCCTTCACGAACTTCATGAGATTTAGCGACGCCAGGTTGCAGGCGGAATCGTCGAGGAACATGTATTCCGAACACGGGTTCGAGGCGTTGATGCGCGCGGTGTTCTTGGAGGTGTGCCAGCGATTCACGGTGGTGTCGTATTGCATGCCGGGATCGCCGCACTGGTGCGTGGCTTCGGAGATCTGATGCATCAGGTCGCGAGCTTTGAAACGCTTCAAGGGCTGGTTGGCGAGGCGCGATTTGGTCCACCAGTCGCCGTCAGAGACCACGGCTTCCATGAATTCGTCGGTGACGCGCACGCTGTTGTTGGCGTTCTGGAAGAAGATGGAGCTGTAGGCTTCGCCGTCGAGCGAGGAATCGTAACCGGCGTCGATCAGCGTGTGGGCTTTTTTCTCTTCCTTGGCTTTGCACCAGATGAAGGCTTCGATGTCGGGGTGATCGGCGTTGAGGATCACCATTTTCGCGGCACGGCGCGTCTTGCCACCGCTCTTGATCACGCCGGCGAAGGCGTCGAAACCTTTCATGAAGCTGAGCGGGCCGGACGCGCGTCCGCCGCCTGACAGCAGGCCTTCTTCTTCGCGTAATGTCGATAAGTTCGAGCCGGTGCCGGAGCCCCATTTGAAAAGCATGCCTTCGGTCTTGGCAAGATCCAGGATGGATTCGAGCGTGTCGCCCACCGAATTGATGAAGCACGCCGAGCATTGCGGGCGCGGATTGGCGGGATCGATTTTTTCGATCTGCGTGGTGGACTCGTCGTAATACCAGCCGTAGCCGCGGGTTTCTTTCACGCCAACGTTGAACCACACGGGCGAGTTGAAGCAGGCTTTCTGCGTCAACATGAGATGGGCGAGCTCATCGCGGAAATTTTCGGCGTCTTCGGGCGTGCGGAAGTAATGCTGTTCGGCGCCCCAATCGGCAATGGTATTGACGACGCGGCCGACGAGTTGGCGCACGCTGGTTTCGCGCTGCGGCGTGCCCATCTTGCCGTGAAAATATTTGCTGACGACAATGTTGGTGGCGGTTTGGGACCAATCGGCCGGCACCTCGACGTCGCGCTGCTCGAAGATGACGGCGCCCTTGTCGTTGCCGATGGAGGCGGTGCGCAGCTCCCAGGCGACTTCGTTATAGGGGTTGATCCCAGTGGTGAAGAAGCGCGGAAAATCCACGCCGATTCGTTCTGCTACCGGCACCGGCCGGCGCACATCTTTCAGTTTCATCGCAACGCCTACACCTAATTGTCCCATGGAAGGTCCTTCAAAAAAAGATTCGCGGAGACTCCGACAATTTCCGCTAGAACGTTATGTTGGCCCAATATGTCGGTTCTGTCAATAAGAAAATACTACCTGTAGTGGTCGAGTTGCTATGGCCCACTTCCAGATGGACAATGCAATGATGCCATGCTAGGATGACTTCATGGCCTGGGAAATCAGCCACTTGCAGGTGCTGGAAGCGGAGAGCATCCATATTCTACGCGAGGTCGCGTCGGAATTCCAGCGCCCGGTGATGCTTTATTCGATTGGTAAGGATTCTTCTGTAATGCTACGGCTGGCGCAGAAGGCGTTCCACCCGGGGCCGATTCCATTTCCGCTTTTGCACGTCGACACCAGCTATAAGTTCCAAGAAATGATAGACTTCCGCGATAAGCAGGCGGCGGAGCTGGGTGTGAAGCTGATTGTGAAGACCAATCGGAAGGCTCTCGACGAAGGGGCCAATCCGCTGCGACTGGGGACGGAGCGCTGTTGTGGACTGCTGAAGACTACGGCGCTGCTGGATGGACTGCGCGATGGGAATTATGATGCGGCGTTTGGCGGGGCGCGGCGGGACGAGGAAAAGTCGCGGGCGAAGGAACGAGTTTATTCGTTTCGCGACACTTTAGGGCAATGGGATCCTAAGAATCAGCGGCCGGAATTGTGGGACATCTATAACAGCCGCATTGAGCCCGGCGAGAGTATTCGTGTGTTTCCGCTTTCGAATTGGACGGAGATGGATGTGTGGCAATACATTCATCTGGAGAACATTCCGATTGTGCCGCTCTACTACGCGAAGGAACGCGAGGTTTTGATTCGCGGGAATTCGCTGATCATGCCGGAGCAGGCGTTCATGGGTCCGCGGGACGGCGAGAAATTGCAGGTGGTGAAGTGCCGCATGCGGTCATTGGGATGTTCGCCGTGCACGGGAGCGATGAGGTCGGATGCAGACACGCTTCCGAAAATCATTGCGGAGCTGGTGACGGCCCGGAATTCGGAGCGCGAGAACCGGGTGATCGATCATGATCGCGAAGGGTCGATGGAATTGAAGAAGCGCGAAGGGTATTTTTAGAGATGGCGGCGCTTCCGGTGATTGACACCGAAAAATTCGACGTTGAGGAGTTTCTGCGGCAGGAGCAGTCTAAAGACCTGCTGCGCTTCACTACGGCTGGAAGTGTCGATGACGGGAAGTCGACGCTGATCGGGCGGCTGCTGCATGATGCTCGCGGGGCTTATGAAGATCAGTTGAAGCAGGCGATTCGCGGGGGCGAGATTGATTTTTCGCTGTTGACGGATGGGCTGCGGGCGGAGCGCGAGCAGGGGATCACGATCGACGTCGCGTACCGCTATTTCGCTACTCCGAAGCGCAAATTTATTCTGGCGGACACGCCGGGGCATGAGCAGTATACGCGCAACATGGCTACGGGGGCGTCGACGGCGCAACTGGCCATCATCTTATTAGATGCGAAGCGCGGGATCACTACGCAATCCATGCGGCATGCTTATATCGCTTCGCTGCTGGGGATTCCGCATTTTGTGATCGCGGTGAACAAGATGGATCTGGTGGATTACGAAGAGAAAGTCTTCCACAAGATTCGTGCGGAGTTCGCTCCGTTTCTGACGCGGCTGGGTGTGGAGGGCGCTTACTTCCTGCCGTTGAGTGCGTTGAAGGGCGACAACGTCGTCGATAAAAGCAAGAACATGCCGTGGTTTGACGGGCATAGTTTGCTGGATCATTTGGAATCTGTCGACACTTCGCCGGTTACGGTGCATGTGCCTTTCAGAATGGCCGTGCAGCGGGTGGTGCGTCCGGATATGACGTTCCGCGGGTATGCGGGGCAGATTGCTTCGGGCGTGGTGCGTCCGGGGGATGAAGTCTTGACACAGCCTTCGGGGCGGCGGACGCGCGTCGAGCGCATTGTGGCGTGGGAGGGTGATCTCGAGGTTGCGCATGCGCCGATGTCGGTTACGCTGACGCTCGCGGACGAGATCGATATCAGCCGCGGCGATATGATCAGCAGCGGCCCGGAGCCGGTGGCGGCGCGGGCGATTGAAGCGACGATGGTCTGGTTTGACTCGAAACCGCTCGATCCGGCGGGACACTATTTGATCAAACACACTTCGCAGATGGTTCCGGCGCGGGTCGAGTCGGTCGAATATCGGGTGAATGTGAACACGCTGCATGCGGAATCGGTGCGCGGGCTGGCGATGAACGAAGTCGGCGTGGTGCGACTGGCTACGGCGCGGCCGATCTTCTTCGATCCTTATCGGGAGAACCGGGGGGCGGGGGCTTTCATCCTTATTGACCGGCAGACCAATGCTACGGCGGCGGCGGGGATGATTATCTCGGCTACCGAGGCGGGTACGGAGAGTGCGGCGGAGAGGCTGGCGCGATTGGTTCGTGCATCCGTTCCTCCGGGGGCGCATCTAAACTTACCGGCAGAAGAGGAAGCGGCGATTGCGCTGCTGCGCAAGGCGCTCGAAGGGTTCTTTCGTCATGAGTGAGCTGGATCAGAAAATTCAAAGCGCTCGGGAATTGATTGCGGGGGAGCTGGCTAAAAACGGGGCGGCTTGCATTACTTCCAGTTTTCAGGCGGAGTGCGTGGTGCTGGTGCACCTGTTGAAAGAGCAGCGGCCGGATATTCCAGTGTTGTTCCTGGAGACGGGGTATCATTTCCCTGAGACGCTCCAGTATCGCGATCAGATGACGCGCGATTGGAATTTGAACCTCGTCAATTTGGAAGCGAAGCAGAGTGTGAAGGAACAGGAATCGCTGTTCGGGATTCTGAATCAGACGGAACCTAGCAAGTGCTGCGGGTTGCGTAAGGTGGAGCCGCTGTTTGCGGGGATCGCCAATTACGACACTTGGTTCACGGCGCTGCGGCGTGAGCAGTCGCCCACGCGTGCGAATCTGCAAGAGGTGGAGCCGTTCAAGCTGCCTGCGGGGAAGACGCTCGAGAAGGTGAGTCCGCTGGCGGGGTGGACTAATAAGGATGTATGGCAGTATCTGAGCCGCTACGGCATTCCGGCGTTGTCGCTTTACGATCAGGGCTACACCAGCATTGGCTGCCAGCCATGCACGGCGCTGCCGTTCGATCCTAATAATCCGCGGTCGGGGCGGTGGCAGGGGAAAGAAAAACTGGAGTGCGGGATTCACATTCAGGCCGAGTAGCCTGCGTCATCCGATGACTTATCTGCTGGGGTTTGTGATTGCGCTCGCGATCGGGCTCACGGGTGTGGGTGCGGGCACGCTAACGACTCCGCTGCTGATACTCGCCGTGGGATTGCCGGCGCGCATTGCGGTGGGGACATCCTTAATATTCGGCGCGGTGGTGAAGATCATCACTTCGCCGGTTTATATGGCGCGCAGGCAGGTGGACTGGCGCACGCTGGGATTCATGCTGGGCGGGGGCGTGCCGGGCGTGCTGATCGGTGTGTTTCTGCTGCGCGGGTTTAACGCGAAAGTCATCACCGGCGTAATCGGAGCGACGATTGTGGTGGTGGCGTTATTCAATCTTTTTCGTCCTACTACGGCGAATCGTCATGACCATACCAAGTGGCTGGCGCTGGTGGCGCTGCCGATTGGGACTGAGGTCGGATTTTCGTCGGCGGGGGCGGGGGCGTTGGGGGCGTTGTCCCTGCTGAGCATGACTAAGTTGAGCGCGGCTGCCGTCGTGGGCACGGACCTGGTGTTCGGGTTGGTGGTGTCGTTGATCGGTGGCGGGGTGAATGCGGCGCTGGGGAACTTGAACGGCGGGGTGTTGACACAGTTGCTGATCGGCGGGGTGCCGGGGGCTATTTGTGGGGCTTATCTGGCGGGGAAGGTGCCTGCGAAGCCCATGCGGATGGGGCTTTCGGGGGCGATGGCGCTGCTGGGAGCTAGTTTGTTCTACAAGGGATTTTTCTAATGCGCGTTCGCGCTGCGGTCGCCTTGTTGTGGGCCGCGCCATTGTTTGCGGTGATGCCTCCGCTACCACGGCCATCGCCTCCGTTCACGATTACGCAGCCGTCGGGGAAGAAGACGCAGTTGGCGAGCTATCGCGGCAAGGTGGTGGTACTGGCTTGGGTGCATACTAATTGCCAGTATTGCCAGGCGCTGACGCTCAAGTTGAATCACCTGCAAAAAGAACTGGGGCCGCGCGGGTTTCAGGCGCTGGAGGTTGCGTGGAACGAAGGGGCCGAGCAACTGGTGCCGGAGTTTGTGCAGAAGTTCGAGGTTGCGTTTCCGGTGGGTTATAGCGAGTGGCCTCCGATCATGGCTTACATGGGGTTCTCGGTGTTCGATCGGCCGGTGACGCCGCTGGTGGTGGTGATCGATCGCAAGGGCGTGATTCGGGCGCAGACTCCGGCGGAGGGGGACTCGAACCTGCAGAATGAGGCTAAGCTGCGGGTGCTGATTGAAACCTTGCTGAAATAACGTCAATCAAGACTGTACGACGCGACGATTTTTTGAGGCGAGGAAATCAAGAGCAAGGTTCGATCCATAACCACCACGCTGGTGGGTGTTAAATAGCCATTTGGATTCGTTCCCGTGGGCGGAGCTACAGACGTTGGAAGAGGGCACAGATAGCGCGCTCGCAGGTTTCCTTGAAAATCAAAACGCAATATCTTGGCACCTTGTTTGCGATTTGTGGGATTAGAGAGGACATAAAACTCTCCGTCGGCGACGCTCAGGCTCATGAAGAATGCCACGACGACACCTTCTTCCAGCGGAAGCAGATTCCGGATCGCCTGGAATTCAGGCGCGGCTAGGGGATGACGCATCCAATTTCCAGTGTGTTGGTCAAGCGTGTAGAGAACTCCTTCAGTGGATTCGAGCAAACCGACCGGGTGATCTGCTGATCTCAGTAGATCTACGTGTGCGTACTTGGGTAGTTGCGGCGGAGCGTAGTGCGACTCGACGTGCGTGCCAATGAGGAAGTCCACACCGGTTCCTGACCAGACCCACAATGCCTGGTCCAGAACGCACTTGGATGCGGGGGCAGCGATGGTCTCCAACAACGCTCCGCCACGCTGATAGATTTCAACCATCCCTTCGCGCCCGACCGCGATCCTCCCATCAGAGCTGGCGCAAATGGCACCTGTCAGCAACGCACTTTTCTTAGCGGGCGGTTGAAGGGCGAACTGGGTGGGGTCTCCGCCGGTAACAAATTCCAATCTGTAGCAAGAACCAGAGAGCGCCGCCAGCCGAGGCGATTCCGGATATTCGCGAAGGATTGCTGGGCAATGCAAACAAGCCGGTTTGCCTGAGCGTCGTGACTGGCACATCCTGGCCGAGTAGCGCAGTCAAAAGCAATAGACTGAGACAACCAACACGCGCGATTCGAGCGGTGTGCCGCACGGTTGGATTCTATCCCTAATTCGCGTCGATTTGTAGCGGGGTTTCCAGTTTAAACGTAAGAATGGTTTCGGCGGGGATGCGGATGGCTCCGCCTTTGGTGACGATTTGGGTGCCGGCGCCGGCTCCTGCTCCTGAGGCGGCCCCGATGGCTGCGCCTTTGCCGCCGCCGGCGATGGCTCCGATGATGGAACCGATGACTGCACCGCCACCGGTGAACTCGGCTGTGCGGCGATTCTTGCCGACGCCATCCCGGCCTTTGCGGATCATGTCCTGGGTGTCGAGCGTGTAGCGGCGGCCCTCTACCGATACGGAATCCAGATCCAGCACTAAGTCAGATGCTCCCTTGATGCGGCCGCCGCGGGTGGCGGAGCGGATGATGATCTGGGCGTTCGACCCGCGCGGGATCACCACGGCTCCGTCGGAGTCGGCGATGTTGCGGGTGACTTCGGCGGCGTAGGTCTGGCCTTCGGCGGCGATGGCGGCGTCAATGGTCTCTTCGGAACGCACGGGGATCAGCGCGCCGGCGGGGAGCGTGAAGGTCTTGGTCTGGATGGCGGAGAGCGGCGGGTGATAGTGATCCTCGTGGGTGGTGTCGGGCTGAGTTGCAGCAGATTGCGTCGCGCCGGAATCTGCGGTGGGGGCGGCTGGGGGTTGATCATAGGCGATGGAGCCTACCTGGGTCATGGCGATAGTGTGGCTGGCTTTGTCGTCACCGATCAACGTGATTTCGGAAGGCGAACTGGAAATTATGGTGCCGGCTAGAATGGTGCCGTCGCGCATGGACACGGTTGCGTGCGGGGCCCCGGAGGCAGGCGTGCGATTGGTGCAGGAGTTTAGCAGAACGAGAGCCAGAAATAATGACGAAATTTTCATAAGTTCTTTGAATAAAGATACCGTCGTTACGAAATGGTTACAAGCGCGAGTTATTTTGATCCCGTATGCGCGCACTTTACGCGTAACAGCAAAAGGCCGCTGGCTTCTTTTTTGGCCCCCAGAGCCAATCGGAGGGGCTGGTTGCCTTCGCCCAAACGTCCGGCGCGTCCCTTCGGGTGGCTGCGCCGGGCGCCTTCGGGATGCTGCGGCGGGCCTTAGTACTTTCCGGTGATTGACCGTTTCACGAATGGAATGCTACTCATAGCTAGGCATTATGAACTACATGAAATTGGTCACGGGTGGCGTGAAACATCATCTGTGCGTGGCGGATCAGCCGAGCGGTGAATCCAACACATTATGTGGATGCGTGGTGACGCGGCTGCATAGCTGGAAACGGGTACGCGGGCTCGAGGGGGACGAATGCCCGGTGTGCGCAGCGCTGGCGTTTGGCGGGGGCGTGAAGGTTCCGCTGGTGCATGCGGAAGCGCGGTTAGCCTCGTAGGCACGTATACTCGCAAGCACGTATAATTGATGCGTGGCACGCGGGTGGGAAAGTAAATCGATCGAAGCGCAGATCGAATCCGCGAATTCCCGGCGGGGCGAAGCGAAGCCCGTGCTGACACGCGAGCAGATCGATTTGCAACGCAAGCTGGATAGTTTGCTGCTGCATCGCACGCGGGTGCTGGCCGATCTGGAGAAGTGCACGGAAGAGCGCTATCGCAAGACGCTGGCTGACGGGCTGGCGTACCTCGAACAACAACTGACCGCGCTGGGCTGGCAGCGGTAATCCATTTCACTTTTCCCTTGGGGAACTTTCATGGGGTGAGGTGTGTCCAAACGGGCATGGCAATGGTGACGGGCAAGGTGGAGATGAATGTGACTCCGTTGATTGACGTGCTGCTGGTGTTGTTGATTATTTTTCTGGTGATTCAACCGCCGCGGTCGCATGGGCTGAAGGCGGAGGCGCCGCCTTCGGATAAGAATGCCAAGGCAGCGCCGCGGGATGACATCGTCATCACTGTTCTGCGCGATCACACGGTGCGGGTGAATCAGGAGCCGGTGGAGCTGGGCGATCTGGAGGCGCGGCTGCACGAGTTGTTCAAGAACGCAGTGCATCATGTGATCTTTGTGCGCGGCGGGAAGGATTTGGATTTTGAAGACGTGGCGCACGTGATCGATATCGCGCGCGGGGCGGGGCTCGAGAAGGTCGCGCTGATGCCGGAGTGAATTTGCTAGACTGGGCCGTTTGGTAGAGACTGCTACAGGGCGGGCGTTGGGCGCGGAAATCGGCGGTGTCGATCTGCGGACGATTGACGACGCCGGCTTCGCGCGGATTCATCGTGCATGGCTGGATCATCTGGTGCTGTTGTTTCGCGGGCAGGAGTTGACGGACGACGATTTGATTGCATTCAGTAGGCGCTTCGGGGCGCTCGACTTCGCGCCGGTGCAGGAAACCGGGAGGCGTTTCGTCGAGGGGCATCCGGAAATTTACGTGGTGTCGAATGTGATCGAGAACGGCGTGCCGATCGGCAGCCTGGGGGCGGGCGAGGCGGTGTGGCACACCGACATGTCGTATCTGGAGGCGCCTCCGAAGGCCAGCATGTTGTATGCGCTGGAGGTGCCGGCTGCGGGTGGCAATACTTATTTCTGCAACATGTACCGTATTTACGAATTGCTGCCGGAAGACCTGCGGCGGCGCATTGCGGGGCTCACGCTGAAGCATGACGGCACTTACAACAGTGGCGGTTATGTGCGGCAGGGAGTGACGGCCGTCGATGATCCGGTTACGTCGGCGGGGGTGTATCATCCGCTGGTGGTGACGCATCCGGAGAGCGGGCGGCGCGCGCTGTATTTGGGGCGGCGGCGGAATGCTTACATCGGCGGATTGGCATTGGCGGAGTCGGAAGCGCTGTTGGATGAATTGTGGTCGTACACGGCGCGCGAGGATGTGAGCTGGGGGAACGAGTGGCGGACGGGCGATGTAGTGCTGTGGGATAACCGCTGCACGATGCATCGGCGGGATCCGTTCGATCCGGAATCGCGGCGGGTTTTGCACCGCACGCAGATCAAGGGCGAGACGCGCCCGGGCTCGTGACTGCTCCGCGAGTCGTGCTGGGGCTGTTGTGCGGGATGTACTTGATCCTGTTTGTGGATCGGGTGAACATGTCGACGGCGGCGCCGCTGATGAAGGCCGATCTGCACCTGAGCAACACCCAGCTGGGGCTGGCGTTTTCGGCGTTTGCAATTCCTTATGCGTTGTTTCAGTTGATCGGCGGATGGATTGGGGATAAGTTTGGGCCGCGGCTGACGCTGTCGGTGGGGTGCGCGATTGTGGGCGTATCCACGATTTTGACGGGAGCGGTGGGCGGCTTTGCATCGTTGTTTGCGATGCGGCTGGCGTTGGGATTTGGCGAGGGAGCGGCGCTGCCGACGGCTACGCGGGCGATGGCTAGCTGGACTCCGGTTTCGAAGTGGGGCTTCGCGCAGGGGATAACGCATTCGTTTGCGCGGGTGGGGAATGCGCTGACGCCTCCGTTGATTGCGGCGCTGCTGGTGGTGGTTTCGTGGCGCGGGACTTTTGTGGTGTTGGGGATCGCTAGCCTTCTGTGGCTAGTGGTGTGGGCTTGGTATTTTCGCAACGATCCGCGGGAGCATCGCTCGATTACAGCGGCGGATTTGGCGGCGCTGCCTTCGCCGGTGGGGGCGCGGCGGGCGGTGCCGTGGTTGCGGCTGGCGCGGCGGATTCTGCCGGTGACGGTGGTCGACTTCTGTTACGGGTGGACGCTGTGGCTGTTTTTGAGTTGGATTCCGGCTTTCTTTTTCGAAAATTATCATTTGAATTTGCAATCGTCGGCGATGTTTTCAGCGGGGGTGTTGTTTGCGGGGGTGGTGGGAGATACGGTGGGCGGGGTGGTGAGCGACCGGCTGCTGCGGCGCACGGGAAGTCTGATCGTGGCGCGGCGGCGGGTGATTGTGGCCGGATTCTTGGGGGCGTTTGTGTTCCTGATTCCGGTGGTGCTGATCCACGACGTGACGGTGGCAGCGGTTTGTCTCTCGCTGGCGTTCTTTTCTGCCGAACTTATAGTCGCGCCGATCTGGTCGGTGCCGATGGATATTGCGCCGGGGTTTGCGGGGTCGGCTAGCGGCATGATGAATTTCGGGTTTGGGGTGGCGGGGCTGGTTTCGCCGTCGAGTTTCGGGTGGCTGGTGGACAGGACGGGGAGCTGGGTGGTGCCGTTTATCGGATCAATCGTGCTGCTGCTGGTGGGCGCGGTGCTGGCGTCGCGGCTGCGGCCGGATGTGAAGTTTGAGGACGCGGTGGTTAGCCATGCTTAGTAAAACGTTGGCTTGGGGTGTGATTGGGTTGGTCGTGATGGGGGGCGCCTGGTGGTATTTGGACCCGGTGGGGTTTGCGGGGAATCCGCTGCTGAGCTGGCTGCATGAGTTGACCTTGCGTTCGCAGGGATACCACAGGTAGGTGTGGCTCCAAAGCGTGCTACAGTTAAGGCGTAGTTCGTCAGTTCGCTGATTTAGGCATCTTTAACATTGTCCGGTCCTGCCGCCCATGTCCGATCCTGCCCATGATTCGCTGTTCTGCAACTGCAGAGGAAAATAAAAATGAAAAATATTTTTGTAGGGAATCTCAGCTTCGGTGCAACCGAGGATGCGATTCGATCGATGTTTGAGGCATACGGAACCGTTGACCGTGTCAGCGTGGTAACCGATCGCGATACCGGACAAGCCCGTGGTTTCGGGTTCGTCGAGATGAGCAACAACGCGGAGGGCGACCGCGCCATTGCCGAGTTAAACGGCAGGGAGTTGGACGGCCGGGCGTTGAACGTCAACGAAGCGCGTCCCAAAGAAGACCGCGGATTCGGCGGCGGCGGCGGTGGACGGGGCAAGGGCGGCGGCGGTGGTTTTGGCGGGCAGCGCCGGAACAATCGCTACTAATCCGGCTCATTCGTTCACGACTGATTTCTGTTCAAAGGGTGGCATCTTTCGGGATGCCGCCCTTTTTCCGTTTCCAGGGTTAGCCGGCCGGCGTGGGACCGGTGGCCAGGATCATTACCGAGGTGACGCGGCTGAAAATAGTGCTGATGTCGCCGCCGGCATCGGGCAGGGCGGCGCCTGCTGCGACTGCCATGAAGCCGGCCATCAAGGCGTACTCGATCATGTCCTGGGCGCGTGTTTCGCGCCAGAGCTGGTTTGTCCACAGAAGCGCTTGCAGAGGTCTCATGGATCTATGATGCGGCCAGTTGCGTGGGCGAACAATGAGCAAACTGCCCGAAGTCTGCCGGGGGAAGACCGTAGCACTTTGAGGTTCGGGGGACTACGTTTTCTGTTATATTTTTGAAATTATGCTGAAAATCCGCGCGGAGTTGGTTTGGCTTCTGACGCTGTTTCTGATGGGTTCTTATGCGGCGGCGCAGGCGCCAGCGGTGAAAGCGCCCGACCCTGCTAAGGCGGCTTTGATCGAAGAGCTGATTGTGGCGCTCAAGGCGGAGCAGCAACAGCAGCAAGTCATGCAGACGGTCCAGACCAGCATGATGACGCAAATGAATTCTCTGCTGACACCACTGGGCGGCGTTCGCACGGCGGATGACGAGAAAAAACGCCAGGTGCAGGAGGAAGTCCAGGAGTTCCAGCACCGTCTCTTCGCGTTAATGGCCGTTCACATGTCCTGGCAGACTATGAAGCCGGTGTACGTCGAAATGTACGATGAAACCTTTACGATCGACGAATTGCGGCCGCTGTTGGCGTTCTTCAAATCTCCGGCCGGGCAAGCCTTTGTCGATAAGACGCCGGTGCTGATGGCGAACACCATGAAGCGCATGCAACGGGTGGTGGCCGAAATGATGCCTGACATTCAAAAGCTGAACGCCGAGTTCGCGGAGCAAATGAAACAGAAATATGCAGACAAGAATTAAGCCAGCAATCCCCGCAGGCGGGTTTGCAGCGCAGTTTGGATCTTTTCGGCGGGGATCAGTTTGGCTAGCATGCCGAGGTCGGCATCGAAGGTAACGTCGTTGTCGGTCACGGCCACGGTGCCGCTGATGGGGTTGCTGAGGAACCCCATCTTGGCGATCAAGGAGAAAGTCATCAGCGGACCTTGCCAGGATTTTTGCTGATTGGCGATGGTGATGGGAACTTGCGCCACGCCTTTGAATACTTCGTCGAAGGCGCGGTCCACCAGTTGGATCATCTGCTCGCGGCCTTTGTTGTGGGCGATGGTGATGCGCATTAGGCGTGGACTTGCAGGTGGCTGAATTCCTCAATCATTTTTTGGTTGAACGCGGGGATGTCGTCGGGCTTGCGGCTGGTGACCAATCCGCGATCCACCACGACAGAGGCGTCTTTCCACTTGGCGCCGGCGTTGGTGAGGTCGGTTTTGAGAGAAGGCCAGGAGGTCATGGTGTGTCCGCGCACCACGCCGGCTTCGGCGAGCAGCCAGGGGCCGTGGCAGATGGCGGCTACCGGTTTGTGCGCGATGAAGAAGCTTTTCGTGAACTCGACGGCTTTGGGGATCATGCGGAGCTGGTCGGGGTTGGCTACGCCTCCGGGAAGTAAGAGGGCGTCGTAGTCGTTAGCATTGGCGGACTGCAAATCCAGATCTACGGGAAAGCGGTCGCCTTTATCCTGATGATTCCAACCTTGCACCTGGCCGGACTTGGGGGAGATGAGAGTGGTGACGGCTCCGGCTTCGTCTAAGGCTTTTCGCGGGCCGGTCATCTCGACTTGTTCGAAACCATCGGTAACCAGAATGGCCACACGCTTGCCGGTTAGTTCTTGGGACATATTATGACTCCTTATGGTCTTTAGATCGCGGCCAGTGGCGCAGTGTTTCTATTTGCTTTTGTGAGCGGCGCCTTGACGCCCTTATTGTTGGTTTGATAAGCTCGCGTCCGCTGACCGAAAAAGGAGAAACCGTATGAATCGCTGGATCATTACGCTGGCCGTGTCGACGGCGGTTGGAATCGCTACCGCGCAAGGACCGGCGCCGGCGCCCAAGGCGAATGCCGACCCTTACGCTAACAATCCGGACGCGGGGAAGTTGAAGTTTCCGCTGGCGGCGCCGGCGGGCAAGGACAGCGGCGCGATGAAAGTGGCTCCGACGGGGGCGGTGAATACTGGATTGCCCGATGAAGCCACGTGGAAGTTCGGACCGAATACCAATCCGCCGGCGGATGCGAAGATCTGGAATCCGGTGATGGCCAAGATGAAAGAGGGCGGGAAAGTGACGGGCGGGACGGTGTTTAGCTCCACCGATCCGGCCACTTATTGTGCGATGGCGAATGCCGGGTACGATTTCATCTGGACGGAAATGCAGCACGATACGCGCGATTGGGAGGCGGCGGCGAGGATGTGGCGGACGTGTCCGCACGCGAAGGCGGTGCCGGGGGTGCGCGTGGCATTCGCCAATGAGCGGGAGATTCAGCATGCTGTGGATGCGGGGGCGCTGGTGGTGGTGGTGCCGACGATCCGGACCTTACAAGAAGCGATCGAAGCGCGAGACTGGACGTTCTTTCCTCCGCTGGGCAAGCGCAGTCTGGGCGGCGGGCAGGCGTTCGATCCGGACGTGTGGGGCAGCGTTCCGGGCGGGTATCGCGCTACGGCTAATGACAATATCGTATTGATCCTGATGATCGAGACCATTGGCGGCGTGAAGGAAGCTTATGACATCGCCAAGGTGCCGGGCGTGACGGCGGTGTTTGCGGCGAGCGGCGATCTGGGGAATTTTTCGGGATACAAGCAGGGGGATCCGGATTACGAGCGGCTGATCAATGTGGTGCATGACGCGGCGATTTCGGCGGGCAAGCGGTTGTGCGGTCCGCTGGCGTGGCGCGACAGGCCGGACTTCACTTGCTTCCAGGGCGGGAGCGAGTTGGCAGCGATCGGGCGCGGGGTGGCGACGGAGTTGGGGACTTTGAAGGACACGCAGGGGAAAGTGGAAGTGGGTCCTTACGCGACGAAGCATTAAAACCGGGACGCGATGAAGCGCTGAGGCTTCAAACGCCAATCACTTTGAGCTAGGCGATTATTTGATCCATTTGGGAGGCGAGCGCCAGGAACAGGCAACCGGTTTCCGATCTAGTGGCTCCGTGAACGGAATCCGAGACGGCGCGGCAATAGTCGCCGGGGCCCATCACTTCCCCGGAGACGTGCAAATCGCCGGAGATTACGAACAATTCTTCGACGTCGTGGTGATGGTGGGCGGGGTAGCTGGCACCGGCGGTCATACGGAATAAGCAGGTATTGTAGCGGCGGTCTGAGTCTATATAAAGTGGCTTGAACTGCACGCCTTCGGCAAATTGCTGCCATTCCACCTCGGCGGAGCGAAAGATCAGCAGCCCCTGTTCCTCCAGGATCACACCAGGAAATCGGGGCGTGCGCCGGGCCCTCCCCAATACTTTCTGCCTGAGTTCAGCGGGTGGGTCGGCTGGGACGGACGCACCGATCTCTGCGGCTATTTCCCGCAAGACTCGTAATTCCGCTTCGCAGCTGGCACAGCCCTTGTGCAAGTGCTCCTCAAATGCCGTCTTTTCCGCTCCCTCGATCGCACCCAGAACGTAGGACGCAGCCAAGGCGTGGACCCCAGCATCACTCGTTCCGCTGGCCTTACTCATAGAAGCTCCTTGCGATGGGGTTCAATAATTCCCGCATCCTCGACATACCGCTCCGGATTCTAGATTTGACCGTACCCAGAGGCTGTGCGAGCCGCTGGGCGATCTCACTATGGCTCATGGCCTCGAAATAACTCAACTCGATGACCTGTCTTTGGTCCTCGGAAAGCCCCGCCAGCGCCTTTTGAACGGCCTGCTTCCGGTCCCATTCGATACTGGCGATTTCCGGGCCGGGCGCTGAATCCCGCAGCTCCGGAATCTTCTCCAAATTTCCGGTCCGCTGCCGGGAACGCGCCTGTCCAGAGCGGGTCCAATCAATGGCCCGGGTGCGTGCGAGCGTGATCAGCCAGGCGGTCACGGTGCCACGCGCAGGACTATAACTCTGAGCTGTGCGCCAAACCTGCATGTAAACCTCAAGAGTAATGTCTTCGGCTACCGACGATTCCCCCACCATACGCATGACCAATCCAAAGACCATGCGGCTGGTCCCGTCATAAAACCTCGCCAACGCCGCTTCATCGCCCTGCGCCACCTGCGTGACGACGGCAGCCCAATCGTGGGGATCCCGCGACTGCGCCCCTGTAGGACTTGCTGCCATACCCGGTATCATACGAAAAATACTACGAGAGCGGCGAGCGGTTTGGATCAGCCCGCGGGATGCGGGACCCGGCGGTGGATTGGGAAAGCTGCAAGGACATCCAGGGGGAGAGCGGGGCTGTATTCGCTCGGTTGTGGTGTAAGTGGTCTATCACGCGCTGCGGCGCGCGGCCTGAGCCTAGACGCCGATGGCGCGGCCGGCGAAGTAGCCGATTACGATTGCCAGCACGACGGACATGATGGTGGTGGATTGCGCGTCCATGGATGTATGTCGGCATTTGGGGCCGATGACTTCATGGAACGTCAACGAAAGATGCTGTTGGTCCGCAAGGCCACTCCATCGAGGAAGCACTTGGCACTCGATTTTCCGGAAGTCCACAGATAAGTCCCGTACGGCACGGTTAGGTCCGGCTGGTTTGTTCGGCGGTGTATTTGCCGGGATGTTCCCGTATGTCTAACCTGCCCCGTTCGGTGAGGAGGCGACGGACTTGAGGGCTGTCCAGAACAATACGAAGTTTGGCATTGGCAGCGGCGTTTGGAATACTAGTGAAGGTGTCGGCGAAACCGGCCAGCAACAAAAGCATACACAGAAGTGGTGTGATCCTGTGTTCGGTAATTTCGCGAAGCTTCACGCTCTGGGGAGGCCAACAGCCGAACTTAGTTAGGGATACGACAGCACGCAGCCGCCGGCGTCGGTGTTGAAAGCGTTGCTCCACAAGGACTGCACCGGAAAAGTGCCTGTGGTGAGCGTAATATTCGCCGATGCACCCTGGCCCGACGTGATCCAGGCGCACTTGTCGCCAATCTCCTCGCCACCCGAATCCAACCACCCGCCGTTCGGGAACTGGTCGGTGATGGTCTCAGCCATCTCATGACCGCCGACGATGGTGATGCCCGCTTTCGGCCCCAGGCCGTTGAAGTTGGCGCCGCAGCTTCCGCCCGCGTCCGTCATGTATGGCAGGTTGGTGTAGGCGATGTTGCCGTAGGACGAGCTGGTCGAGCTGTGCCACGCGCAGTATTGTGTCCCGAACCCGCTCGCGTTGTTGCCGGTCGCGGTGGCGATCACGTACTGGACGGTCACATTGCTGCCGGCGGCCGTGTTGCCAAAGTGCACGGCGGCTTTTACCGCCTCGGCTGCGAGCTGCGATTGCGACGGACGCGATGGAGCAGAAGCTGCGCTGTCAGACCAGACGCCGACGAAGACGCCCGTCTGATTACCGGCGGCCTTACCTGAGCCATTGCAGAAAATGGTGCCGCTGGCGACGCCCTGGCAATATTGGGTCGCGCTGTTTAGCCAGGAACTGCCGCCGACCCCGCCATAAAATGACTGCAAAATGGCAACCTCACCGCTCGGGTCGTTGTTGTTCCACTGCTCGCCCCAGAGCACCAGGTAAATTTTGGGCGCCGTCTCGACGCCGATGCCGCCGGTTCCACCGTGATAGTAAAGGTTTTTCGAGCCGCCGCCAGAATGCCCGCGAGCTTCGCGGGCAGAAATCGCGTCCCCGACTGTCGGATGGATCACTACCGGACGTTGTCCTTCTTCGATGATCCTCGTTCCCCCGGCGGAACCCTGCGCGTAAAGAAGCGACAAGGGCGCAGCGATGAGGAGTCCCAGTACAGCGGGAACAAATTCTGGAAGCAGTACACCCAAAAACTCTTTTCGCATCGACATCCTCCGTTACTCAAAATGAAGTGGTTCCCACGATTCTACTCGAGAGGTAACAATGTTACAAGTTGGCTCACGTACGAAAAGTACCCTAGCGCGTGCGGTAATCTGCCCAGGAGCACGTCCGCGGGTACAGTTGGACCTTTCCAGATGGAGCAAAAAACGAAAGGATGGCGTCCCCAGAGGGATTCGAACCCTCGTTACCGCCGTGAAAGGGCGATGTCCTAGGCCGACTAGACGATGGGGACCTGATAGGAAGGACTTTAACTACTTTAGCATTGACGTCGGTGCTCGCGCACTAAAAGCGGCGCGCGAGCGGGGGGATTTGGGGGGTGGGCTAGAGCGTCATCAGGTAGGCGACGAGGTTGTCCTTATCGTCGGCGCTGATGGCGTCGCCGAAGGGGGGCATGGCGCCGCTGCCTTCGGTGATGAGCGCTTTGACGTTGTCGGCGGTCATGGGCTTGCCGTTCACCAGTTTCTCGCGCTTGAAGAGGCCCTTGAGGCCGGGGCCGATCTTGACGTCGGTCGAGTCAGAGTTGTGGCAGACGGAGCAGTTTTCGAAGGCCGCTTCGCCTTTCTTCGCGTCGCCGTCGGCGGCGGTCAGGGGGAGGCCGGCCGCGAGCAGCAGGCCCAGACTCGCTAGGGTCAGGATTCCTTTTTTCATAGTCACCAGTCTACAATCATGACGTATGGCGATCCAAGTGGGTGACATGGCTCCGGAGATTAAGGGTTCTGATTCCGCGACGCGGTGCGCCTTCGAACTGAGCCAGTTATTACCAGCAAACCGATCCCTATGCACTCCAGCCCAATGCTCGCCGGCTCGGGGATAGTGGTGATTAAAAGACCGGGTGCGCTGAAATTAAGCGGCGGAGGGAAAGTAAACTCCGTGGCTGACAGCAGAGTGCTGTCAGCCACGAATTTGGTGAACGAATCGGTTGGCGAAAGAGGATCCCAGATCCCACCATGCGGCAATGTGGCCGAAATGCTAAGAGATGTGAACTGAGACAGCAGGCTTAAATTGAATGGTGTCGTTTCAACGAACAGCGGATCGATGTGGGACCACGTCCATTGCATTTGAACCGAACTCGCGACAAGGGTGAGGGTCACGTCATCTAGCCCGCCGCCCTCTCCCGTCAACAAATCACCGAGCACGACGCGCCAGACACCGGTATCGCTGGCGATCAGCGGGTCTGAGCAGGAAACGTCCGCGGCAATTTGAGGGATGCATGTGATGAAGCCCATTTCGAGGGACAAAGGCTGAGTGATTGCGTCGGACCGCGCTGACGCCGCAGTAGCAAGAAATAGACTGAGCAAGAGGATCGCACTCCTGATCCTTCGAATACTCTTTGCGCGCTCTGGATTGCACCACGGAGTTGTCGAAACAGTCGGGGTAGTTACCGTCATGGCGGCGCCTTCTTTGGATTGCTAGATATCCGGTTGCAGCAGACCTAGACTCGCTGGGTCAGGATTCCTTTTTTCATGGTCACTAGTCTACAATCTCACGTATGGCGATCCAAGTGGGTGACAAGGCTCCGGAGATTAAGGGTCCTGAATTTTCGTTGGCGGGGTTGAAGGGGCAGCGGGTGGTGGTGTTTTTCTTCCCTAAGGCCGATACGCCGGGGTGCACGAAAGAGGCTTGCGAGTTTCGCGACGCTCAGAAGACTTTCACGAAGAAGAACGCGGCGATTGTGGGGATCTCGCCGGATAAGGAGGCGGCGCATGCTAAGTTTGCGGCGAAGTATGGTCTGCCGTTTACGCTGGTGCCGGATCCGGAGCATTCGATCGCGGAGGCTTATGGCGTGTGGAAGGAAAAGAGCATGTACGGGCGGAAGTACATGGGGATCGAGCGGACTACTTTCGTGATTGATGAGAAGGGGAAGATCGCGAAGATCTTCAACAAGGTCAAGCCGGTGGGGCACGCGGCGGAGGTGCTCGAAGCGCTCACAAAGTGATGCGCTGGCGAAGTGACTGTCGGGTTCAGTTCACTGGCTTGAAGCGTTGGACGCGGCGGCCGAAATTGGTTTCGGCTACGTAGAGGTTGCCTTTGGAATCGACCGCCATGGTGTGGCCGTGGGTGAAGTTGCCTAGCTGGTGGCCGGGGCGGCCGAAGGTAGAGAGGATCTGGCCGCTTTCGTGGTCGAGGATGTGCACGGTTTCGTTGCGGCCGTTCATTACGTACATATATTTTTGCTGGGGATCGCGGGAGAATTCTACCCACCAGGCGGTGCCGCGGGGGTCGGGGAGCGTGGGGGTGCCGGTCTTGATCCAGATGTTGCGCTTAAAGTTGCCTAGCTTGTCGAAGACTTGGATGCGGTCGCCTTGGCGGTCGCACACGTAGAGCAGGCCGGCGCTGCTCATGTTGACGCAGTGGACGACTTCTGAGAAGACTCCGCCGACGCCGTTTTGGGTTTCTTCGGTGGTGGCTTGGCGGCCCCACTGGCGTAGGAATTTGCCGGTCTTGTCGAACACGGCTACGCGACGGTTGCCGTAGCCGTCGGCTACGTAGATGTCTCCGTTGGTGGGATCGACGATGATGCCGGCGGGGTTATAGAGGCGGTCGGGGGCGGCGTTGAGGGGTTTGCCTTTGCCGGTGCCGTCGACGGAATCGAACAGGCCGCGGGTGCCGATCTGGATCAGCAGTTTTCCATCGTGGCTGTATTTCTGGATGATGCCATCGCCGTTGGCTCCGACCCACACGTTGTTGTCGCGGTCGAAGGTGCAGCCGTGGATGGAGTTCGGGACTACTTTGGGATCGCCCCAGGAGTTGACGAGGGCTCCCGCCGCGTCGAACATCAGGATGGGCGGGGCTTGTTGGGACGTTTCTTTTTCTTCGTCGGTGATGTCGCGGCGGTTGACTACTACGACGTGATCGTGGGCGTCGGTGCAGACGCCGCCGAGCTGGCCGGTGATCCAGCCGGCGGGCAGGGGCTTGGGCCAGGTGGGATCGACTTCAAACTTGGGCGGGTTCTGGGCGGCGACGGTTAGCGCGCAGGCTAGTAGTGTTCCGGCGAATCTCATGTGGCTCCTATTCAAGCTTTTTGCCGCCTAGGTAGACGGCTTCGATGTTGCGCATGTTGGCGATGCTGTCGAGCGGGTTGTTGGCGAGTACCAGCAAGTCGGCGACTTTGCCGGGGGCTAGCGTGCCGAAGTCGTTGTCGATGCGCAGGGTTTCTGACGCGCCTTTGGAGAAGGCTTGGATGACTTGCATGGGCGTTAGGCCGGCTTGGACCATCAACTCCATTTGATGATGTTCGGCGAAACCTTGAATGAAGAAGCGGTTGGGTTCGCCGCCGCTGTCGGTGCCCAGGGCGATGCGCACGCCGGCGTCGGAGAGTTTCTTCAGGTTGATTTTGTCGAGGGTGAAGGCGCGCTGGAGTTTGGGGAGGTTGGGGAGCTTGGACTGCTCCTCGACTTTGGCCGCCAGACGGGCGGGCTGTTCGCCGCGGAGGCCTTTTAGGAAGAACGGATCGGTTAGCCAGGCGGGGGATTGGCCGTAGATGAACATGGATTCTTCGCGGGCCAGAGTCGGGATCACGGAAACGTTGCGTTGTTTTAGCGTGGCGATGAAGGCGTCGTCGAGTTCGCGATCGCGCACGTCGTGGACCAGAATGTTGACGCCTAGATCGACCATGCGTTTCGCGTCTTCGTATTCGACTATATGCGCCATGGTGATCTTGCCGTGCTTGCGGGCTTGATCGAAGACTGCCGCGCAGAACTCGGGGGTCAGCTTGGGGGAGCGGCCGTCTTGGGCGTCGACCCAGACTTTGACGAAGTCGGCGCCTTGGGCTACGATCTGGTCGACTTTGGCGCGGGCTTCTTCGGGAGTTTTGTAGTCTGAGCCGGGTAGAGGCGGCGACGTGAAACGATATTTCACTGTGAGGATGCGTGCGCCACGCAGGTTGCCGTGTTTTTGTTCCTCTTTGAATTGGGCGATGTCGTCGGGGTCGATCGCCATGCTAGTGGTGGTGGTGACGCCGTAGAGCGCGTACTGGCGTAGCTGCGGATCGCGGTTCTCGCCGACGTGGCCGTGGGCGTTGATGATGCCGGGCAGGATGTATTTGCCGCGCAGGTCGATCACGGTGGCGCCGGCGGGTGGCTGCACTTTCGGACCCAGGTCGCGGATGCGGCCGTTCTCCATTAGCAGCGTGACGTCACGTTGCGGAGGAGCGCCGGTGCCATCGATCAGGTTCGCATGCGTGAGAGCGGTGACTTGCGCCATCGCGCTCGCGGCCAGAAGAACTGCCCAGGCGAAACGCATATCTGAGATATTAGCGTTCCGATTCGGCCTCTGCTTCGGCGGCTCCGGCGGGGCCGGCGGACAGGGCGTCGGCGATCAATTGTTTGGCGCGCTCGGCGTCTTCTTCGGCGACGCGGACTTCTTCCGCGAGAACCGGCAGCGGGTTATCGCCCACCAGCACGGTATTGATGCCGTTCGATTCGAGCAGTTGGCGCACCGTCATCACTTCCATTTCGTTGGTATCGCCGCCGGCCAGGCGGAAGACCGTTACCAGGCCGGGTTCATTCGGGGGATTGTTTGCGGATTCCATTCCCTGAGCATACTCCGTAGAATAGAAGTATGGCGAGAAATAATGGCGACACTCTAGTTTGGTTCCTGCTGGGAGCGGCGATGGGCGCGAGCGTGGCGCTGCTGTATGCTCCGCAATCGGGCGACAGGACGCGGCGTTTGCTGGGCCGGAAACTGGCCGACGGGCGCGACGTATTGTCAGAGCAGGGCAACGATTTGCTCGAGAAGAGCCGGGACCTGTTTGAAAAAGGGCGCAAGGTTGCCGACGATGCGGCGGAGCTGTTTGAAAAAGGCCGCAGCATGGTTAAAGGCTGACGCGGGCGAACGGCTAGCTTGAAACCGTTTGTCAACGAGCCCTACGCGGATTTCTCAAAGCCCGAAGTGTGGGTGCAGGCGGAAGCTGCGTTAACGTCGGTACGCTCGCAAATGGGGCGCGAGTATGATTTATGGATCGCTGGGGCGGCGCATGCTACCGGCGATTTGCTGGTTAGCGTCAATCCGTCGAAGCCCGGCGAAGTGGTCGGGCGGCATCACAAAGCGACGGCGGAGCTAGCGAATCGCGCGATTGAGGACGCGCACGCTTACGCGCCGGTGTGGGGGCGGACGCTGCCGGTGGAACGCGCGCGGCTGGCGACGGCTGCGGCGGCCATGATTCGCGAACGACGGTTCGAATTCGACGCTTGGCTGGTGGTGGAGGCGGGCAAGACCTGGCCCGAGGCGGAGGCGGAGGTCGGCGAGGCGATCGACTTCTGCGAATATTACGCACGGCAGATGGTGCACTTTGCCGAGCCTGCATCGCCGGTGCAGATGCCGGGCGAACGCGACGAAATGGTGTACCTGCCGCTGGGCGCGGGCGTGATTATACCGCCGTGGAATTTTCCGCTGGCGATTCTGGCGGGCATGACGGTGGCGGCGCTGGTGGCGGGGAACACTGTTGTGATCAAGCCATCGAGCGAAACTCCGACGATTGCGGCGAAGTTTGTGGAGGTGCTGCACGCGGCGGGATTCCCGGCGCGGAGTTTGGCGCTGTGCACGGGCAGTGGAGCGGTGATCGGCGATTTGCTGGTGGAGCATCCGAAGACGCGCTTCGTGTCTTTCACGGGGTCGCGCGAGGTTGGGCTACGCATTAATGAACTCGCCGCGAAGCCGCGCAAGGGGCAGATCTGGATCAAGCGCGTAGTGGCGGAGATGGGCGGCAAGGACGCGATTATCGTGGATCGCGAGGCGGATCTGGATAGCGCGGTTACAGGCGTGGTGCAATCGGCGTTCGGGTATCAGGGGCAGAAGTGCTCGGCGTGCTCGCGGGCGATTGTGGACGATCCGATTTACGATGAGTTCGTCGAAAAGTTGAAGGCTAAGGTCGCGGCGCTTACGGTGGGCGCGCCTGAAGATCGCTCCAACTACATGGGGCCGGTGATTAGCGCTGGCGCGCGCAAGACCATTCTCGATTACATCGAAGTCGGGCGGGGCGAAGGGCGATTGATCGCGGGCGGGGCCGCGTTGCCGGGCGACGGGTATTTCGTGCAGCCGACGGTGTTCGCGGGGGTCGATTCCAAGGCGCGGCTGTTTCAGGAAGAAATTTTTGGGCCGGTTCTGACTATTTCACGCGCGCGCGATTTCAGTCACGCGCTGGAAATGGCTAACGATACTGAATACGGGCTCACGGGCGCGGTGTATTCACGGAATCCGGAGACGGTGGCGCGGGCGCGTCAGGAATTCTTCGTGGGCAACCTGTATATCAATCGCAAGTGCACGGGCGCGATGGTGGGGGCGCACCCGTTTGGCGGATTCAATATGTCGGGCACCGATTCGAAGGCCGGCGGCCCGGATTATTTGCTGCAGTTCCTGCAAGCGAAGTCTATCGCAGAAAAACTCTAAGGCGTGCACACACAAGTCGGCATAATCGGCGCGGGGCCTGCCGGGCTGCTGTTGGGCCATCTGCTGCATCTGAAGGGCATCGATTCGATCATCATTGAGAATCGCAGCCGGGAGTATGTGATTGAGCGGGTGCGGGCGGGGGTGCTGGAGCAGGGCACTGTCGATTTGATGATCCAGATGGGGGTGGGCGAGCGTTTAAAACGCGAAGGCCTGCCACATCAAGGGTTGTACTTCAGCTTCGGCGGTGAGCGTCACCATATCAATCTGGCGGAACTCAGCGGCGGCAAGGCCATTACGGTTTACGGACAGAACGAAGTGGTGAAGGATTTAATTGAGGCGCGCGTGGCCACGGGGAGGCCGCTGCACTTCGAGGTGGGACAGGTCAGCATTCGCGATATGGATTCCGAGCGGCCTGAGATTCATTACGAGAAAGACGGGCGCGCGGAAGAAATCACTTGCGATTTTATCGCCGGGTGCGATGGCTTTCACGGGATTTGCCGGCCGTCGATTCCGGAGGGTTCGATCACGCACTACGAGCGCGAGTATCCGTTTGGCTGGCTGGGGATTCTGGCGGAAGCGGCGCCGTCGTGCGAAGAACTGGTGTACACGTATCATCATCGCGGGTTTGCGCTGTTCAGTATGCGGTCGCCCAAGGTCACGCGGCTGTATTTCCAGGTGCCTCCGGACGAGGAGATCGACAAGTGGTCTGACGACGCCATTTGGGATGAGATGTTGCAGCGCATGTCGACCAAAGATGGCTGGAAGCCGAAGATCGGGCCTATTTTTCAAAAGAGTGTGACGCCGATGCGCAGTTTTGTGGCGGAGCCGATGCGTTACGGGCAGTTGTTCCTGGCGGGGGATTCGGCGCACATTGTGCCTCCCACGGGCGCCAAGGGGTTGAATCTGGCGGCGACCGACGTGATGGTGCTGGCTAGCGGGCTCGCGGCGTTTTACGAACGCGGGGATAGGCATCTTCTCAATAACTATTCGGATATTTGCCTGCGGCGGGTGTGGAAGGCGCAGCGGTTTTCGTGGTGGATGACGCAGACGCTGCATCGTTTCCCGGGCGAGAGTGAGTTCGATTATAGGCGGCAACTGGCGGATCTGGATTACATTACGGGCTCGCAGGCGGCGATGACGAGTTTGGCGGAGAATTATGTGGGGCTGCCGCTGGATGTGGATGTGCGTCTATGAAAATAGTCATTTCCCTCTTAATAGCCGTGGTCGTCGTTCACGCGCAGAACGCGGCGTCCCAGGTGGCTCGGCAGTGGCGACAACAGCACGAGCGCGCCATCATGGACGAGTTCGTTTCGCTGCTGGCGATCCCTAATATCGCCGCCGACCATGCCAACATTCAGCGCAATGCGGAGACCATCGCGGCGATGATGCAAAAGCGGGGAATTGCGGCGAGGCTGGTTTCGGTGCCGGGCGGGAATCCGGTGGTGTTTGGGGAGATCAAGACGCCGGGGGCTACGCGCACCATCGTGTTCTACGCGCATTATGACGGGCAGCCGCTGGATCCGAAAGAGTGGGCCACGCCGCCGTTCACTCCTACGCTGCGCGATAAGCAGATTGAGCGCGACGGGCAGGTGATTGCGCTGCCGGCGGCGGGAAAACCGTTCGATCCGGCGTGGCGCTTGTACGCGCGCGGGTCAGCGGATGACAAGGCGCCGATTATTGCGATGCTCGCGGCCGTGGACGCGATCCATGCGGCGGGGCTGAAGTTGAAATCGAACGTTAAGTTTGCGTTCGAGGGCGAGGAAGAAGCGGGGTCGGTGAATCTCGCGAAGACTTTAGCGGCTAACAAAGAGTTGTTTGCGGGGGACGTCTGGTTATCCTGCGATGGGCCGTTGCATCAGACGCGGCGGCAGTCGATCACGTTTGGGGCGCGCGGGATCAGCACGGTCGATATTACGGTTTACGGGCCGCGAGGGGAGTTGCACAGCGGGCACTATGGGAATTGGGCTCCCAATCCGGCGATGATGCTGGTGCAATTGCTGGCGTCGATGAAGGACGCTGGCGGGCGGGTGTTAGTGGATCACTTTTACGATGGCATCGAGCCGTTGAGTGAAACGGAAAAGCGCGCGGTGGCGGAAGCGCCGGATGTGGATGCGGATCTGATGCGTGAGTTCTGGCTGGGGTCAACTTGGAAAACGCGCCAAAGAAACTGGCGGAACTGATTACGATTCCATCGCTCGAACATTCGCGGGTTGGCGAGTTCGCGCGTGGGCAATCAGGCTTCCAACGTGATCCCGGCGACGGCTAACGTGACGATCGATATGCGGCTGGTGAAAGGAATGGACCCGCGGCAGACGGCGGACAGGCTGATCGAGCATGTGCGCAAGCAGGGCTTCTTTGTTGTCGATCAGGAACCTAGCGCGGACGTGCGGCGGGCGCATCCGAAAGTGGCGATGATTGTCCGGCGTAACGCGGAGAATCCGCATCGGGTGTCGATGGATCTGCCGATTTCGCAGGAGGTGATCCGCACAGTCGAAAGTGCGCGCGGGCCGGCGGTGAAGATTCCGACGTCAGGCGGTACGGGGCCGGATGTGGCTGAGGCCGTCTTGGGTATGACGGAAATTGGTATTCCTATTGGGAACCACGACAACAATCAGCACAGCTATAACGAAAATCTGCGCCTGCAGAATCTGTGGGACGGGATTGAGTTGATGGCTGCGCTATTGACGATGTAGCGCGGCTTCGATGGCCGAAGTCAGTTCCTTCGACATGGGCTCGACGGGCGAATCGAAGCGGGCTAGAACTTTGCCGTCGCGGTCGACCAAATACTTGGTGAAGTTCCAGGGGATTTCGCCGCCGGTTTTCGGATTGGCGGTCTTGTCGGTGAGGAACTGATAGAGCGGGGCTTTGTCGTTGCCGGCAACGGAGATCTTCGAGAACATCGGGAACGTCACGCCGAACTTGGATTTGCAGAACGCGCCGATTTCGGCGTTGGTGCCGGGTTCTTGGGCGCCGAAATTATTGGCGGGGAAACCGGCGACTACCAAGCCTTGGTCCTTGTACTTCAGGTAGAGTTGCTGCAAACCTTCGTACTGATAGGTGTAGCCGCATTGGCTCGCGACGTTCACCACCAGCATCACTTTGCCCTTGAAGTTCGCTAGCGGCGTGGGCGTGCCGTTGAGCGCGTCCATGGTGAATTCGTGGACGCTGGAGGCGGCGAAGGCGGCGCTCGACATAAGCAATACGGCTCCCAATAGAGATTTCATGCACTGATTCTACTACGTTGCGGGTCAGCGCTGAACCCACTGGCGGGTGATCTCGTCGATGACTTCGTCCGGGCGGTTGGTGTAGAGCCAAAACAGCTGCACGGCGTGGGTACCGCGAACTTGCATTTTGAGAGCGCCGCTGACTTTGGTGAACTTGAGACGCTCCTCACCGTTCTTGGTGGGCGTGATGAGGCCGAGGCCGATCTTGGTGACGTGCGCGCAGGACTTCGCCGCTTCGACGGCGGGGATGGCGCTAGGGATGACGGTCGAATGGCGACCGTTAAACTTCGCTCCCTTGAGCAGACCTTTGGCGTGGCTCACGCCTCAATTTTAGCGATTTCGAAAACGGGGCTACTTGGTAGCGGCGGCGGCTGGCGCGGCGGCGACTTTCTTTTTGGAACTGCGGCGCTTCTCGGCGGGCGGGACGCGGTCGCTCTTTTTCAGATTCGGGAGCACGATGGAGAGGACGAACTTTTTCTCGCCATGGTCGTCGAACTTGATCACAATATATTCTTCGTTACAGGAGAGGACGCTGCCCAAACCGAACTTGGGATGGTCGACCTGCGCGCTTTGAGCGAAGGCGGGTTTGCTGGCCATAGGGAGACGAAAACCTTCTTTCGGAGCCGTAGCTCTATAACTTATTGTACCAGCAGGGCGGGCCTGGCTGCCGCTAAACTGACCTTAGCCGGGAACCTTCCGCTCGAACCCGGTGTCTACAGTGTTGACGGGATTCACGGAGGCGGTACACTGGATGAGCGGTACACTTGTGGCTCATAACGCGATTGGCTTCCAGTTCGAGACGGGATTCGATACGGCAAAGGCACCCGCTGCGGCGCCTAACGCACAGGAAGAGCTGGAGTTAATCGCTCAGCTTGTCGATGGCCAGGAAGCCGCTTACGAGACTCTGCTGGCGCGTTTTGAGCACCCGATTTTCAATCTGGTCAGCCGCCTGACGAACGATCCCGGGGATGCGCCGGATGTGGTGCAGGAAGTGTTTTTGAAAGTTTTTCGGAACGTCCATACCTTCCGCGGGCAAAGTTCGCTGAAGACTTGGATTTACCGGATCGCAGTGAACGAATCACGCAACCACCGCCGCTGGTTCGGGCGGCATCGCAGCCAGGAAATCGCCCTGGAGCCGACGCCGGGCGAGACCCATAGCTATTTGGATTGGCTGCCGGATCCGGCGCGCTCGCCTATGGAACTGGCGATGGATCACGAGCGGGAAACGCTGATCGAAGCCGCGCTGGCGGAGATCAATCCGCACTACCGCGCGGCGCTGGTATTGCGGGAATTGGAAGGTTTGAGCTACGACGAGATCGCTGAGATCCTGGAGACTTCGCTGGGTACGGTGAAATCGCGGATCTTGCGCGGACGCGAAGCCTTGCGCGAACGGTTAACTGAGCGCCTGAAGCGGGAAAATGTGGCCGCAGACTGGCGCCCAAGGACGGTGATCGCGGAATGAGATACCATCCTGGCAATCTGCGAAACCCCGACTCCATCGGCGAGGAGTTGCGGAAGCTTTCGGTTCGAGTTCCTTCCGCCGAGCTGCGGACTTCGCTGCGCGTGATCGCTTCGCGCGAACGGCAGCGGCGGCTGGAGCACCGCGACTTCGCGGCGATCTTTAAATCCTGGCAGGACCGCGCGCATCTATTCTTCGATAACGTGGTGCGTACGGTGGCGCTGCCGGTGGCGGGCGGCGTGTGCTCCACACTGGTGTTGTTCAGCATGTTTGTGGTTCCGGCTTATCCGCTGTTGACGCGCGGCGATGTGGACGTGCCCACCATTCTGAAGACGCCGGGGGCGGTGAAGAGCATGGCGCCGTTTAGCGTGGGCGACACTGACGTGGTGGTGGACGTTGTGGTTGACGAACAGGGGCGCATGATGGATTATGCGATCGTTGCGGGCGCGAGTGTGTTGGCGAATGCACAGACGCGCCGGCGCCTAGAAAACGCGTTAGTGTTTTCGAATTTCACACCGGCCACTAGCTTTGGCCAGCCCATGATGTCGAAAATGCGGTTGTGGTTTCACTCCAGCCGTATCGACGTGAGAGGGTAACCTCTGGGGCGCCGCTTCGGGCAGCATTTCCTGGCCCGCAAATCGATTCTGGATCGCATCGCGGACGCGGCTTGCGGCGAAGCTACGCCTGCTGTTATCGAGATCGGAGCCGGGCGCGGTGCTTTGACGGAGCCGCTGCTGGAACGCGCTGAGAAGGTGATCGCGATCGAAGTCGATTCCGTTCTGGTCCACTATCTGCGGCAGAAGTTTCTACCAGCGATTGAGGCGGGGCGGTTGGAATTGATCGAAGGCGACGTTCTGAAGACGGATTTCGCGGCGCTGGCGGTGCGGCCGGTGATTGCTGGGAATCTGCCGTACTACATTACATCGCCGATTCTGGAGCGCGTGTTCCATTTGCAAGGGGCGTGGGAGCGCGCGGTTTTTCTGGTGCAGGCTGAGGTGGCCGAGCGCATCGCGGCGGGGCCCGGGAGTCGCGATTTCGGATACCTCAGTGTGCTGGTGCAGACGCACGCTCGGGCGGAGATGCTGTTTCCGGTGGGGCGCGAGGCGTTTCGTCCGCAGCCCAAGGTGGATAGCGCGGTGGTTCGGCTGACGCCGCGCGATGCCGGGGCCGATTTGGGGATCGCTGACGTGCCGGCGTTCCTTACGTTCGCGCAACATTGTTTCCGCCATAAGCGCAAAACGCTGCGTAACAACCTGGGTGCGGTGTACGGGCTGAAAACTATCGATGCGCTGCCGGAGGGACGGCTGCGCGCCGAACAGGTGGGACTGCCGGAGCTGGCGGCGCTTTATCATAAACTGACCGATGGCTAAAAGCGCGCTGCAGATTCTGGTGGACGAGGTAGTGGAGTGCACGGACTGCCCGCGTCTGGTGGCGCATCGCCGCAAGATGGCGGAGGTGAAGCGTCGGGCATATCTGGACTGGGAATACTGGGGCAAGCCGGTGCCTCCGTTTGGCGATCCAAAGGCGCAGATGCTGGTGATTGGACTCGCGCCGGCGGCTCACGGGGGGAATCGCACGGGGCGCATGTTCACCGGCGATCGCTCCGGCGATTTTTTGTATCGGGCGCTTTATGAGACGGGGTTTGCGTCGCAACCCACCAGCGTGTCGCGCGGCGATGGGCTGACGCTTACGGGCGCGTACATCACAGCGGCTGTTCGCTGCGCGCCTCCGGATAATAAACCGACACCCGAGGAGTTTCAGACTTGCCGGAAATATCTGGAACGCGAATTGGTGCTGCTCAAAGATTTGAAATGCGTGGTGGCGCTGGGGAAGCTGGCGTTCGACGCGTACCTGGGAATCCTGCGCGACCGCGGTGTGATTCGTAGCCGCGCGGCGTTTTCGTTCGGGCACAACGTGCAGTATTCGATTCCGGGCGCGCCGGTTCTGATCGGTTCTTACCACCCTAGCCAGCAAAACACGTCCACAGGAAAGCTGACGGCGGAAATGCTGCGCGATGTGTTCGCTGGCGCTCGGGCCATAATACAAAGATGATTGCGCGGCTGGAGCGCTACTTCGAGTTCGAACGGCTGGGAACCAACTGGAAGACCGAGATGCTGGCGGGGGCGACTACGTTCGTCACCATGGCGTACATCGTGTTCGTCAATCCATCGATCCTGCATGAGACGGGGATGCCGTTCCAGGCTGTGGTGGCCGCTACCTGCTTCTGCGCGGCTTTCGGCAGCATTCTGATGGGCGCGTTGGCGCGCTATCCGATTGCGCTCGCGCCGGGGATGGGATTGAACGCATACTTCACCTACGTGGTGGTGAAAGGAATGGGCATCGCTTGGCAGACGGCGCTGGGCGCGGTGTTTCTGTCGGGCGTCGCTTTTCTGCTGTTGACGTTTCTAGGCATCCGTCAGTTGATCATGGAAGCCATTCCACAGGAGCTCTACGCGGCGGTTGCAGCTGGAATCGGTTTGTTTATTGCCATGATCGGGCTGCGCAATGCCGGAATCATTGTGCCAAGCTCGGCTACTTTGGTTACACTGGGCAAATTGAACGACAAGAATACGCTGCTGGCGCTATTCGGACTCATCGTCGTCTGCGGGCTGGCGGCGTGGGGCGTGCGTGCCGCGATGCTGATCGGTATTCTGGCTTCTACGCTGGCCGGGGTGATCTTCGGGCTGATCCAGTGGACTCCGGGAACGTATAGCCTGGCTGATATTAGCGCTACGGCGGGGGCGCTGGACATCCGTGCGGCGCTGCACGTCGGTCTTTTCGAAATCGTTTTCGTGTTTCTGTTCGTCGATCTGTTCGACAACGTGGGCACGCTGGTGGGCGTCGGCAAGCATGCGGGGCTGTTCGATGCGGACAACCGCATTCCTCGCATCGGGAGGATTTTGGTAGCGGATGCTACGGCTACCATTGTGGGATCGTTGGCGGGGACATCTACCGTCACTAGTTATATCGAGAGCGCGGCTGGCGTGGCGGCGGGGGGACGCAGCGGAGTCACTGCCATCGTGACTGGGTTGCTGTTTATTTTGACACTGTTCGTCGCGCCGCTGGTGGGGGCGGTTCCCCCTGCCGCGACGGCTTCGGCGTTGATCGTGGTAGGGTCGCTGATGATGTCGCATCTTACGGAGATCAAGTGGAGCGATCCGGCGATCGCGATTCCTGCGTTCCTCACGTTGATTACGATTCCGCTGACCTTTTCGATTGCGAATGGTCTGGCGTTCGGCTTCACTAGCTATGCGGTTTTGCGGGTGGTGCGCGGTAAATTCCGCGAGACCCATTGGCTGGTTTACGTGCTGGCGGCGCTGTTCATCGTGCGCTTCATTTACTTGGGGTCAAATTAATCAGGTGCTGACCGCGCGGCAGTAGCAGGACGTTTCCCGACATCTGGGGCGGCTGTTCGACGCCGTCGATTTCGAGGCGGGCGGGCGCGCGTTCCAGCAGCGCCATGGCGCGAGCTGCGCTTTTATAAGCGAACTCGATTCCCCCTGCGGTTACGGCGGCGGTTTTCAGGTCACCGTTGAAATCGAGAACGCGCATGGGCATCGGCTGCGATGACGTTTCAATCGAGTGCGCACCGGGGGTCAGCCACACCGCTCCATCGCCGGCGAAAGGCCAGGGCTTGCCGTCGACGGCTGCCGGACCTTTCCAAGGCACGCCTACGCCGCGGCGTGACTCGACCACCAGTTTTCCGTTCACGTGTTCGGCGCGATCGACGGCGGCCGCTGCGGATGCTAGTAGTGGGAGGTCACTGCGGGCGATGGAGGCTTCAAAGTAGAGCGCTACGCGGGGGAAAGAACTGGCTGCTACGTGAACCAGCTCCAATAACTCGGCGCCGGTTTGCTGCTTGGTGGGGTAAACGTCCTGGTAGCGTTCGACGATATTCACGTCGATTGCTAGTTTGTCTTGCGCTGTCGTCAGCGGAGCATAGCGGGCCGCGATCTGCGGATAGCGTTGCGGGCCCAGGTTCCAAACAGTGGCGGGGTCTTCGATCAGGAAGGTGAAGTCGTGCTCGGTTAGCAGGGGCAGGACGCGCGACGCATCGGCGCCCAGCTTTTCGCGCATGCTGGTATCGAAGCGGTCGTCTATATGGGTGACGGTCAGATCCAATTGGGGTTTTACGCGGCGGATGTCTTCGACGAAGGCGATCCATTCGGTTTGCTGGCGCTGGGCTAGGCGGGCGCGGAACTCTAGAAAGCGCGCGAGGCCGGCGGCGTCCTTTTGCCAGTAGCGCGGCGACTGGGCTGCGAACAGGTCTAGTGGGTCGAAGCCTTCGGCTTGCTGAAATTCGCGGCGGACGTCGGCGTTCAAGGGCGTGAAGCGGGCTGGGTTTTCGTGACCTTCTAAAGATTCGAAATAGAGTTCGGCCAAATTTACGCCGTCCCAGTCGAAGCGTGTCAGAAGGTCACGGGCGCCTGCTGATACGGCGGCGAAGGCGTCGCGATTGGTCAGGTTGATCAGCTTGCGCCAATCGAGTTGGGCGTCCTGTTCCAAGGCGGTTTTCTCGCGCCATTCGGGGTGCTGCTCCCAAAATGCTTCGCTCACGTGGGGTAGTTCCAGCCATGCGTAGACTTGAATGGCATTGCGATGGCAGGCGTCGATCAGGCGACGCAAGTATTCGTCGCTTTGCGGATCGCGCTCCCAGAAATGCCAGGCGGCGACGTGCAGCGCGCTGATGCCGGAGGCGCGCCAGCGTTGGGCGAAATAGTCAACGTCGACGCGGGCGCGGTAGGCGGAGTCGAAAAACGCCCATAGGCGCGAGGATCGGAAGGGCGGTTCGAGTCCCAGGTCCACTAGCGCCTGGGGCAGATAAGGGAAACGTTCGTAGCCGCGCGGGCCAAGGGGCGCGGCCACCCACAATACTGCGCCGGCGCCTTTGCGATAGCCGGCGATCAGCGGCACTTTTTGCCAACGCTCGCGGGCGAATACGCGAGCTTCGGCGGGGATCTCAAACACGGGAAGGTCGAGCGCTTTTTCCCACACGATGCGGAGGTCGGGAGCGCGTAGGTCTTCGACACTGCGTACCGGTACGTGCGGCGAAGTGGCGGCGCGGAAACCCAGAGCGGCGGCCAGCGGCGATTCACCTTCGAGGACTAAAATCACGCCATGGTCGACGCGTGATAACCACTCGGCTGGCGGCAAATCGGTGCCGTGCGGAGCGACTATCACGCTGGCGCCACCGCCGGTTCCAGCGGTCAGGCCCGTTGACGAGAGCAAGTCCTGCCAGCCGCTGGGGTCGTCTCCGATAACGTGAAAGGAAAAGCGCGGTTCGGCTTGCAGAGGAAGCAACGCGCATACGACCCACAGGCAGTTAACGTGAAAACGCATACCAGACTCCAATCCGCAGATCGTTAAAATTTGGCCCGCGCGGATTTCCGGCATTGACCAAGTAGGCGCCGCGCAGTAGGTTCACTGAGAACAGCAACGGCGCGGCTCGTCCTGGAAAGCGGAAGCGCAGCCCTGGACCGGTCTCGACGTAATTTGCCCAGTAGAGCGTCTTCACGTCCGTGGTCACGTTCCAGTTCCAGTAAAATTGCGCATGCGGCGCGGTGTAGCCGGTGCGGTTTTGCGCGTAGAGCAGGGTGTCGTTCTGGAAGCGGCGCACGTAGACGGCATCGTCGTTGGTTTCGGCGAACCAGCCGTGCGACTCGCCGGTCAGTAAGTGTCCAAGTCCTTTTGCGTAGGAGACGCCGCCGCGATAGTCGGGCGAACCTCGGCTGGGATCGGTGGGGGTGGTGCGGTAGCGCACTTCTTCGCCGGCTTCAAACCATCCGGTGGCGCCGTGCCAAGTGCGGGTGGCCATGCCGAGCCCGAGGATCGCAGCACCTTCGGAGAGATACTGCGGGGCGAAGCCAACGCCGGGCGCGATGGCTCCCTGGGTGTCGCCCACAAAGCGCAGTGTTACATACGGGTGCACGAACCAGCCGTGCAGATTCAACTCCGTCTTCGCCTGCGCGTAGGCGAAGAGATCGTGCCAGCGTGTGGAGAACGTGGGAAAAACCCACACCGTGGTGCGGAAGCGCGCGAGCGAGCCTGCCAGATTGTGGGACGCGCGCGCCGCCTCGACCGCGATCTTCACGTCCGGGCTCTGGCGCGCGAGGTTGAACCACTTGATGGCGTCGCGATCGTCCTTCAACATATTGTTGGCCCAGCCGAGTTTCAGCATGACTTCGAAATCCACGGGATCGTTTTCGTGGGCGATGGTGAGGTAGCGCAGCGCATCCTTCAGGTAGCCCTTTTCGAGACTCTTGAGCGCCAGTTCCTTGGCTTGATTCGGGACCACCGCCGGCGCGACGGCGGCGCGTCCGCGCAGAGTTTCGGGCAAGTGCAGAGCGGTGCGCACACGCTCGGCTAGCTCTTCGTCGCTGCCGGACAGAACGCGGTTGAGCAAGGCCATGGCTCCGGGGGTGTCGCCTTGCGACAGCTTGAGTAAGCCCAGTTGCGCGACTGAGGAAAGGTCACTGGGGGCGCGCTCGACGATGCCGGTAAATTGTGTCTCGGCGTCGTTGCGGTGCTCCATTTGTAGTTGCAGGTAGGCGAACTCGCGGCGCAGTTCGACGTTCGCGGGATCGAGCGCGAGGGCTTTTTCGAACTCGTACACATAGGGGTAGCGGCCGGGCAGCAATTCGCGCGCTTGCTCGGCGACCCTGGGCTCTGCGCCGCGCGACGCCGCTAACAAAGCCGCGGCGGCTTCTTCGGGGCGGTCGAGCTGTTTCCACACGCGGCCTAAATCTAGCAGCAAGTTGCGATGGTCGGGACGCAGGTGCCAGGCTCTCTCATAATGCTCGGCTGCGAGCGGCAGCTCGTCGCGCTGCTCGGCGAGGTGCGCTAGCTCCAGATGGCCGCTGAAGTTATCCGGTGACACGGCGAGCGCCTGACGCCAGCGCTCGATGCCTTCGCGCAGCGGGCGGTCGATATTTTCGAAGGCCTGGGCGGCCGTGGCGTTGGACTTACGATAGCGGTCGAAGATGCGGCGGGCGGCGACTTCCTGGTGGGTTTCGTAACACAGGAATGCGTATTCTAGAGCGACTTGATCGTCGCCGGGGTCGAGGTGCATGGCGGCGGCGAACTGGTCACGCGCGGCGGCGGTCTCGCCTACTTTGAGCAGCGTGTAGGCCAGGTCTTTGCGCACGGAAGGACGGTCCGGCGCGAGGGCGATGGCGCGCTCGAAGCCGGCGACGGCGCTGTCGTATTGCTTGGCCTTTAACTCTTGATAAGCTTTGTCTAATTCCGCGTAGGCAGGGTCGATCGAGGCCGGCGGGGGCTGGCTAAGCGCGGCGGCGGCGCATGCCAGGAACAGAATTTGTTTTTGCACTGGACTGTCAAGATAGTGTCCTGAGGCGCCTACTTTTCTCGGAGGAAGGCGCGGCTCAGCGCATTTTTCTTGGCGGGCGGTTATTCGAGGGGCTGGGTGACGTCGACGAAGATGCCGCCGTCTTCTACCTTCACGGGGAAGCGGGCGACTTTGATGCTGTCGTCGTAGGCGCAGACGCCGGTTTTGTAATCGAAGCGCCAGCCGTGCCACGGGCAGACCAGGAGGTCGTGGCGGATGGCTCCCTGGCTGAGCGGACCGCCGGTGCAGGGACACTCACCGTCGAGGCAATGCAACTCGCCGCCGGCGTTACAAACAGCGTAGGGGTGGCCGGCGACTTTCGCTTCCATGGTTTCGCCGTCGGCGAGGGCGGAGATGTCTGCGACTTTTACGAAGGCCATAACTAAAAAGGGCCGGAAACCCCCAGGGGTCCGGCCCTTTAAACCAACTTTACTAAACTACTTTGCTTCGGGCGTGGTGACCTTGGCCGAGGGGCCGGGGTTCTTGGCCATCAGCTCTTGCAACAGCGCGATGGTGGCCGGCTTGGGATCGCGCGTGGTGCCCGCAAGCCCGCCCTTGCCATTGGCGACGTCCAGAGCGGTGTAGCCTTGCTTGTTCTTGGCATCCAGCTTCGCGCCCTTTTCGACCAGATAAGTGACGATGGTGTTGGCGCCGCGCAGGGCAGCTCCATGCAGCGCGGTTTCGCCGCGATCGGTGGCCGCGTTCACATCCAGGCCTAGTTCGACGCACAACTGGACTGCAGCCAGCGCCTGCGGTTCAGTGCTGCGCACTTTGTCGGCCCAGCTCACGCCGGCCGCTACCAGCAATGCCGTCAGACCGTCTTTGTTCGCGAGCTTGGGGTCAGCCCCTTTGTCGATTAACAGGTGCATGGTCTCGACATCGGCGCCGCGCGCCGCACGCATGAAAGCGGTGGCGCCCTCGGCCATGGTCTTGTCGCCCTGATCCTGGGCGAACTTATGCAGTTCCACGGTGTGGGTGAGCTGGGCGTTAACGTTCGCGCCTTTGGCGAGCAGCGTCTTGATTACGTCCATCGCCGTGGCTTTATCGGTATCCTTCAGCGCGGGACGGGGGGAGTATTCTTCGTTGCGAAGCTCGACCGCCGTGAACAGCGGGCTGCGGCCGTCTTTGTTCGAGAGGTTCACGTCGGCGCCCTTGGCGATCAGCACCTGGGCCAGGTCGTAGTGCTTGTTCAGAATCGCCAGCACCAGCGCCGAGTTTCCATCGACGTCCTTCTGGTTGATGGCGGAGCCGCCTTCGAGCAGCGCGTTCACCGCATCGATATTTCCCTGGCGAGCCGCAAACGAGAGCGCCGTGAGACCGCCGCGCGATACCGGAGCGTTGGGGCTTCCCGCCGTCAACTTGGGAAGCGTGGTGTCGCGGCTATCGGAGAGAATCTTCGGATCGGCGCCCTTGGCGAGCAACAGCTTGATAATGTCGGCATGGCCTTCGGAGGCGGCCCACATCAGCGCCGTCTGGCCTTTGAAGGATTCCCTGGCATTGGGATTGGCGCCTTTATCGAGCAGCGCTTTCACCGCTTCGATGTTGCCGACGCGCGAAGCCGTCATCAGAATGGTTTCGCCTTCGGTGGTTGACATGGTATCGGCGCTGACGCCGGCTTTGAGCAACCGCTCCACCACCGCGCCTGTGCTGGTTCCCGCCGCTTCGGCGATGGGAGTGACGCCGTAGCGGTTGGCAGCGTTGGGCTCCGCGCCGGCTGCGAGCAGGGCGTTGACCATGTCCAGATCGTTCCAATGCGCCGCCCAGTGCAGGGCGGTGGTGCCATCGGCCGTGACGGCTTTGGCATCCGCTTTCTGCGCCAGCAGGCTCTTGACGGTGGCCTGGTCTTTATTCTGGGCCGCTTCAATCAGTGCGGGAGTGGCTGCGTAGGAAAGTGCTGCAAACGCGGCCGCGACGACTAACCCATTCCAGATTTTCATGTGTCTGATCCTTTACTAGATCGCCAACAGCAACTAAATTGCTAACAGCCCCGTGCTGTCGCCCACTGCATCCTGATGCACGCCGGCCTTGTCGAGAATGGTGGCCAGCAGGTTCGACATGGGGGTCTCATCGGGCAGCTTCACGTGCCGTCCGCCCTTCATATTGCCGCAAGCACCGCCACCGATGAAGACCGGCAGGGGCGAATGGTTGTGCACGTTGCTGTTGCTCATGCAGCTTCCGTAAAGAACCAGGGAGTGATCGAGCAGCGTGCCGTCGCCGTCGGGAACCGCCTTCAGGCGTTCCATGAGGCGCGCGACCAAGCCTACGTGATAGGTGTTGATGCGGGTCAGCTTTTCGAGCTTCTCGGGATCGTTCTGGTGATGCGATGTCGGATGGAACGCATCGTTGATGCCGATATTCGGGAAGGTACGGTAGCTCACTTCGCGCGCCATCATGAAGGTGGAAATGCGCGTGATGTCGGCCTGGAAGGAGAGCGCCATCAGGTCGAGCATGAGGTGCGAATGCTCCACGTGATCGTCGGGGATGCCGATGGGCGCGTCCGGAACGTTGATGCTGGTGTTGCCGTTCTGCTTTTCAGCGAGCTGAATGCGGCGCTCGATTTCGCGAATGTTCTCCAGATATTCGGAGACCTTGTTCTTGTCGCTGGAGCCGAGCCCGTTCGAGAGCGACTTCACCTGGCCGGTGACGGCGTCGAGAATGCTGCGCTCGCGCTGGATGCGCACCAGGCGCTCTTCGGCCGAGGCGCCATCGCCGAACAGGCGGTCAAACACGGCGCGGGGATTGATTTCCATGGGCATGGGGCTGGTGGGAGTCCGCCAGGAAATCGTGTTCATGTAGGTGCAGCTGAAGCCGACATCGCAGGCGCCCAGCAAGCCGCTGGTGTCTTCGGTAGCGAGCTCGAGCGACGGCAGGGGAGTTTCCTGGCCGATGTGCTGGGCCGCAATCTGGTCAATGGTGACGCCGGCGCGGACATCTTCGCCTTCCGTGCGGCGCGGGCGCGTGCCGTTCAGCCACACTGCGGGGGAACGGCCGTGGTCGCCGCCGCCATCGCCCGGGATGCCGCCCGCCTGCTTGTGCGCCAGGTTGGTCAGGATCACTACTTGATCCTGCACATTCGACAGAGGCATCAGGGTGCGGGAGAGCTTGAAATTCGAACCTTCTTTGACGGGAGTCCAGTTAGCCATCACGCCGCCGTGGGGGATGTAGCAAAATCCCAGGCGAATCTGCGGTTTGGCGGCCGTCTTCGCGAGCGGAGTCTGCGCCGGCACCATGGAATCGAGAAGGGGCAGGGCGAGTCCAACCCCTACACCTTTCAATAATGTGCGGCGGGATAAATGCTTTTTAGTGATGAACATATGACGGTCTCCTGGTCTCCTAGTCGTTTACAGCATACCTGCCCGTTTCGCTGAACGCAACGGTCCCTCTACTTATCGCTCACTACATTCGCAGCAACCACATTGCCCGGCGTCCTTTTCACCTTCATCTGGAACGGGGCACTTTTGATCACGCCCATTAATATGGACGAAAACTTGTAATCGTTCTTCGATGACTCGCGCAGGATCGCGCGAATCGTAGGCATATCGTAATATTCCACACCGCGCCCGAGGGCATATGTCATCAATTTCTGAGTGAAGACGTTGAGGAAGACGTCGGGATGGGACGCCAGCATCTTGCGCACATCCGACGGCTTGGTCACTTTGGTGCCGTCAAACATGGTGCCGGACGGATCGATCTTCGCGCCTTCGTCGGTATCGCGCCACTGGCCCACGGCGTCGAAGTTTTCGAGCGCGAAACCCAGGGGATCCATTACTTTATGGCAGCCGGCGCAGTAGGGATTGGCGCGGTGCGCTTCCATGCGCTCGCGCAGCGATGAAACCTTACCGGCCTCGGCGCTGGTCTTGAGCGCCGGAACGTTGGGCGGAGGAGGAGGCGGCGGCGTGCCTAAAATGTTGGTCAAAATCCATTTGCCGCGATTCACCGGAGAGGTGCGGGTGGGCAGCGAAGTGACGGAGAGGATGCTCGCCTGTCCCAGCAATCCGAAGCGGTTCTCGTCAGTAAGGGTTACTCGGCGGAAACCTTCGCCGTAAATATCCTTCATTCCGTAATGGCGAGCGAGGCGCTCGTTGACGAAGGTGTAATTGGCATTCAGGAAATCCAGCACGCTACGGTCTTCGCGCAGGACACTCTCAAAGAACAGCTCCGTCTCGCGGCGCATGGACTGGCGCAGGTTATCGTCGAAGTCCGGGAAGGTCTCAAAGTCCGGATTCATGGTGCGCAGGTTGCGCAGGAACAACCACTGGCCCGCGAAGTTGTCGGTGAGAGCATGGGCCCGCGGGTCGAGCAACATGCGCTTCACCTGTTGTTCTAACACCGCCGGATCTTTTAGCTTGCCAGCACTGGCGATACCGATCAGTTGCTCGTCTGGAATGGTGCTCCATAAGAAGAAGGATAGGCGCGACGCTAATTCGAGATCGTTGATCTTATAAGGAGTGTCGACGGCCAAATTGACCGGGTCGGGCTCAAAGCGGAACAGGAATTCGGGGCTGGCGAGAATCAACTGCAGCGCGGCTTCGATGCCGGCATCGAAAGTCTTGCCTTCGTTCTTGCCCTTCTGGAAGAAGGTCAACAGCTGCTCGGTGTCGCGATCGGTGATCGGGCGGCGATAGGATCTGCGCGCCAGATTCCCCAGAATTTTTTTGGCGCAGGGAATATCGTCGGCGCCGGCTGCCGGGCGGCAAATGAAAATCTTCTTGCGGCTGGGGGTCTCACTAATCCCGCGCGCATCGAGCGGTCCGTTCACGCTGACGCGGTCGACCGAAGTCTGTCCCTGGTAACCCACGGGATCGACATTCGAGCGTAAGAACGGCTGCAGAATGTCGTCTTCCTGCGCGGCGGTTTTCTTGAGGAAAGTTATCACGACGTCGTGCGGACCCGCCTTCACAGGAACGCGTAAAGTGAGGCGCTGATCGAGATCGGTGGCGGAAGTCCCGGAATTGTCTTCACTGGCCTTTTCGTCGGGTCTGCCGCCGATGTGGACCAGGCCCGCGCGGACGCCGTCAATCGACAGCTCCACTTCGTTGGGGTACTTCAGTCCGCGAATGATGTCGGTGGTGGCGCGCCACATGCGGATGCGGAAAACATAATCGCCGTCGAGCTGGAAGTTGTGCGTGAACTTGAGGCCGCCGCGGGTTCCCAGGGGGAATCCTGCGAGGTACTCGTCCTGCGAAAGATCCGGACGCGCGCGGTAGATGGTGGTGTCGGCGACGATGGCCTGATCGCCCACCGCTAGCCGGCTGATATTCCAGGAGGCCGACATGTAGCGCTCGAGCAGCGCCGGCGAAGTCTTAAGCACGTCCGCAATGTTGTCGAAGCCGTAGCTCTCGTCGTCGCTCGGCAGCAGCGACGCGCCGTCGATGTCGAGGCCCAGGATGTCCTTCACGGCGTTCGCGTACTCGGTACGGTTCAAACGATGCAATGTGGCGCGGCCAGGATTGGGCTTGGCCAGGGCGTCGCGGTCGATGGACGTTTCGAGCCAGGAGGCGAAACCGTCAAGGGTGGTTTTATCCGGCCGCGGCATGCCTTGCGGTGGCATGGAGCCGGTGCCCAGCTTGCGGATGACTTTTTCAAGCGTCTCGGCGTGGGCGGAAACGTTGGATAAATCCAGGTTCTCGAGCACCAGGCCGCCGGTCTTCAGCTTCTCGCTATGGCAGCTTACGCAATAGCGCTTTACTAAGGCTTCATTGGCTTGCACTTGAGCGGCATCGGGGGCCGCCGATTGTTGTTGCGGACGCGCTGCAAACGCAGCAGGCGACATCGCCAACATGAACACTGTCCACTTTAGAAACACACGTGGTTCCATCGAATTTACCTAGTTCACCCTGGCAACTACTCTACCTGAAGCTAAGGTGGAACTCAACCGCCAACCGGCAGCCTTAGTACTGGCTAATCGGCAAGATCTACCCTTATGATTAGCTCTTCCGGATCAAGCTCTTATGCGGCTGTCCGCGTCACTTCGCGATGCCAGCTAACTGCTTGGCCAGCGCCACGCAACGCGCGGAATCGTGTTCGCGCACCATGGCTAATTTCTCTGCCTCGATTGAGCCTTCGGCGTGGATTGCGAGCACTGCCTGGTAGCCGGCGAAATCGGTTGCCGTTAATTCCTTCACCAAGTTGATGGCCCGGAGCCGCTGCTCTACGGGGACGCCTTTGCGGCCACCGAGATAACGCTGCACATAGGCTCCCGTTTCAGGATTCAGCAAGTCCGCTTCGCTGGGCCCGGTGGCGATCAGGCCGCCGGTGATGTCGACCAGATAAGCCAGCATTTGATGATAGTTGGTGGCGAAGTGTAGCTTCGCCATATTCACCAAGAGAGGTTTGGGAATAGCGATGCCGAGGGCTCCGATTTTCGCGTCTAGAGCGGAGAGCCGGAGCAGCGCACGCAGGGTTTCGGCGTAGCCGGCCAACTTCGCCAGCTTTTCCTGGACGTGCTTGACGCGTTCGAGGCCGTTGTATTCCGCCATCAGCAACGCGGCGCCGACGAGCGTATCGACCAGGGGCAGCTTATAGGAGATGGCCGTGAAGCGATGGAATTCGACGAAGGTTTTCGCCAACTCGCCGGCGAATTCCCATTCGCCATTGAGGAACACGCGCTCGTGGGGGACGAATACGTCATCGAACACGGTGAGAGTTTCCATCATGCGGTGACGCGAAGCCAGCGGGGCGTCGAAGGGGCTGTCATCGTGATGCGAACCGTAGGCGCTGGTGATCAGCTTCAGTCCCTTGGTATTGAGGGGCAGGGCGAAGGACACGGCGTATTCGGCTTCGTCCGTTTTCATGGCGCGCGTGGGCAGCACGATCATTTCGTTCGAGTTCACCGAGACCGAGGTGTGCATCTTGGCTCCGCGCACGATGATACCGTCGGTCGTTTCGTCGACGATGCGCAGGTAGTAGTCGGGATGCTCTTGTTCGAGTGGCGCTTTGGAACGGTCGCCTTTGACGTCGGTCTGGGCTACGGAGAGCGCCAGGTCGTTATCGCGGGCGTAGGCGTGAAACTTGCGGACGCGATCGAGGTAGTGAGTGCCCTTTTGCCTATCGAGCTCATGCGCGACTAGGTGCAGCGCGAAGAGCGCGTCGGTGCCGATTTCCTTGATTAAGACTACTAAGGTGCCGCCCAGTGTAGTGGCGGCTTCGATGAGGCGGCTGCGTTCCAGGAGATCGTTGCTGGTCAGGGGCAATTGAAAATATCGGCTGTGGGCGCCGGACGCCGCTAGCGCGCGCCACGCATGGTCGTCCGCCATATCGTAGTCGATCGCGGCGTGATCGATCGCCAGGCGAATTTCGGGATGCTCGGTGACATCGGCGACGCGCTGTCCTTTGAAATACACTTCACGGCCGTCGCGCAAACTTTCGATGTATTCTTTTCTGCTTCGCATAAGTTCCTTTACGCGGCTGTCATTCCGCCATCGACGGCGATGATTTGGCCGGTGATGTAATCCGAGGCGGGGGCTGCCAGAAAGACTACGGCTCCCTTCATCTCGCCCGCTTCGCCGAGGCGTCCCAACGGCGTGATGGACTTGATACGGTCGCTTGCATGTTCGACGACTCCGGCGCTCAGCCGGGTTGGAAAGAATCCGGGCGCTAGCGCGTTCACGCGGATGCCCAGCGGAGCGTAATGCACGGCTAGTTCGCGAGTGAGCGCAATCAGAGCTCCTTTGCTGGCGGTGTAGCTCGACGCTTCGAGAATTTCCTTCGGCACGCCGATCAGCCCCATGATCGAGGCGATGTTGACGATCTTGCCATAGCCTTGCGCGCGCATCGACGGCAGAACGGCGCGTGTCATGAACTGCGTCCCGATGACGTTCGTCTCCAAAACCTTGCGCCAGGCATCGAGCGGCGTTTCCTCATAAGTAGCGCCCCAACTGACGCCGGCGTTGTTCACGAGAATATCCACGCGGCCATAGCGGGCGAGCGCTGCCGCGGCGAGAGCTTGCGTTTGTTCTTCGCTGGCGATATCGCAGATCTGGTCGAAGACATCGAAGCCGCGCTGTTCGAATTCGCGCACGGTGGGGTCGAGCCACTGCGCGCGGCGTGCGGCCACCACTACTTTCGCGCCGGCCTCGGCCAGGCCTTCGGCGGCTTCTTTGCCCAGCCCGCGCGAGGCGCCGGTGACGATGGCGACGCGCCCCTCGAGCGAGAACAAATCGTGTATGTTTTTCATGGGCGCTTTTGCAGTATATGTAATCATGGCCCATAATCGAAGAACGTTTTTGAAGGGGGCGGCCGGCACAGCAGTGACGGCGGCGTTCCAGTTGCGCGCGCAGCCCACGGCCGCGCTCGCGCCGACGGTGCAGACGCGCGCGCTCAACATCGCTTACGAAGACAGCGGCAGCCCGCAAGGTTTCCCCGTCATCCTGCTGCATGGTTTTCCGGATGACGTGCGCGCCTTCGACGGCGTGGTTCCGCTGCTCACTTCGGCCGGGCATCGTGTACTGGTTCCGTACCTGCGCGGCTACGGCCCTACGCGTTTCCGCAGCGCCACGGCTCCGCGTATGGCCGAGCAGGCTGCTATTGGGCAGGATGTGATTGACTTCGCCAATGCGCTGGCGTTGCCGCGCTTTGCTGTCGCCGGTTTCGACTGGGGCGGACGCGCGGCGTGCATTGCTGCGGCGCTTTTTCCCGAACGCGTGCGCGCCGCGGTGATCTGCGGTGGCTACACGATTCAGAACACCATCGCGCCGGCGCAACCTGGTCCGCCTGCGGTCGAGCGCGAGCTTTGGTACCAGTGGTATTTCAACCTGGAGCGCGGACGCGAAGGCTTAGCAAAAAACCGGCGGGCGCTGTGCCGGCTGTTGTGGGAGACGTGGTCGCCCGATTGGCATTTTACCGAGGAGACTTATAATCGCACCGCGCCGTCCTTCGACAATCCAGATTTCGTCGATGTGGTAATTCACTCTTACCGGCATCGCATCGGCAACGCTCCCGGCGACCCGCGCTTCGCCATGATGGAGCAGCAATTGGCGAAGCGGCCGAAGATTTCGGTACCGTCGATCGTGCTGCACGGCGCCGACGATCCGCTGGCGCGGCCCCCAGCGGATTCGCCTGCGGAGCGCGCGCTGTTTCCGGCGTTAATGGCGCGGCGGGTGCTTCCCGGCGTGGGACACTTTCTGCCGCGCGAAAAACCGGAAGCCGTTTCGACGGCGCTGCTGGAGTTGCTGGCGGCGACGAAGTAGCACAAGGCCACCGCAGAGTGCTCCAATAGAGTTGACGTTTTCTACCTAGCCCGGGTGGCGAAATCGGCAGACGCAAGGGACTTAAAATCCCTTTTTCCGTAAGGAGAGTGTGGGTTCAAGTCCCACCCCGGGCACCAAATACACACCTTTGTTGTGAAGCAATTACAAGTATTTTTTTTGCTACGTGCCCTTCACCTCTTGAGGTTGACTGGATAGGGACTGGTGGTTGGAACACGCGATGCCAATTCAACTCGGCTGCTGTCAGCGCCAGACTTTCTACGCGCATTTTCGAAATTTCGAACAGGCTTCACCAGTGACTACAAGGGCATGGATCGCGGAACCATATCGACGACGCGCGCCATTTCGGCCTTGAAGAGATATAACGCGCAAGGTCGCTGGGATTCATGTCCTTCGCGAGTTCTCCTTCCGCTCGCGCCCGTTGCAGACGCTTCTGAAGGTCTGACTCACCTTGCTTTCGCCATTCGATCATTGCCTGCTTCGTACAACCCTTCTTATTAACTGAGTGGCGCGCTGGGAAAGTACGTCGATCAAAAGTGGAAGCCGACGGTCCCGGTAATGGCCCGTGGGGTCACATAGTGCGTTCCGCTGAAGGTGGAGAGGAAGTTATACAACGCTTCCGTATTCCCGATGTTCACGATCGATAGCCGGGCGCTCCACTTGTAGCGGTCTCCGTGAAATAGATTGTCGTGTCCCACGGAGAGGTCGAAGAGGTTCCGCGATGCGATGCGGGGCGGATTGTGATCGTCGTTCTCCGTACCCGGAGCCGGGATCTTGAGGAGCGTCGAACCATACTGCGACGCGGGACACAGACCACTCGCGCTAATGGGAGACGTTGGCGTGGCATATACGCTTCCGCAGTACAGACCCGCCTCGAACTGTTGATCTGGAGTGAGGCGGGAGACGTCCACCACCGTATCGGTTCCGTTGGGCCCGTTGGCGCAGTTCCCTCCCGCGCACGGCGCCGGACCGGCGACCAGACCGCTGTCATAGCGCCAGTTGAAGCCGATCCAGGGTCCCCTCTTTCCGATCTGATATTGGAGGTGTGTGGTCGAATTGAAGTTTTCGTCGTGGTCGATGCGGAATACGCCGCCGACACCGAAACTCGACGGGGTGGTCCCAATGCCGGCGACCTGGGGCCCAAAGAAACGCGCGGCCACGCTGGACATGACCACGAACGCCGTGAAGCCGTGGAAGTTCGGCACGCTTGCGCGGATGGCGTAACCGGGAATCTTGGAACGGGCCCAATTAATCGGATAGGTAATGGGCGTGTTGCCCAGTACGCTGAAGTCGTAGGCATTGTGCGTGTACTTCCAGATGTACTCGCCACTGATCACCAAGTACCGCCCGAAAGCTTGTTGCAGCCCGGCGTGGAACTCATTGCGCCACCCTGGGCTTATCGGCGACGTCAAGCAGGGATAACCCTGAAGAGTCGCCTGCAGGTGGTTGATCACGGGATCGTTGCATCCCAAGCTCGCCAGCACCAGGTTCTCGTTGAACGGCGTCTCCAGGGTGCGAGCATAGGAAACCTGCAGGACTGTGTTCGTCGGCTTAATGTGGTAGGCAATCCCGAGTCGTGGTTCTGCTTGGCTCGTTTGGGTGATGCCGTTATACACGTCGCCCCGAATTCCTACGTTAAAAGTCCAGTTCTTCACCGAGATCGTGTCCTGAAGATAAAGTGCTAGCTGGTGGATGTCCGCGTGTCCATTGAACGTATACAGGCTGCTGGTTGATTTCGGGCATCCGTCAGAAGCCGGAAGTGTCCCGGTCCGGGTCAGGTCGTAACAGCCCAGCAGCGGATCGAAGCTCGGATTGGGTTGCAGCGCGCCGCCGCAGTTCGCTGGGTTGGTTAACGTCGGGTCCGTGTTCGGACTCCCGTCCGCATTTAGACACACCGCGTTAAACTTCGGATCGACGATGCCGAAGCTGTCTTTTTCCGTCAGAATCGTGTCCTGCCAGGTAACCCCCGCCTTGATGTTGTGGATCCCCTTTACCTCCGACACGCTCGCGCGCAGGCCCAGGTTGGTGAGCCTTCGATTCTGGCCGATTGTGTTGGTTTGAAGATCCGGAATCAGGTCGGCGAAGGGGTCGGCGCTCCCGTAGTAATTGTATTGATCCTGCCGCGCGAATCCGCCCAACGTGAACAATGTACTTGCGTTCACAATATGGGTCCAGACCGGGGCGATGTTGAAGGTTCGGATCTTCGAGACCTGATCTGTCGCGCCCACAGGCCGGCCGTCCGGGCCCAACCCGCCGTTGTCGACGACCAACCCCGACCAGGCGGTCGCGTTTTGAGAATCGAACGAGTTCGGGGTCTGGAACCAGCTGCGCGAAAAGCCGAGATTCAGGTTGATTGTGTCCCACGGTGAAGGCTTCAGGTCCAGCCGATCGAAAACATTCTGCTCATTTCCATGATCGTGCATCACCGTGAATTCGGGGCCGTCCAGAAACCGGCTGGTGTTCAGCCCATTCAGGGAAATGAAATTCCCCCAGTTATCCCCGCCATAAGCGAGATTGGCGCCGCCATTCACCGACCCAAAACTCCCGTAGGAGGTGGTGATGTCGCCATGCGGTTGCTTCACACCAAGCCCCGATCGAGTGGTGACAACAATGACCAGGCTGGTCTTGTCGCCATATTCTGCCGGAGGAGCGCCTTCGATCACTTCCATGGACTGCACAGAATCGAGAGGGATCTGATTCGAGAAGACCTTGCTCTGCTGATCGGTAATCGGCTGGCCGTCGACGGAGAACGAGTTCTCCGCGTGATCGCCGAGGCCATGAAACAGGCCGTTGGAGTCGGCCGAGACTCCTGGGGAAGCCAGCGTCACCAGCGAGCTCAGCGATGACGATTGACTTTCGAGCGGAAGTTTTTCGAAGAGTGCGCGATCCACGTCCGTGTGGGTGATGGGATCGGTTTCGAGGAGATCCCCGGCGGCGACAACAGTCACACTTTCAACCGACGTGCCTAGTTTCAAAGCCATCTTCACCTCGACCGCGATCGACGAGCGCACGTCTACATCCTGGTCGCTGCTCTGAAAGCTGGATGCCGCGGCGCTGACGTGATAGTTGTTGTAGGGAATATTGGTGAACTGAAAAGTGCCCTGGTCGTTCGTCTGGGTAGTCTGGTTATAGTGGGACACGGGATTCTGAATCTGCACGGTAGCGCCTTTGATGGCGGCACCCGACGGGTCGACAACTGAGCCGCGTATGGTTCCGGCAGATTGCGCCCTTATGGGTAACGCCGCCAGAAGAGCCACGGCACAGAACAGAAGTACGAGTTTTATCATAAGCCTCAGTGGTCCCTCTCATCGAACTCCTTGGATTGCGAGTGCGGGTTCAGCAAACCCAAGAAAAAACTGGGTGACGGGCCGAACCGCAAGATGAGTGAACCGATTATCGGCATGAGCGGCTCGCGTACCACTTAAGTTCCATGAGTGTTTGCCTCCGGCACGTCAGCATCGGAAGCATCCGCGATGCCAAACTCGGCGGAGGGTTCGAATCAACTGCATCGTTATAGATGGCGCAGCCTGCCAACGCGAATTCCCACATCTTGAGACTCTGCTTCGACGGTTGTTGGCGAGGCGCCTGATCGACAGAGACGGCTCTATGTCGACACACTCCGCCTCTAAGTTAGAACTCGACCCGCAGTTGGGGCACGGACAGTCCGTGGATGGCGATCTCGAAGGATTCGACCGCGGCGCCGCGCCGGGTCGCCGAATGTGGGCTGGGGGGCTACCATCTGCTTCGATAGCGCAAAACTCGGCTTCGATCCAGGCTTCGAGAATTGAGGCGCGGGCGGCACGGGCTATACTCGACAAAAGGCCCATGCAAGCAGCGAAAAGCGAACTCACGCGCACTCTTGGACTGTTTGATTCGACCATGCTGGTGGCGGGATCGATGATCGGCTCGGGCATCTTCATCGTGTCGGCGGAGATGTCGCGCAACGTCGGTAGCCCGGGGTGGCTGCTGGCTTCCTGGGTGATCACCGGGATACTGACGCTGACCGCCGCGCTCTCCTACGGCGAGCTGGCCGCGATGATGCCGCGCGCCGGCGGGCAATATGTTTATCTGCGCGAGGCGTTCTCGCCCATGTGGGGATTTCTCTATGGCTGGACGCTCTTCGGCGTGATCCAGACCGGCACCATCGCGGCGGTGGGGGTGGCCTTTGCGCGCTATCTGGGCGTGCTGTGGCCGACGATTTCGGAAAGCAATTACATCATCGCACCCATTCATCTTTCGACGGGCTACGCGGTGTCGCTATCGACGGCGCAGCTGGTGGGGATTCTAGTGATCCTGTTTCTGACTTACACCAACACGCTGGGAATTCAGTACGGCAAGCGCGTGCAGAATTTTTTCACGGTAGCGAAGATTGGATCGCTGCTGGGTCTGATCGGGCTCGGCATTTTTCTAGGATGGAATCGCCAGGCGGTGGCGGGAAATTTCGGAAACGCATGGACGCCGCGCGGCTTCACACCCATTGCTCCGGGATTGACGCCGGAGACTTCGTTCGGCCTGTTGGTGGCCTTGTGCGTGGCGCAAACCGGATCGCTGTTTTCCGCTGACGCCTGGAACAACATCACCTTCACGGCCGGCGAAGTGCGCACGCCGCGCCGCAACGTGCCGCTGTCGCTGGCATTCGGGACGGCCATCGTCATCGGCCTTTATTTGCTGGCGAACGTTGCGTATTTGGTGGTGCTGCCGTTCGATCAGGTGCAGACGGCGCCGCTCGATCGCGTGGCCAGCGCCATGGTGGGCGCGGTTTACCCCGGCGCGGGCGCGCAGATCATGGCCATTGCCATCATGATCTCGACCTTCGGCTGCATCAATGGAATGGTGCTGGCGGGAGCGCGCGCCTGTTTCGCGATGGCGCAAGATAATCTGTTCTTTCGCGCCGCTAAAAATATTAATAAGGCGCATGTCCCGGGCGTCGCGCTGGTCATGCAAGCCGCGTGGACCACGTTGCTGGTGCTGCCGCGCACCTACGACGCTGCTACCGGAAAGTTCGGCAACCTGTACGGCAATCTGCTGGATTACGTGGTCTCGGCGGCGCTCATCTTTTATATCCTGACGATCGCCGCGGTATTCGTGCTGCGCAAGCGGCGGCCAAATGAAGAGCGGCCGTATCGCGCGTTCGGCTATCCCTTCGTGCCGGCGCTCTACATCGCAGGCGCGTCCGTGATTTTGATCCTGCTGTTCGCCTACCGCGCTTCGACCACTGTACCAGGGTTGGTGATCGTGCTGATCGGCGTGCCGGTGTATTTCCTCTTGAAGCGCCGCATCGCTTAATCTGGAATGATGAAGATTACACTCTCCGTTTGCGTGCTCTTTCTGTCCGCCGGCGCTGGGTTGGCAGACCAGATCACCATGAAGGACGGGGATCGCATCACCGGTGCGATCGTAAAAAAAGACGGAGACAACATTACCGTCAAGAGCAAAAACTTCGGCACTGTGACGTTGAAGTGGGCGGACGTCGCCACGGTGAAGAGCGATCAGCCGCTGAATATAACGCTGGCCGGCGGTAAAACTGTCAAAGCCAATATTGAGACGCAGGGAGACCGCATTCAGGTGGCCGCGCCGGGGGCGCCGCAGGCGGTGGATCCCAAAGACGTAGTGACGCTGCGCGACGATGCGGAAGAGAAGACTTACCAGAAATACTTGCATCCCCGATTGCTGGATCTGTGGACGGTTACCGGCAGCCTGAACCTGGCCGGTACCAAGGGCAACGCGGAGACGTCGACGCTGACGACGCCCATCAACTTCGTGCGTGCCTCGAACACCACGCGCACCACCGCGTATTTCAACTCCATCAGTTCATCGGCGACCATCAACGGCGTAAACGCGCAGACCGCGAAGGCCATACGCGGCGGGTGGAGCTACAACCGCAACCTCACCAAGAAAATATTCTTGAACGCCTTCAACGATTTTGAATACGACAAGTTCCAATCGCTGGATCTGGGGGTGACGGTGGGTGGCGGCGCGGGTTATCTGATCTGGTCGCATGACACCAGTCGCCTGAGCGCAACCGGTGGCGTCGACTGGAACCGCCAGGCCTTCGGTGCGGCGGGCGCAACTGCGGCGTTCACGCGGAATTCGGCCGAAGCCTTTTGGGGCGACGATTTCAACTACAAGATCAGCGCGCGCACCAGTTTCATCGAGACCTTTCGCATGTTCGACAATCTCTCCGACAGCGGGCAATACCGCATGAACGCCGATGCCGGTGCGACCACGCAGCTTACAAAATGGCTCACCTGGAATGTTTCGCTGAGCGACCGTTACTTGAGCGATCCGGTCCCGGGGCGAAAGAAAAACGATTTCCTGTATAGCACTGGAATAGGTTTAGCTGGGCGCGTTAGACGCTGAGCACTTCAAAACCGATCGCCGCCGCGCTGCTGCTAGCTAGGTTCCTGGTGCTAGAAGCTCGACGAGAATGCGGGCGGCGGTTTCCTTGCCACGCTCTCCCACTTCGCCGATGGGGCCGACGCAGCCTGGGCAGCCCGCTTCGCATGCGCATCCGCGCAATAGGGCCGCCGCGCCTTCGAGCAATGGCCGCGTCATCTTGAAGAGCGGCGCGCTCTGGCCGATGCCGCCCGGGTAATTGTCGTAGAGATACAGATTCGGCTCGAAGGTTTGCAGGCTGCCGGCGATGGCCTCAGTGAGGGAAACGCCCAAATCGCGCGGATCGCACATCACGCGCAGAGAACCGACGGTGCGCAGGAGAGCTCCCAGCGCCACTAAACCGCTTTGTTTTTCGGTAGGTGTCAGATCGGCGAAGCGGGCGAGAAACGGCTCCGGGAAGTGCAGCCAGAAGGCTGTCGTGTGCATCTCCTGCTCGGGCATCGAGAGGTGGCCCGAGCCCACGTTCTCCATGGTGTAGAACTTGATCTTCTTGAAGCCCACGATCTGCCGGTTGAGGCGCACGTCGCCGTAGGCCGCGCTGGCTCCGTTGACCGGTGCGGATTCGAACGCTTCGAGTTCCTTCACTTGCGTGTAATCGATGGCGTCGGTGAAATAATCTGAATCCACGTGGCGCACGTAGGCTTTGCGGCCGTCGTAATCGAAGCGCTCCACTTGATACTGGCGCGCATCGTGCAAGTAGATGGCTTTCTCGTGCAGCGTGGTGAGCGCGGCGGTGAAGGCCACTTCGCCGATCACGCGATGATCGCCGGTGATGTCGACGACCAGGAAGTTATCGCTCGAAATGCTACGCAGGCTGACGGCATCGGCGGGATAGGTGTCTGATGTCCAGTGCCACGCGCCATTGGATCCGTGCCCGAATGGTGCAGCAATTTGAGGTCGGCTAGAAACTGGCACATCTCGCCGACATCGTGCGTGCCGAATTTTTCGTTGTCGCGCACCGGCAGCTCGAAGGCCGCGCATTTCATGTGATTGATCAAGATTTCAAGGTTGTCGGGATTGATGTAGGCGTGTTCGGGCGGGCGCTCGAAGAAATACTCGGGGTGCTCGATGATGTATTGATCGAGCGGCGCGCTTGACGCTACGAGGACTGCCAGTGCCGTGGTCTGACGGCGTCCGGCGCGTCCGGCGCGCTGCCAGGTGGACGCGATGGTTCCGGGATATCCGGCCATGACCACGGCGTCTAACGATCCGATGTCGATGCCTAACTCCAGTGCGTTGGTGGCAACCACGGCGCGGATATCGCCGTCGCGCAGTTGGCGCTCCACTTCGCGGCGCTCTTTGGGCAGGTAGCCGCCGCGATAGCCGCGGACGCTGCCGCTGGGGCGATCATCTTTCAAATATGTGAGCAGAATCTCGGTGGCCAGGCGAGAGTTGGCGAAGACCAACGTCTGCTGACCGCGATCGAGCAGCTCGCGCGCGATGCGGCGGGTTTCGTTCAAATAGCCACGGCGGATGCCCAGGGCTTTATTCACTACCGGCGGATTGTAAAACACCACGTACTTCTCGCCGGAGGGAGCACCGTTTTCCGCAACCAATTCAAACTGCTGTCCGGTGAGCGCTTGTGCCAGCTCGCGTGGATTCGCAATGGTCGCCGAGCAACAGATGAATTGTGGCGATGACCCGTAAAATTCGCAGACGCGCTTCAAGCGGCGCAGCACGTTCGCCAGATGGCTGCCGTAAACGCCGCGATAGGAGTGCAGCTCGTCGATCACGATGTAGCGCAGGTTCTCGAACGCCTTGGCCCATTTGGTATGGTGCGGCAGGATGCCGGAGTGCAGCATGTCGGGATTGGTGAGGACCACATTCGCGCGTTCGCGGATGGCGCGGCGGGCGTCCTGCGGCGTGTCGCCATCGTAGGTGAAGGCGCGGAGTTCAGACCCCATGCCGTCGACAGCACCCTGGAATTCGGCGAGCTGGTCTTCGGCTAGCGCCTTGGTTGGGAATAAGTAGAGGGCGCGCGCGCCGGGGTCGGCGATCAGGCGCTGCAGCACCGGCAGGTTGTAGCATAGCGTCTTGCCGGAGGCGGTGGGCGTAACCACCACTACGTTGCGTCCGGCGGCGGCGTGGTCGAAGGCCTCGGCTTGGTGCGAGTACAGTTGGCGGATGCCGCGCGCGACTAGGGACTGCTTGAGCGACGGTGCCAGCGCCTCCGGGAAGTCGGTGAAGACGCCGGGTTTAGCGGGCTGGCGGCGAATGGCGCGGACCGGCGAATCCGGGTCCGCCATCCATTCCTCGAAGCGGGCGATGGCCCCGGCGAGGCCGCTGCGCCGTGCGAGAATGCGCTCGTTCTCGAGCAGGCCGGATGGATCCGGAAATCCTAAAGTGAGGTTCATGTTCGCCATCCCTTCGCCTATAGTAGCACCGGCTTAGGAGGGCGAACGAGGGCGGGCTTAGATGCGCTGGCGGACGAACTCGTAGCGTTCCATGGTGGCGGCGAAGCGGGATTGGTCTTCGGTGCGGACCACCTTGCCGACGCAACGCAGGCGGACCTCGGCGCGCGTTCCAGGCGCCTTGGGGAGGGTGATCAGGTATTCAATCGCCGAGCCTACTTCGACGGGCGCCTTGGACGTGAACAGCACCCCGCAGGAACTCACGTTGCGGGTTTCGCCTTTGGCTTTGTTACCCGCTACGATCTCGAAGGGAAGTCGCAAGTCGAAGCGTTGGTGTTTTCGTTGTTCGGTCACTGTGATACCGAGTTTATAGAGGGGAACATCTAAGGTCAACGCCTTAGAGTCCTATAATGGTTGCGATTGTAATGGTACTTTTGAATTTATGGACTACGTCGTTCCCGCTGCTCTGCAGCCTTCTCTGCCTGTCACCGGCACGCCAGCGCGCTTTCCGGTTCGCCGCATTTATTGTGTAGGACGTAACTATCTGGCGCATGTGCGCGAGATGGGGCACGATGAAAAATCGCCGCCGTTCTTCTTCGCCAAGGCCAGCGACATGATTGTCGAAGACGGCGCGACGGTTGCGTACCCGCCGTTGACCAGCAACTATCATCACGAAGTGGAACTGGTGGTAGCGATCGGCAAGAGCGGCGCGAACATTCCGGTGGAAGCGGCGCTGGATTATGTTTACGGTTATGCGGTGGGCTTCGACATGACGCGCCGTGATTTGCAGCAGGCGGCGGCGAAGAAGGGGCACCCGTGGGAGATCGGCAAATCGTTCGATCACTCGGGGCCGTGCGGGGCGATTCATCCGGTGGCCCTGGTCGGACATCTCAACGAAGGCGATTTACAGATCACCGTCAACGGGCAGGTGCGTCAAAAGTCGAATTTGAATCAGATGATCTGGGATGTGCCGCACATTATCAATCATCTGTCGCAGCAGGTCACGCTCGAAGCGGGCGACCTGATTTACACGGGCACGCCGGAGGGCGTCGGCGCGGTGGTTGCCGGCGATGTGATGGTGGGGCGCATCGACAAGCTGGGTGAGTTGACGATCAAGGTGGCGTAATATGCTGGAACTTCGTAAATCACAAGATCGCGGCACCGGAAAGCAGGACTGGCTGGAGGCGCGCTTCACGTTTTCCTTCGGGCCGTATCAGGACCCGGCGCAGAACGGTTTTTCGGATTTGAAGCTACTGAACGACGATCGCGTGGCGCCGGGCGGCGGTTTCGCCACGCACTCGCACCAGGATATGGAAGTGTTTTCCTACGTGCTGGCGGGCGCGCTGGAGCATAAAGACTCGATGGGCGAAGGTTCGGTGGTGCACGCAGGCGATGTGATTGCGATGAGCACGGGCAGCGGGATTACGCATAGCGAGTTCAATCATTCGAAGTCCGAGCCGGTGCATTTTTTCCAGATCTGGGTGGCGCCGGACCGGCAGGGTGTCGCGCCGCGGTATCAGCAGAAGCATTTTTCTGACGTCGAAAAGCGCGGGCACCTGCGGCTGCTGCTGTCGCCGGATGGCGCGGACGGGTCGCTGGGCATCTATCAGGACGCTCGGATTTACGCGGGGCTGTTTGACGGCAAGGAGAACTTCGGGTTGCCGCTGGGGCCGGATCGCTGCGCTTATGTGCATGTGGTGCGCGGGGGTGTCGCGCTCAACGGCACGGTGCTCGCAGCGGGCGATGGCGCGAGGGTGCGCGGCGAACGGCAATTGGTTTTCGACAACGGGCGCGAGGCCGAAGTGTTGGTGTTCGACTTGCGGGAAAGCTAGAAAGAGTCAGGCCAGCGGCGCGCGCCCTGGATGATGGCGAAGATATCGATCAACGTTTTTCGCGCGCGGTAGGCGATTACGTAAGGGGCTATTACTAATTCGCGGGTTCCGGCAATGCGGCCTTTACGACCCATCTCGGGATGCCGCACGAGGGCTTCTATCCCCGCCACGACGGTCTCGACAGTGATTGCCGCCGCGCCGGGATTGTCGTCGGCGATGTAGGTGTGCAATGACTCCAGATCCCGCAAGGCCGTGGGACTCCAGCGAACTGTCATTTTCGGGGTTTACTTCTTGCGTAAGCGGGCGATGCGGCGGTTTACTTCTGCCGGTGTGACGAATTTTCCGGCGTTGGCTTCGCGGAGGCCTTGCCATATATGGTCCAGGTGCCATTGATGAACGTCAATGTAGCTTTCAAGCGCTTGGTTGACTACATAGGTCCGGTCACGATCGAGTGATGCGGCGATTCCGTCCAGAGCCTTGCGGGTTCGCGGTTCTACGCGTACCGTCATGATTTCGCGCGCCATGAATACAGCGTAACACGTTGTATTACCGCTACGGCCGAATCGGCTCCGGCACAGCGGCGCCGTCGGCGCGGGGATCGGAGGCGGCGTAGTTGGTGCCGGTTTTCGAGTTGTGTAAAATCGCCTGGCCGCGGCCCATCTCTTGCGTGTACTCGCGGCGGATGGCGATTTGATGGCCGCGTTCGGAGAGTTGCTGCAAGGTGCTCGCAGGGACGCGCACTTCAATCGACAGGTCGCAGCCGGTGGAGTTGCGTTTGGTGAAGCGCGGGGCTTCGAGTGCGGCTTGCAGGTTCATGTTGTAGTCGACGAGGTTCGAAACGAATTGCGCGTGCGCCAGCGGCTGATTGAAGCCGCCCATGATGCCGAAGCCGATGTGCTGGTCGCCGCGCTCCATGAAGGCGGGGATGATGGTGTGGAAGGGGCGCTTGCCGCCCACCAGCACATTGGGATGTTTGGGCTCGAGCGTGAATCCGCCGCCGCGGTTTTGCAGGATGAAGCCCATGCCTTCTACGGTCACTCCGGAGCCGAACTCCGAATAGACGCTCTGGATCCAACTGGTCATGTTGCCGTCTTTGTCGACGACGGTCAGGTACGTCGTGTCGCTGCCTAAGGGTTGTCCGGCGGGGACTTCGCAATTGGCGTGTTTGGGATCGATCAAGGCGGCGCGTTTGCGGGCGTACTCTTTGGATAGCAATTGCGCTACGGGAACGTCGTAGGTGTGCGGGTCCGCGTCATAGCGGCGGACGTCGGCGTAGGCCAACTTCATGGCCTCAATGCGCTTATGCATTTCGAGGGGGCTGAACGCGCCTAGCGGTGTGGGCGGAGCGGTCTCCATGATGTTCAGCATTTCGAGCGCGGCCATTCCTTGTCCGTTGGGCGGCAGTTCGTAGACGCGCCAACCGCGATAATCGATGGAAATGGGCTGCACCCACTCGGCGGAATAGGAGGCCAGATCCTCGGCGGTCATGGTGCCGCCCAGGTCGTGGGAGGTCTTCAGAATTGCGGCGGCAATTTCGCCTTTGTAAAGTGCGTCGGGGCCCTTGTCGGCGACCAGGCGCATAGCGCGCGCCATCCCGGGGTTGCGGAATATGTCGCCTTCGAGCGGCGGCTTGCCGCCGGGCAGGAAAACGCGCACCGACTCGGGATTGGCTTTGATGCGCGGCTGATTGGCGGGATCGGCCCAGGATTCCTGAATCGCTTCGGAAACCGGGAAACCGTTTTCGGCGTAGGCAATCGCGGATTGGAACAGATCTTTCCAGGGCAGCTTGCCGTAGCGCTGATGCATTTTCCACCAGCCGTCGACGGCGCCGGGAACGGTAAAGCTGTGGATGCCTTGTTGGGGCATGGACTTGACGCCCTGCTTCTCCAGGAATTCCGGCGAGAGGGCGCGCGGCGCCGGCCCCGACGAGTTCAAACCTTGCAGCTTGCCGGTCTTGGCATCCCAATAGAGCGCGAACAGGTCTCCGCCCAAGCCGTTCTTCATGGGCTCGACCACGGCGAGCACGGCGTTGGCGGCGATGGCGGCGTCGACTGCCGTGCCCCCACGCGCCAGAATCTGCACGGCTGCCTGCGAAGCCAACGTCTGGCTGGTGGCGGCAATCCCTTGCTGGGTGATGACTTGCGAGCGGCCATAGTTGCGCCCTTGGGCGGCGAGTAGGGCCTGCGGGACCAACAAGACGATCGGGGCAAGCCAGCCGATAGTTCTCATGCGGGGTAGTTTATCACCTGTATAGAAAAGTTGTATGGAAATGGGCATTCTAAAGACGTCCGGCATGCGAACGATGCGCTACAATAAAAGCACTATCCCCGGCGATTCGCGACGGCCCCGTTGTCCGCAACACTAAGGAGAAACATTTGCATGGCCATCACACGGACAGCTCCCTCTAAGCCCGCCGAGCAGAAGGCTCAGCGCAGTCCCCGGCGGGGAACTTCTAGCGTGCCCCCAGCGGCTTCGCTCCCTTCCTTTGATGCTGTCGCTCATCAAAAGGAAATCGCGCAGGTGGCCTACCGCATCTGGCTGGAGCGCGCGGACCGGCCGGGATCTCCTGAAGAAGATTGGCTAAAAGCCGAAGCGGAAGTGCGCGCCAAGTATACTCGGTAGGGCTCCGGGGCCTAAAGATTCACGACTCCTGGTACGATATACAAAAGACGTGCCATGAGTACGGCAACCCTCCAGCCCGCGGCCGGTGTATCGCTCGCGGGACCTCGGCAGACCCAGTGGATTATTTCCAAGCGCCAGGATCTGATCTGGTTTATTGGCTCTGCGGTGATCAGCTATCTGGCCTTGGGTGCCATGACGCTGGGGGTTGGCGTCGCCCTCATTCAGTTCATCTGGTTTTTCGGCATCGACGGACCGCACGTTCAATCCACCATCACGCGCACGTACTTCGATAAGGAGGAGCGCGCGCGCCTGGGTTGGTTTCTGTGGATTCCGGTGCCGCTGCTTCTGGTGGGGCCGCTGGTTGTATGGGCGGGGTTCGGTTCGCTGTTCTTCTTGTTCGCGGTGTGCTGGCAGCAGTTCCACATCGTGAAACAGCACTTCGGATTCATGATGCTGTACAAGGGCAAGAACAAAGATCGCACGGATTTCCTGCTGGACCGCTGGCTGCTGCTGGGGTCACTACTGATTCCGCTGGGCATGTTCGTGCTGCGCACGCGGCCGGTGATCATTCAGACGGTTCCGCTGGCGGCATGGCTGCCGAAGGTAGCTATTGGTCTGTACATCGTTCTGGCGGCGGGCTGGCTGTTTCGGCAAGGGCAAAAGCTGCGCGCGGGGCTGCCTATAAACTGGCCCAAACTGGCGCTCTTGGGAATGACCATTCCGCTGCAATGGATCGCGCTCTTGTATGCGTCGCACTACGGCCCCGATGGAATCGTGCGCGCGGGGATCGCACTGGGGCTGTTCCACAGCTTCCAATATCACCGCTTGATGTGGTTTCACAATCGCAATCGCTACAGCGAGCCGGGAGCTGTCCAGCGCCACGGACTGGCCGCGCATCTGGTGGACAACTTTGGCATTTATATCGTGGTTGCCATTATGTTGAATCTGGTGCTCAACTTCATTCCCTCGGCCCTGCTGCCTTATGAGACAGCTCAGGCCGCGGTGTGGGGCGTCGCTTTCACGCACTATTGCATGGATGCACGCATCTGGCACGTGCGCTCCGATAAGGGCCTCGCCGCCGCGCTGCGGATGGCCTAGGCCGTGCTCCGGCGCTAGCAGATAATGCGGGCCGTTCTCTTCGATATGGATGGGGTGTTGTATAACTCCGAGGAAGCGATTCCGGGAGCGGCGGAAACGCTGGTCTGGCTGCGCGAGCGGCGAGTTCCCTATCTGTTCGTCACCAACACTACCTCGCGGGGGCGCGATGCATTGGTCGAGAAACTGGAGCGCTTCGGCATTCCGGCGAGTCCTGACGAAATCATCACGCCGTGCGAGGCGGCGGCGGACTGGCTGCGCTCTCAAGATACCGGAAGTGTTGCGTTGTTTCTGCGTCCGGCCGCGCGGGCGGCGTTCGAGGGGCTGGACTGCCTGCCGGATGACGCCGAGAGCGGCGCGCGTTACGTGGTCATCGGAGATTTGGGAAGCGCGTGGGATTTCCGGACGCTCAACCGGGCTTTCCGTTTGCTGTACGCGAACCCGGAGGCGGCGCTGATCGCGCTGGGGATGACGCGCTACTGGAAAGCCGCGGACGGAATTTCGATGGATGTGGCTCCGTTCGTGGCGGCGCTCGAAAACGCCAGCGGGCGCGACGCGTTGGTATTCGGGAAACCAGCGGCGGCTTTCTTTCACGCGGCCGCCGAAAGGTTGCGCGTTGCGGCCGGCGACATTCTGATGGTGGGCGATGACATCGAGAGCGACATCGCCGGCGCGCAATCGGCCGGCATACAGGCTGCTCTGGTAAGAACCGGTAAGTTCCGGAGTCTGGATCTAGAGGGTCCGGTCAAGCCGGATGCGCTGCTCGATTCGGTGGCGGATTTACCGGAGTGGTGGGAGAGGCGCTAGGCTGGCGCAGCGCCGTTAAAGCTCGCCAGAGCGGCGGGCTCGCTGGGGAACGAAGTGAGAACACTGTCCAGCTTGGTGATGCGTAGCAGATCCATTATGCGCGCCGGGATGTTCACTAGCTTTAGTTGGCCGCCGGCTTTGTTGCTTGCAGAAAAGGCGCTGGCGAGCTCTCCCAGTCCCGAGCTATCCATGAAGCTAACGCCGGCCAAGTTGAGCAGAATTTTGGTCGAACCCGCCTCGCGCAGTTTCGCAATGGCCTCGCGCATGGTGGCCGACCCGTCGTTCAAAACAATGCGGCCCACCAGATCTAGGATGGCGATATCGTCCGCGTACCGCACCGATGCTTCAAAACTCACCTTGCCTCCTGAGAATTCCGGGAACAGACGGGGATCACCCGGGGATTGACGCTAGTATAGCGAACCGGCGGCTGGGCATTTGGGACAATAGGTACTTGCTCAAACAAATTACGGTCCATGGGGCGCGGCAGCATAACCTCAAGAACATCGACGTCGCGATTCCGCGCAATACGCTGACGGTGATTACCGGGCTGAGCGGATCAGGCAAATCGTCGCTGGCGTTCGATACGATTTACGCGGAGGGGCAGCGGCGTTATGTCGAAACGCTGTCGCCTTACGCGCGGCAGTTTCTCGATCAAATGGAGCGGCCGGAGGTGGATTCGATCGATGGATTGAGTCCTGCGATATCCATTGAGCAGAAGACTACCAGCCGCAGTCCGCGGTCGACGGTGGGGACGATCACCGAGATTTACGACTATCTGCGTGTGTTGTATGCGGCGATTGGCGTCCCGCACTGCCCCACCTGCGGTTTGGAGATTTCCCGGCAGTCGTCCCAGCAAATCTTGCAGCAGGTGATGCTGCTGGGACCGCAGGAGCGCGTGATGATCCTGGCGCCGATCGTGCGCGGGCGCAAGGGCGAATATCGCAAGGAACTGGAAAAGTTGGCGCGCCAAGGTTTCGTGCGGGCGCGCGTCGACGGCGTGCTGCGGCCGCTCGATGAAGAGATCACGCTCGACAAGCGCAAGAACCACACCATCGAAGTAGTTGTGGACCGTCTGCTGATCAAGCCCGAAGTGGAAAAGCGCCTGGAAGCATCGATCGAGACCGCGACTAAGCTGGCGGGAGGGCTGGTGCTGGTGGCGCAGGTGGACGGGCCGGAGCGGTTGTATTCGCAGAAACTGGCGTGTCCGGAATGCGGATCGAGCGTGCCGCAGTTGGAGCCGCGGTCGTTTTCCTTCAACAGTCCGTTTGGTGCGTGCGAGACGTGCACGGGGCTGGGGAGCCGCTGGAACTGGGATCCGGCCAAGGTGATTGTGGATCCGTCGAAACCTCTGCTCGACGGTGCCCTAGGGATTGGCGGCAGCTCTACCTACGTGAACGGGGATTTGAAATTACTGGCGGCGCGGCTGAAGATTCCGATTCAGAAGCCGTTTGAGAAGCTGTCGAAGAAGGCGCAGGAAGCGCTGAGCGACGGGCTGATTGCGGCGCTGGATCAGTACTACGAACAGGAAGACGTGTCGGAAAATACGCGCGAGTGGCTGTTGCAGTATCAATCGGCGTCGGTGTGTGCGGATTGCCAGGGGAAGCGCTTGAAGCCGTCGAGTCTGGCGGTGAAGGTGAAAGGCGTGGGCATCGCGGAGCTGACCGGGCTGTCGGTGACGCGGGCGCTCGAGACGGTCAAGAATTGGAAGCTGCAAGGACGCGAGTCGCAGATCGGCAAACGCCCGGTGGAGGAGGTGCGCAACCGTTTGGATTTTCTGGTGGGCGTGGGGCTGGGGTATTTGAGCCTGGAGCGGTCGGCGGCGACTTTATCGGGCGGGGAAGCGCAGCGGATTCGGCTGGCTACGCAGATTGGCTCGAAGCTGCGCGGGGTTCTGTACGTGCTCGACGAGCCTTCGATCGGGCTGCACTCGCGCGATAACGATCGCCTGCTGGATTCCCTGCAAAGCTTGCGGGATCTGGGCAACACGGTGCTGGTCGTCGAGCACGATGCCGAGACGATCGAGCGCGCCGACTACGTCATCGATTTGGGGCCCGGCGCGGGAAGGCTGGGCGGCCAACTGGTGGCGCAGGGGACGCCCAAGGAAATCGAACAAAATAGCGAATCGCTCACCGGGCAATATCTGGCGGGCACGCGGGTGATCGCGCTTCCTACCGAGCGGAATCTGCCGGGGAAGCGGCGCATCGTGATTCACGGGGCGTCGGAGCACAATCTCAAAAAGATCGACGTGGAGTTTCCGCTGGGATTGTTTGTCGCCGTGACCGGTGTTTCGGGCAGCGGGAAATCGACGCTGGTGAACGATATTCTGTATCGCGCGGCGGCCAAGGAAGTGTACGGATCGCGTGCGGAGCCGGGCGCGCATACCTCGATCAAGGGGCTGGATTTGCTCGACAAAGTGATTGAGATCGATCAGGCGCCGATCGGGCGTTCGCCGCGCTCGAATCCGGCCACCTACACGCAGGTGTTCACGCACATTCGCGATCTATATTCGAAGCTGCCGGAATCGCGCGCACGCGGCTATAAACCGGGGCGCTTCAGCTTCAACGTCAAGGGCGGGCGCTGCGAGGCGTGCCAGGGCGACGGGCAGAAGCGCATCGAAATGAATTTTCTGCCGGATGTGTACGTCACTTGTGACGTGTGCCGGGGGCGGCGTTACAACCACGAAACTTTGCAGGTAAAATACAAAGACCAATCTATTGCGGATCTGCTCGAGATGCCGGTGGAGGACGCGCTCTCGCTGCTGGAGAACATCCCGCAGATTCGGGCTAAGCTCGAAACGTTGACGGAAGTGGGATTGGGGTATTTGCATCTGGGGCAATCGTCGACCACGCTTTCGGGCGGGGAAGCGCAGCGCATTAAGCTAGCGCGCGAGTTGAGCCGGCGACAGACCGGCAAGACGCTCTATATTTTGGACGAGCCGACCACCGGGCTACATTTCGAAGACGTCCGGAAATTGCTGGACGTGCTGCACAGCTTGGTTAAGTTGGGCAACACGGTGGTAGTGATCGAGCATCATCTGGACGTGATTAAGACGGCCGACTGGGTTATAGACTTGGGGCCGGAGGGCGGGGAACGCGGCGGTTATATCGTCGCCTGCGGACCGCCGGAGGAGATTTTGCGAGTGAGTAAGAGCCACACGGGGCAGGCGCTGAAGAAGGCGCTGCGCGGCGGAAGAGCCGCATGAGCAAATATGCGGAACAGCCGCTGTCCTTCGCGGGACTGAAGACGGTGCCCATCGACGCGCGCGGCGGGAAGGTGCAGATCGAGCACTTCGCGCGGCCTTATAAAAAAGGCGACGGCGTGACGGGCCTGCTGGATTCGCTGCCAAAGCTCCTGGCGGCGGATGCGTTTCGCGGTGTGGTGGAGGCGGTGCGGCGGGCCAGGGCGCAAAAGCGCGCCATCCTGTGGGGCATGGGCGGGCACGTGGTGAAGTGCGGGCTCGCCGATGTTTTGCTGGACCTGATGCGGCGCGGATGGGTCACGGGCTTTGTGATGAACGGCGCGGCGTCGATCCATGATTTCGAGATCGCCATCGCCGGGCAAACCAGCGAAGACGTCGAAGCAGTGCTGCCGGACGGGCGTTTTGGCGCGGCTGAGGAAACCGGTCGCGAGATGAACACGTCGATTACCGAGGGTGCGCGCGACGGGCTGGGCATGGGTGAAGCGCTAGGGCGGCGTCTTGAAAAACTCGCGAAGCCGGAGTTTGCGCCGCACAGCATCGTGGCGTCGGCTTACAAAGCGAACATCCCCCTGACGGTGCATGTGGCGGTGGGCACCGATACGCCGCACACGCATCCGGCGGCGGACGGGCCATCGATCGGAGCGGTCACGCATCACGATTTCCGGCTGTTGTGCTCGCTGGTGCGGGGACTAAACGATGGCGGGGTGTATTTGAACCTGGGCTCGGCGGTGGTGTTGCCCGAAGTTTTTCTGAAAGCCGTGTCGGTGGTGCGCAATCTGGGCTATCCGCTGGCGAATTTCACAACTGTGAACTTCGATTTCCTCCAGCATTACCGGCCGAAATTGAACGTGGTCGAGAGGCCGCATGCGAAATCGGGCGGTCGTGGATTTGCGGTGACGGGGCATCACGAGCTGATGATCCCGCTGTTGGCTGCGGTGCTGATCGAGGGTGAATCCTGATCACCGCCATGCCACAACGCGGCGCGCCAGCCTGGGGCTACCAGGATCTGGCGCTGTTTTTGAGTGCGGTGCTGCCGTCGCTCGCGTTGTCGGCAGCCTTGCTGCGCGTCAGCCTGATGGTGGCGCCGGTTTTGCTTTTGAGTGACGCCGCGCGCACCCTCCTGTTTCAATCCTTCATGTATGTGTTCCTAGTAGGGTCCCTGTATTTGGTGATTGTGTGGCGCTATGGAAGTCCTTTTTGGAGTGCACTCGGTTGGACCTTTGAGATTCCCTACGGATGGCTGCTCATGGCGGCAGGACCGGTGCTCACCATTCTGCTCTCAGTACTGGGAGTGCTGCTGCGCGCCCCCTCGGATAGTTCGCAAATTGAGGTTCTGATCAAGAGCCGGGCCTCGCTCGCCGCGGTGATGCTGTTCGGAGTAGTGCTGGCGCCGATATTCGAAGAAATGCTTTTCCGCGGGTTCCTGCTGCCGCTGTTGGCGCGGTCGCTAGGGCCATCGCTGGGTATTTTTCTAACCGCGCTGCTGTTCGGATTGTTGCATGGCGCGCAGAATCATTGGGCTTGGCAGCCGATTGTGCTGATCGGGGTGGCGGGAATCGTGTTTGGCTATGTGCGCTACAAAACGAAATCAACCACGTCTGCGTTCGTGATGCACTCGGCGTACAATGCCACCGGATTTTTGGGCTACGCGCTGATGCACTGGCAACAGTTGAATTAAAGTTCGCGATAGCTGACCAGCTCCACGTCCCCCTCAGCCAACGCCGCACGGACTTCGGGCGACGTCAGCGCGCGCAATTCTTGTTCGCGGCTCTCCTTCAAGCGCGTGTGCGCGCCGCCTAACTCGTCGCCGCAAATGCCGGGGTGGCACATGAATTCCGTCGAGCCTTCGGGCAACCCGCGGATCAGGCGGGCCAGATCCGCCGCGTCGTAGCGGCCGGTGATCTGGAATCCCGCGAAATGGTCCGTCGAGCGGCAGCCGTGGCGGGTTAACACACGCGCGAAGTGGCCGCGCACGATCCCCAGGCTCTTGCTGGTGGCCCGCTTGGCCCAAGTCACGCCCGGGCCTGCCGGGGTGAGCGGAAAATCGAACGGGCGACGCACCCAGGGGATTTTGTACTCTTCAGAGATCTGCGCCACTGCTGCCAGCACCGGGGGGAGCAGATGCGTGTGCTTGTGCGTGTCGAGGTGCGTGGGCTCTAGCCCGGCGTCGAGAATGCGCCGCACCTGAGCTTGCAATTCGTCATAGATGCGAATGCGGCCGAGGGCCACTGCGCGCGTAAGCTGCGCGATAGTCGCAGGAAACGGCGGCTCACCCACCAGCACCAGATGGACGCCGATATCGAGCTTAGGATTTTCGCGCGCCAAGCGGACCGCATCGTCAAACGCCGCGCCGGTGGCCATCAGTGTGGTGGCGGTGAGGATGCCCAGGCGGTGCGCTTCGACAATCCCCTGATTCACGTCGCGCGTGAAGCCGAAGTCGTCGGCGTTAACCACCAGTTTTCGCACGTCAGAAGATGCCGAGCTTGATGCGCAAAAACTTTTTGGGATTGGCGCGGAAATCTTTCATCAGGCCGTTGATCTCGCGGGTGGTGCTGTCCAGGTTCTGATATAGCGACGGGTTCACCAGCAATTGCCCGAGCGTGCCTTGCCCGTTATTGATCTTGTCGAGCAGCATATCCAGGCGGCCTATTGTCCCCTGCAGCTGATTATGCAGATCGTCGCTGCTCAGCAGCTTTCCCGCGGTGCCCTTGCCTTGCTGCAGGCCGGCCAATATGCCCCGCAAATCGCCGATGGTGGCGCGCGTGTCGTCGTAGAGCGCAGGGTCCTTCATCAGCTTGCCGATGGTGCCATCGCCTTTCTGAATGCTGTCGGCCAGATCGTTTACGCGGGCCAAGGTGCCGCGTAGATCGGTGTAGAGGCTGTCGTCATGCATCAGCTTGCCGAGCGTGCCTTCCTGCGAATCCAGGGAGGCAATGACGCGATGGGTTTCGTCGACGATGCCGACTACCTTTTTGTAAAGCTCGTCGTCGGAAAGCAATTTACCGATGGTGCCCTGGCCTCCTTGAAGCTGGTCAAGGATGGTGTCGAGCTTCTTGAAAATTCCGTTCAACGAGGCCAGCGTGCTGTAGCCCTGCTGCACCACGTCGTCGAATTCGCGTGTGTCCAGACTCTTGACTTCGGCGCCCGCCATAATGGTGGCCTGCGCGTGGCCCTTCTTGATGTTGATGTACTTGGTGCCCAGCAAATTCTCGGCGGCGATGGCGGCTTGGGAGTCGACCGGAATCGACGGCAGGTAGCGGTTCTCCACCTGCAGGGTGACGCGCACGATGCGGTTGGATTCGCTGGAACCGGAAAGGCCGATGGTGCCCACCCGCCCCACGGTGATTCCGTTAAGCCGCACGGGGGCGCCGGTGGCAATGGCAGCCGAATCATCCAAAAAAGTATAGACGTCGGTGCGCGTGACGAACAGTCCATTGGAGCTGGTCATCAGGAAAATAAGGAATGCCAGGAGTGCCAGCGCGCAGATGGCCAGCAGGCCGACTTTCAGTTGTGCCCACTTCTTCTTGCTTTGTTGCGCCATAGATTCCTAGGAACTCCCGGGGCGCGCGAATTTTTCGACGTATGGATCAGTGCTGGCGCGCAAATCCGCCTCCGAGCCTTCGAAATGTAGGCGGCCTTCCTGCATGACGAAGAAGCGCGTCGTCAACTGGCTGCTCTCCGCCCTTTCGATTTTCCCACTGTCAGGATTGTAGCGAAAATTGGCCATCAAATGCCCGTCCTGATAGCGGTGGGTGACCATGATCGTGGCCGTATTGCGTATGTCGCGCCCTTTGATGATCAGGTTGATGATGGTGTTGGCGGTGATGGGGTCGAGGCCAGCCGTCGGGGAATCGTAGAGCACCAGTTGCGGATCGGTCACCACGGCCCGGGCGATCCCCACGCGGCGGCGCATGCCGCCCGATAACTCGCTGGGAAATTTGTCGAGGGTATGCTCCAGTTCGACGAAGCTCAACGATTCGCGCACGCGCCGGTCCACTTCCTCCGGCGGCGGGGCTTGGCCGGCGTGCTGATTGAGCAGCGGGTAGGCGACGTTCTCCGCTATGGTGAGCGAATCGAACAGGCCGCCTTCCTGGAACAGAATGCCCACCTTGCTACGCACCTCGTACAATTGGCTTTCTTTGCGGCCGGTGACTTCTTCGCCAAACAACGAAATGTGGCCGGAGTCTGGCGCGACCAGGCCGACGGCGGTCTTGAGCAGCATGGTTTTGCCGCTGCCGGCGGCGCCGAGCACCACGCGGGTTTCGCCCGCTTGCATGGTGAAGGAGAGATGTACCAGCGCGGGCGTTTCCCCGAAGGAGAGATTGACGTCGTCGTAGCGCACTACTGGCCGCTGCGCCGTTTGCGGGGCTGGTGGTTGCGCTGTGTAGGGCAGGACGGGCGTCATAGGCTAGGAAGAAAGATTTACGAACAGCGGGTCCAGCATAGCAGTGATGATGAAGATCCAGACCGAAGATACGACCACCGCTTTGGTGGTGGAGCGGCCGACGCCCTGTGTGCCGCCGGAGGTGCTCATGCCGTAGTAGCAACCCACCATGGCGATGACAATGGCGAATAGAAACGGCTTCAGCAGGCCTTGTGTGAGATCGTTGTATTCGAGGGCGCGCCAGGCCGTGCTCCAATACTGATCGGTAGTGATGTCAAGCAGCGTATAGGAGATAAACCAGCCGCCCACCAGTCCCAGGAAGTCCGCGATGATGGTGAGCAACGGCAGCACTACGGCCATGGCGATCAGGCGCGGCGTAACTAGTTTCTGAACGGGGTCCGTGCCCAGTGCACGCATAGCGTCGATCTGCTCGGTGACCCGCATCGAGCCAAGTTCGCTGGCGATGCCGCTGGCATTGCGTCCGGCGACCAGAAGCGATGCGAGCACCGGCCCCAGTTCGCGCACTAGTGTGATGGAAACGATCTGTCCGATCTGCCCCTGTGCGCCATAAGTGGCCAGCGCGCGCGACATCTGCATGGCCATCACCAGGCCGCTGAAAAAGCCAATCAGACTCACGATGAACAGCGAGCCGACGCCGATGGCATCCATCTGCAGCAGAATGTCGTCGGCGTAATGCGGCGAGCGGAAAATATTGCGGAACGCGCGCCCGGTTAGGAACAAAAACTCCTGAAATGTCTCGACGGGTCTCTTCAGAAAATCGAGCAATCAGGATCTCCCGGCACGATGGATGCTGGCATGTTGATGTTAATATGAAAGCGCAAAATGAAGGGCCTCACAGACATCCCCGGAATCGCGGTGGGCCATGCATCTGATTATGACGGATTGACGGGGTGCACGGTGGTGCTGTGCGAGCAGGGGGCGGTGGCGGGGGGAGACATACGTGGGTCGGCCACGGGCGTCGACGAGTGGGACGTGTTGAGCCCCATGCACGTCACTGACAAGATACACGGCGTGGTGTTTTCCGGAGGCAGTGCGTTTGGACTCGAATGCGCCAGCGGCATACGCCGCTTTCTGGAGCACAAAGGCGTCGGCTTCAAAACGGGTGCGGGAGTGGTGCCCATCGTGGTGGGCGCGATTCTCTACGATCTCGGGTTTGCGAAAAAGGGAGTGCGTCCCACGCGCGAGATGGCGGAGTCGGCGGCCGCTGCGGCTAACGATAAGGCGGTGGTCGAGGGCGCGGTGGGCGCAGGCGTCGGAGCGACGGTCGGCAAGATCCTGGGCTCCAAGCAGGCGATGAAGTCTGGTGTCGGTTCGTGGACGGTGCCGCTCGAGGGTCGCAACGCCAGCGTCACAGTGTCAGCGCTGGCGGTGGTGAATGCGCTCGGCGACGTGCGCGACCCGGCGACCGCCAAGATTATCGCGGGCGCGCGCCAGGCGACGGACTCGATGGAATTTGCCGACAGTGCGCAGCTGATGAAAAGCATGGGCCCAACGGGTTTCACGCGAGAGAACACGACGCTGGTGGTGGTGGCCACCAATGCCGCTCTGACCAAAGTGGAAGCAACCAAACTCGCGCAACTCGGGCAGCTAGGGATGGCGCGAGCGATCTATCCGGTGAACACCATGTCGGACGGCGATCTGGTGGTGGCGATGTCGTGCGGCACGGTGCGGGCGCCCATTGACGCGCTGGGCGTGGCGGCTGCGGAGGCGGTGTCGGAAGCGATCCTGCGCGCCGTGCGGATGGCGCCTTCTCTGGGCGGATTGCCTGGGCTAAAGAAATGAGTCAGAAGAAGTAGGCGCGGCTTGCCGGAACTACCTGACGTTGTGGTCTACATTGAGGCGCTGGAGCAGCGCATCCTCGGCCAGCGGTTGGAAGCGGTACGGATTGTCAGCCCCTTTCTTCTGCGTAGTGTCGACCCGCCCCTCGAAAGCGCAGCCGGAAAAATTGTGACGCGCCTGCGCCGGCTTGGCAAGCGCATTTGCATCGGCCTCGAAGGCGATCTCTGGCTGGTGCTGCACCTGATGATCGCCGGCCGCCTGCATTGGCGCGCTCGCGGCGCAAAGGTATCGAAACCCCGGGGCTTAGCCGCGTTCGATTTTTCTAACGGGACCTTGCTGTTAACCGAAGCGGGTTCGCAGAAACGCGCATCGCTGCACGTGGTAGCGGGAGAGGCGGCCTTGCGCGCGCTCGACCCCGGCGGGTTGGAAGTGCTCGACACGAGCGTTGAGCATTTTTCCGCAGCGCTCACCTCCGCCAACCACACGCTGAAGCGGGCCCTGAGCGATCCGCACCTCTTCAGTGGAATCGGCAACGCTTATTCAGACGAGATTCTGTTTGAAGCGCGGTTGTCGCCGCTGGCGCTCACGCAAAAACTTTCGCCGGAGGAGATTGAACGATTGTTCGCCGCCACCAAGACGACGCTATTGCGCTGGATCGCGCACCTTCGCGAAGACGCGGGCGATGGCTTCCCAGAGAAGGTCACCGCATTCCGCGAGGGCATGGCGGTTCACGGGCGCTACAAGCAAGCCTGCCTGAGATGCGGCGCGAACATCCAGCGCATCCGCTACGCCGCGAACGAAACCAACTATTGCCCCAAGTGCCAGACCAAAGGAGGATTACTGGCTGACCGCGCCTTGTCGCGGCTGCTGCGCGAAGACTGGCCGAGGACTCCGGAAGAGCTGGAATCGCTCAAGCGGCCGCTGCGATCCGAATAGGGATCCCATGGTTCGCGAGTACCGCTTCAACATCCTTCTTCATCAAGCGCGAGGCGTCGTAATCCACGATGATTTTATCGAGCGACGGCGCTATCTGTACGCGAGCCATGCCGTAGGTCGCGTGCACTTCGGCGATGTTGTCGAAATCCTCGTCGCCTAGGGGCCGAGTCAGGTCGTAGTGCAGAGTCACTTTCGTCATGAGTTAACTCAGAATATCATTCCGGATGTTCCAGCTTCCATAGAATCTGACGCAGCATCCCTAGCCAGACCTCAGCATCATGCGCGTTTAATTGCAGCCGGCGCACTAGACGGCGGATCTTCATGCGCGTGGAGCCTTCGACGCGCGCGTGGACGTAGCCGGAACGTTCCAAAATCGTTTCCAAGAATTCGGTGATGCGCTCAGTGTGAACCACCTCGACCGGGCGCTTCACTTCGGGCGCGATTTTAGCGGCGGCGGGGCTGCGGATGATCTCGTAAAGGCACACGGCCACCGCTTGTCCCAGATTCATGGAACCGTGCTCTTCTCGCGCGGGGACACGCATCAGCCAGTGGCAGTGCGACATGTCTTCATTCGATAAGCCGAATTTTTCGGAGCCGAACAGCAGCGCGACCGGCGCCGCACTCATTTTTTTGGCGATAAGCTTGCCGCCGTATTCCAGGCGCCGCAGCGGGTGTTCCAGCACCCGGGGGCCAATGGCCGTCGTGCCGACGACTAGCGTGCAATCGGCCACCGCTTCGCCCACCGTAGGATATTCGCGCGCCTGCTCCAGCACCGCGTGCGCTTTCACCGCCGAGCGAGCTTCACGAAAAGCCACCGCGTAAGGATTCACCAGCCGCATCTCGGAGAACCCGAAATTGCTCATGGCGCGGGCAGCAGCTCCGATATTGAGAGGATTGCGCGGGGAAACCAGGACGACTTTGAGCGCGCTCACGGCGTATTCGGTTGATCTACGTCGCGGCGGACGGCGTCGAGCACGCCATTGATGAACGCGACGGATTCCTCACCGGAGAACTGGCGCGCGAGTTCCAGAGCTTCATCGATCACCACCGCCGGCGGGGTTTTGAGCTCGTTCATTTCGTAAACCGCCAGCCGCAGGATGTTACGATCGACGGCCGGCATGCGCTCGATGCGCCAGTTCGCGGATTTCGCAGTGATGCGCTGGTCGATTGCACCCGACCCGGCGGCGGCGCCTCGCACCAGGTCTTCCATGAACTCATCGGGCGGCGTGCGCTGCGGATCTTCTTCTTCGGAACCCAGCGTTTCGTAGAAGGAAGAGATAGCGTCGCCGATGTCTTGTTTACGCTGATCCCACAGGAACAGGACTTGCAAAGCGCGTTGGCGGGAGCGATGGCGTGCAGGCATATTAGAAACGCGCCATTTCAATCGCAGTCATGGCGGCGTCGAAGCCCTTGTTGCCGGCCGCGCCGCCCGCGCGCGCTTCGGCTTGCTCCCAATTGTCGGTGGTAAGGACTCCGAAGATCACCGGCACGCCGCTATCGAGCCCAGCCTGTTGCAAGCCGCGCGCGGCCTCTCCGGCTACGTATTCGAAGTGCGGAGTGCCGCCGCGAATCACCGCGCCCAGCGCGATAATGGCGTCGAATCCGCCGCGCTCCGCCAGTTTTTTCGCTGCGAAGGGCAGCTCAAAAGCTCCGGGAACGTAGAACACCTGCTGGCTTTTGGCGCCGGCCTTGGTAAATGCTTCGCGCGCTCCGGCCAACAGCTTCTCCGTGATCGCGCTGTTGAAACGCGCCACCAGGATCGCAAAGTTGAGTCCAGTTGCGTCTAAATGCTGCCAATTGAGAGAATCCGCGGACATCGTGGGATAATTGAGGTTCCGGCACCATCTTACCTCAATGGATCCATCTCATATCCGCAATTTTTCTATCATTGCGCACATCGATCACGGCAAATCGACCTTAGCGGACCGCCTTTTAGAAGTCACAGGAGCGCTCAGCCAGCGCGAAATGATGGCGCAGGTGCTCGATTCGATGGACCTCGAACGCGAGCGCGGCATCACCATCAAGGCCCACGCGGTGCGCCTGGATTACAAGGCGAAAGACGGCCAGGAATATCAGTTGAACTTGATCGACACGCCGGGCCACGTCGATTTCAGTTATGAAGTTTCGCGCAGTCTGCAAGCCTGCGAAGGTGCGCTGCTGGTGGTCGACGCATCGCAGGGCGTCGAAGCGCAGACGCTGGCGAATACTTATTTGGCGCTGCATCACAACCTGGAAATCATTCCAGTCATCAACAAGATTGACCTGCCCTCGGCCGAGCCGGAACGGATTCGCGAGCAGATCGAGAGCGTGATCGGATTGGATGCCAGCGACGCGGTGCTGGCGAGCGCCAAGAACGGGATCGGCATCGAAGAGATTCTCGAAGCCGTAGTGCATAAGGTTCCGCCGCCCAAGGGATCGCCGGACGCGCCGCTACGGGCGCTGATCTTCGATTCGTGGTTCGATTCCTATCGCGGTGTGATCATTCTGGCGCGCGTAGTGGACGGGCGCGTGCGCAAAGGCATGAAGATCCGCTTGTGGAACAACGGCAGCGTGCACGAAGTGGAGGGCGTCGGCTATCAATCGCCCAAACCGATTCCTTGCGACGAACTGGCCGCGGGCGAAGTCGGGTTCCTGTTCGCCACCATCAAGACAGTTTCCGACGCGCAGATCGGCGACACCATCACCAGCGTGGAGAATCCCGCCGCGGAACCGCTGCCTGGGTTTGAGCCGCTAAAGCCCATGGTGTTCGCCGGATTGTATCCGGTGGAATCGCATGAGCATGGATTGCTGCGGGACGCCCTCGAAAAGCTGCGCTGAACGACAGTGCGTTCAGCTTTGAGCCGGAGCACTCGGCCGCGCTGGGCTTCGGATTCCGCTGCGGTTTTCTGGGCCTGCTGCATCTGGAGATCATTCAGGAGCGCCTGGAACGCGAGTTCCAGATCGACCTGATCACTACCGCGCCGGGCGTACGTTATCGCGTGACAGCCACCAACGGAGAAGTGTTCGAGATCGACAATCCGCAGAAGTTTCCGGACCCGTCCGAGATCAAAGAAATCGACGAGCCGATTATCGACGCCACCGTGATCACGCGCGAGGAATATTTAGGCGAGATTCTGAAGCTGCTCGAAGAGAAGCGTGGGACGCAGAAGAAGTTCGAGTACATTGGCTCGGGGCGCGTACTGCTGCTGTACGAAATGCCGCTGAATGAGATCGTGCTGGATTTCTACGACCGCTTGAAGTCGGCGTCGCGCGGCTATGCTTCGCTCGATTATCATTTGTCCGGTTACCGCGAGTCGGATCTGGTCAAGCTGGACGTGCTGGTGGCGGGCGAACCGGTGGATGCGCTCTCCATGATCGTCCACAAAGAATTCGCGTACGAGCGCGGCAAGATTCTGATCGAGCGCCTGCGTAAATTGATTCCGCGGCAAATGTTCGAAGTGGCACTGCAGGCGGCGATCGGCAACAAGATCATCGCGCGCGAGACCATCGCGGCCATGCGTAAAAATGTGCTGGCCAAGTGCTACGGCGGTGACATTTCACGTAAGCGCAAGCTGCTCGAAAAGCAGAAAGAAGGTAAGCGCCGCATGAAACGCGTGGGCCGCGTCGAAATCCCGCAGGAAGCTTTCCTGGCGGTGCTGAAAGTCAGCACAGGAAACGATAGCGAATAGCAAAAAAGGCGGGGCAAGAGATCTGCCCCGCCTCAGTCTGGAATCCGAACGCCCGCTTAAAAAGTCAGCTTCAAACCCAGTTGGAATTCGCGCGGACCGCCGCTGCCGAGCGACGGATTGTTGTTCGCGACATCCGGCGTCGATTGCGAGGCACCGAACACGCTGGGGTTGGTAAACGGAGTGTTTCCGCCCGCGCCATTAAACTGCGGGTTGCCGAAATTGAGGTGGTTCACGAGATTGAACACTTCGACGCGGAATTGGGCGTTCAAGCGTTCGCCGATCTTAATGTCCTTCATCAGGGAGGCATCCCAAACCTTAATGCCATTGCCACGGAACATATTGCGAACCGCATTGCCTGCGCTGCCAATGGCCGGAGGCACCAGCACCGAAGCGCCGTCTACAAAGCAGCCGTACTTTTGCAGCGAGACATAGCTGAGAGATCCGGGAGCGCCGACTTTCGACACGCACGCCGGCGTGTTGATGGCCGCCGAGCCGGCGATGTAGGGGACGGAATTTCTTCCCAGGCCGCTAAAATCGCTGGGATTGCCATAGAAGTTCCAGGTGTCGGCGAACTCTTGAATGCCCGAAGGATCGTTGGCGGCGCCGCGGCTGCCCAGGATTCCCCAGGGCAGCGCGGACTGCATGGTAACGATGGACGTGACTTTCCACCCTTGCAGTGCGCCTTTGTAACCCTTCTTGCCGGGAAGCGCGTACGTGATAGTGGCTGTCAAGCGATGCCGAATATCGAAATCGCTGTTTGAATAATCATGCCGGAAATCAAACGGGGTTCCGGTGGGGCCGGCGCGCTCACCAGACGACTGGTCGAGGGAATGCGAGTAGGTGTAGCCGACGGTATAGCTCAAACCGCGAGCGGGCCGCTGCGTCAATACGGTCTGCAATCCGTCGTAGTTCGAGTGGTTCAGATTCTGCACTGTGTAGATGTAGGACAGGTAGGGATACAGGGTGTTGAGGGGCCGTCCGATTTGGGCCGCGGTCGCATTCGAATTCGTCGCCGCGGTGATGGTGCTGGGACAGACGCCGCCCGCGGCCGTTACGGCCGCTTTCTGTGCTGCCGAATAGCCCAGGCAATAACCAGCGCCGTAGAACGGCGTGTTGGTGTACTGCAGTTGCAGCAGTTTGTCGGCGTGGTTGCCGACGTAGCCGACGTCCAGTGTGAGGGTGTTGGTTAAGACGCGTTGCACTTGCATGGACCAACTGAAGACATACGCGTTCTTGAGATTCGGGTCCGTCGCCTGCGCCGTGCATAACCGGTTGGTGCCGCACTTCAGAACACTGGTGTCGGTGGAACTGGGATAGATGTTGCCACCGTAAAGCGCTGAGGTCTGATTCCAGTTGACCTGCGCGGGAGTCAGCGGCAGCCCGGCGGACTGGATGGTCCCAATGGTCGGATCGGTCGCCACACCAGGCGCGCAGCCCGCGCCGGTCGCGTTCACGGTGCCTCTGCACAGCAGGAATCCGCTGGGGTTGGTGCCCAGACCGGTGGTGGGATTGTTGCTATTCTGCTGCGACATAAAGATCCACCATCCGGGAGTGACGTACATCATATTCGCGCCTCCGCGAAGGACGGTTTTCCCGTTCCCGCCGATGTCCCACGCGAAGCCGAAGCGCGGCGCGAAATTGTTGGGGTCGGGTTTGTACATCTGGCTGGTATTGACCCCCAGTTGCGTAAAGCCGGTGCCGGGGATGAAATTCGACATCATGTTATTTCCCTCCGTCAGCGGCGTTTCATACTCGTAGCGTACTCCCAGATTCAGCATTAGCCGCGGCAGGATGCGCCAGTCGTCCTGGAAATAACCGGCAAAGGCCTTTTGCTTCATGTCGCGCAGCGGATCGCCAATGAAAATCTGCCCGTTTCCGCTGGGCGTTCCGGAAAAAAATGTCTCCAGGGTAGAGAACGTGACCTGTCCGCGGCCGCGATTGTAAACCCCGCCGTCTCCGGCTTCGCTGTTGCGGAACTCGCCGCCCACCTTTAAATTGTGTTTTCCGCGCAGATATGAGAAGCCATCGTGAAACTCCAGAATGTTGTCCGGTCCATAATATTTGGGGAAACTGGAACAGCAACCGATGCCCCCTGTGAAGGGGCTGAGCGTAATGTTAGTGAAACCGCAATTGGGTTTAGTAGTGCCATAACCGAAGTGGATGCCGTAGTCCGGCGCGGTTCCCGTACCGGGGCAATCGCTGGTTTCAAACTTTTGGTAGAACCGGTTATAGCCGACCCGCACCGTGTTGAACATGGAGGAACTCGCAATGTAGTTCCACTGCGCGCCGAAAAATTGTACGTTAGCGGTATCGGTGGGACGCCAGTAGGGCTGCGTGATGGTGGCGCTGTTCACCACCAGTCCCGTGTGATTGCCCAGGAAATACTTGGCGTTGATGGTGTTTTTGTCGTTCAAATTGTAATCCACTTTCCCCATATAACCGTTCACGGCGTAGTTCGTGTTGAGGTCGCCGGAGACATTCGCGCCCAACGCGCCGTTCGAATCCCGCACGCGCGCGAAGGAAGAACCGAGGTCAAAGATCGAGTAGCCGGTTGTCCGCACGCAATTGGCATCCAGCCCAGCCATCTTGAGACTGGTAACGCTGCGCGACGCGGCGGGGACGTGCAGGCAAGCTTGGATGACGCTGGTGGTGTTACCGTTGAGCGGCATGGCATTCGGATCCATGCTGGGATACGACAGCAGCGTCGGATTGCCCACCGAATAGCGCTGGCCTTCATAGGCGCCGAAAAAGAAAAGCTTGTCTTTCTTGATCGGGCCGCCGAAAGTGCCGCCAAAATTCTCCAACGAAATTTCCTGCTTCTGGGCGTTACCGGTGAGCGGATCGACGCCTAGGAACGCGTTCCTGGCGTCCAGAACATCGGTGCGGCCGAAGGCGTTGGCCGTGCCATGATAAGCGTTCGTGCCCGTCTTCAAGGCGATGCTGGTGATGGAGCCCGGCTTCCATCCGAACTCCGCCTTGGGATTCTGCTGGGTGCTGAATTCCTGAATGGTATCGAGCGGCAGCAGCGTCGCGGAGTCGCCCGCCAGGCTAACAGAATTAATAGTGCTCTGTCCGCCCAGCGGCTCGATGGCGGTGATTCCGTCGAGCAAATACACGTTGTGCTCCGGACGCAGTCCGTTGGTGGTCTGGGTCCACGCACCGCCGCCGGGATAAATCGTCACACCCGGGCGCAGCGCCAGCAGGTTCATGAAATTGCGCCCGTTCAACGGCAGGTCTTGAATGGTGCCCGGTCCCAGCGTGCCGCCCAGCACCGCGCTGGTGGTGTTCACCTGCGGCGGCTCTCCCGTGACGGTAACCGTTTGCGTCTGCTCGCCGGGCTGCAGTGTGAGATCGATGCGCAGTTCCTGGGACACGCTCAACACGATGCCCGCGCGTTCGAACGCGCGGAAGCCTTGGAATTCGACGCGCACGTTGTAAGTGCCGGGAATCAAATTCGGCGCGGCATACGCACCAGCCGTGTCCGTGGTCAACTGCCGTGCCGTGCCTCTCTCGGCGTCGGTCACCGTGACCATCGCACCCGGAACGGCGCCGCCGGACTGATCTGTAACGGTGCCGCTAATACTGCCCGTGCTCTGCGCCGACAGCGACGCGCACGCTGCCAGCAATGTCGCAAACAGCGTCAGAACCTGCACAGCTCTGCTTACAGTTGCTGCAGTAGACGCTACTAGGCTCACTGCGGATTTCGGATACATACGTGGATCCCCCTCACCCTGAATTTAGGTACACCCAATACCCAAACGCTGCCCCGCTCCTCTCCCGTTACGAAGGCGGATCAGCGGCCTTGCAACCACCCGTTTGCCAAAGCTGACCGTTCCTCAGGAATTCCTCAGGAACTGAATCTTCAGGGACGTTATCATCGAGTGAAACCAATGTCAAGCCCTAGAGGGTAAATCGCCGGGTACGTTTCGCGGGCCGGCGTCGCAGCACGCAAGCGCGCGTGATACGATTCCTGAGACGCTCACGATTCGAAGGGAAGCATGTCAACCACGCAACCGTTGTCCCCATCTGTCAAATCGAAAACACCGCTGACACGCAATCAGATTCGCGGATTTCTCGCGTCGTGGGGCGGCTGGGCGCTGGATGGAATGGATTCGTTCATCTACGCTTTGGTGCTTGTGCCGGCGCTGCGCGAGCTGCTGCCCAAGTCGGGAATCGTCGCCACTAACGCGAATGTCGGCTACTACGGCGCGATTCTATTCGCGCTGTTCCTGATCGGCTGGGGACTCGCGTTGATCTGGGGGCCCATCGCCGACCGCTTCGGCCGCATGCGCACGCTAATGCTCACCGTCTTGTGTTTTTCGTTATTCACGTTCATGGCCGCCTTCTCCACCAACGTGTGGGCGCTAGGAATTTTTCGGCTGCTGGCTGGTTTGGGAATTGGCGGCGAATGGTCTGTAGGCGCCACTTTCGTTTCTGAAGAGTTGCCCGAAGACCGCCGCAAGATGGCCGCCGGCCTGATGCATACCGGCTATTATTTTGGATTCTTCCTGGCCGCCATCGCCAACTATACCGTCGGCGCACACTACGGCTGGCGCGCCATGTTCATCGTGGGCGGAGCACCCGCGTTGCTGATCGCGTTCTTCTACAATCGCGTGCAGGAGCCAGCCCGCTGGCGCGATAAAAAGAAACAACTGGGCAGCGCCTGGACCGCATTGCACGCCTTCAAAGAACCGTTTTCGAAGCTCTACCGCCGGCGCACGATTTTGAATTCTATCTATATGCTGGCGTCGATAGCTGGCTTGTGGGCCGGGTCCTCCTACGTTCCAGCCGCGATTACGGAACTCGCCACCAAAGCCGGGCACACCGCATTCGAATCCGCGCAGTTGTCCTCCTACGGAACGGCTTTGCTGTCGGTCGGAACCATTCTGGGCGCAATCATGACGCCGATCCTGGCCGAACGCTACGGACGTAAAATTACACTGGGATTTTTTTTCGCGATGATGTTCATCTTCATCGCCTTCGGCTTCGGCAAAGTCTTTTATTTCGAGACCAACGCGCTGGCCTGGTTCATGGGCTGCCTGTTCTTTTTAGGCATCGGCGGCGCGAATTTCGCGGTCTATTCTTTGTGGATCCCCGAACAGTATGGCACCGAATGCCGCGTCAGTGCGTTTGCCTTCACCACCAACATCGGCCGCTTCGCCGCGGCCGGGATCAGCTTCCTGGTCGGCGCCGGCGTCCGCCATTACCAGACTCTCGGGATTCCGGTCGCGCTCACCTCCATCGCGTTTCTGATCGGCATTCTGCTACTGCCGTTGGGCGTCGAGACCAAAGGCAAACCGCTGCCGTCTTAAGCGAAGACATGAGTGCTGTGATGAAGGCCATGGTCCTCAGAGGACCGAGCAAGTTGACTCTCGACGAAGTCGCGCGCCCCGCTGTTAAAGAAAACCAAGTGCTGGTGCGCATCAGTCACTCCGGTTTGTGCGGTACGGACCTCAAGATTTATCAAGGCGCGATTCCGGCGCAGTACCCGTTGATCATGGGTCACGAAATGATCGGCGAAGTGGTCGAGGGCGGCAATGGCTTTGACATCCGGCCTGGCGTCCGCGTCATCATCGATCCCGTAGTTTCCTGCGGCGCCTGCCTGCAGTGCCGCGCCGGCCAAACCAGCATTTGCCCCAGCGGCGGTCTGATCGGCCGCGATAGCGATGGTGGATTCGCCGAATACGCCGCCGTGCCGGTGAGCCAGGTTTTTCGCTTGCCCGATTCTGTCGATAGCCGCACCGCGCCCCTGATTCAGGTGGCGACTACCTGCTTACACGCGCAGCGCCTCACGCCCTTTTTCCTGGGGGAATCAGTGGCGGTAATGGGCCTGGGAGTTTCAGGCCAACTGCACGTACAAATCGCCAAGGCGCGCGGCGCGGGTACCGTGATTGGCGTCAGCCGCAGCCGCTTCAAGAGCGGCATGGCGAGGCAGTTGGGCGCGGACATCACCATCGATTCGGGAAAAGCAGCCGTGGAGAAAGTTCTCGAAGCCACCGGCGGCCGCGGCGCCGACGTCGTGATCGAATCCACCGGCGTGTTGGCCTCGCTCGCGGACGCCATCCGCATGGTGCGGCCCGGCGGCCGCATCGTGATGTTCGGCATCATCAGCGCGAAAGAAGGCGCACTGCCGTTCTATGAGCTGTATTTCAAGGAGCTGACGCTGATCAACGCCCGCGCCGCCACCGCGGAGGATTTCACCGGGATGATCGATTTGGTCGGCCGCGGCGTAGTGCGCTTAGAGCCTCTCATCACCCACCGCATGCACCTGACCGAATTAGAGGCGGCGATCGGTCTGGTGGAAGACGGCGCCGATGATCGCCTGAAGATTATTCTGGATCACGCCTAAGCCGGAACCGCAGTCTTGCGCCGCGATTTCGGAACCGACGGCGCCGCAGCCGGCGAATTTTGCATCGGCAAACTGAAGCGGCGGATTCCGTCGTAAGCGTGCAACGCCCCCGCCACGGCTCCCGCTGTCGGGACCAGACCGATTTCGCCCGCTCCCTTTGCACCGTACCCGCCGACCTCATCGGGGACTTCGATCAAGATCACATCCACCGGCGGCGTGTCCTTCGCTTTCAGAATCCCCAAATCGCGCAGCAGCAGTGAGTCCGGTTTGCCGTTCGTGCTGGTGAAATCCTCAGAGAGCGCGTACCCCAATCCCATGTGCACGCCACCCTCAATCTGCCCCGCGCACGCCTTCGGATTAATCGCGCGCCCGACGTCGTGCGCAGCGATGACGCGCTCCATGCGGCCGTCTTCGCCGAGAATAACGACCTGCGTGGCATAGCTGAAGGTCAAGTGAGTAGTCGGATTGTCGACAGCCTCCGGAGTCCCCGGCTTGGTAGTGAAATTACAAACATAGTCACCCAAGTATTCGCGCCCCGCCAATTGTTCGAGCGCAGATTGTTTCAGGTCCTCGACCAATTTCTGAGCTGCCTGCTGTGACGCCGCGCAACTCAGCGTAGTCCCGCGCGAAGCCCAAGTCTCACCGCACTTGTTACCCAGATCTTTATCCCAACGAACCGTCATGATCTCCGGCGACAGGCCCGTCTCTTCGCACACCGCCTGGCGAATCGTAGTGAACAGACCCTGGCCCATCTCCGTGTAGCCCGTGAGAATCTCCAGCCGCCCGCCTTCGAGCACGCGAATGGCAGCGTGTCCGCTATCGATGGTGCCGTTGCCGATACCGGTGCTCTTGATCCCGCAGCCGATCCCGGCGTACTTCGCACTCTTGTAAATATCTTTTACAGCTTCGAGGGTCTCCAGAATCCCGCAGCTCTCGCGCATGATTTGTCCGGTTCCAAAAGCGTCGCCCGGAAGCAGGACATTCCTCTCGCGGATATCATAGCCATCCACGCCGACCCTCTCCGCCAGCATGTCCATGATTCCTTCCATCGCGAAGTGCGCTTGATTGGTGCCAAACCCGCGCATCGCTCCGCTGGTGGGATTGTTGGTGAAGACCGCCTTTGATTCGATGTCCACGCTGGGCACGCGATACGGCCCGCAGGCGTGGCACGCCGCACGCAGCAGGCATTTGCCACCCGTCCCTGCGTAACCACCGGTGTCGCCCACGATACGTGCGCGCACCGCCAGCAGATGGCCCTCAGCATCGGCAGCGACCTTGTAATGCATCACCATCGGATGCCGTTTCGGGTGCAACTGCGTCGATTGCTTGCGCGTGAGCACCGTCTTGACCGGCCGTCCCATCAAGAATGCCGCCACCGCCGTCTGCGCTTGAATCGACAACTCCTCTTTAGCGCCAAAAGCCCCGCCGCTGGCCGCTAGCGCAATCTCCACATCGTCGAGCGGCAGCTTTAGCGTCGCAGCGATCTGCTTCTGGTCGAAGATCGATCCCTGGCTCTGCGTCCAGACCTTGACGCCTTTGCCCTGCGGCAGCGCCAGACACGCTTCCGGTTCGAGAAATGCCGGTTCGATGGGCTGCGTCGAGAACACCTGGTCGATGACATGCGCCGCCGAAGCAAACGCGTCATCCACATTCCCGCGCGAGAAAGCCGTAGTGTCAAGCAGATTCGGATGCACGTGCAGATTGCCCGGCGCGTGTACTTGCGGCGCGCCCGGTTCCAGCGCCGCGAAGGGGTCCGTCACCGGCTCGTAAACTTCATAGTCGACGCGCACCTTGTCCGCCGCCGCGCGCGCGTGGAACGCCGTGTCGGCCACCACCAAGACAAAAATATCGCCGACGCAACAAGTGGTTTCGCCCACCGCAACAAAGATCGGCAAATCGGGGATGGTCAAACCGGTGCCCCGCTGCCCCGGCACGTCCGCTGCTCCCAGAATCCTGACGACACCCGGCATCGCCAGCGCCTCTTCCGTATGGATCGCCAGAACTTTGGCCCGCGGATGCTCGCTCATTACCGGAGCCCCATGCAGCATCCCCGGCACGCGCATGTCGTCGACGAAGGGCCTGTCTCCCATCGCCTGCTCGATTCCGTAGTAGCGTGAAGGAGATTGCCCGATGCCGTTCTCTTTGGTCGACGTAGCGCGAGTCCGCCCGTACTGCTCGCCAAAATAGAAATGCCGCCGCGGCTCTTTTGGAACCAGCCCTCTACCCTTGTTCCCGTTGACCTTGCCCCAGGCCTCGCCGGCCGTTTGCACGGCGTCCAGAATGCGCGCGTAGCCCGTGCAGCGGCACAGATGGCCGTCGAGCGCCTTGGCCACCGCCTCGCGATCCGTAGCCCGTCCGCTCTTGATCAACGACGATGCCCGCACTACGATACCCGGGATACAGAACCCGCATTGCACCGCGCCTTCGCTGACGAAGGACTCGCCCAGCAGATTGCGCATCTCCTCGGGGACGCCTTCGAGCGTGACAACTTCACGCCCCTCCATATGTTGCGGCTGGCGCAAACACGCCAGCACCGGTTGCCCGTCCACCAGCACCGCACAACATCCGCACGCGCCTTCCGGAGCGCAGCCGTTTTTGGCCGAAGTGATGCCGTTGTCCTCGCGCAACAGATCGAGGAACGTCATCCCCGGCTCATAAGTCCCGCTGGTTGGTTTCCCGTTTAAAATGAATTGGATTTTGCCCATGTTCTGCTCGCGAATCGCCGCCACAAGGCTATCAGACTCACTAGTATTGTATCAACGATCAGGCTTTTGACGCTGTTTTGACGTAAAAGATTGCGGTTCATGCGCCCTCTCGTGTTACCATAACCATCCGGAATGCTACGTAGTCTGCCCCCCTTTCGTGCCGATCAAGTCGGCAGTTTGCTTCGTCCTCAAGAATTGAAAGAAGCCCGCGCCAAACGGGAAAAAGGCGCCATTACGGCCGAAGAACTTAAGGCCATAGAAGACCGCTGCATCAAAGATCTGATCGCCAAAGAAGAAGCAGTCGGACTCCTCGGAATTACGGATGGCGAATTTCGCCGTTCTTTCTGGCACCTGGATTTCCTCGAAAAGCTGAAAGGCGTCGAAGGTTATGACGCCGAGCAGGGCATCACCTTTCAGGAAGGCAAAACCAAGGCCAAAGGACTGCGCGTGACCGGCAAGCTGGATTTCATCGATCACCCGTTCATCGATCACTTCAAATTTCTGCAGGCCAACACTACTCGCACGCCGAAAATGACCATTCCGTCGCCGAGCGTGTTGCATTACCGCGGCGGCCGCAACGCCGTGACCGAGCAAGTCTACCCGGTGATCGACGAGTTCTATCACGACCTGGGCCAAGCGTACAAAAAAGCGGTAGCCGCATTCGGCGCAGCCGGCTGCAAATATTTGCAGCTCGACGAAGTCAACTTCACCTACCTGTGCGACACCGATCAGCGCCAGATGCTGCGCGACCGCGGCGACAATCCCGACAAGCTCCCCGACATTTACGCCGACATGATCAACGCCGCGATCTCTGGACGTCCCGAAGGCATGCGCATGACCATGCACCTCTGTCGCGGCAATTACAAATCCATGTGGATCGCGCAAGGCGGTTACGAGCCGGTAGCTGAAGTGCTGTTCCACAAGATCAACATCGATGCCTATTTCATGGAATGGGACAGCGACCGCGCCGGCAGCTTCGAGCCCCTACGCTTGGTTCCGAAAAACAAGCAAGTAGTGCTCGGCCTGGTGACCACCAAGACCGGCAAGCTCGAGACCAAAGATGAATTGAAGCGCCGCATCGACGAAGCTTCGAAGTTTATCGACCTCGATCAGCTCTGTCTCAGCGGCCAATGCGGGTTCGCCAGCACTGAGGAGGGCAACCTGCTGGCCGAAGAAGAGCAGTGGGCCAAGCTCAGGCTGGTCGTTGAGACGGCTAACGAAGTATGGGGCTAGCCTTCACTACCCAGCGCGGCGCAGAATCGATGCGCTGCCGCAGAATCAGGTTTAGTTGCCCCGTGTGGTGCTGTACATGGCGCATGCTGTAGAGCTGTAATTCCACTCGAGTGACGTCAGGCCGCTCGAACCCGCAACGCTCACCTGCCGCTGCTTCCGTCATAGCTTCAATCGTCGCCCGGCACTTCCTGCGCCCATGTTCCAGGTACCCGAGCAGTTCCTCTTTCGTGAACGGCCGCTCCGGAAGAATCCCGGCCGGGTCCAACTCCTCGAGCGTAAACGGGGAGGGCGGCGCGAAGCCCTCAGCCGATTCTGACAAATAAAAGTCCAGGAAGAACAGCGTGTGATAAGCGATGTACCAGCACTCCGGCCACACGTCTTCCGGACAAGCCCGCATCGCATTCTCAAGCATGTCGATGGCGGCGCCGAACTGCTGCCAGATGGGTGTTTTCCAATCCACTACGGAGTCCCAGCCGGTCCCTTAATGTGCGACACGTCCTGGTTATTTTCCTGGCAAATGTACTCCATAATTTCGCCCTGCGGCATCAGGCGCGCGTTAAACGTCACTTTAAACGGCTTAGAATACGCGCCCGGATCGTCGATGGTGATCTCGTTCACCAGCGTCCCGAAATCTTTGCGCGTGTAGCGTTCGGTGGTATGCAGCCTCTCGGTATGCGGATGCCCGCGAAAATCGAACCAGAATTTATCGTTGAACCCAACGGTGTCGACCACCAGCGTGTCGCCCTCCCAGTGGCCGACGGAGTGCCCATACCAAGTCGGATTCGGATCGGCCGGATGCGCGCGCCCGTCCATGAAAATCTGCCGGTAACTATGAATGTTGCCCTCGAACAGAATATACAGGCGCCCCGGAGCCGCCGCGAAAGTCCACGGATAGGGCGCCGAGCGCGGTATGCCGGCGGGCAAGCAGTTGGCCTCCGGGTCGTCCTTCGACTGCCGCGCCTCCATGATTTTTTTGGCCGACGGCAACATCGGAATCGTCTCGCCCTTGGCTAGTCCCAGCTCCAGATCGCCCACGGGTCCGCCGCCAAACCAGATCCCCGACAGGTCCGGCTTGCCGTCAGGCAGCCGCGGCGCCGGCGTAGGAGGAAGTTTCGGCACCGTGCTCGCAACCGCCCCCGCCCCCGCCGGAGATGTAACGGCCGTTGGTGAATTTTGTCCCGGCAGCAACGCCGCCGAAAACATCGACAGCAGGACAATCACGCGAAATGTTCTCACGTCAGTTCTCCTTTTAAGGCTGCGGACCGCCATCGCCCGACGATCCCGCGAACACCTTGCGCCCGTCCGATAGAGTGACCGCGCGCGCGTTCGCCATATTCGATCCGTCTTTTGCCTGTGACCCGCTGACCTCTACCGCATCCCCTACCTGCAAGGAATTCCTTTTCCAGCCGTTGCGTACCAGAACGTTCGGGCTAGCGAGTTCCAGGTTCCAATTCGTGACGTTGCCCTTGTCGTCCTTCACGTCCACGTAAAAGCGGGCATGCGGATTCGCCCATTCGACTTTCGTCACCACGCCTTTCAGCGTGACCGCTTTCTTCTCGTCGTACTCCGCCGCGAACGAGTGATGCGCCATAAGCGGCGCCGCAAGAATAACCATGCTCATCGTCAGGACCCGGATCATTTCAAAATCCCAATAAATTTCCAATACCCCACCGCCACCGCGGTCGTGATCAGCATGAGGATCGCATAAGTATTCGCCAATCGCACCCGCTGCCCCGGACTGAAAGCCATGTTGCCCGTAAGCCCCTCGCCCATCGCCAGCCAGAAATTCTGGTACGTCATCCAGAACGGCACTGACGCGATCAGGATCGGAGCCATCACCACCAACGGCGGAATCCCGGCGGCGTTTGTCACTTCTACCACCGATAGAAACAACACCGAAATCGCAATGAAACTGGAGGGATCGAGAAAACGCAATAAAAACATCGCGACCGCCAGAACGATCGACAGGAACACCAGGTTGGAGGTGAGTTGCCGCGCCACCGGCACAAAGAATCCCGCCACCCAATCGGTGACCTTAGTGTCTTGAATCACATTCGCCAGTCCGAAAACGCCGCCCAAATACAGCAACAGCGACCACGACACCGCCGTGCCAATATCCTCGTCTCGCAAAATCCCCGCCAGCGCAAACACCGCCATGGCGAAGGTGCCCACGACGAATGAGGGCAGGTGATGATAACGATCGGTCGTCCAAAAAACGATCGAGAGCACCACGACAATTGCCGTGATCAACTCCGGCCGCTTGAAACTGCCCAGTGCCTTCAGACGGTCGCGCGCGAACGCCGGCGAAGCGGCCAGCGGCTCCTCCGGCCGCAGGACGAATTGATTTCCGATGAGGATCAGAATGCACAGCAGCAGCGTCGGAAACGTGATCACCTGCGCATAGCCGAGCCAAGTCAACGGCAAATGTTTCGCGTCGAACGCCGCCGCCACAATCGGCCCGTCGAGCGACCCGTATAAGAACGCCAGCCCCGGAACGACCGCCATTTCGACAGTAGTCAGGACAATCAGCGCCGCCCCGCGGCTACGATTCGCCAGCCCCAGCGACTGCACCAGCGCCCACGCAATTGGCACCATGATCGCCGTGCGCACCGTCATCGAAGGAATCCCCAGTGCGAGTACAAAACCAATCACGAAGAACGCGCTCAGAATACCCGAGTAAGTGCCAGGGAACAGCGAAAGAATGTAGTAAGAGAGCCGCTCCGCCAGCCCCGTCTTCTTCATAGCGAAGCCGTAGAAGAGAACCGTGACCAGGACCCAAAACGGCGGCCCGCCAAACCCGCTCAGCGCCAGCGGCGGACGCACCCCGGCCACGATCAGCAGCCCCATCATCATGACGGAAGCCACTCCGTTGTTCATCACCTGGAAGGCCCAAAGCGTTGCAGTAAACACCGTGATCGCCAGCACCAATTGCGCCCGGTGCGATAGCCCTTCGATCGGCGGCAGCAGCGCGATGACTACTCCAGCCACGATAGCCAGCGCAAGCCAAGCCCACTTCAGCCCGGTCTTGGGAACGGTCCCGACGCTCGTGGTCGCGGTAGTCACGTCTGCCTATATTAGTTCATGCCCGCTCCCCCTGGGCGCTCTGCATGCTCTTTTCCAGTCGGTCGAGAGTTCGCATCGCGGACAAGCACTGCGCGACGCTCGCATTGGGCTCGCGGCCTTCCTTGATCGCGGCGAAAAACTCACGGTCCTGCAACTCAATGCCGTTCATCGAAACATCCACTTTGGAGAGGTCCACTTGCTTCTGCTCTCCATCCACCAGATCGTCGTAATGCGCGACATAGGTTCCGTTGTCGCAAATGTAACGGAAGAACGTCCCCTGCGGACCTTTATTATTGAACGAGAGCGAGAGCGTGCAGACCGCCCCCGATGGAACCTTTAGAATGATGCCCATATCCATCGCGATCCCCAATTGAGGATGCATCGGCCCCTCGACCGCCTGCGCCAGCGAAGCCGTTTCTCCAGTTTGATACTGGAACAGATCGACGGTGTGGCATGCATGATGCCACAGCAAATGATCCGTCCAACTGCGCGGCTTCCCGGCCGCATTCATATTTGTGCGCCGGAAAAAATAAGTCTGCACGTTCATCTGCTGGATCTTCAGATCGCCGGCTTTAATGCGCTTGTGAATCCACTGATGGCTAGGATTAAAGCGCCGCGTATGCCCCGCCATCGCCACCACGCCCGTTTCTTTTTGCACCCGGACTACGCGCTCGGAGTCCGCCAGCGAATCCGCCATCGGGATTTCCACCATCACGTGCTTGCCTGCGCGCATGCACTGCTCCGCCTGGTCCGCATGCAGATGCGTTGGAGTGGTCAGAATCGCCGCCGCCACGCCCGGTTGCGCCAGACTCTGCGCCAGATCCGTCGTCCAATGCGGAATGCCGAACTGCTTCGCGACCTCTTCGGTAGCGCCTGGATTCCCGCCCGCCAGCGACACCACTTCGATGCCATCAATCTTTGACAGCGCCTCCAGATGCTTGATGCCGAAAGCCCCCTGTCCCGCCACGCAGATCTTCATGTCTATCGCTTCTCCTGCTCCGCCCGCATCCGCCGCTGCTCTGCCTGCACCACGATCAGCGACATCCACATCCCCAGCGGATGCGCCCCCGCGTCTACCAGCGGATGCGGCTTCAGAGACCGCACCGCGTCGATGCTCTCGTCCTTCATGGTCTCGAGCGCCACTGCCTGCTTGGGACTCAACCCATATTCCTTCGCCACTGCCTGCGTGTCAGCGAACAGCTTGCGCCGCAAATCGCCCGAGAAGCGCAAGTCGTACAGCACCTTGTTAAGCGGATAGTCGTTGGGGTCCGGATGCGTATAGAACTGATATCCGGTCTTCCCCGAAAAAGTCCACGTAGGCGCCGGCTCCGGCGTAGTCGGCGAATTTTTCTTATTCGGAATAAAACTCATCACCGCGTGCCCGTGATGCCAGGTGGGTTGATAAGTGATCAGCTCTCCGGGCTGCTTCCCGATAGCACCGAACAGCATCATCCAGGGCAGCATCTCGGTGTTGCCCACTTCATCCAACTGCTCATTGGTGAGATTCAGAAGCGCCTCATGATTGCCGCGTTCCATGTGCGCAATCGCCCACCAGTCGAAATCGAAATCCGGCTGCGGATATTTCCACGCCCCCGGATAATGCGACATCCCGCCGCTGGCAATCACCGCCACCTTCAGCTTGGTTGTCTCGACAATGTCCTTGATCGCCGCACCCAACTGCGCGCAACGCCGGGCCGTCGGCAGCGGCGGCAAATAAGTATTGACGAAAATGGGAAGCACCGGAATCTTGCGGCCCTCGATCACCCACTCGTAGACCGCCGCGAAGGAATGCCCCAGCTCCGCGTCCTGCGAAAAACACATATCGAAGCCGTCCAGCACCAGCTTGTCCAGCAATTCTTCGGCGAACGGATGAATCGGCAGCGCATAAGTCTTGCGCGCAAAGGCCGCCTTTGAATGCAGCCCGCCGACGATCGCGAACGTCGGCACTGCATGCAGGAAAAAAGTTTCCAGGTGATCGCTGCCGATCACGATCGCCAGATCTGGCTTAGTCTCATCGAGCAGCGTGCCCAGACGGCGCATCGCCGCAATGTCCGCATCCAGTTGCTTAGGATCTTCGCTCGGCGGATAGACAAAAAGCTGCGGCGCGTGCACCGTGGCCGCTGCGAACACAATCTGCCCCATGATTTTTACTCCTCGTCAACGTAGTTGACACCAAGCTGCTTTAACTTCTCGCGCAGCCCGTAGAAATCGACGCCCAATTCGCCGTTGCGCAGCCGTTCGCGCGTCTTCGCTTCTTTGTCGATGCGATCCCGCCCCGCCTGTGCCACGGCAGCGGCCTGTGCGCGCGGCACCACTACGACGCCATCCGCGTCCGCCACCACCACATCTCCCGGATTGACATTCATCCCCGCGCAAACCACCGGCACGTTCACCGATCCCGCCGTCGACTTGACCGTTCCCTGCGCCGAAATCGCCCGCGCCCATACCGGAAAATCCATTGCCGTCAACTCGGCGGTATCGCGCACCCCGGCGTCCGTGATCAACCCCACCACGCCATGCGCCTCGCATGACACCCCCAGCAATTCGCCGAACATGCCGTCCGTCGATTCCGAAGTCGTACTCACCACCAGGATGTCACCGCGCTTGCAAACTTCCATCGCCGCGTGAATCATCAAATTGTCGCCCGGCTGCGAAGAAATCGTAACCGCCGTCCCCGCCGCCCGCGCCGAAGGATAAATTGGACGCATATAAGATTTCATCAGCCCCGTCCGCCCCTGCGCTTCATGCACGGTGGCGACGCCTAATTCGCCCAACGCACGCACCACTTCCGGATCCGGACGCTTGAAGTTGCGGACAACCTTGTGGCTCATGACAATTCGGAAGTCACCCACGGATACACGCGCTGGAAAGCCTCTGCATACTTAATGTCCTTGGGGCCGCCGTTGCGCACCGCCTGCGTCCCGCGCCGCTTCCCCAGGTCCGTATAATACTGCCACAAATGCCCCTGCGCTTCCATCGATTCCATGGATTTGTGCTTGGTCTCCCACACCGCAGTCACATCCAGCAGCACCTGCGGCAGAAACTCGCACTGCTCCGGCTGATGCGGTTCGAAGATAAACACCGGAGGCGCGTTCAGCGGCTTCCCCTTGGCCGGATAACCCAGCGCCTGCGAATAGACCCGCGTCTCGAGCGACACCCGATTCGCCGTTTCGTGATCCGGATTATAAGGATCCTTGAACGAATGCGTCAACACAAACTCCGGCTGCAGCTCGCGATATTCCTCCACGATCGCCTGAATGGTCTCCTGCGTCGTGACGATCGGATAATCGCCCGAGTCGAAGAACCGAATCTCAGCCCCCAAAATCCCCGCCGCCCGCGTCGACTCCGCGCGCCGGATCTCTTTCACCTTCTCGATCGTCATCCCCGCTTGCTTCCAGGCGCCCTGGCTCTCGCCGCGCTCGCCAAACGACAGGCACAGGATGCGCACGCGATACCCGCGCGACGAGTACAGCGCAATCGCGCCGCCCGCCCGCCACACAAAGTCAGCCGCATGCGCGCTGAACACCAAAATGTTTTTTTGATCTGCCATGAAGTCTATTCCACCAGCGATGCCGGGATCGTCGCCGCCATGTGGCGAATGTCGCTCACACTGAATCCCGCGTCGAGCATCTTCTGCGCGAACATCGCGAAGCCCTCGGCCACCGGCGGATTAATCGTCTGCCCCAAGTCCGTCGAAAGGAAAGTGCGTTTCACGCCAGTCTTGCGCGTAGCCTCGAACATTCCCTCCCACGACGACTTACCCGTATGCATGGTAGTGAAACAATGCTCGATCACTGCGCCCAACTCAGCCAGCTCGAACTGCTCCTGAGCAGTCAGACTCTGCGAAGGAAACTCGGCATGAGTCACCACCACCTTGCGCAGCCCAATCTCTTTCGCCGTCTTGACCAGCGCAAAGATCTCCTTGCGCCCCAAATGCCCAGTCGCCAAGATCATGTCGTACTTCTTGATCAGCTCCAGCACCGTCCGCGCCGCAGCCGAACAGTTCCCGTCCGCATCGATCACCGTCATCGGAGGCGGATTGATCCCCGTCGCCGCCAGCTCCAACTGAATCTTCGCCCAGAACGGCAGCTTGGCTTTGGTCCCATCCGGCCGCCCCGCCGTTTCGTTCGCCGCATCGACAGTCGGCATCCAAACGATCTTCGTGCCGGACCGCCCTGCCAGCTCCACCGCCACCGGATTCAGCCCGCCCACACTATGATTCAGCGCAATCGCGCCGAACGCCCGAATGCCCGGAACGGCTTTGGTGACGACGCTGGCACGCTCCGCCGTCGGGAAGTAGTGCGACTTCAGCACAAACCCCTTCAGCCCGTGCGCCAAAAATTCCTTCGCCAGATCCAGATCGTCGATGCGCCGCTCGATCACATCCGGCGCCACGTGCACCTGCAGATCGTATGCCCCTTGTAACGCTTCCCACGCCGCCGCAGACACTCCCGCTTGCACTGTTTCCACACTCATATTCTTCCTTAAATTGTCCCGCGGATTATTTCGGTTCGTTTGTGCCCAGATGAACCAGGTCCTTATTGTTCTCCAGGCAAACGTATTCCAGCAGGTCCCATCCTGCCTTGAACGGAACCTTGAAACTGGTGGTCCAGGGCTTGGTGTAAGCGCCCGGATCGTCGATAGTGGCTTCGTAGCTGAGCGTATTGAAATCCGGCCGCCGGAATTTTTCGATCACGTGCAGCTTCTCGGTAGCCGGGTGGCCCACATAGTCCAGCCAGGTGCGCCCGTTGAAGCCCACCGAATCCACCACCAGCGTGTCGTTGCCTTCCCACCAGCCAATCGATTCGCCCAGCCATGTCGGATTCAACTTCTCTTCAGCGGTGTGCTTGCGCCCGTCCATAAAGACCGTCCGGTACATATGCGACGCGCCTTCATACAGAATCACCACGCGATCCGGAAGCTGAATCAACTGGAAGGGATACGGCGTCCCTGTGTAGCGCGGCACTCCCGGAGGCAGACAATACCCTTCCGGGTCGTCCTTGGAGTTATTCGCCCGCCGTTCCTGGAACTTGGCCAGCGCCGCCGGGGTGAAAGGAATCTCCACGGCTTTATCCACGTACTTTGGATTCGCCCAGTCCAGCACCCAGATCGGAGCCCACACACCCTTGCCGCCGAAGTCCACTTTGCCATCCGCCAAACGCGGCGTGGGCTGCGCCGCGGCAGCGGCGGCGAAAAGCACACTTATGACGAGCACACGCATCCCTAGCTTCATGGCGAGAGTCTCCCTTGCGCGCGGGCGAATTATTTATTTGCTGGGGCCGCCGTCGTCAGCCGCGCCGGCGAATACTTTGCGTCCATCGGCCAGCGCCACCGTGCGCGCGTTTGCCAGATGAGCGCCGTCCTTGGCCAGGTAGCCATCGACGGTGATTTTATCGCCCTCTTTGAGCGAATTGCGCGTCCAGCCTTTGCGCATCAAACCGTTGGGGCTGCCGAGTTCGAATTCCCAGTTAGTGACTTTGCCGCCCTCGTCTTTTACGTCGACGTAAAAGCGCGCGTGCGGATTCTGCCACTCCATCTTGGTGACGGTGCCCGTCAAGGTCACCGGCTTGTTCGAGTCATATTCAGCCGCGAACGAATGATGGGCCAGCAGCGGCACCGCGGGAATCATCAACGCGCCGCCAACCGCCAGAACGGACAGGATTCTATTTTTCATGGTATTGCCTCCACGCTTTTGACTACGGTATCACAAAATCCCGCTAAACGGTCCCCGGCCGCAGCAGCCCGCAGAACCACACTTCCTCCTGTTAGCATTGTTCGAAGATGCGCAAGCCGAGCCTCCTGATCCTGCTCGCGATCCTGGCCATTGCCGCCGACGCGCAATGGTTGCACTTCCCCACTCCTGGGACGCCCCGCACCCATGACGGCAAACCGAACCTGTCCGCTCCAGCGCCGCGCATAGCCGGTAAGCCGGATCTCTCCGGCGTGTGGATGCATGAGATCACCACCGTCGCCGAAGTGAAGCGCCTCTTCGGAGACTTTCTGGATGACGCCATCAAAGTGAGCGCGCCCGGCATGGAAATCGGCACCCAGCACAAATACGCCTTCAATATCCTGATCGATTTTAAGCCCGGTGAATCGCCGCTGCGCCCGGAGGCCGCGTCCCTCATGCGCCAGCGCGCCGCCAACGATAACCCAGCCGCGGTTTGCAGCGATATCGCCGGCATCCCGCTAGCCGGCCTTCTCTCCGAACCCATTAAAATCGTGCAAGCCCCGCGCCTGACCATGATCTTATACGAAGTCGATAACCTGCACCGTCAGATCTACACTGACGGCCGCACGCTACCCAAGGAATTCGACTTTCCGGCTTACCTGGGCTACTCCGTCGGCCACTGGGAGCGCGATGTATTCGTCGTCGAGACCGCTGGTTTCAACGATAAAACCAGTTTGGATTTGATGGGCCACCCGCACAGCGAATCCCTGCGCATCACCGAACGCTTCCACCGCCGCGACTTCGGACACCTGGACATCGAAATGACTTTCGACGATCCCAAAATGTACAGCAAACCGTTTACACTCAAAATCCCCCACGATCTGCTGGCCGACGCCGACATCTTCGAAAGCTTCTGCAATGAAAACGAAAAGGACAGCGTCCACCTTGGGAAACAGTAGACTATACTGAATGACGGCCAAAATGCCAACGAGAATTGAGGAGAGAATCACCATGAAACTCTGGTCGAGCCGGCTGATACTGGCAGTCGCCGCAGGAGCCGTCGCTTGGGCCCAAGCCCCCGCTCCGACAGCCGCACCCAAAACGCAGACCGCGGGCGAAGCTTTTAAGAACGTCAACACCAGCACGCTCAAAGGCCTGACAGTGAGCGATTTCCTGGGCGCCATGGGCGTGATGTCGGCCGCTCTCGGCTACGACTGCGCCGATTGCCACATCGCCGCCGGCACCGACAAAGTGAATTGGGAATTCGACACGCCCAAAAAGAAAACCGCGCGCAAAATGGTGGAGATGGTCGCCGTCATCAACAAAACCAACTTTGCCGGCGTCCAAATGGTGACTTGCTGGACCTGCCACCATGGCCGCTTCATGCCCTCGACGACCATCGGTCTCGATGCGCTCTACGGCACTCCGAACGACGAGCGCAATGACATCGTCGTCCCCGGCGAAGGCGTGCCCTCCGCCACTCAGGTTCTCGACAAATATATTCAAGCCGTCGGCGGCGCCCAGCGTCTGGCTGGCCTCACTAGTTATATCGCCACCGGCAGCAGCTTAGGCTACGAAGGCCTCGGCGGCGGGGGTTCGTTCCAGATTTTTGCGAAGTCCCCCGACCAACACACCACGCTGATCGCGTTCAAGGATCACCCGGAGCGTGGCGACAGCACCCGCGCCTACAACGGCACCAACGGCTGGATCAAATCACCGCGCGGCCTGTTCCCCGAATACGACCTTACCGGCAGCGAACTCGATGGCGCCAGGCTTGACGCGCTGCTGTCGTTCCCTGGCCAGATCAAGACGGCGCTTAATAACTGGCGCTCCGGCTCCCTCGACAGCATTGGCGATAAAGAGGTGCAAGTGGTGCAAGGCAGCGGCCCGCGCGGTCTTCTCGCGACCCTCTACTTCGATACCAAGACCGGACTGCTGGTGCGCTTAGTGCGCTACAGCGCGTCCCCCATCGGCCGCGTTCCCACGCAGATTGACTACTCCGATTATCGCGACGTCAACGGCATCAAGTTCCCGTTCAAATACACGTTCTCCTGGTTGGATGGCAGAGATTCCTTCCAACTCAGCGACGTGAAAATCAACGTGCCGATTGACCCCGCGAAGTTCGGCAAACCCTAAGTACCAAGTCGCGCCTATTTGCTGGGGCCGCCGTCGTCGGCTGCTCCGGCAAATACTTTGCGCCCATCGGCGAGTGCCACCGTACGAGCGTTCGCCAGATGCGCGCCGTCCTTAGCCAGGTAGCCGTCGACCGTAATCTTGTCGCCCTCTTTGAGCGAATTGCGCGTCCACCCTTTGCGCATCAGCCCATTCGGACTGCCAAGTTCGAATTCCCAATTCGTAACCTTGCCGCCTTCGTCTTTCACGTCCACGTAAAAGCGCGCGTGCGGATTCTGCCATTCCATCTTCGTGACAGTGCCCGTCAAAGTCACCGGCTTGTTCGAGTCATACTCGGCCGCAAACGAATGATGCGCGAACGCCGGCGCAGCGGCCAACGCGAGCAAAACCCCAGCAGGCAAAATCATCGATCGAATTTTCATGTTTAAATCTCCCGGAAGTTAATCTACTCCGAATACTTCTAAAGCGTCAAGGGGTGGTGAGAATCTGATTCAACAGAGGAACACTCTTAGCGGACGGCGCCGAATCCGGCAGCGTCTTCAGGTACGAATAAATGTCGGCCATGTCGCCATCCGGCACCGCCTTAGCCGAATACGATGGCATTTGATTCGGACGCGGCGGATTTCGCACGTACGCGATGAACCCAGCCTGCGCAATCTTCATCGGCACCAGCCGCGCCCCGGGCCCGTTCTGCCCCGAGAACCCATGGCACGCATAACAGGAATATTTGAGGAACAGTTCTTTCCCGTGCGCGGCGTTCCCCTGCGCGTTCACGGTAGCCGCAAGCAACACAAGTAAGAAAAACTTGACCACAAGTCGCCTCCTAACGCGGCTGCGTAACCACATCGATCAGCGCCGGCTCGCCCTTCTTCACCACCGCAATCGCACGCTGGAACGCCGGCGCCAGATCCTTCGGATCGGTAATCGGCCCCTCTGCGTACTGCCCATAAGCCTGCGCCATCTTCGCGTAATCAATATTGGGATTCCAAAGCTTAGTCCCGATGTGAGCGCGATCCGCACCGCGGTTGCGGATGCTCGCCTGCTGCTCGATGAACATCACTTCCTGATGGTATCCGCGGTTATTGTGCATGATCGTCAACAACGGAATTTGATGATGCGCCGCCGTCCACAGCACTCCCGGAGCGTAGTTCAAGTCGCCGTCCGTCTGGATCGAAACACTCAATCGCCCGTGCTTCTTGTTAGCCAGCGCCGCCCCCACCGCCGCCGGTGCGCCATACCCCATGCCGCCCGCGCCTTGCCCGCCGATATATTGATAATGTTTGTCGAACGTCCACAACCGCCGCGGCCATTGGCTGATGAATCCCTGCCACGACACCAGAGACCAGTCTTCGTTCTTGATCAGCGGCCACAGCTCCGCGCATAACCGCGCCAGACTCACCGGACTCGCATCCCAGCCCACCGCGGCCATTTCAATATCGCGCGCCCGAGCCTGCTTATGCGCTTCCGCGAGCTTCGCGCCGCGTTCGTCAAGCGCCCGTCGCCGATCCGCCGTGATCAATTTCTTACAAGCCTCGATCAGCGCCGGCAGCGTGGCCTCGGCATCCGCGCCGATATTCAAATCCACTTCCGGATAATGCCCGAACTCCTGAATGTTGCTCTTGTGCGACAAGTTCAACGACGTAATGCTGATGGTCTTCGCTCCGCGCGCCCGCGCCGCCCGCGCCGAATTTGAAACATCGTTCACTTCGAGGTTCAGCACCACATCCGCTTGATAACCCGCCCCGCCCGTGCCCGCCAGCGGATGGCGATTCGGAAAATCCATGCGCTCCAGATTGCTCACCGGGGCCTGCAGCGTCTCCGCCAGATCGATCATCAGCTTCATCCCGTGCGGCGTACGCGACGTCCGTTCCGTGATGATAAGCGGACGCTCCGCCGCCACCAGCATCTGCGCGGCCTCCGCCACCGCGCCCGAATCCCCTTGCGGCGGAGTCGTCCGGCTCAGCTTCGGAATCCGCAAATCGCCTTGTAAATTGGGATGCGCCTGCAACTCGTAATTCGCCACAATCAGCACCGGAGCCATCGGCGGCGTCATCGCGATGTTATAAGCCCGCACTGCCGACTCCGCGAAATGCCCCAGCGAATATGGCTGATCGTCCCACTTCACGTAATCACGAACCAGCGCCCCGATATCCTGCGCGCTATGCAGCGACGCCACGCCCGGACTGCGCTCCGCTCCATCGGCGTGATTGCCCGCGACCATATAGATCGGTACGCGATCGACATAGGCGTTATAAATCGCCATCGACGCATGCTGCATCCCGATGGTCCCATGCATCATCGCGATCATCGGCTTGCCTTCGATCTTGGCGTAGCCGTGCGCCATCGCCACCGCCGATTCCTCGTGGCAGCACGTCAAAAACTCCGGCATTTTGTTATCGCCGTAATTGATCAGCGATTCGTGCAGCCCTTCGAAAGTCGATCCCGGATTCGCCGCCAGATACTCGAAGCCGAGGGTCTTCAGCACATCCACCATGAAATCCGACCCCGGATTCTCAACGATTCGTGATGCCACCGTAGCCGGACGCCGCCCCGTGTCGGCCGCAACCGTAGTCGCATTCGGCTGTGCCGTAGCATTGCGCGGAGCCGCTTCCTGCGCCTTCGCCAGCGGCTGCGGAGCCACCACCACAACCGCCGCGCCAGCAGCCGCGCCCTTCAAGAAACCTCGGCGGGATCGTGCCATTCAGGTTCCCTCCTTCTAATCGCCTGCCACATTATCATATTCCTTTGCGATGGCGATCACTCGATTCGTGACCCTTCCCGGCAGCCAGCGTAAGCCGTTAGCGAACGCGCGCGCCGCGGGACCTGCCGATTCCACCGAAATCACGAATATCACCGTGCGCCTGCGTCCCATGAACGCTATCGCAGCTTTAACAGCAACCGTAGAAAAACTCTACGCCCGCCCGCTAGCCAAGCGCACTTATCTCACTCGCGACGAACTCACCCGCCGCCACGGCGCGCGCCGCGAAGACCTGGACTCCGTCGAACATTTAGCGCAGCGCCACGATCTGACCGTTTCCCATCGCAGCGCCGCTGAACGCTCCCTGACCCTCACCGGAAAGCTAGGCGATATTCTCAGCGCGTTTCCCGCTAAACTCCGCATGTTCGAGCATTCGACCGGACGCTATCGCGGACGCAGCGGCAGCATCTCCATCCCGCGCGAATTCCGCGGCATCATCACCGGAGTCTTCGGCCTGGACACGCGCCCCAACGTCAAAGCCTCCTACCGTCCGCGCACCCTCGCCGCATCGCACCTGGTACCCGCCACCGCCTTCGCGAAGCGTTACAACTTCCCCAAGCTCGACGGCTCCGGACAATGCATCGGCATCATCGAACTCGGCGGCGGCTTTACACACAGCGATCTCGCCGCGTACTTCCGGAAGATCGGCATCGCGCCGCCCAACGTCGCCGCCGTTTCCGTGCACCACGGCGGCAGCCGCAAACCACAATTCGCAGATGGAGAAGTGATGCTCGACATCGAAGTCGCCGGAGCCGTCGCCCCGCAAGCGCGCCTAGCCGTGTATTTCGCCCCGCACCGCGGCTCAGGTTTTTTAGACGCCGTCAACGCCGCTGTCCACGATGCCGAGCGCAACCCTAGCGTCATCTCCATCAGCTGGAGTTCCCCCGAAGACCCCTCCGCTCAGCAAACCATCACCGCCTTCCACGAAGTGTTCCTGGAAGCCGCCGCGCTGGGTATCACCATATGCGCCTCCGCCGGCGACCACGGCACCGCCGGGATGGACGCCGCCGATTGGGACCGCAAAATCCACGTGGCGCATCCCTCGGTAGACGACCTGGTGCTGGCCTGCGGCGGCACCCAGATCGACGAACGCGGCAACGACATCGTCTGGAATGACGGCACGCCCTTAAGCGCCGGAGGCTGGGCCAGCGGAGGCGGCATCAGCCAGACCCGCCGCGTGCCCGCGTATCAAAAGCGTGTGAAACTCCCGTCGCCCCTAGCCGGCAAACGCGGCCGTGGAGTCCCCGACATCGCCATGAGCGCGACAGGTTATCTCTCGCGCGTGCACGGCGCTCCAGGTCCGCAAGGCGGCACCAGCGCCGTAGCGCCCTTGATGGCAGGACTAGTGGCTCTCCTGAATCAAGCTAAGAAGAAAAACGCAGGTTGGCTAAATCCCTTCCTATACGCGAACGCCGGCAGAGGAATTGTGAAGTACGTGACCGAAGGCACCAACGCCATCGCCAAAACCGTTAAAGGTTATCGCGCCAAACCCGGGTGGAACGCCTGCGCCGGCCTGGGAACTCCCGACGGCGTCGAAATTCTCAAGCGCCTGTGATGCTTAACTCGGCGCGCCTTCGCTGAAATGCAAAGTCGCCGTCGGCTCGCCCACCGGCGTCATGCCTAAGCGCGTCAGCAGCTCCAGATAACGCGAATCGTCGCGCAGCGAATCATACGTAGGAACGATCTGGATGTAGCACACCAACCCATCGAACGCTTCCGCCGCCTGGAACAACCGCTCAAACGCGGCGTCCTTTTGCCCCAGAGCAGTATGTATAACCGCGAACGGCAGATGCAGTGGAGGTCCGCCTTCGCTTTCTCGCTGCTTCAACTCTTCCAAAATCGCCAGCGCCTGATCACGCCGCCCGGCCTCGGCGTAAGCCGCACCCAGCCAGCACAGGAACAGCGGCTCACGTCCGGAGATCGTCGCGCCCGCTTCAAACGCCGCGATGGCCTCCTCGAACTTGCCCAGCCGCTGGTAAGCCATGCCCAGCACGTAACGTAGTTCGATGAAGTAAGGATGCATCTCCAACGCTTCCTTGCAGCGGCGGATAGCGGCCTCGCAGCGCCCCATATAAGTGAGCACCATCGTCTCCGCTGCCGTCGTCGATGCCGAAAGAGGATCCAGTTGGTGTGCCGCGCGAGCCCGGCGCAGCGCCTGTTCCAACCGTCCGGTAGCCATGAAGTAAAACCCGTATCGCAGATGCGCTTCCGCAAACTGCGGCCGCAACTCCAGCGCTTTACGAAATTCCATCTCGGCCTCAGCCCAGTTGCGGTCGTAAAAAGTCAGGACCGAACCCAACGCCGCATGCGGCTCGGGTAGCTGCGGATTTGCCGCGATGGCCCTCAATGCGGCGGCCTTGGCCTTCGGCCACATCTCGCGTGGCGGCGCCAGCCCATAGCCAGCCATTAGCGTGTAAGTATCAGCCAGACCCGAATACGCCAGCGCGCACTCCGGATCCTCCTTCAACGCACTTTCAAAAAATTCTTGCGCCTTCTCCAGCCCCGCCGGAGTCTTCTTATTCCAATAGAAACGCCCCTTCAGATACATTTGGTACGCTTCCATATTGGTGTCGGCATGGCTCACGTTCGAATGCTCCACGCGTAGCGGCAGCGCCAGTTTCAAAGCTTCCACGATGGCGGCGCTGATCTGATCCTGAATCTCGAACACATCGCTCACCTCGCGATCGTAGCGATGCGACCAGACATGATAGCCAGTGGCCACGTCCGTCAACTGGGCCGTGACCCGCAGCCGGTTCCCGATGCTGCGCACGCTGCCCTCCAGCAGCGATTGCACTTTCAAAACCTCGCCGATTTTGCGAATGTCCTGCGCCTTGCCCTTGAATTCGAATGACGACGTCCGCGAAACTACGCGCAGACCCTTAATCTGCGACAACGCGTTGATCACTTCTTCAGTCAAGCCATCGCTGAAGTATTCGTTCTCCTTATCGCCGCTGAGATTCTCAAACGGCAGCACCGCCATGGCCGCGACATCCAGCGGTTTTGAAACCGAGCTGCCTGACGCCGAACTCGGCTGGCGATGCTCGCGAATCGCCTCCAGATCCGCCAGCATTTCCGATACCTGGGCGTAGCGGTCTTTAGTGTTCTTCGCCAAAGCCTTGGCGATCACCCAATCAACCTCCGGCGGCACATTAGTGAACTGCGGAGCCAGCGGCGTCACCGCCTGCGTGAGGATGGCGTGCAAAACGCCCTGGCTGGTGGATCCCACAAACGGGGCCACGCCCGTCAGCATTTCATAAAACACCGCGCCCACGGCCCAGATATCTGTGCGCGGGTCGACATATTTGCCGGTGGCCTGCTCCGGCGACATGTAGCGCACGGTTCCCATGGCCTCGCCTTCACGCGTCAATCCCGCCTCATCCGCGAGTTTGGCCAAGCCGAAATCGAGCACCTTCACCATGCCCTTGGTGATCATGATATTCGCCGGCTTGATATCGCGATGGGTTACTCCGTGCTGATGAGCCCGCTCGAGAGCGCGAGCGACCTGGATGGCGATATCGAGCGTGCGTTCCAGCGACAGCGGCCCGCCGCGCAGCATCTGGCTGAGCGTTTCGCCGGGATAATAAGCCATCGCCAGGAACAACTGCCCGTCTTCAGCTTCGTTAATCTCGTAGATGGTACAGATATTGGGATGGTCGAGGGAAGACGCCGCCATGGCCTCGCGCACGAAGCGCTGCCGCTGCGCCGGGTCCGCCGCCAGCCCTCCCGAGAGAAACTTCAGCGCGACGATGCGCTGCAGTTTGGTGTCGAGCGCCTTATGGACCACGCCCATCCCGCCGGCCCCGATCTTCTCGTGAACTTCGTAGTGCAGGACTCGGCGGTCGACCATAACTCCCCACGCGCATTCTAACAAATAGGGACGGAGCCTGATTATTGTTCCAAACTGGCAACCTGTTCTAAACTATGCCCCCAAGCCCGCGGCACGCTCCGCACACCCCGCCCAACTCTAAGATTTCAAGAGCATTCCGAATCGGAACAATAATCAGGCTCCGTCCCTATTTTTGGTTTCAAAACGGTACAGCAGATCGTCATACACCTGCGCCAGCAACTCCACGCTCTGAAAAGCATTCACGCCGAGAACGCTATGGTGCCACTCGTTCAGCGGCAACGAATCCACTAACCGGTCGAAATCCGCCACATGATGCGGGTCCACAGTCGCATGGAAAAACTGCGTCGCGAAAGCCTCGCGCGGCAATCCCGTACGCTCCACCGCCTGCTCCAGAAATTCCGGCGACGGCGGGTTTTCCATGATCGCCTGATAACTCAAATACGCCACCGGATGCACGTGACGCATCCAGTAATATTGCACGCCCACCAACGCCGCCGCCGCCGGAGAAGGAACCCGCGCCCACACCTCCTCGCGCTTCACTCCCAAAATTTCCAGATCGTCGAGAGTCCACTCGTCGTGATCTTTTTCCTCGACCGCATGCGCCGCCAGATACTCCACCATCCCAGCGCAAACTGGATCTTCCGCCGCCCGCGCCCGAGCGCATTCCTCAGCGGTTTTGAGCGTCGGCACCGTGGCGCGAATCACCGAGTGCACCGTCGCCAACAACTCCGGAAATAATTCCGCCAGCCGCGGATGATGCCAAACTTCTCCCGCCGCCTGCCGCAAGCGGGGCCGCACCAGTTCGATCTTCCCCCGCAATCGCTGGCTGTTGGTCGGCACTAATAACTAAAGCTATCCGGATGCGGAAACTTCCCGCCCTTGGCGGTCTTCTTGAGCAGCGCGTCGCCCAGCTTTTGCTTAGCGCTAATCAACGCCGACACTTCATTTTCGGTGAGACCGTTGACCTTGGCCTGATCCCCCTCGGTCAAGTTATGTTTCGCCGCAATGATCCCGGCCTTTTGCAATTGCTGGACGTTTGTCTTGGCAGCCATTTCCGCCTCCTTGCAGGATCATTTTATAGCAGTATTTCCGCGGCACTGTCAATAAATTAAACCGCGAGTGACAATAAAGCCAGCACGCTTTTGAGCGAAGCCAGCAAGTGCTGGAGATTTGCCTCACTCATCTCCCGCAAGCGCCCCAGCACCACTTCGCGTCCCGCGATATGAAAATAATCTGCCAGTGAAACGCCTCCTTCCGCCCGCAACGTTGTCTCGCCTACCGCCGCGCTGAAATACGGAATGTTGAGATCGCCCAACGCCGCCGCTTCTTGATCCAGGATGTCCGCGGACAACCCCAGCGAATCGCGCCCCACCCACTCGCGCAGCATCTCCGCGCGCCGCTTGCCGTCTCTCAAGTAACGCGGATGCAGCGAACGATTCAGGATCGCAACATATTCGCGAGTGCTACGCAGCAACACCCGAGCCCTCGCCGAAAACATTGCCTCCAGCGGACCCTCACGCTCCAGCAACCGCGCACGCCGGTCCACCATAAAGAGGTACATCTTTTGAAATCCCGCCAGAAACTCAGCCGAATAATTCCGCACCTCCGCACGTGCGCCATCCAGAACCGGAGCATTGTTTTGCGCTAACAAAATTCCCGGTACAAAGCGCAGCGACATCACATCCGTATTCACCGCACTCCACAGCGGCACGCGAAACTCGGTGGCTTCGCCTCCATCCCCTCCCAATCCACTGAAGTCGGCCGCAGCGCCGCGCCCGGCTTGGGGACGTGGAAGAAAACCCGCGCCCAACAATTCCACCAGTGCTTCCTGCGCAGCATCGCCTCCTTCCCCGAAGCGACGCGGCTGCAGCAGGCATTCCGCATCCACCAAAACCGGATAACCGCCCGCCGCCAGCACGTTCCCCATGTGCGCATCAGTAGCGTGCAGCACATAAAACAAACACTGCAACCCGCCCGCGCGCCTAAAATAATCGCGAACCTCGTTCTGATCGCGGCAAGGCCCGTGCTCCACCCATTCCGCCCAGCCATAGCCCGCCCGCTCGACGATCTGCAGAACCCTCTGCTCGACCGGCGACCCCTGCGCGTTCAGCCATTCGAGCAACCCGAAGTAGCCGCGATCGAGCGCCATATCCCGAGGCTTGTACGCCAACTTCCGCCCCGACGCGAAGGTAACGCCCATGACAGTGCGCCCCCCGTGCCGATCCGACAGCGAGGGCTCGAGATTCACAACCTTTTCTTCGCCGAAATCCGCATCCACCCGAACCAGAAACTCGCGATGAGCCTCCCGCCAATCGCCGCTGCAAAGCTCGATGAGCCGCGCCAACTCCGGAAACTCCAGAAAGAACGCCGCCAGCGCGTCTCTTCGTAGCAACCCACAAAAATCCCGATAAATTTCGTCCCCCGACGCGAGGAATCGCCGCGCGTCCCCGTCGCGAAACATCGTGAAAGCCGCCAGCAGCGGCCCGCCGCAAATTTGCGAAAGAAGTTCGACAGGTCCGTCCCCCAAGCCGCGCAAGACCTCTTCAAACGGCAGCCGCGCAGCCCCGCTCATGGCCCCGGCCGCAGGATCTGTTCCCAGAAGGCGAACAGATCGTTATCCTGTTCCTCCGGCAGCACGCCCTCCGGAATCACCAAATGCATCACACGCGAGCTTTCCTGATGCACTTCTATACGCAGGTCCTCCGGCAGTCTCACGTCCGCGCCCAGCAGCAGCCCGCACTCCCGCTCCACCACCGCCCGCGGATTCTCCAGCAACTCCCGCCGGAAGTCCTCATCCTCTAGCGCCCGCGCCGCCAACCGCGCGCGAAAGTTGTTGGATTGAAAAAAATCGGGCACTCTTGCGCAACTCAAACGATTACGCTACCATACCGAGTCCCCATGCGCCCCTCAACCACACTCCGCATCCTAGCCGCACTGGCCCTCGTCACCGCCGCCGCCCTAACTCAACAATTCCCCCTAAAACAAAACACTGAAAAGTTAGCCCGCGGCCCCATGCGCACCGAAAAAGTGAAAGACGGCCTGTACGTAATTCGCGGCCCCTTTCTCCCCTGCGGCACCCGCGGCTGCCGCCCCAACGGACCCGACGACGGTCTCATCCACGAGCCCGGCGACGTAGCTCTCCGCGTCACCCCCGAAGGCCTGATCCTGATCGACGACAAATATCCCGAAAACGTCCCCGATGTCCTGGCGCAAGTGAAGGCCGTGTCCTCCTTGCCGATCAAATACCTGCTCAACACCCACCATCACGGGGATCACGCCAGCGGCAACGTCACCATCCGCCAAATGGGAATCGATATCATCGCCCACAAAAACATTCGCGCCAATTTTCTGCGCATCAAGCAACCCGGTGAGCCCAACATCGTCTTCGCCGATCAAGCCGCCGTCTACTTAGGAGGCGTCGAAGTCCAGTTGTTTTACCTGGGCCGCGGCCACACCAACGGCGATACCGTAATCTACTTCCCGGATCTCAAAACCGTCCATACCGGAGACCTCATCATCGACGGCATGCCCGTGATCGATTACGACGGCGGCGGCAGTGCCATCGAATTCGTCAAAACCATCGACAA
>CAVPZQ010000024.1:0-34787 GCA_963710155.1 Bryobacterales bacterium | reverse complement strand
CCGCGAGATAATAGGCCCCGTCGTAGAGCTTCAGCCCGAGGAGGCCGCGGGCCTCGAGGATGCGGACGTCCGCGAGCTTCTGGAAATCTCTTCCGGTACATCCGCCCACCTCGCTCAGAACCCCGGCCTCGACGCGCGGTGAGCGTCACGTCCTTACCGTCGCGGACGACGACGACCTCGACGGGCTTCCCCGCCTCGACGCCAGACGCGGCGGCGTAGGCGTCGGCGACGGTCGTGGTCCAGCGGCCGTCCAGGGTGGTGAGCACGTCGCCGGGCTTGAGGCCCGCGCGGGCCGAAGCGGGTGAGCCGGGGGCGACTGGGGCTGCTGGAGGCCACCAAGTCGCTGCTCGCGCGCATTCCGTCCACCCCGTCGTCGATCTTGACGCGGGCTGCTGCGGCATGGCGGGGTCGTTTGGCTATTCGAAGGATCACTACGATGTATCGGTGGCGATTGCGAACCGCAAACTGCTGCCTGCCGTGAAGGCCATGAAAGCAGGCGAGGCGCTGGTGGCGGTGGGGACGTCGTGCCGGCATCAGGTGGCGGATCTCGCGGGATCACCGCAGTGCACCCCGCGGTCTTAATCCGCAGTCTGCTTTCGTAGGATGGTATGATCACTCGGGTGTGGCAATTCAACCTCCCAGTCCGTTAACGCAGGCGCTGCGAGACCAGGTCCGTCCTCGCGCGAACGCCCTACGCACGTTCGCTATGTCGTCCTCGGCATGACCGTCGCGGCGTACATGATCACCTACATGGACCGGCAGATTCTGGCTGTCGCGCGGCCGGTGATTCGCGACGAACTGGGGATCTCGCTGGTGATGATGGGCTGGATCACCTTGAGCTTTCGCATCGCCTATGCGTTGTTTCAAATTCCCGGCGGCTGGTTGGGAGACCGCTTCGGCGCGCGGCGCGCGCTGACGTGGTCGTCGCCTGGTGGAGTATTTTCACGTACTAACGGGCCGGCCTGGAACGCGGCCTCGATGCTGGTGATTCAAGTTTTCTTTGGACTGGGTGAGGCCGGCGCATTCCCTATCGCCACCCGTTCGCTGGCGCGCTGGATGCGGCCCACCGAACGCGGTTTCGCGCAGGGCGTAACGCACGCGGGGTCTCGCTTGGGCGCGGCGCTGACACCGCCGATTGTGGTGCTGATCATGGCGAAGTTCGGTTGGCGCGCAGCGTTCCTGGCTTTTGGATTGTTGGGTGTGGTGTGGTCCGCCGTGTGGTATTTTTACTATCGCGATACGCCGGAGGAACATCCGAGCTGAATCAAGCTGAGCGCGAACTGATCGGCTCCGGGCGCAAACGTTCCACCGACATTCCATGGCGGAAGATTCTCTCGCACAGCAATCTGTGGATTCTCGCGGTGATGTACTTCTGCTACAACTTCAATCTCAACGTCTATAACGATTGGTTCCCCACTTATCTGCACGATTCGCGCGGCATGACGCTGGCGAAGATGGGGCTGTATGCGAGTCTTCCGTCTGTTCGCGGGAACGCTCGGCGATCTTGCTGGGAGGCTCGTTTTCAGACCGCGTGCTGCGGCGGACCAGCAATGTCAACCTGGCACGGCGCTGGGTGGCGATCGCAGGATTTCTGCTGTCAGCCGCGGCTACCATCCCGGCGGTGTTGCGCACGATCCCAAGGTTTCCGTGGCGTTTTATTGCGTGGCCTTCTTCGGCCTCGAATGGACCGTGGGCATTTCCTGGGCGATCCCGCTCGACATCGGCGGTGATTTTGCAGGGTCGGTCTCGGCGGTCATGAACACGCTGGGCAACGTCGGCGGCGCGATGTCGGCGGCGGTTGTGACCTATGCGGCCACTCGCTACGGATGGAACGCGCCGTTCTTCATCACCAGCGCGTTGTGCGTGATCGCGGCCATTTTATTTTTGAAGATCGACGCCACCAAACGCATCGCATGAAGATTGATCCTGACAAGTGCGTTGCCTGCGGGAACTGCACCTACGTCTGCCCGGTGGGGGCGATCTACATCGATCCGGTGAAGCGGCGTGCTACCGTCAACTCAAACGAATGTGTCGAGTGTTACGCCTGCTACAACGGGCTGAGCCAGGAGCATCTGAATCCCACGTTCGTCCGTACGCTTCGCAAAGTGTTTCAAACGTTGCGGCTGCGTTTCGATCCAGAGCCCGACGTCTGTCCGACGGCGGCGTTTGCGCCCGATGAACTGGTGTGGCCGCGCACGGTGCGGCGGGCGTTCTCCGATCCGCGCGTGCCGCACGAATCGACCGGAGTGCACGGACGCGGGACCGAAGAAGTTAAAACCAACGACGTCAGCGGGCGCGTGAAGGCCGGAGAAGTGGGCTTCACCATCGAATTCGGACGGCCCGGAGTCGGCGTGTGGTTCCGCGATCTGCAAACCATGTGCTGGGCGCTGGCGCGCGTCGGTGTGGCGTTTGAAAAACGTAATCCGGTCACGTCGCTGATGAGCGATGTCGCTACCGGCACGATCCGCGAGGACATCATGAACGAAAAGGTGCTCTCAGCGATCATCGAGATCAAAGTTCCGGTGGAGCGCACCGAAGAAATCATCCGTTTGGTGTGGGATGTCGAGAAGCAAATCGACACCGTGGTGGCGCTTGGCGTGGGCGCGCGCTGCGACGCAGAGGGCGAGGAGAACGTGGTCGCTTCGATACTCGAAAAGCTGGGCTATCATCCGCAACGGGCAAAAACGAACATAGGGCTGGGGCGCGTGACGGCATGACCAACACACTGCATCGCTTCGGCCCGTCGCCGAGTTTCGCCGACGATTACATTGTGTTCGCGATGTGCGCGCGCGGCAAGAACGATGTGGATGCGCTGCCCAAGCTGCGCCAATTCCTGGAAATGGCCGTGCCTTTTAAGCCGGTGAACTTGGGCGACGCGATTCACGGAGGTGCGTTGCGGCCTTCGCGCGAGATGAATCCGCTGGCGCATTGGAAGCGCGACTCCACGGTGGATTTCAAGGCCGTGATCGACGGGCTGAACGCGCTGACCACCGTCGCCGCGGTGTTCGATAACCGGGTCGCGGCCGAAGACTTCGTGAAGACCGTCAAGCAGGCTGACCTGGGTTTGAGCATCAATATCTCGACTTCCGTCGAGGGCGCCGAACAGTGCTGCTTCGCCGCAGGCATTCCGCGCCACAGTGTCGGTTACTCGCTGGGATTTGAGGGCAAGACCGAGAAGCTGCCGAACGCCGACGTCCTGATGCTTTCGACCATGTGCGGGCATGGCATCGTTAGCCACTCGCTGGCCAAGAAAATGATCGATTGGGTGAAGGAAGGCCGCCGCACACCGGAGCAGGCCGCGGCCTGCATGACGCGCTTCTGCTCTTGCGGAGTCTTCAACCCGGCCCGTGCAGCGCGAGTGCTGGAACAGGCGGCTCGCGGCGGCGGGTCTCCGTCCTCATAATGAAAACATGGGCTTCGCGCTGTGGATCGATCCTGAGCCAGGACTCGCCTGGGCCCAGGGAACCCACGAATACCGGCCGCTAGGCACCGCCGTCATTTCTTTCACGGACCAATTTCGCGCGCGCGACTTCCGCCAATCGCGGCGGCGGCCCGCGCATTTGAACCACGCGTTTGCAGGATTTTTCGGATCGCTCGAAGAAGTGAACGTGTACTTGCGTTCTGAGCCGCAACTGAAACCGCGGGCGACACCAGCCCACTTGTTATGAGTTCTGAAAAATCGCTGCTTCTGGTGGCTCTCGACGAAGCGTTCGAAAATCTGGGAACTTACGCTAGACGCGGCGTAGTCGAAATATATGGTCCGGCGGCGACTGCCGGAGGAGACGCGCGGCTCCTTCGTGCTCGCGGGCAGCAACTTGTTTGAACGGCCCATGGGAGGTGTAGCTTCGGACGCCGCATGGAAGCACCGCTCGCTGCAAGACACCATCGTTAAATTTGCAGACAAGGCGCGCATGCCTGTCGCGTACCATTTGATCCGGGGCCCGGCCGGGCACGATCTATATCACGCCCAGATTCGTTTGCTGGGCCGCTTAAATCGCGAACGTTAGCACGTTGAGTCCATCCTGGCGAGCGTATTCGGCGTGGCTCGCAAGTTGGCGCGTCAGAAAGCGGCCCAATCCACCGATGCGGCGCTCCGCGATGCCTAGGGTCAGGTCAGGATCGACGCCTGCGATCGGATCGAACGGCTTGCCGGAGTCTCTCACTTGCACTGCGAAGTGGTTTTCGTTGACTGCGTATCCTACGCTGACGGTGTCGGGCGCGTCAGCAGGGTACGCGTAGCGGATCACGTTCACCACCACTTCCTCGAACACCAATTCCAGTTTCCAGAGTTGCTCTTCGCTCAGACCAGCCGCGTTGGCGGCGTCCATGATGAATTCACGCAGCGTCATGAAGCTGGCCATGTCAGCCGGCTGCGTGAGCCAACGGAATGCGGATTCTTCAGAGCTTCTGGAAGGCTGCATCGGCATTTTCAAAGCCTGGAATCAGCTTGTCGAAACCCGAGAGTCGAAAAACTTCCTTGACCATGCCGGTGAGCCCGCAAATGGCCAGCTTCCCACCGTTGGGCTGAAGCTTTTTTGCCACCGCAAGCAGCGTGCCCAGGCCCATGCTGCTGATGTATTCCAGGCGCGTCATATCGGCGACGATGTTTTTCTCGCCGCCTTTGATCCATGGGTCGCAGGCCTGTTCGAATTGCACGGCCGTGACCGCGTCCATGCGTCCCACCAGCGTCACCCAGGACGCCGCGCTCCTGCTTGGCCGACGAAATATCCATAAGCGTTAACTCGAACTGTAGCCTAACTGGCGAAGTTCCCACAAGCGCCGTTCGCGCCCGGCCAGCAACGGGGTCAACGCCAAGCGACCGGTGGGGCCGATGCTTTTTTCGAGATAACGCAGCTCGACCAGACGCGCCTTCACTTCTTCGTCGTCAGCCCCGTCGAAGCCCGCTTCGCGCTTCATCAATTCGGCCTTGGCGCGGATCGCCAGCTCAGTCGAGACTTGCAATAGGCACAACATATCGGCAACTAGGGGAGGCGCGAAGGAATCGCGCAGCGAACGCAAGTAGATTCCGGAAGGCGTTTGGCTGAACTCGCCGCTCGAAATGTCGGCGAGTAATTGCATGTCGGCATCGAAGCCTTCGCCCAGCCATTGCTCGACTGCGCTCTCGCTGCGGATGAAGATCACCACCATCAGCGACGGAATTCCGATCAGCACCAATCCCGCGGCAAACGCTGCCGGCAGCAAAGGCGAGTTGTAAAGGATGTGCACCAGCGAGGCGATCGCCCATCCGCCCGCAAGCGCCAATTCCCTGGCAAACTTGCCGCGATGAACCTGGCTTGCTCCCATGACTCCCGCAATGGCGGTGCCGCCGCCGTGCATCAGCGACGTGCCGAATCCGCGGATCAGCCACACCACCATGCTGGCGGGGCCTAGGTAATGCAGATAGACAATATTTTCCGCCATCGCGAATCCGGCGCCCACCGCGAACCCGTAGATCGCGCCCTCCACCATGAATCCGATGCGCCCGGTGCGCAGCAGCCACCACAGCACCAGTGCTTTGAGTAGCTCTTCGATGATGGGCGTTTCGATCCAGGTTGAGTTCGGAACGCCCTTGCCTCCCAGCAACAAAGTGTTGGCGAGATAAGCGATCAAGGCCGTCGCCGCGCCTGCCCCGAGCGATGCCAACAGGCGCCGGAGCGGAGCCAGCTTGAAACTATCGAGCAGCACCAACCCTCCCAGAAACGCCAGCACCGGCAGGACGCAGATCGCGAGGCGCGTCAGGTAAGCCGCCGATAGCACGTCGAACGTCATAGTAGCTTCAAGGACACCATCACTTCAGAAGACGTGCGGCCATGGTTCTCTACTGCCTCGGCGTAGCCCACCGAAAAAGTGCTATTGAAATACGACGCGATGACGACGCGGAAATCTAACTGCGTGCCGGCGTTTCCATACACCAGGCGGTTGGCCGCGGACGTCAGATTGCCCGCCAATACAGAAGAGAAAAAGGTAAGGCGCGCCCAATTGCAGTATAAATATGTAGTGCCAAAGCGGCGGAAACGTAGCGGAGGAAGATTCCATTCGACTAAGGACTTGGCAAAATCGGTGGTTCCGATCTGATCGATTGCCACACCGGGAAAGGTGTCATATTCGCGGTAGCGGCTGGTCGACAAGTGATCGATATAGTTGTTCTCGAAGCCTCCGAAGTAGAAGTTTGCGAAGGGCTGCGCGCGGTCTCCAAACGATTTGCCGAGGGAGGTGCGAATCCACACCGGTGAATTTCGCAGAGGAGTGAGGAATCCGTAGTCCAGCGTTCCGTAGAAGCGCGGGTAGAAACTTTCGCTGGCGTAATTTCCTTGTGACGCCACCTGCCAGCGGATTCCTTTTTCATCGTCGACGGCGCCTAGAGATCTTTCCAGCCGTGAATACGTCAATGAAATTCGGCCTTCTAAGAATTTACTAACGGCCAGCGAGACGTTCTGATAATCCGGCAAGCGGTCGAGGCCGGCATAGCCTGCGACGCTCCAGTCCAAATCGAGCACGCGCGGCGGTTTGAAGCGCAGGCTCTTTTTGTAGGCGAGCTTCACGGCATAGCCCTTCAAGCTCACCTTGGTGGGGCCGAAGAGATCGTAGAAATCGGTGTAGTTGTAGGCGGCGGTGAATTGCCAGCCCCAATTTCGAAAATCCAGTCCGAAGTGCGGGCGTTCCTTGGTTTCTAGCGATGCGCCAGGTGAGTAACCCGCGGTCAGATGCAAAGTCGCCAGTCCCAAACCGTCGGTGAAATCCATACGTGCGCCGTAGGAGGCGGTATCTTTGTAGCCTTCGACGATGGGGTAAAGCGCGGCGGGCTTCAGGTTTTTCCAGGCGACGTAATCGCCGGCTTTGGTAGTGAGCGCGGCTACGTTGATCTCGGCCGGCGGCGGCAGTTTCCAATCGCGAACAATCGGATATTTCTCCACCACCTGCTGGCCGAAATATTTTATGGCGTTAACGTCTGCCAGAGGCTTGGCATCGAAGGACACCGGGATAAATCCGGCGGCGGTGTACTCGTAGGCCAAGAGGCGGTCACCGGCCAGAGGAATCGGCCAATACAAACCGGTTTCGGCGTTGCTCAATACGTCCATGGCGCCAGTAGCCACGTCGAAGCGAAAGACGTTGGATACGCCCGTGAAGTAAGACGTCCCGTAAAGCTTGCTGCCATCAGCCGAGAATGTGAAGCCGCCGCCAGTGCTGAATTCGAAATCGTGGACCGTTTCGAATGTGCCGTTCCCGGCGCGCAGCTTTTCGAGCGAAAAGCGCACCAGTTTCTGGCGGCCGCTGGTGTCGGCCAGCATCCCGCTCATCGACTTTCCATCCGGAGAAATGTTCAGGTCGAAAACGTCGGTTCCGTAGGAAAACTGAAAACGCTGCGTGACCTCGTGATAGGGCGCAGTGGTTTCGACAATGATCGACAGGCCGTTCAAGTGGCGCACTCCCCATAGCGAATGGTCCACTGCGTTGAACGCCAGGTCGCCGGTGCGGTAATTTTGGATCAAGCGCGTCGCTTTGCGGGTACCGAGATCGTACACGTTGAGATCGCGCCAATCGTTGTTGTCGGTGGTGAAGAACAGCTTGCGCCCGGCTTGGTCGAATGCCAGCGAGCTTACGTAGTACAACGCGGCACCTTCAATGTCGTGCAGCCGCGTGATCGCGCCGGACTCCGGATCGATCGCGGCGAGATGCGCCATCGGCCCCGGATAACGCACTGCGGCGTAAATCTTATGGGTGCTCTCGTCGTAAAACGAGCGTGACACGGAACCGAGCGCCTGTCGCGACAACTTTTTCAAGGGCGTCACCGGGTATTCACGGATCTGCGCCAGGTTCTGCTTCTGCCACTGCCGCTCGGCTGCGATCCATCGTGACCATTCTTCTTCGAGGCTGGTTCCGAACACTTGGTGGAATTGCGCACTGAAATATGCTTTGCTGCCCGGCCGGCTCGCCGCCCAGTCGATCACCTTTTCCGGCCCGTGCTGGACGGCGAGATAAGTCAGGAACCGGGTGCCGTAGAGATACGAATTCGCGCCTACTTGAAAATCAACCGTGGAGCCTTCCGCTTCGAGCCCCACTTGGTCGTAGATGTGGCTGTTGTCCCGCACCATGGCGCGGAAGACCATTTCGTCGTAGCCGCCGAGGGCGCGTCCCACGCCGCCCGACATCCAGGTTTCGAGAAACACGGCGAGGCCTTCGTGATACCAGCGCGGCGAATAGCGACGCGGCGCGGTCAGGAAACCATACACCGTCGAAATCGGATCTTCGGGATTCGGCGTGACTTTGCTGGGGAACACGGCGGCGCCGAAAAAGCGCCGGAAGAAACGATCGCTCTCGCGCGTGCCATCCATTTCCACGACGTGCGCGAGCTCGTGATTCAGGATCCAGCTCATGCGCTCGTTGGCGGGGATGGTTTCGTAAATGTAGCTGAAAGGCGCGATGCCGACGTTAATCCGGTTGGAAGGGATCACGTCGGCGCCGCCGTGTCCGTAGTCTCCGAAATCTTCTAGAAGGATCGTTACTTTGCCATCGGGCCGGTAGTCAAAAAGTTTCTTATGGAAGCTGAAAGCGTTCTCGAAGGACCGCATCAATTGCGGCGCGAGATAGGTGTGGTTGGTGTCATAAAACACCAGGCGCAGATCGTTCGTTTCGATCTCGCGCAACTGCGCCCGCAGCGGCGCGGTTACAAAAATGAGACAGGCGGACGCGATAAACCAGCAGCGTGGGAACGCCGTGGAAACCGCCGTCCGCCTGAATCTAACCAGCGCGATAACCTCGCCGATGCCTGGGAATTATTCAAAAACGCGTGAGATTGGTAGACGCGGATTGCACCGCGCCCTGCAACTGCGCTGCCGAGGCCTGGAATTGTGAGTTCGCCACCAGTTGCTGGAACTGCGCGTTGCTCACCAGTTGCTGAAACTGGGAATTGGCCAGTAACTGCTGGAACTGTGCGTTAGAGGCCAGGCTCGCAAATTGCGAATTCGCGAACATCTGCGTGACCTGTGTTTGCACGTTCGCGCTGGTTGCCTGCGAACTCACATTCGATGCCACGCTAGTGCTGACCTGTGAATTAGCGTTGGAAGCGACGCTTGAGGAGGCGTTCGAGCTTCTAGTAAGGTTCGCAATCGCGTTTACAAACTGCGCGTTCCCCACCAGGCTTACAAACTGGGAGTTGCTCAACAAATTGGTGAAATTCGAATCCGCGGCGAGCGCCTTAAAGCGGGGATCACCAGCCAAAGCCTTGAACTGGCCGATGGCGTAAAGTTTCGCGAATTCAGCGTTGGAACTGGCGTCGGCGGTGCTGGAACCGTTCGAATCGCGGTAGACATCGCGTTTGCCGATCGCGCCTTGTACGGCGCTTTTGAGGCCGGCCGGTCCGTAGGAAGCGAGCCCAAAAATTCCGACGGCTACAACTACTCCGGCGCCGATGAGCACCGCATACTTCCTTTGTGAGTTACTGGTCATGAGGTGGTCTCCACTTTCTGCCGACGGAAAGGGTGGTAACCCATTGCCGTTACAGCACTTGAAAAGAGCTTAATTCCCTGCCCGACGCCCTGTCAAGCGATCCGGACTGCTGTAATACGCGTGCGATGTCTGAATATGGGATCATCCGCCGGCGTGGGCGGATTACTCGTGAGGGCGCGGGCGAGCGTTGCCGTCGCTGTTGGTCAGGATGAACTTCTGCACTCGTTTGCCGGTATCCACTTCACCGGTATAGAGGTTGCCGTGCGAATCGATGGCGATGGCATCGATCCAATGGAATTGCCCGGCCATACGGCCGTTGTCGCCGATCGACCCGGCCAAGGCACCCGTCTTGCGGTCATGAATCCAAATCTTGTCGTTGGTACCGTCGGCCAGCATTACATACTTCTCGCCAGCGTCATGCGAGAAGGTAAGGTTGTAGATCGTCCCGCACATGCCGAAGAGCTGGCTGCCGGGGCCGCCGCATTCGGCGCCGCGCGAGGGGGTCGAGGGGTGCACGAAGAAGCTGTTCACGAACTTGCCCTGCTTGGTGAAGACCTGCACGCGGTCACTGCCGCGCTCGCACACGTACACCAGCCCGTCGACCGCGAAATGGACGCAATGCAGCGCGGGCGCGAACTGCATCTGGTCGGGCGGATTGCCACTGGTGTCATAGGGCGGCGTGGGATTGTTATCGATCTCGCTCAGCGGGATGCCGTGGCCGCCCCAGCCGCGTCGGAACTTGCCTTCGTAATCGTAAACCAGCACGCGCTTGGCGTCGACAATATAGATCTCGCGCGCGTCTTCGTCCAGGTCGAAGAAAAAGATCCCACCTTGGAACACTTCAGTCTGCTGATTGTTCTCAGGCAGCCGGGCGGCTGGCGGACGGGCGGCGCGATGTCCGAAATCCCACAACAGCTTGCCGTCGGCCGTGAATTTCTGGATGCTGTCGCCCTGACTGCTGCCGGAGATCCATACGTTGCCTTCGCGGTCCACCATGATGTTGTGTTCAGCGGCCGCGCCGGGGCGGGCGACGCCTTGCGCGGGCCAGCCCTCGGTGTATCCGGGACCGCCCCAGGATTTCATCAGATTGCCCGCGGTGTCGAATTCCAGCACGGCCGGTGCGGCGGTGCAGCAATCCGTGCGCGGCGGCTTGGCGGCTGCGCCGTTCTCATCCGGGTTGATGTCGCGCGGGCGATTCAACACCCAAATGTGATCGTCCTTGTCGGTGACCATGGTGGGCACGCCCTGGATGATCCACTTGTTCGGCAGCGGCATCTTGGGCCAAAAGGGGTCTACTCTATATACCGGCTCCGCACCCTTTTGTGCCTGCACGGCGGACGCGGCGGCCAGCAGAGCGAACGCCAGAAGCGCAGTGCGAGTGGGCATTTATTTTTCGAACTTCTTGAAGTCCAGGTAATCGCCGGAGCAAGAGATTTCGCCGAGTTCCCACTTGGGGCGAAGCTCGTAATAGAAGGTCGCGGTCCAGGGCTTAACTAGTGCCTTGGGGTCTTGCAGGATGAAGTCCAGCTGCATGTGATCCATGTCGATGCGCCGAAAACGCTCGGTGACGTGCAGTTGCGTGCTGTGCGGATGGCCCAGACGATCGAGCCAGGTCTTGTCGTTGAAACCCACGGTGTCGACCACAAAGGTGGTGTCGCCGTCCCAGTGGCCGACTGACGATCCCATCCAGGTGAGATCCGGGTCCTCCGGAATGGGGCGGCCATCGGTATAAATCCGCCGCACCATGTGATCGTATTCGTAGAGCATCAGCATGTAGTTGGGCGTACTGACGAACTCGAACGGATAAGGGTGGAAGTAGACGCGCGGGACGCCCGGAGGATCGCACTTGGTGACCACCGGATCGTTGGTGGTGTCGAGCGTGTATTGCCCACCGTTTGAAGACTTCGCTTCCTTGTATTTCGCCAGCGCCCAAGGCGTCATCTCCGGCTCTTCCTTGGTGAAGGTGGCCCCGGCAAACGCGCGAATCGCCGCAGGATTGCGCGCCATCCAGACGCCCGTCAGATCATGCTTCGGCGCTGGCTTACTTGGGGCCGCCGGGGGAGCCGTCTGCGCAATTAAAACTCCGGTGAACAGCAGGCCAGCAACCGGCAACATGCATAGAAGGGAACTGCGCGCCATGTTAGTCTTCGAAGAGCTGCAGCGACTCGCCATCAGGGCCGATGAGTTTGCGGATCCACAGCGTATGCGCGCCGTTCGCCGCCGGATTTCCGGTGACCGTGATCATGTCTCCCGGCTTCAAAGTACGCTTGGTCCAACCGGCACGCGATAGCTTATTGGGAGCGGTAAGCTCACCCTGCCAAGAGTCGGGCTCGCCTTTGTCGTTTTTGGCGTCGAAATAAACCTGCACGTGCGGATTTACGTATTGGAAATCTGTGACTGTCCCTTTGACGGTCACCATTTTAGTGACGTCGAAGGCCGCTGCGCCGTGGTGCGCCAAAAGCGGAATCGCCAGCAGCAGAGCCGCGATCATCACCGGGACGCCGGTCATCAATCTGGTCCTAAAGCGTGTCATGGTTGAAACCTCCCGCCGCGGGGTATTGTCCCACCGGCGTTGTGAAGGTGTCAACCCTGCGGTGGGGCCACGTCGCTAGGATGCGTGAGCGGCGGTTGCCGCCTGGTTTACCAGAGTATTTGTACTGACCCAGATACCAGTGACGGAGTTCATGTTCGCAAGAAAGATGCCCGCTGCCGACAGGACTACAAAGGCCAGCAATAGCGAGTATTCCGTGATGTCCTGCCCCTCTTCATGAATCCAGAAGCGCCGCGTTAGTTGCCACATGTGAAATTCTTCACCCTCTCTTTTCTAGGCTGCAACTTTCTCACAGTATACATTGAGGGGGTATCGAAAGATAGTCTTATTTGCTGAGCATAATTGGGTAAATGGTCTAGTACGTGCCCAGCCCTGCGGCCCTGCGATCGTCAAGCAGTTGAGTCATATTAGTAGGGATGCAAATACCAATTCTGGCGGCTGGGATTTTAGTTCTGGGACTACTGCCGGCAGCAAGCGCGCAAAAGGCGCCGGTATATAAGGTTGACCCTGGGTGGCCCAAGCGGCTCCCCAATAAATGGAGCATGCAGCAGATCGTCGATATCTATATCGATAAGGACGACCACGTCTGGGTACTGAACCGCCAGTCCGATGCGCGGCCGGATGAGCTGGGTGCGTCCACGAATCCGCCGCGCGCCGAGTGTTGCGTACTTGGACCGGAAGTGCTAGAGTTCGACGCCGGTGGGAATGTACTCAAGGCTTGGGGCGGCCCGGGGTATGTCCCCGGATGGCCGGCCCGTTTGCAAACTTTGGCTGTAGACCGGCAGGGTAACGTCTGGCTCTCGGGGCAGGCAGCCGGCGACAGTATCCTCAAATTTTCGAGCGACGGCAAACTGCTGTGGGACTTCGGGCATCGCGGCCCCAAAGTACCCGCCGATCAGGTGAAGCAGAACAATCAGGAGACCGATATTTTCCCGCCGGGCATCGCGGCCTTCGATTTCGACGAGGACGCGCACGAGATTTATATCACCGACGGGTTCTTGAACAAGCGCGTCCTGGTATATGACATGGATAGCGGTGCCTTCAAACGCGGCTGGGGCGGCCACGGGGTTCCTTTGACCGAAATTGATAACGATCCCACCCCGCCCTACGATGCATCGGGGCCGCCGCCGGATCAGAAACAGTTCGCGCCGGCGGTGCATTGCGCGCACGTTTCAAAAGACGGACTGGTCTACGTCTGCGAGCGCGGCAGCGACCGGATTCAGGTGTTCACCAAACAGGGAACGTTCGTCACCAGTTTCTTCGTGCACCCGTCGACGCAATCGCGCGGCCCGAATTGTGGCGGCATCTGGGGTCTGAAAGATCCACCCTGCGGAACCGTGTACAACCTGGCCTTCTCGCATGACCCCGCTCAGAAGTACCTGTTGGTGGCCGATGGAACCAACAATATGGTGTGGATTCTCAATCGCAAAGACGGCACCGTGGCCGGTTCATTCGGTGGCAACGGCCGGTACGCGGGGCAACTGCATTGGATCGACGCCGTGGCCGTCGATTCCAAAGGCAACGTCTACACCGGCGAAGTCGAAGACGGCAAACGAATTCAGAAGTTCGTCTTAGCGAACTAGCGCGCCGTGCAGGCCGACGGGCTGAACTTCGCGCCGTCGCGTTCCTTCTTGAAGTCGGTAGTGGTCACGAAGGGGATGCTCAGATACACCGGGTCCGTAACGACGGTGGTCACGGTGAACCACTGATCGCCACTGGGTTCGTCGAAGCGATCGTAGTATTCGGTGACGCTGGTCTTGTCGCTGTAAGGCACGCCGTTCTTGCGCAAATATCCGGCGCGAAGCTGCGTAGTGACTACTTCGAGACTGCGGGATTCCGTCCCTTCGCTGCGTGTCCCCAGTCCAAAGCCGCCGGATCGTGCTGGACCGGGCTCCCAGCGCGCGGCCGAGTAGCCTTGCCACGACGGCGCGGCGCCCTGCGGTTGTGTTCCGCCGAAATGGAAAGTGCGGGTCTGCGTGCCGGCGTCGGTTTCGATTTTCATAGTGCTGTCGTCGATCCAAGAAATTCGCAGGCGTCCGGGTACGCGCATGACCGCGGGCGCTCCATAGGATTTGCATTGCAAGCCGGCGGCTTCGTCCTTGGCGGGGTCCCACGCTTCCACTAATTTGAGTCCGTCTTTGTTGAGCGGAACGCTTGCCGAGTCGCCCTTGAGCGGCGTTACCATGCGCCAGCGGTAATCTTCAGTGACCACCGAAACCCAGTTGCCGGTCAAGTCTTCGGGCGCAGCTTCGCGCGCCGGTCTCGGTGGAGGTGGCGGCCCTCCACGGCCTTGCGCGGGCATCACGGCCGGGAGCGTGGCGGCGAGTAGAAAAACAAGAAGTGCGCGTTTCATGATTATTTCCCCGTGATACTGCGATAAATCGACTCGATGAATGGATCGGACTTCACGAAGCTTGAGGGCGTGATGTACTCGGTATCGTAATCGAGCGTGGGCTTCGCGGCTTTGATCTGATCGAGCGTCTTGCCTTCTTTGATCATGGTTTGAATGCGGTCGCGCACAATCACCACCATGTCGCGATACTCCACCACGTCGGCTTCGTCGCAGATGCGGCCGTGTCCCGGGATCACGTATGTGCCGCCTTCCTGCGTGTGACCCGGCACCGTCAGATCCAGAACATGATCCAGCGCGTCGATCTCACCCTGAATGCTGCCGCCGCGCTCGAGATCGATGAAGGGATACCCGCCGGGCGTGAAGATGTCGCCGGTGCTGACCACGTCTGACCCGCGAAACTGCACGATCGTGTCGCCATCGGTGTGTGCCTTGGGCTCGTGATAAAGAATGATAGCCTCGCCGTTGAAGCGGAGGTCCTTGAACGGCGTGAAATATTCGTCCTCCGGCAATCCAAATTGCGGTGGCTGCGTTTCTTTACCAGTGGGCTTAGTCATGCGGTTCAGCACATTCTCATGCGCGATGATGCGCAGCGGTTGATCGCCTTCCACTCGCCCATTGCTCGAGACATCGCCACCCGCGCTGCTTTTCGCAAAAGCTTCGTTCCCGCCGACGTGATCGGGGTGCACGTGCGTGTTGACGATGTAGAACACCGGCGCGTTGGTCAGCTTGCGGAGCTCCGCCATCACCTTGGCCGCCATGGGCGCGAGGCCGGAATCGACCAGCAGCACTCCTTCCTTGCCCACTTGCACGGTAATGTTTCCGCCCGCGCCGGCCAGCATATAGACGTTGCCCTGCACCGGGTACATGGAAAGCTGTGCCGCATCCGGATTCGCTTGCGCCGCAGCGAACACGGTCCACAGCAGCGCCGGTAACGCAAATTTGAAAATCGTTTTCATATGAATTTCCTTAGCGGCGATTGGCACCCAGCAGACAGGCGTTGTTGCCCGTCGCTCCGCAATCGCAGTAACGCTCGCAGACCTCTTTGGGATGCTCCGGCTTCGGCATCTTCTGGCGGTATTCCGGATACAACGTTTCCGCCCCGCCGCGCGTAACTTCATTTGGCAGACCGTACCAATCCGACACCTCATGCAGGAAGGGATTGGTGCCCGGGAAATGCGCGGGCACGTAATCCGCGCGCGACTTCGGCACTTCAGGACCGTATTCGCAGATGTCGCGCCCCATGCGCTGTGTGGGGTCGAGAATCCAGGTCTGGCTGCGCGTCATGGGCTCCGTGAGAAAAACCGGATCGGTGATGGTGGTGGTAACCGTCAGATAGTTTCCATGGCGAATCCAGTGTTCCGTGAAGGTCGCCTTGTCGCTGCGCGGCAGCCCGTTGCGCCGCAGATAGCTTTCCTTCAGATGAGTGGTGTATCCGTTCAGCATGTTTTTGTCCCACTTAGCGGTGGTGAATCCCTGCCAGGTGTGCGCCGCTAACTCGGCCGGGTGCGCACGGCCGTCCATCCACAGGGTGCGCTCCATTTCCTGAAAGTTCATACGCGTGTGCCAGGCCACCAGGCGCTGCGTCACGGGATCGATGACGGCGTCGATGCGCATGTTCGACAACCCGCGCATCGAATAGTCGCCGCCGTGCGGCCTGCATTGGTATTCCTGCGCCACGGAAATGCGGTCGGGATCATAGCTATCGCCGCGCAGGCGCGCAGCGGCATTGATCGGGATGCCCATATAATCGCCCAGTTCCGGGCCCGGCAGCCGCTCCGGCAAGTCCTCGTGAAACAAAGGCACCCACTCGCCCGCGAAATCGGCTTGGCCGAACAGGGGGAAGCTCAAAAGCACGGGCAACGCGAGAAACCCAACGATTCTCAAAGGGCGAAGATTTACCATCGTTTAGGTATAAACGACTTGTTAAGCAGTGTCAACCGCACGCAGACGCGTCAACAGAGTCTTTAAGGAAGCAGCCTCGCGCGGATTGAGCGGCTGCATCAGGCTGGCGATCAACTGCATCTGCCGCGGCAGAATTCGCTCCACCATGCGGCGTCCGGATGGGGTCACGCGCAGCACGTTCACCCGACGATCCGCTGCCGAGGACTGGCGCTCGACCAATCCGCGCGCGCTCAGTTTGTCGATCAACCCGACCACATTGCCCTTCGTCACTAGCAGATGATCGGCGAGCTTCTGCTGACTCATTGGTCCGTGCTTCGCCAGGGCCACCAGCACGTGAAAGCGAGCGAGCGTCAGATCGGCGCCGCGCAGATCCGCGGAAATTCGCGCCTCCATGAAGTTATAGGCCCGTACTAACTGCAGCCAAGCGGGGAGCCCGTGAACTTCGCTGTCGTCTTTTGGGGCCATGAGCTAGCGGGCAGTGCAGATCGTGCGATTCCAGTTGGCGGGCACACCCACCGGTACACCGAATAGAATGGTCTGCATTTGCATAAGATAGTATACGCCTAAACCTTCGGAGTCCCGGGTATTCCGATTGGTGGTTGACGCTGATCAGCGCGATGTGGCATGATCGCCGCGCGATCCTTTTGAGGTGTGACCGGTGAGGTGCGAAATGAAGAGTACGTATTTGATCCTGCTGGCGGCTGCCGCAGTCGCCGCGCCGGCGTTTGCGCAATTCGATCTGGTGGGTGAATGGGGCCAGCGCCAGCATGAAGACGGCGCGGAGCGCGGGCAAGGGCCGCCGATCGGCGACGACCTGGGTCTCCCCATCAACGCCGCCGCGCGTCTCCGCGAAGAAGCTTGGGACGCGTCGCTGCACACCTTGCCGGCGTGGCAGTGCCGCCCGCATCCCGCCGATTACGGAACCCGCGGGCCCTCCGACTTGCGTTTCTGGAAAGAAGTGGACCGCGACACCCAACAGTTAATCGCATTCCACACCCACGTTTCCTGGCAGGCGCAAGAGCGCACCATCTGGATGGACGGCCGTCCGCATCCCCCCGAAGACGCGCCCCACACCTGGCAGGGTTTTTCCACCGGCAAGTGGGAAGGCAACATGCTCACCGTAACCACCACGCATTTGAAGGAAAGCTACCTGCGGCGCAATGGAACTCCGCGCAGCGACAAAGCAACCATGACCGAACACTGGATGCGGCACGGCGATTTCCTGACGCTGCTGCACGTAGTGAACGATCCCGTGTATCTCACCGAACCGCTGATCCGCACCACCAATTGGCAAGCCGCGCCCGAGCAAGAACTGGAACCCTATCCTTGTGAAGTAGCCGAAGAAGTGGAGCGCGCTGAAGGTTTAGTGCCGCATCATCTGCCGGGCACCAACGAATTCCTGAAAGAGTTTGCCGACAAGGCGGGCCTCTCGCTCGAGATCACGCGCGGCGGCCCGGAGACCATGTATCCCGAGTTCATGGCCAAAGTCCAGGGCAAACCCTACACGCTGGCCGCGAAAATTTCGACAGTGGTGACCGCTCCCATTCCCGAGCTTCCCAAGGGCGAGATTCACACCCAGCGCATTCGCGGCAATGTTTACATGCTCTATGGCGCCGGCGGCAATATCACCGTGCAAGTGGGTAACGACGGCGTGTTTGTAGTCGACACCGGCTTGGCTAACATGGGCGATAAGGTGCTCGCTGCGATCCAGAAGCTTTCCGACAAGCCCATTCACTTTATCGTCGACACTCACTTTCACCCCGATCACACCGGCAATAACGCCAAGCTGCGCCAAGCCGGCGTGACTATCGCCGGCGGCGATGTAGCTCGCATGGATACCGACATTCGCGAAGGCGCCGCCATCATCGCGCATCAGGAAGTTTTGAATCGCATGAGCAAAGCGGACGGCGCTCAGCCCGCCGCGCCGTTTAACCAATGGCCCACCGACACCTACTTCGGCAAACGTAAGGACATGTTCTTCAACGACGAAGCCGTGCAGTTAATCCACGTCAAGAACGCGCACACCGATGGCGACACCATGGTGTTCTTCCGCCGCTCCGATGTGCTCGCCGTTAGCGACATCTTCAACGTCAATTCCTATCCCGTGATGGATCTCGCGCACGGCGGCGGCATCCAGGGCATCGTCGATGGATTGAATCAGATTCTGGACCTGGCCGTGCCCGCAGCTAAGGAAGAAGGCGGCACCATGATCGTTCCCGGCACCGGCCGCCTGTGCGATGCCGCCGACGTAGCGTATTACCAGAACATGATCACCATCATCCGCGACCGCGTCCAGGACATGATCAAACGCGGACTGGCGCTCGACCAGGTCAAAGCCGCCAAGCCCACCGCGGATTACGATCCACGCTATGGCTCAACCACGGGGCGCTGGACGACGGATATGTTCGTCGAAGCGGTTTATAAGAGCTTGGGCGGGAAGTAACTGCCCGTCTCTGCCCGGGATTCGAATTTCGCAGACGCGGTGATTCAGATACTCAGAACCGGGCACGGAGCGTGGCGGACGATGGGATATAAATGCGACCACAGGCGGCTGATGGCGCCATACACTTCGCCGCGGCCGGTAACGATGAGGTCCGCGCTCATACGCAGCGCCTCGTCGCGAATCGCGTCGGGGACCGGACCATCCAGAACGGTGTGTGGCGCCTTGACGCCGGCTTTCCTCTTCAACCCGATCAGGCGCGCGTCGGCAGCCGCCATGAAATCGTCGCGATAAGGTCCGAACGCGGTCTCCATGCTGACCGCCGGCATCTCCACCACATACGCGAGTGACAACTCAGCCTGGTAGCTCTCCGCGAACACCGCCGCCGCGCGGATCACGGTTTCGGCTTCGTCGCTGCTATCTACCGCCGCCAGGATCGATCTATAAGGAAGCCGCAGCGGATGCCCCGTCCACACCGGCACCGTCAGATCGTGCAGGACCTTCGCTGTAACCGATCCCAACAGAAAACGCCGCAGTGGGGAGCGCCCGTGCGTCGGCAGCATCACCAGGTCGGCGCCCTGATGCTTCACCACGTCGTGGATCACCGCGCCCGGCTCGCCGACTCCCGAATACAATTCCACATGCAGACCGGGGAAGTTAGCCTGCGCGAAATCCCCCAGACGCTCGTCCGCGAGAGCCCGCGCCTCTTCCGGCAACTCCGGATCGGTGATCGGCAGCGGACTGTAAGCCAGCGCCTCCGCCCCGTAAGCATGAATCAGTCCCAATTCCGCCGAGAAATGATCGCGCATTTCCTGAACATACGGAACAATTGCCTTGCAAGGCTCGGAGTAATCCACCGGGAAAAGAATTTTTCGAAAAGGCAACATACGTCAAGCATAGAGGCATTTCAACAGCCATACGGCCAATCGATGAATTTTCTTCTCGGCGCTATAATCGTGAGTGGCTTAAACGGCCTGCCATGCGCATTGCGCAGACGCGCGCCGAAGGGATCAGGAGGTTATTGTGGGCAAGGGTTTCGTGTTGCTGGTGGCGGCCGCATTGTCGAGTGCTGGCGTGATGGCGCAAACCGCGGGCGCCTTCATCGCCTCCCCCGGCGTCGATTTATCGGGCAACTGGGCGCCGGTGATTCATGAGGATTTTGGAGAACGTATTCCCGGACCGGAACTGGCGAATTACGCGGGACTTCCCATCACCGACGGCGCGCGCATGTTCGCCGAGAGCTGGGACGCCTCCCGCCTCACGCTGCCGGAACATCAATGCCAAGCCCACGTCGCGCCCTACATTTATAGAGGCCCGCTGAATCTACGCATCTGGGAAGAAAAAGATCCGCAGTCGCAGCGCGTCATCGCCATCCATCAATACATCAGCACCTACGAACAGAACCGGACCATCTGGATGGACGGCCGCCCGCATCCTCCCGAAGGCGTCGCCCATACCTGGATGGGTTTTTCCACGGGTAAATGGGAAGGGAACATCCTGAGCGTTTACACCACGCATATTAAGGAAGGTTGGGTGCGCCGCAACGGCTTGCCGGAAAGCGATCAGGCCACACTGTCGGAACACTTCATCCGCCACGGCAATCTGATGACGCACGTCAGCATCGCCACCGATCCCGTGTATCTCACCGAACCCCTGATCAAGACCCAGGATTTCAATCTAATCTCGCAGGAAGGGCAGAACTGGTTGTACCCCTGCACGTACGTCGAAGAACTCGGCAACCGCAAGCGCGGCGCGGTGCCCAATTACTTGCCCGGTGAGAATCCGTTCCTGCACGAATGGGCGGATCAGTATCACATCCCGCTCGCAGCGGCCATGGGCGGAGCCGAAACCATGTACCCCGAATATCAGCAGAAGATGAAGAACATGGCCGCCGGAACATCGGCGAAGAAGTAAGGATCGCAATGCGCAGAGTCGGATTCGCTTTGTTGACAGTCATGCTCGCGAGTATGTCTCTGCGAGCCCAGACCGCCGGCGCTTTCATCGCCGCACCCGGCCTGGATCTCTCCGGAAATTGGGCGCCCATCGTGCATGAAGATCAGCCCGAGCGCGGCCCCGGTCCGCCGCTGGTCGATTACGCCGGACTCCCCATCACCGATGGCGCGCGCCAGTGGGCTCTCAGTTGGGACGCCTCGCGCCTCACTCTGCCGGAGCATCAGTGTCAGGTCCACGTCGCCTCCTACATTTATCGCGGCCCGCTCAACCTGCGCATCTGGGAAGAGAAAGATCCGCAATCGCAGCGCATCATCGCCTTGCGCCAGTACATCAGCACCTACGAACAAAACCGCACCATCTGGATGGATGGCCGCGAGCATCCGCCGGAAGGCGCCGCCCACACCTGGATGGGTTTTTCCACCGGCAAGTGGGAAGGCAACATGCTCACCGTCTACACCACGCACCTTAAGGAAGGCTGGGTTCGCCGCAACGGCTTACCGGTGAGCGATCGCGCCACACTGATCGAACATTACATTCGCCACGGCAACCTCATGACCCACATGAGTGTCTCGACGGACCCCGTCTATCTCACCGAGCCGCTGGTCAAAACCGAAACTTTCAACCTGATCGTGCAGGAAGGCCAGAACTGGCTGTATCCGTGTTCCTACGTGGTCGAAGTGGCCGACCGTCCGCGCGGCACCGTGCCCAGCTACATGCCCGGCGAGAATCCGTTCATGACGGAGTATGCCGATCGCTTCCATCTCTCGCACGAAGCCGTGCTGGGCGGAGCCGAGACCATGTATCCCGAATACCAACAGAAGATGGCCGCCGCCGCGCCCCGGGCGAAGAATTAAGTGCGAATACGAAGCGTCTTTTTGACGGCGGTGTTCGCGGGCCTGTTGTATGCCCAGTCGGCCGGCGCCATTGCGCCCTCCCCCGGGCTCGATTTATCCGGCAATTGGGCTCCGGTCTTGCACGAAGATTTTCCCGAGCGAATCCCTGGCCCTGAACTCGTCAACTTCGCCGGGCTCCCCATCAACGAAGGCGCGCGCGATTTTGCGCTGAGTTGGGATGCTTCCCGCCTCACCGTGCCCGAACACCAGTGCCAGGTGCACGTGGCTTCCTATATTTATCGCGGCCCCTTGCAATTGCGCATCTGGGAAGAACGCGACCCGCAATCGCAGCGCGTAATCGCCATCCGCCAATATATCCAGAATTACGAACAGAACCGCACCATCTGGATGGACGGCCGCCCACATCCGCCGGAGGGCGAAGCCCACACTTGGATGGGTTTTTCCACCGGCAAGTGGGAAGGCAATATATTGACGGTTTACACCACCCATATGAAGGAAGGCTGGGTCCGCCGCAACGGGCTTCCCGTCAGCGATCAGGCCACTTTGGTCGAACACTTCATTCGCCACGGAAACATTTTTACCCACGTGAGCATCGTGACCGACCCGAACTATTTGACTGAGCCCTTAATCAAGACGCAGGATTTTAACCAGGTGATTCCGGAGGGCCAGAACTGGGTGTATCCCTGCTCTCCGGTGGTCGAAATCGAACGCCCCCGCGGCGCCGTGCCCCACTACCTGCCTGGCGAGAATCCGTTCCTCCACGAATATGCGGATAAATTCAATATCCCGTTGGAGGCGGCGCTGGGCGGCGCCGAGACCATGTACCCGGAATATCAAGCGAAGCTGAAAGCCGCTGTCGCGAAAAAATAACTTGGAGAACTCATGAAGAAAATACTTTTGACGGCCGCGGCCATCCTTGCAGTTGCAGTCGCGATCGAAGCCCAGCAAGCAGCGCCGGCGACCGAGATCACCACCCTTCACGTGCAGGGCAAGGTTTATATGTTGCAGGGCGCCGGCGGAAACGTCGCCGTGCAAATCGGCGATATGGGCGTGGTGGTGGTCGACACCGGCTTAGCGCAGAACGCCGACAAGTTGATCGCCGCCATTCGCAAACTCTCCGACAAGCCCATCCAGTACATCATCAACACTCACATGCATCCGGATCACACCGGCGGCAACGACGCCGTACGCCGCGCCGGAATCACCATCACGGGCGCGAACGTCGCCGGCAATCTAACCGACGCGACCGCCGGCGCCCAGATCATCGCGCATGAAAACGTGTTGAACCGCATGAGCGCCCCCACCGGCCAGCAAGCTTCGTCGCCCTTCGGCGCCTGGCCCACCATCACCTATGTAACGGGCCAGAACGAGCTGCATTTTAACGACGAGCCCATCGAAGCCCGCTGGCAGCCCAACGCGCACACCGACGGCGACAGCTTAGTAGTCTTCCGCCGCTCCGACGTTGTCGCCACCGGCGATATCTTCGTCACCACCAGCTATCCCTACATCGATCTGGAGCGCGGCGGCAGCATCCAGGGCGAAATCGACGCCTTGAATAACATCCTGGACATCGCCATTCCTAAACACGAAGAAGAGGGCGGCACCTACATCATTCCCGGTCACGGCCGCATCTGCGACGAATACGACGTGCTAGAATTCCGCGACATGGTGACGATCATCCGCGATCGCATCCAGAACGGCATCAAAAAAGGCATGACGCTCGATCAGATTAAAGCCGCCGGCTGGACCAAGGATTACGACGCCCGCTGGAGCGCCAAGCAAGGCTTCGGCACCGCCGATAACTTCGTCACATCGGTCTACAAAAGTCTGACGGCCACTGCGAAAAAGAAGTAAACTGGCCTCATCGAACACGCATCAAAAATCGGGCCCGCATCAAAAATCGGAGCGGTCATTCGTGTCTCCCTGGGCAATTTCCTGGAGATGTACGACTTCATGGTGTTCGGCTATTACGCCGCCGCCATAGGCCGAGCGTTCTTTCCCACCAAGAACGAATACGCGTCGTTGATGTTGTCGCTGATGACCTTCGGCACCGGCTACCTGATGCGTCCGCTGGGCGCGATCATCCTCGGCGCGTATATCGACCATAACGGCCGCCGTAAAGGCCTCTTGCTGACGCTAGCGCTCATGGCTGTCGGGACTCTATCGATCGGCATCATGCCCGGCTACCAAACCATCGGCTTCTTCGCGCCGCTATTAGTCGTGCTGGGCCGCCTTGTACAAGGTCTTTCCGCGGGAGTCGAAATCGGCGGCGTCAGCGTATATCTAGCCGAAATCGCAACCCCCGGCCGCAAAGGATTTTTCGTGAGCTGGCAATCCGGCAGCCAGCAAGTAGCCGTGATCTTCGCCGCGCTGATCGGTTTGACGCTGTCGGCCTGGCTGCGCCCTGAAGAAATGGCAGGCTGGGGATGGCGCGTCCCTCTGCTGATCGGATCCATGCTGATCCCGTTCCTATTCATGCTGCGCCGCTCCCTCACCGAAACCGACGAGTTCATCGCCCGCAAACATCATCCCGGCACCGCGGAAATCTGGCGCACCGTCATGACCAACTGGCGCCTGGTGATTTTGGGAATGATGCTGTCGATCACCACCACGGTGACGTTCTACCTGATCACCGCCTACATGCCAACCTACGGCAGCAGCGTCCTGCACCTAACTGCTAAATCGAGCATGCTGGTGACGCTATGCGTAGGCATTTCGAACTTGTGCTTCCTGCCCATCAGCGGCGCGCTCTCCGATAAAGTCGGCCGCCGCCCGTTGCTGTTACTTTTTTCGATCATCGCCCTGGTCACGCCGTATCCAGTACTGCTGTGGCTGGTGAGCGCCCCGTCGTTCGAACGCCTGCTAGCCACCGGCCTATGGTTCTCCATGATCTTCGGCGGCTACAACGGAGCCATGGTGGTGTTTCTCACAGAAGTAATGCCCGCCAGCGTGCGCGTCTCCGGCTTCTCCTTCGCGTACAGCTTGGCGACGGGAATCTTCGGCGGCTTCACCCCGGCCATCTCCACGTATTTGATCCACACCACCGGCGATCGCGCCATGCCCGGCCTGTGGCTCTCCTTCGCCGGATTGATGGGACTGATCGCGACCCTAGTCCTTACCGCGCGTAGTTTCAAGTACGGAGCGCACCAGGGCGGCCGACCGGTAGATGCCGTGCACGAACTTCCCGTAGGGTAGCGTCAAAAATAATCCCAGCACGATCCCGAGATGAATCCGCAGCAGCACCCCCATCGCGGACGTCTCGCGCAGCACCAATAGCAGCAGCCCCGTGAGACTAGTCAGAAACAACAGCGCCAGAAACGAAACATCCATCCCGTCCTGTTTGGTGTCGACGATCGCCGTGTCGCGCCTCCCCTTCAGCAAGTAGAATCCCACGGGCCCGATCAGCAGCCCGACGCCGCCGATTGTCCCCAACACCACCGGCAAACTTAGATAAGGATGCGGCGCGATGTGCCCCGCGAAGTGGTAAATCGCCGCGACAGTCGTCGACGCAAAACACAGCAGGAACCCGTAAAACGTGAAGTGATGAAAGCGTCGCCGGGTCCCCGAATGATGTTCGTCCGGATAAGTGCAGCCAGCCCCGTGGCTGTCCATATTCTTCAGCGTCAGCACATCACGCGCAGCTTGCCACAGTGCAGCCAGCGTCGGCCGCCCCGCCTCCCAAAACCGCAGCAATCCCATCACGTGCACCGTGAAGATGAACGCCGCCACGATCCCAAACGTGGCCACCATCACGCCGTGCGGAATCACGCCATAGAAATTCGCGCCCTCCGCCGAACGTCCACCCGCCAGCAGCGCAATCACAATCAATCCAACCCCCACAGCCAGCCAAGAGCTCACCCGCACATAACGCGGCCACGCATATTTCCGGTACGACTCCGCGCGGATCTCAGCAAAAACCTGCGGCACATTCACCGCGAACTCATGCGGCGGAGCGTACTGGCAAGCGTAATAACACTCCGCGCAGTTGTGGCACAAGTTCGCCAGATAATTGATATCGGACTCGCTGAATTCCAACCGCCGCTCCATCGCCGGAAACACATCGCAAAACCCCTCGCAGTAGCGGCAGGCGTTGCAAATCGTCATCAGCCGCTGGCCCTCGGCGATCTTATCTGGCGAGCGCAAGCGCAGCCTCCCTGCCGGCGATGCGTCCGAACACCGCACCAATCGTCATGCCAAGCCCCGCCAAATATCCCTTTCCGACCACGTTGCCCGCCATGATCTCCCCCGCCGCAAAAACGTTTCGGAATCCAGCGACCTCAGCCCGCTCATTCACCCGCACTCCCAAATAGGTAAACGTAATCCCCGGCCGCAGCGGATAACCGTAGAACGGAGCCGTATCGATCCGCTGCGCCCAATGCGACTTCGGCGGCGTCAGCCCATCAGTCCTGCAATCGTCGAGCACCTGATGATCGAACGTCCCCGGCCGCACGCTTTGATTAAACGCGAGCACAGTAGCGTCCAGCCTGTCCGCCGCCAAACCCAACTTGGCAGCCAGCTCCGCAATGCTCCCCGCCGTAATCGCCGGAAACACCGAAGGCATGAAACGCCCCAAAACTTTCGAGTCGATGATCGAGTAAGCGATCTGATCCGCCTGCTGCGCCACCAGCCGTCCCCAGATCGCGTAGCGTTTCGGCCACAAGTCCTCGCCCTCGTCGTAGAAGCGCTCAGCGCCAGCGTTCACCACAATCCCCAGCGGCACGCAATCGAGCCTGGTAACGATCCCGCCGTCGAACTTAGGCGCGCGCCCGTCGATCGCCACCGCATGGCATTGCGTCGGATCGCCAATCTGCTCCGCGCCCTGATTCAGCAAAAGCTTGAGCACACGACCCCGGTTATAAGGCGTTCCCCGCACGATAAAGTTTCGCGCCGCCGGCCCCCAGGCTTCCTCCAGCCACTCCAAGTTCGATTCGAAGCCGCCCGACGCCACCACCAACACCTTCGCGCGAAACTCCGCCGGCTGGCCGTCGAGCAGCATGTTGCCGCTCTCGAACTTCCCCGCACAGATGTTCAGCTCAGTCACCTCGGCGTTGTAGAGCACCCGAATGCCGCGCGCCTCGGCTGCAGCATAGTAAGTGTTCATCAACGCCTTGCCGCCACCCAGAAAAAACGCATTCGTGCGCCCCAAATGCAGTGCCCCGCCGAGCGAAGGCTGAAAGCGCACGCCGTAACTTTTCATCCAGGCATTGGCGTCGGGCGACTCGCGGATCACCAACCGCGCCAGCGCTTCCGTGGTCTCGCCGCCGGTCACGCGCAGCAAATCGGCGAAGTATTCGTCTTCGAGATACGCCTCCGTCAACACGTCCGTCGGAGCATCATGCATGCAGCGCATATTCCGCGTGTGGCGGCTGTTCCCTCCACGATATTCCGGCGGCGCGCATTCGAGAACCGTCACCGACGCCCCCGCCTCCCGCGCCGTCAGCGCCGCGCACAACGCCGCGTTGCCGCCACCCACCACGATGATGTCCGCTGCGATCCGCTCTCCCACTCTTTGCAATCGTACCGCGAGAGATCTAGAATGTTGCGATGCGGATCAAACTCTTATTGTTCTTCGTAGCGACGTTGGCCTACGCGCAGCTCCAACCCGCCGCCGATTGGGCCACGCACGCGCAGAACGAATATCAGGTGTTCCCCAACATCACCTACCTGACCGCGTCCGGCTACGAGTCGAAGCTCGACATCTACCAGCGCCGCGATACTGGCACGCACCCGACGCTGATCTTCTTCCACGGCGGCGGCTGGGTCCGCGGCACCAAAGAAGCGTCCGCGATGTCTATCCTACCCTGGCTCGAAATGGGCTGGAACGTAGTGAACGTCGAGTATCGTATGGCCCGCGTCGCCCTTGCCCCCGCCGCCGTCGAGGACGGCCTCTGCGCCTTGCGCTTCGCCGTGGCGCAAGCCAAGACTTATGGCATCGACACTAACCGCATCGTGGTCAGCGGCGAATCGGCGGGCGGCCATCTGGCGCTCACCACCGGCATGATCCCGGAATCCGCCGGCTTCACCAACGTCTGCGCCGGCGGCGGATTTACCACGTCTGAAAGCGCAGTCCCCAGAGTCGCCGCCATCATCAACTGGTACGGCATCACCGACGTCGCCGATCTCCTCGCCGGGGCCAACGCGAAAGCCTACGCCGTAGAGTGGCTAGGCAGCCTGCCGAATCGCGAAGCACTAGCGCGCAGCGTATCGCCCATCACCTACGTGCGCTCCGGACTCCCACCGATTCTCAGCATCCAAGGCGACGCCGATCCCATCGTGCCCTACTCGCAAAACGTACGCTTGCGTGACGCGCTCACTAAAGCCGGCGCGACCGTCGAATTGCTAACCATCCCCGGCGGCGGCCACGGCAATTTCAAACCCGACGAGCGCACCAAAATTTATCTGAAGATCCGCGAGTTCCTAGCCAAGAACGGACTCGGCGGGGTCTAGGCGAATACGATGGCCGCGCCAATGATGGTGCGGTCCGCCACGTCCTGGAAAGCCTGCTTAGCCTGATCCAGCGTATAAGTGTTGCTCGCAATCGCCTTCGCGTTGAACGAGCCCTTCTCGATCAGCTTCACGTAGCGCGGCAAATCGCGCATCATGTGCAACCCGCCCTGCTGCCCCGCGTGGAAAGTCTTGCCCGAGATACAGAAAAACGCCGCTGGAAATCCCACCTCGCCCTTCTGCCCGATGCCGTGTGTGACGATGTGCCCGCCCATGCGCACCATTTCCCAACACTGGCGAATCGGCAGAATCCCCGTAGGGTCCGGACCTACTTCAACCTTAGGTTTGAACTGATCGCCGCCCACCGCTTCGATGACGAAGTCCGGCCCAATGCCACCGCGCACAGTCGCCCCACCCGCGAATTTACGCAGCGTGCGCGGCTTGCACAGGTCGCGAATTTTCGCCACTAAGTTCGCACCCTCGACGTTCGGATCGATCGCCATCGTCGCGCCAACCTGCAATGCCACTTCGCGCCGCGCCTTGATCGGCTCGACAGCAATGATCTGCGCCGCTCCCTTGATGCGCGCGCCTTGAATCGCCGACAACCCCACCGGTCCCGCTCCCATCACCACCACATCCCATCCCGGCTCCACCGCCACTAGATTGTGGACCGCTGCCAGTCCGGTTCCCCCCGCGTCCGCCAACAACGCCAGCTCGTGAGCCGGAAGATCCGTGAACACCGGACAGCAATATTCTTCCGCCACCACCATCTGCTCGCTCACGCCGCCCAGCCCCGACATCGGCTGCACCTTGGTCCCATCCCCCATTTCCGCGATTGGATGCAAATCGACTTCAGCCAAAAACGCACACCAATCAGGACGCCCCTGCAGGCACTGATAGCACTGCCCGCACTCCGGCGTTCCCGCGACAATGACGCGATCCCCCGGCTGCACGCGCTTTACCTGCGCGCCCACTTCCTCCACCACTCCCATCCCGGAATGATTCAATATCACCGGCTGCGGATAGTTATTAGTATTCAGCGCAAACGGCGTCAGCGAATAACAAGCGATCGACGCCTGCGTGCGAATCAAAACATCACGCGGTTGAATCGGCAATAGCTTCAGCTCTTCAATCGATACGCCGTTGTGATACCGCACCATCGCCCGGAACTTGCGCCCAACGATGTTGGTCGCGCGCGGTCCAGGCTGCTGCGCCTGCGCAAAGGCCGCTCCAGAAGCCGCCACTGCCGCGCCTTTTCTAAGGATGCTCCGTCGGGAAACTCGAGTGCTCACGTGAAAACAATCATAGCAATCGGACTAAGCGGCGCTAATGCGACAGATTATAAAATGCTCCGGCCGTGATACATTCGTTTATCAAACGTTAGTTCCGTTCCTGTTATGGCCAACGAAGTCATTCCTTATCTAGAGATGTGTCAGCGAGAGGGCGCTAGTCTTCAGCGAGGAATGAACTTTAACCTCAGAAAAGGGTACTCCGTAATTTTAATGTCCGTACGGCCGAACGCGCCTTACCGGGATCTATTCGCTGAAGACGGGGCTAGTGTGATTTACGAAGGGCACGACGTACCGCGCGGTGCTGCTCTAAATCCTAAACTCGTCGATCAACTCGACTCAACCCCGTCCGGGAGGAGAACTCAGAACGGCATGTTTTGGGACGCTGCGTTGTCCTATCGCAAGAATGAACAACCGCCGCACATCGTTAAAATTTACGAAAAGATCCACCAGGGTATCTGGTTTTATAACGGACTGTTTCATTTAGTTGATGCCTGGCTTGAGAAGAGCGGAGAACGCAGCGTATTCAAATTTCGGCTTAACGCAATTGACGCAAGTGATGAAGCCGAGAATCAGAATGAATTGGTCTTACGCGAACACAGGCGGCTAATCCCGACCCCGGTAAAGATCGACGTTTGGAATCGAGACCGCGGAATGTGTGTGATCTGCGGTGCCACCACAGAACTGCACTTCGATCACGTTTTGCCGTATTCGAAGGGTGGCACATCATTGACTCCTCAAAATATTCAATTGCTTTGCGCTCGGCACAACCTCTCGAAGGGCGCCAAGCTTCTCTGACATTTCCGGAACAGCGTCAAACTCACGTGAAAGTAATCATAGCAGTGACGGTAGTCCGATCAGCCACCGCCTGATACGCGTCCATGGTCTTTTCAAGCGGATATGTCGACGTGATCAACGACTTCGCATCGTACAACCCCTTCTCGATCAGCTTCACGTAGCGCGGCAAATCACGCATCATATTCACGCCGCCATATTGGCTCGAATGATGCGTCTTGCTGCCGTTAGTCCACTGATTCACTGGGAACGCAATGGTAGCCTGCGGCGGAAAACCCACGCCCGTCGTGCACATGTGGCCTCCCGTCGGACACACCTGCCACACCTGCTCCAACGGCAAAATTCCTGTAGGATCGGGCCCCGCTTCGAGCTTCGGTTTCGCGCGATCGTAGCCCACCGCTTCCACCACCAGATCCGGACCAATGTTCGCCCCAATCCGCGCCGCGTTCAAATTCCAGTCGCGCCCACCCGCGAATTTGCGATCCGTCGGACCCTTGCACATATCCTTGATCTTCCAAACCAGGTCTTTGCCCTCGGCGTTAGGATCGAGCGCCGCCGTTGCCCCCACCTTCAATCCCAACTCCCGCCGCACCCGAATCGGCTCCACCAAAATGATCTGCGAAGCCCCCATGATGCGCGCCCCCTGCACCGCGCTAAGCCCCACCGGCCCGCCTCCGAACACCACCACGTCGGACCCGGGTTCGACCGGCGACAACGTCATGGTAGTCCCCAGCCCGCATCCGCCCACGCAATGCAGCATCGCCAGATCGATCGACCGCGCGCTCGTGAACACCGGTACAACGGACTCCTCATAAGGCACCATATACTCCGCCAGCCCGCCGATATTGCCAGCCTGATAAATCTTCGCCCCGTCCGCCGTTTCCGCAATCGCCACGTTACGCACGCCCGCGATAAACTGGCAGCGGTCCGCGCGCCCGCGCAAGCAGTGATAGCAAACCCCGCACTGCGGAGTCACCGCGACGATCACGCGATCCCCCACCTGCACACGCTTGACCTCCGGCCCCACGGCTTCGACGATCCCCACACCGCCGTGCCCCTGGATCACCGGCTGCTTCGGATCATTCAAAATCACCGGCGCTTGCGGACCGTTCGGGTCCGGCGGATCCTGCGTGCCCATCACGCGCGCTGACATGGTGTAGCAGCACTGCGTCACTTCCGTGCGCACCAGCACCTGCCGCCCGCTAATCGGCAGCAGCTTCAATTCCTGGATGGAAGTGGTGTTGGCCCCGAAGCCCCGCGAGACCAGCGCCTTGAACTTGCGGCCCGCCACGGAAGTGTTTTGCTGCGCCTTGCCGGACTGCGCCGCGAAAGCCGCTCCCGCCGCCGCAGCAGCGCTTTTCTGGAACATGTTTCTGCGCGAGAATGAGGACGCCATGTCGCACAGCATACACCCGCCGCCGTCCGCGCGCGAGAGGTGTATACTTTCTCAGAACTGCCTCGCGCCGCGCTAATCGGCAGCAATAGAATTATAGGAGTCTTATGGCTGACACAACTTCTCCCCCCGTGACCGCCGTGCGGCGTCCGCTCTACCGCGAGCTCTATTTTCAAGTCCTGGTCGCCATCACGCTCGGCGTCGCGCTGGGCTACTTCGATGCACCGCTCGCCGAGAAAATGAAACCGCTGGGCGACGGCTTCATCAAGCTCATCCGCATGATGATCGGACCCATCATCTTCTGCACGGTAGTCACCGGCATCGCGGGCATGGGCGACATGAAGAAGGTCGGCCGCGTAGGCATCAAAGCTCTGCTCTACTTCGAAGTAGTCACCACCTTCGCGCTGATTATCGGACTGGTCATCGTCACCATCGTCCAGCCCGGCGCCGGCATCAACGCCGATCCCAACACCCTCGACGTCAAGTCAGTGGCGCAATACACCACCTCCAGCGAACACTTAACTACTGTCGATTTCTTCCTGAACATTATCCCCGATCAAATGGCCAACGCCTTCGCCCGCGGCGAAGTCCTCCAAATCTTGCTGGTCGCCATCATGTTCGGCCTCGCGCTCGCCACCTATGAAAAAGGCAAGCCCGTGCTCGACGCCTTCCACTACGTTAGCCATATTCTTTTTAAGATGCTCGGCTTCATTATGTATGTCGCGCCGCTCGGAGCCTTCGGCGCCATGGCCTTCACTATAGGCAAATTTGGGATCAAGACCTTGCAACAGTTAGCGAGCCTGATGGTGTGCTTCTACGCCACCGCGGTCCTCTTCGTATTCATCGTGTTAGGTTCCATCGCCCGCCTGTACGGTTTCCGCATATACAAATTGCTGAAGTATCTGAAGGAAGAGCTGCTCATCGTGCTAGGCACTTCCACCTCGGAAGCCGCACTGCCCTCGCTCATGGTGAAACTCGAAAAGCTAGGCTGTGCGAAATCGGTAGTCGGATTAGTCGTCCCCTCCGGCTATTCGTTTAATCTCGACGGCACGTCGATCTATCTGACCATCGCAGCGCTCTTTATAGCGCAAGCCACCAACACGCACCTGAGCGCCGCGCAGGAAATTCAATTGCTTCTAGTGCTGATGCTGACCTCCAAAGGCGCGGCAGCCGTAGCCGGCGGCGGCTTCATCACTCTCGCCGCGACCCTAGCCTCCCTCCATACCGTGCCGGTAGCAGGCATCACGTTACTGTTAGGCGTCGACCGCTTCATGTCGCAAATGCGCGGCCTCACCAACCTCACCGGCAACGCCGTCGCCACCATCGTCGTCGCCAAATGGGAAAACGAATTCGATAGTAGTAAGGCCCTGCTCGTCCAACCCGGAGGCGCGATCGAAGTGCCCGAGCTCATCGCCAACGAGGAGTAACCCCTTCGCTCGGCCTTCCGCGTGCTCTTCTCAACAGCATGCCATGCGAAGAAAGAGCACGATTGTTAGGCCTATACAACCAAGCCACCCTCGCTATCTCCACCACCGTCGAGGATTTGCTCCATGGCGTAGGAGCCGGCTCCAGCCTCCTGTACGACATAAGACGGCACGCCGCCGAAAAAGCCCGCACCGGATTCGAGTTGGCAGAACTCGCCTATGAAGCGCACGTCCATCAACACCACTGCGAAGCCCCGGTCAAATGTGCCCATCCGGTAATTAACGCCGCCATCCTTCCCCCGCTCCTAAGCTGAAAAAAAGTAAGGTCACTCGGGCACTTACCCGATGTCCTGCGCCCCATCTAGCCCGTATTCTGAAGCTCTCGGAGGACGCACCGTGAAATCACTTTTCCCCCTGGCCGCGCTGCTGTGGTTCGCCAGCTTAGCCGCCGCCCAGACGCCTACCATCGGCAATTGCACGGTTCTGCCCGCCGACAATATCTGGAACACGCGCATCGATCAACTGCCCGTCCACCCGAGTTCTTCCACTTGGGTCTCTACCATCGGCGCGTCCGCACCGCTGCATCCCGATTTCGGCTCCGGACTCTACAACGGCGCGCCCATCGGCATACCCTTCGTCACCGTTCCCGGCACGCAGACGCTCTACCCCGCCACCTTCACGTATCAAAGCGAGAGCGATACCGGCCCCTACGCCATTCCCTTGAACGCTCCCATCGAAGGCGGCAGCTCCAGCACCGGAGACCGCCATGCGACCTCCATCGATACCGATCACTGCATCCTATATGAGATCTACAACGCCTTCCCGCAGGCCGCCAGTTGGAAAGGCGATTCCGGCGCCATCTTCAATCTGCTCTCAGACGCGCTGCGCCCCGCCACCTGGACTTCCGCCGACGCCGCCGGCCTCCCCATCTTCCCCGGCCTGCTGCGTTACGAAGAAGTCGCCGCCGGAGCCATCCATCACGCCATCCGCTTCACCGTCCCGCAGACACAGAAAGCCTACGTGTGGCCCGCGCGTCACTACGCGTCTTCCCTCACCGGCACCCAGTATCCGCCGATGGGCGCGCGCTTCCGTCTGAAGGCGAGCTTCGATATCTCCGGCTTCTCGCCTGCCAACCAAGTGATTCTCACCGCGCTCAAGCAGTACGGCATGATGCTCGCCGATAACGGCTCCTCCTGGTACATCTCCGGCGCGCCCAACGACGCCTGGAACAATGACGATCTCCACAAACTCACCACGATCTTAGGCTCGAACTTCGAAGCCGTCGATGTCACGGTGCTGATGGTCGATCCCAACACCGGCCAAGCCGCGCAAACCGGCGTCTCGGTCACCGTCAGCCCCACTACCGCCCAGATCCAGGTCAACGCCAAACAACAATTCACCGCCACCGTTCACGGCAACTCGAATCCAGGCGTGACCTGGGATGTGAACGGCTTCATGGGCGGCAACAGCGCCCTCGGCTTCATCGATTCGATCAGCGGACTCTACACCGCACCGCCTACGCCCGTAAGCGTGACCGTCCGCGCCAGCAGCAGCGTGGTTTCACCCCCCGCCACGGGCAGCGCGTCGATAACGGTTGTGAATCCAACGCCGCCTCCACCCCCGCCACCAGTCACCGTGAGTATTTCCCCCACCAGCGCCAGCGTGCGCCTGAAAGGGACCAAACAGTTCACCGCCACCGTGACCAACACCACCAACACCGCCGTCACCTGGTACGTAAACAACCTCCAAGGCGGCAGTGCCGCACTGGGAACCATCAGCACTAGCGGACTCTACAAGGCCCCCAACCTCGCGCCACTCCCGCTAACCGTCGCCGTAACGGTCATCAGCAAGGCGGATCCCAGCAAAACGGCCAGCGCCGCCGTCACCCTCATGCGAAAATAACCCCCAAAAACCCGCAATTTTTCGCCACGCGCAGCCCACG
>CAVPZQ010000023.1:0-63066 GCA_963710155.1 Bryobacterales bacterium | reverse complement strand
AGCGAATCTGATTTTGTTCGAGGACGTAGGAAACGCGGTCGCGAGTGCCGGTTTCAGGGCCGCGATAGGCGGTGAGCGCCATGCCGAAAGCACGGCGGTAGAAATACGCCGCCTGCTTGGCGTTGCCTACGTAAAACTCCAAGTGATCGATGCCCTTTAGGGGAAGAAAATCGGTGGGGGTGCTGGCTGGATAAGTCGCTAGCTGTTGCATACTTCAACCTCCTTATCCACTTTCATGGTGGCGCGAAAGCGCACGGAGTTCAAGCGTCCAAACACGCGCCCTCGCAGGCCACTACAATAGTGAGACGTCGGAAACGGCATGCAGGCTTCCAAAAAAATACAAATCGCGGAGGGCCGCGTCGCCCGCGTCGGGCTGGCGCTGGCCGATTGGAGCGAAAAGTGGTTTCCCGATCCGCTGGTGTTCGCTTTCCTGGGCGTCTTGGTGGTTTACGCGTTGGGGATCGTCGCGGGCGAGAGTCCGGCGAAGCTGGGGATCGAAGCCGGCAAGAATTTTTGGACGCTGGTGCCGTTCACCATGCAGATGGTGATGATCATCATCGGCGGCTACGTGGTGGCGTCGACGCCTCTGGTCCGGCGCGGGATTCATTGGCTGGCGGGTGTTCCTAAGACTCCGCGAGGCGCCGTCACGCTGGTGGCGCTGGTGGCGACGACCAGCTCGCTGATCTCCTGGGGGCTCAGTCCGATTATCAGCGGATTTCTGGTGCGCGAGATGACCGGGCGCGTCAAGGGATTGGATTATCGCGCCGCCGGCACCGCCGCTTATCTAGGGACGTGTTCGGTGTGGGCGCTGGGGCTGTCGTCGTCCGCTGCGATGCTGATGGCGACGAAGTCCGCACTGCCGCCGTCGCTTTTCGCAATCAGCGGATTGATTCCGCTGACGCAAACTTTATTCCTGTGGCAAAGTATCGCGATGGCGGCGGTGGTGATCGCGGTGTCGGTAACGGTGGCGTATTTCTCAGCGCCGTCGGAAGAGAACGCGCGCACGGCGGAAAGCTACGGGCTGCGTTTCGAGCCGCCGGTTGAAACCAGCACGCGCCATAGCAAGCCGGGCGAGTGGTTGGAATACAGCCCCGTGCTCAACATATTAGTTGGTGCGTTGCTGCTGGGCTATTTGGTCAATGTATTTCGAACGTCGCCGCAAGGAGCGCTGGCCGCGCTCGATCTCAATATCTATAACCTGATGTTCTTGACCGTGGGATTGCTGCTGCACTGGCGGCCGCGCAATTTCGTGCGCGCGGTGACGGAATCGATTCCGGCGACGGGCGGCGTGCTGATTCAATTTCCGTTCTACGCGATGATCTTCGGGATGATCGTGGGAACGGGGCTCTCGGCGAAACTCGCGCATCTGTTCACGTCGGCGAGCACGCACGACACTTTCGCGCTGCTGGCGGCGGGGTACTCGGCGGTGCTGGGGCTGTTTATTCCGTCGGGCGGCAGCAAGTGGGTCGTGGAAGCGCCCTATGTGCTCGAAGCGGCGATCGCGCACCAGGTGCACTTGGGATGGGTGGTGCAGATTTATAACGTAGCCGAGGCACTGCCGAATTTGATCAATCCGTTCTGGATGCTGCCGCTGCTGGGGATCCTGCGATTAAAGGCACGGGATTTAATTGGCTACTCGACGTTGTATTTGATGGTGCTGCTGCCGGTGGTGTTTTTTCTGTGTTGGTTCTTCGCGCGAACCATCGCGTTCGTGCCGCCGATGAAATAACCCTAACCGCGCACCCATGACTATGAATTTCCCGGTAATCGTTTGGCTCATAGAGTCGATTTTGTAGACGATCAAGTTGTGGAAGTTCAGGGGACCGGGAGATGGGCTGGGCATATTTGGCCGCAGCGATCGTACTCGCACGGCTAAACTGATCACCACATGGCAACCGCTTCTTCCGTGTAGGTGTATACTGATCGGGCGAGGCATCCGCACGCATGAATCGAACGTTACTGGCAGTTTTTGTTTTATCGTCCGCCGCGTTTCCGGCGCTGGCGCAGGATGCTCCCAAAGTCGACCGCGTCTCGCAGATGCAGCAGATTGCGCAAGCGCTGGGGGTGCAGTGTTCCTATTGCCATTCGGCCGCGCGCGGGTCGGGGGAGCCGGAGCCGAAGAAGGAAATCGCGCGCGCGATGATGGCGATGACGGATGACATCAATGCGCGCATCCACGCGGCTACCGGCAAGGGCGCGGGGCAGGTCACCGACATTCAGTGCGCTTACTGCCATCGCGGCGTACCGGTTCCCCGCCCCATCGGCGATATTGTCTGGCAGATGACGCGCGAGAAGGGCGTTGCGGCGGCGATCGAGCAGTATCGCGATCTGCGGCAGCATTTTTATGGGCGGTCGACTTACGACTTTGGTGAGGATACGTTGATCGCGGTTGCGAACCAAATGGCTAACGCGCGCGCCGACGATGCCATTGCACTGATGAGGCTGAATCTGGAGTTTTACCCACAGTCGGTGCGCAGTTATTTGGCGCTGGCGTTTGCGCAGACCCGTAAGCTGGATGACATGGGAGCGATCGCGACGCTCGAAAAGGCGCTGGAGATCGAGCCGGATAATTCAAACGCCAAAGGCCGGCTGGAACAGCTGAAGAGTTATCACCGGCAGCGCTAGCGCTCCCGTTATTTGTACAGCACGCGCCAGATCTTGCCTTTTTGACTGTCGCCGATATAGAGCGAACCGTCGGGAGCTTGCGCGATGCCATCGGGACGTGCCGCGGCATCACCGGGATTCATCAGCGGGGCTTTGCCGGGAAAACCGCTGGCGAAGACTTCAAACATTCCGGAAGGCTTGCCGCCGGAGAACGGCTGGAAGGTCACGTTGTAGCCTTCCTGCGGCATGGGCGCGCGGTTCCAGGAGCCATGAAAAACGATGAAGGCTCCGCCGCGATATTTCGCCGGGAACTGGCGGCCGTCGTAAAACGCGATGTCGACCGGCGCCCAGTGCGCGGGGAACGCGGCCACGGGCGGGGTGAATTCGGTGCAGCGGCCCACGGTTTTGCCGTCGCCGCCGTATTCGGGATTGAGGAAGAATTTCTTCTGGCCGAAATCGTAGAAGCAATACGGCCAGCCGAAGTTGGAGCCGGCGACGGCGCGATAGAGCGGCTCGGCGGGACGCTCGGCGTTCTCCTGGGCGGTGAACTTCCCGGGCCACATAATATCCAACTGATCACGATTGTTCATGGCGATGTAAACCGCGCCGTCGTGCCAGGTGATGGCGGGCATTTGGCGCAAGCCGGTGGCGAAGCGCGTGCCGTCGGCTTGGGTTTGACCGAGTTTGTTCTCGTCGAACTTCCAGATGCCGCCATTTTTTTCTAAGATCGGGCAGGGGTCTTGGCCGGGCGATTGCGCGGTGCGGTCCTTGACCTGGCAGGCGTTGGAGGGCGCGCCCACATTTACGTAGAGCGAACCTTTGCCGTCGAAAGTGAGTCCTTTGTCGCCGTGCTGGCGGACGCCGGGGAGATCTTTGACGACGATCTCGGGGTCGCCCGCCGGCTTCAACTGGCCGGGCGTCATCTTATAACGCTGCACGGTGTTGGGCGTGGCGATGTACAGATAACCGTTGCGCAGCGCGATGCCGGTGACGCTGGTGCTGCCGAACTTTTCCTTCATTTCAAAGCGGCCGTCGCCATTGGTGTCGCGCAGGGCCATGACGCCGCCATCTTGCAAGCCGACGTAGAGATCGCCGTTCGCGGCCACCACCATGTGGCGCGCGGTGCCCAGGCCGTCGGCGGCGACAAACGCGCAGAAGCCGGTGGGCAGCTTGATGCCGCCGTTATCGGGATCGCAGGCCGGGGCGCCGGCGGCAAATAGAGAGCCGGAAAACAGTACGAGTCCGATCGAAATTGTTCGCAGCGTCATGGCATCTTCTCCGTACATCACTGTATGGAATCGGCGGGAGGGGTGTCAAGCCGCGTGGTGTTATTTTGGTAGCGATGGTTGCGCTCCTCTTCCTCAGCTTCGCCTACGCTGCGAGTACGCCGAATGTGGCGGTGGGGGCGCAATACGATTCGACTCATGTCTATGTGGCGCCGGCAGGATTTCGACCGTTTCGTCGCGAGTCTTCTGGCGACTATTTGGAGGTACCGCTTCGAAGCAGGGCGTGTTCACGGTGACGCCGACGCCTAGCAGCACCATGTCGCAAATTGTGTATGACTCCGGCGGGAATTTTTTCGGTGTTCGGGTTCAAGACGCCGGTTCCTTATCCGTTCGGCGGGGAGCGCACCGGTTATTTGTTAGCGATCTCGACGGGCGGTCCGGGCCGCGGCGGGCGAGGAGCAGATGTACTGGTGACCCGTTTAGCGATCCCATTGGGCGGGACGCAATCATTCAATGGCCGGGCGGCGTCAACATGCAGTTGTATTGGCACACCACGGCGCCATCGTATCCGCCGCTGAAGACGATTCCGGAGAATCGGGTTTATGTTTCGCAAGATCGGGTCGCGGCGTTCACGCACAGTTTTCTGGCTTTTTCTCGCGGCAAAAAGGTGTCCGACGATGCGAATGCGCCAGGCGTCGAGATCGGGCGGCCGGCGGATCGCTACCGGCGGATCCGAATGGAATCGACATTTGGCAAGATGGCCGTGCTGGTGACGGACGGCCATCTTCCGTATCCTTACGGTAGCGAGACGACCGGGTATGAGGTCGCGAATCTCGCTGGTACGCTCGCGAAAGCCAAGGCGGCGGGGGCAGCGATTTTGGTGGGGCCGTATACGGCTGGTCACCGGAGCGCTGCCCTGGTGCAGTTCCCGGGCGGGTACATTGCTGAAATTCATTCCGCGGGTGCTGAGAAATGATGCGGGCGCGGAACACGGTGGCGCTGGGAGCGATTACGTTGGGGCTGATCTGGGCACAGGAGCCGGCTTCGGTGTGGGAAGGCATTTATTCCGCCGAGCAGGCGCGCAAGGGCGAGGTGCTTTATCGACAGGAATGCGCTTCCTGCCATGGGGAAAAGCTGGAGGGGCGGGGGCAGGCGCCGACCGCTGACGGGCGGCGATTTCACGATGGATTGGAACGGGATGACGGTGGACGATCTGTTCGAAAAAATGCAGACTTCGATGCCGGCGGATCAGCCGGGGCATTTGAGCCGCGAGCAGAACGCTACTCTGCTGGCGTTTATTTTGAACGCCAATAAGTTTCCGGCGGGCACGGCTGACCTTTCGACCGACGGCGAGCGGCTGCGGCAGATTCGCTTTGAAGCGGCTAAGGGGAAGTGACGGCCGGCAGGCGCGCGGTGAAGTGAAAGGTGCTGCCGCTGCGGCCGTCGCTGACCACCCAAATTTCTCCGCCCATCATTTCGACTAATTGCGCGGAGATGGCCAGTCCCAATCCGGTGCCCCCGAATTCGCGACGGGAAGAGGCGTCGACTTGCGTGAAGGGCTCGAAGATGCGGCGCTGCTGATCGGCGGCGATGCCGATGCCGGTGTCGATCACCTGGAAATGCAGCTTGGCGAAATTCTCCGTCGAGATTCCTACTTCGAGATTCACTTCGCCGGTGGCGGAAAACTTGATGGCGTTGCCTAACAGTATTTCGAGCACGCGCTTTAACAAAGTGGCATCGCCCAGCAGCACTTCCGGAATCGACGGGTGGACGTTAGAGTTGAGGCGAAGGTTTTTCTCGCGGGCGGGTTGCACGAAGGCGCCAATGGTGCTGGCGATCAGGTCGCGCAGCCAGAATTCCTTGGGACGCAGCACCATTTTGCCGGCCTGAATCTTGGAGATGTCCAGGATGTCGCTGATGATCTGCATGAGGGTCGAGGCGGAACTCTTGACCAAGCCCAGGTATTCACGCTGCTCGGGATTCAGATCCGATTCGAGGACCACTTCCGTCAAGCCGATGATACCGTTCATGGGAGTGCGGATTTCATGGCTCATGTTGGCCAGAAATTCGCTTTTGGCGCGGCTGGCGACCTCGGCGACCTGCTTGGCGAGGACCAATTTAGATTCCGCCTCTTTGCGGGCGGTGACATCCACGCCAGAGCCGATGACATTGGTGATGACGCCGTGCTGGTCATAGAGCGGTCCGAAAGTGGTATCGATGACGATTTGCTGGCCGCCTTCGATGCGCGCAGTGACTTCCTCGCGCACCACTTCGCCGGCCGCCGCGCGCGCCATGATGCCCTTCACGCGCTCCTGCTCCCCGGCGCTATGCGCCATCCAGGAGGTTTCCCATAGCGGCTTGCCGAGCACTTCTTCCGCTTTGAGCCCAGCCGCCGCGAGCGGGGCGCGATTGATGTCGACCAGCACGCCGTCGAGCGTATACAGGCCGACGAAACCGTAGAGCGAATCGAGGATATCGCGGAGGCGCTTTTCGCTGGCGGCCAATTTTTCTTCAGCCTGGCGGCGTTTCATGATGTCGCGGATGGCGCCGACGACGCGGATGGGTTTACCTGCGGCGTCGCGCAACAGGCGGCCGTTCGAAGCCACCCAGCGATAGCTGCCGTCCTTGCAGCGGACGCGGACTTCGTGCTCGAAGGATTGTACTGTGCTGTCGGCGTCGCTGCGGGCGGCGTGTTCGATCAAAAGCGGGCGGTCTTCGGGGTGCACCTGCTCAAAGAACAAGGACGGCCCGGTGGGCATCTCGCCTTCGCCATATCCCAGGATTTCGTTTAAGCGCGGGGAATGATAGGAGACGCCGGTGGCGAGGTCCGAGTCAAAAATTCCATCGCGGGTGGCTTGGGTGACCAACGCGTAACGCTCTTCGCTTTCGCGCAGTGACGCCGCCGACGCTTCGGCAGCCTGCTTGGCGGCGAGCAGACGCGCTTCGGCTTCATTGCGCTCGGTCATGTCGCTATAAATGGCGGCGAAGCCGAGTAAGGTTCCGCGGGCGTCCTTGACGGGAGACAGGATTACGGAAACCGGCACCAGGGTGCCGTTCTTGCGGAGGCGTAGGGTTTCGTAGCGCTCGACCGGCTGGTCACGGCGGATTTTGGCGATTTTATCCGCGTATTCGTTGTGGCGGTCGGGAGGGAACAGAATGGTATTGCTTTGGCCGATGGCTTCCGTGGCGCTGTAACCCCAGATGCGCTCCGAACTCGCGTTCCAACTGAGGATGATGCCATCGAGATTCGAGCCGACGATGCTGTCGTCCGACGACTGGACGATGGCGGCGAGGAAGGCCGAGGCATCCTCCGCCTGCTTACGTTCGGTGATATCGCGAATGGCGCCGATGAAACGGAGGGGCTGCCCCAGGCCGTCGCGCACCACTTGGCCGCGGCAGACCACCCAGCAATAAGTGTCGTCTTTGCGGCGCAGGCGCACTTCATGGTCGAACTTTTCGAGGGTGCGATCGGCGTTGAGGCGGACCACTAATTGGCTGAGCCAGTTTAAGTCGTCGGGATGGACGCGGCCGAAGAAGGCCGCGAAATCGCTGGGCAATTCGTGGTCGCGGAAGCCCAGGATTTCCTTGAGGCGCGGCGAAAGATGGGAATCACCCGTGGCCAGATTCCAGTCGAAGATGCCGTCGAGAGTGGCTGCGGTGGCGAGGGCGTAACGCTCTTCGCTTTCGAGCAAGGCTTTGGCGGCTTTGACACGCTCGGTTACATTGCGCGCGCTCCACAGCACGTGCGTGCAGAGGCCGTTTTGATCGACCACGGGGGAGACTTCCACCTCGGCGGGGTCGCGCAGCGGGGATTGCGGACTTTCAAAACGCACGGTGGTGCGCTCGTGAACGGCCTGGAGATAAAGAGCGCGCCTCTGTTCGATTTCGAGGGGCGTGAGACCGGTGGCGGCGAGGAGTTCCTCGAAGGGGCGATCCAGAAAATCCATGGCATTTTTGCCGGTACGGCCGTGGAAATTCTCGATGAGCGCGCGGTTGACGGTTGCCGTGACGAAACCGTCAGCGGGAGCGACCCGGAAGAGGACCTGCAGATCGGAGGTGCCGTTGAAGATGAGTTGCAGGCGGGCTTCGCTCTCGCGCAGGGCGGCTTCGGCTAATTTGCGTTCGGTGATATCGAAGCAGTGGCCGACGATTTCGAGCGCGTTGCCGGCGGGGCCGCGCAGCATGCGGAGTTCATCGCGCACCCAGCGGTATTCGCCGCTCTGATTGCGAAAACGATATTCGTGGCAGTATTCGTCGGCGTGGGTCAAGTGCTCTAGGCCGGCGAAGACGCGGGCGACGTCGTCGGGATGCAGGCGGTCGACCCAGAATTTGCTGTCGGCGAGGAATTCTTCGCGCTCATAACCCCAAAGAGCTTTGACGCCTTCACTGACGAAGGTGGCGCGGAAGTCGCCTCCGGCTTCGCAAGTGTAGAGCACCAAAGGGCTGGTGTTGACAAGGAACTCCAGGCGCCGCAAATGGCTGGGGGAATGCGCGCTGAGATTTTGGGCGAGCAGCGACAAAGAAGTATCCATTGCGACAGCTCAGTTATCGGCATTAATCGGCAATTTCTGTAGGGGGATGTTGGCGTGTAAGTGCTTCGAGGAGACACACTTCGGCTAAGCAGAATTGGCTCGCAGATGGGAACCGATAGACGTAGATAGCTGCAAAAAATCGTCTCGCGGTGGGCTGCTTTCGCAACCCACCGGAGTGGTAGAGGTCATGGACGGCTTGCTGGTCTCTGAAAAGTATCTGAATCAACCAGTTTTCTGCTCTCTCCCATTTCCTCCCGCGGCAATTTTTAACGATCACCAGAGAATCGATTCTCTCCTGTCCCGCCCTCTCCACAATGTTTCCAGGACGGCTAGCCCGCTACTTTCGCAACGGGCGCGGATTCCAACTTAACTACGACGATTAGCCTGCGCAGGCTGTACAACTGATTGCAGTGTGCGCTAGGGCGGTGCCTCGGGGGCTAAAGGCAAAGCGGGAAATGATTGATTTATGGCGCATTGCGGATGGAGGGAATCGCGTGAAGGGCACTATGCTACACTTCCTCTTCGGTCAATTTTGTGTTTACGCGTCGCTTTTTTTTGAGAAGCTCGGCGGCCGTGCTTGGCGCTCCGATGATCAATCGGGGGCGCTTCGCATTATTTGCGCAGGAAGGTCCGGAATATTCGGTGCGGGCGCTAGACCTGGTTCGCCGCTCGACGGTGATCGATATGCTGGGGCTGCTGACGCTCGACTACCGCAAGATGTCGGTCTGGCAGACGCAGCCGCAGCGCTTTCTGGAAGCGGATTTTCAGCGGCTGAAGGATTCCGGAATCACCGTGTTCCATCCGGCGGTGGGATATCTGGCGGGCGACATCCATGCGGAATCTCTCAAAGACATCACGGGATGGAATGCGCTCATCGCGGCGCACGGCACGGAGTTTTTGCGCATCGACGCGGCGGGCGATTTCGGGCGAGTAAAGGCGCTGGGGAAGATCGGGATTCTGATCGGGCAGCAGAATTCGGAGCACTTCCGCAACGTTGACGACGTGAACCGCTTTTACGATCTGGGGCAGCGGGTCTCGCAACTGACTTATACCGACAACCGGATCGGCGGCGGGTCAACGGACGCGCATGACGCGGGACTGACGCGCTACGGCGGGGAGATTGTCGAGCGCATGAACCAAGTGGGCATGGCGATCGACGTTTCGCACTGCGGCGACCGCACCACGCTGGAGGCCATCGAAGCATCGCGGAAGCCGGTGCTGGTGACGCATTCCAACTGCCGCGCGCTGGTGGCGGCGGCGCGCTGCAAAACCGATGAAGCCATCCTGCGCATGGCTGCCAAGGGCGGGGTGATGGGTATCACCATGGTGCGCGGATTTGTGCGGGCGGGTAGGACGGCTACGATCGAGGATGTGCTCGACCACATCGATCGGGTGGCCAAGCTGGCGGGAGTGGAGCACGTGGGGCTGGGCAGCGACGTCGATCTGGATGGGCGGGATTTACATGCGGTCCGCAAATACGACCTGGACGGAATTAATTACGCGAAGAAGATTTTCGACCTGACGGAAGGTCTGGTGCGGCGGAAATATTCGAGCAGCGACATTGAGCTGATTCTAGGCGGGAATTTCGAGCGGGCGCTGGGGGAGACGTGGGCGCCGGCATAGGGGCGAAAACATGGCTGCTCATTCTCGCCTTGCTGGCGATCGCAGGGATCGTGCTGCTACGGTATCGTGCCGGGACGCGACCGCAGGGGATCGATCCGCATGCAGCGGAGGAAATCGAAAAGGCTAAGCGGCGCTAGAGTTTAAGCGCGGGCGGCGGAGGCCGGGTGGACCGGATAATGCTCAGTCAACCACTTCTCGATTTTTTCTTTTTGCGTTGCCAGCACAACGCGTTGCCAGCTCACCTTACCCGTGCGTTCACTATATTCGGCCATAACATACGAGCCTTCGTTGAGGACCTGGATGAGGCCATCGGTCTTGGCGCGCTTGAAGTGATACGAGGAGGGAGCCGCGTGGTGTTTTTGCATATAACACTATAATAGCAGGTGCGGGAAAAGCTGGTTTTTGGCCCTGCTTTTGGGGGGTGGGTGTCGTATACTGGGAGGGGTTTGGCGCTATCGTCTAACGGTTAGGACGGAGCCCTCTCAAGGCTTAAATACGGGTTCGATTCCCGTTAGCGCTACCATATCTCCCATATTTTCATAGACCTAATAGTCTATTGATCGTGCTTCGCTCCTACCATTGTGCTTGTTTTTCAAGGGTTCGTTGCTCGATTGGACGACACCTCGTAGATTGGACACATGGCGCTCAAACGGATGGACAACGTAGGAATCGTGGTCGATGACCTCGGAGGGACGATTGATTTCTTTCGCGAACTCGGCCTTGATCTCGAAGGGCGGGCCACCATCGAAGGAGAATGGGCAGGAGTGTCACTGGACTGGGCGATCAGCGCGTCGAGATTGCCATGATGCGCACGCCGGACGGCCACGGCCGGATCGAGCTTTCCCGCTTTCTCACGCCGCCTGCCATCGCGGATCACCGCAACGCCCCAGTGAACGCACTAGGCTACCTCCGCGTCATGTTCGCCGTGGAAGACATCGACGAGACGCTGCAAAGGCTCCGCAAGCGCGGTGCGCAGCTCGTAGGCGACGTCGTCCAGTATAGAGACGCGTATCGGCTCTGCTACATCCGCGGGCCTGAAGGGCTTCTCATCGGACTCGCCGAAGAACTCAGCTGAGCGCAATTATTGAGTGCAGTTATGAAGACAATGACGAAGAGCGACCAATGTGAGCGAGCGCGTCTCACAGAGGGTAAGTTTTGCAGCGGCACCGGAGCTCAATAAAATCAGCGGTTCGGACGTCGCAGATGTCAGCTGCAAATAGATCGTGACGGTTTAACCTTCGGGCGAACTCCGCAAACCATTCGCACGCCCGTTTGCGAGCTCGAGACCGAGGATAGACAACAGGATGCTGAGACCATTCACGGCACTCAGAAAATTGTGGAATGCATGCGTCGGCCAATCGCAAACAATTCCAAACGCGGGGCGACGTATATTGGAACGCCTTCCGCTGGGTGAGCGGAAGGCGTCCTTGGGGTACTCGCTCAGATTTCTATTTCGTGCCAAATCGAAAGACTACGCCGGCGGAATAGCGAATGTTGTTCAGGGTGTTGTTGGTACTCCAGATGTTCGGTGTCTGCGTCATCAAGTATTCAACCTGAAATGGCTTGACGGCTAAGTGGTCCGTTATCCTGACATCCAAACCGCCGCCGAACGCCGCGGCTAGGCCATTCTGCGCGATGGAATTCCCGGTATTCACATCCACCAGACTGGTAGAGACACGAGCACCGCCGACCAACGCTTGTACATAAGGCGTGAACCTCGCTGATTTCCTGAGGCTCAACCGCGGTCCAAACAGATAGCTGAAGGTTGTCGGGGTGAAGTTTGCGGAGCCGCCGTTGTAATATCCGCCCAGATCGGCAACCACGCCTAAGACTTTATTAATGTTGTAAACGAACGTTCCGGAACCTCCCTGCGATCCGAATGAGGATGCGCCACTTCCTGGCATGGTGGTGATGTAGGAATAATTGATTCCAACTTCCGCCAATGGTGTCGAAGCGGATTCTTGTGCTACTGCGGCTACGCTGCCCACCAGACCCAATGCGAGTAGCATTAAATTACGTTTCATAGTCTATCTCCTGTTTTTCAATTTTTGGCGGCAGTTTTTGCCCCTGTGTCACGTGACCGACCACGTGAACGCTGCCGTCATTTACTGAGACGGAGGTAATTCCTGAAAATGGTTCTACTCCCTGAAGGGTAGATCGTGTCCCGGCATGCTGGTAGTTTGCGTGAAGCGCGTGCGAAACGGCGGCGGCGCGTAACTGGAACCAGATGCGTCGCGTCTGACGTACATGCTCCGCAATGTATGAGCGCGGCGCGGATGGCCCAAAGTAATGCCGCACAATTGGCGGGCGGTGGTATTTGCTCTCTCAGCTCTGTCTCTTGCAGCCGCTGACCAAGCGTGGAAAGTGAAGCAGTTTTCGGAATGGACGGAAGACGACGCTAAAGAATTGATGACTGATTCTCCTTGGGCGAAAACGGTCACGCCCACGCTCGCTAAGCCGGCGGACCAAGTGAACCCAACCCCTTCCGCCGGCCGTCGCAAAGGGGGGATGAACGTTGGGGGTATCGGGATCGGACTCCCCGGCATGGGCGGCAGCGGCCAACGAGGCAATCCAGCGGACCCACAACCGGATAAAACGAAACCCAGCCCCGCGCCGGCTGCCGTCCCGCTCCCAAAATTGACGTTGCGATGGGAAAGCGCCCTTCCCATGCGGGAAGCGGACCGCAAGGCGCGGGAGACAGGCTTTCCGACCCTGGATGAAGATCATTATGCTATCGCTGTTTTTGGATTCCCGCGGAGTAGCGTAATGGATGATTCGAAGAAGACTGTTGCCGCCCTTAAAAAGCAGGCTGTCCTGACGCCCGTAGGGAAAAGGGATATCAAGCCCTCGAGCGTAGAGATTCTCCTTCGTGAAGACGGACCCGTCGTGGTGTATTCGTTCCCGAAGTTGGATGACATCACGTGGAGAGATCATCACATCAACTTCACCGCTCAAGTGGCCAAGCTTAGAGTCGCGCAGTCTTTTTCTACGGATGACATGTTCTTCCACGGCAAGCTGGAACTATAAATACTCCCGCGCGCGGTTCCTCGCCATTGGATTTAGATTCCATACCAGTTCACTGTGGCGAAATATACCCTCTGGAGGGGCACGATAGTTTTCCTGGAGTTCTCGTCATCCATAGTGTGATGTCAAGCCAACCAAAAGGATCACTTATGGACTGCAGAAAAATCGTGAACATTCAAGACAAATCGCGCTGGGCAGTAGTCCTGGCCGGAGGTGACGCTGTTCGCCTACGCTCACTCACGCGTGCGATCGCCGGCGACGAACGGCCGAAGCAGTTTTGCGCCGTGCTGGAAGATGAAACGCTCTTACAGCGAACCGTTCGCAGGATTGCGTGCGTGGTGCGGCCTAGCCGGACCACGGTCGTTCTCACACGCGAGCATGAGCCGTATCTTGATTCCCAAACGAGAGAAGCGGAGGGCTCTCTCATCATCCAGCCAGCAAATCGCGGAACCGCTCCCGCCATTCTCTACAGCCTGCTCACGATTGCCAGGGAGAATCCGGATGCTCAGGTCGCACTCTCTCCGGCGGATCATTACTATTCCGACGACGGTGCGTTCACGCAGTATGTCGATCTCGCCTTCCAAGCGGTCTCACGGCAACCAAGGTTAGTGATCCTGCTCGGCGTCGTCCCCACCGGTCCTGAAGTTGATTACGGTTGGATTCAACCCGGCGAGCCTATCCACGGAATTCTGAATGGAGAACTCTTTCGGGTCCGGTGCTTTTGGGAAAAGCCCAAGCTGGAAGTCGCGAAGGATTTGTTTGTCCGCGGATGGCTATGGAACAGTTTTGTTCTCGTAGGCGCGGTTGACAGTCTGCTGGATCTCATCCGGAAATCCGTCCCCGAACTGTACGGGCGCTTTGAAACGGTTCGGCCGGCAATCGGAACCCTGGCCGAATCGCGCGCCGTGGACGACTTATACGCGCGAATCTCTTCGGTGGATTTCTCCGGGCAAGTTCTCGGTGCCAGCCCGCGGGCATTGACAGTCTTACCCGTTGCAGACACGGGCTGGACAGACTTGGGCAACACCGATCGCGTGCTTAGCGTTCTAGGCTCGCTCGGACGCGAAGCAGTTGGACTGCAGAGGGCGTCATAGAAAAACGGGCAAAGCCAACCTCGCGGTCCAGCGGTCTCGCTCCACTAATTCCTGCGCGTTACCTGAGACAGTTTCGTCGTTATGAATAGGGAGAAGGCACACTCAATGATGAATATGAGAAGTGATGAAGCGGGTGGAGCGATCATACTCCGCGTTACCGGAACGCTGGCAGTGGGCGGCAACAATCGGCTGTTTCGGGAACGCTTGGGCGAGTTGCTCAAGGCCGGTCGCAAGAACATCTTGGTTGACGTGGCTGAAGTGACCCATATAGACAGCTCTGGCGTAGGCGAGCTCCTGATTGCTCGTGATGCGGCCTCCATCAGCGGGGGCGAAATCAAGCTGTTAAATCTTGGTCAGCGCGCCCGTGACATTTCGCACGCGATCATATTGTCGGCAGTCTTCCAAACGTTCGAAGATGAGCTCTCCGCGATCCTCAGCTATTTGCCGGCCACGCCGCTCGATCCGCCGATAGAAGAGCGAGCGGAAATCGGCAGTGAGTTCTGTTGGGTTGACGGCTGGCCCCGTCTGGTCGGCCAACGCAGGGTTTGGAAAATCCCTTCCTGATGGTAGGAACGTTGGCGCCCCGGGTGTCGCCTTTCTCTACAGAGGCTTTCCGCACATGAAACAACACATCTTGGCTTACATCCTGGCAGCACTACTCGCGCTAGGGCTCACACATTTGCTGCGAACTAGCTTGCAGGCTGGATCGCTGAGCGGCGTATTTGGCGGCCTGTCACCGGGCAAAATTGAACGCCAGGCTCGCCATTTTGAAGCAAGCAATTACGGTCACGGCGGAAGCGGCGCGACATACTCACGCCAAGTCGTAACCTGCGCGGATGCCAAGCGTCCAATTACTTAACGTATTGCGATCATCACAAAAATGCCAGCGGTGAGTGCCACTATGGCGGCCGCCGAGCCAGTGGGAGCTAACCGCGCATGCAAGGTAGCGTATCGTCGAATAGAAGCGTACTCGCCGGATTTCTGGGATTGTTGGCGCTGATGGGCTGCATAACCGTCGACGCGGCATTGCAAATACGGGATGTGTCCGCAAAGAGCGCCAGGCTTCGGAAGGAAGCCCGGGATCGTGATGCGCTGCTGGATCGATTGAGCAACGATATTTACCGCTCGGCGACGCTGGTACGCGACTATATGCTGGAGCACGATGAGATTCTCGCTGCCGGCCAAAAAGCCGAATTGCAGTCGCTTCGACCCCGTGTCGAACAGTCGCTGAGCCACTATGGGGAGAATGCGCCCCAGGGGGAACGGGAGGCCATTCAAAGCCTGCAGCGAGACGCCGAATCGTATTGGAGGGCACTGGCGCCGGCACTAGACTGGACGCCCGCTGTCAGACGCGAGCAGGGCGAGTTGTTTCTCCGGAACACCATCTTTCCCCGGCGTAACGAGGTGGTTCAATTCGTGAAACAGATCGATGCTCTCGATAAAAGTACCCTGGATGCGGAAGACGATCAGATCGACGTTGCGCAGGCCCAATTCCAGAGCCGGGTGAGATGGATCTCCGTCGTGGCTCTCGCTTTGGGCGGCATCCTGGCGATTGTCGTTGTCCGCCATGTGCAGCGTCTTGGCGTCGAAGCCGCCACTCGTTTCAACGAGGTTCTAGCCGCCAGGAGGATCTTACCCGGCTCTCGGAGCGACTGGTGAACGTTCAGGAAGAAGAACGCCGGAACCTTTCGCGGGAATTGCACGATGATTTGGGCCAGGCCATGTCGGCTATGCTCATCGAACTTCGGAAGCTGGAATCCGCGCGTGGAGGCCCCGGGAACCATTCGACCGGCTGGGCATCCGTAAGACATTTGGCTGAGCAGAATGTCGCGAAGGTGAGAGACATGGCTTTGCTCCTCCGTCCAGCCATGCTGGATGAGCTTGGTTTGGTTCCCGCGCTACGCTGGCAGGGCCGGGAGGTTTCCCGGCGCACGGGTCTCAAAGTGAAGATGATCGCCGACGAACTCAACGAAGACCTGCCGGACTCCAAGCGCACTTGCATCTATCGAGTGGTGCAAGAGGCGCTGAACAATTGCGTTAAACACTCCCAGGCGAAGGAGGTGCGCGTGGTGATCCACCTTAGCGCGGATGGCCTTTCGGTATCAGTCCAGGACGACGGAGTGGGATTCGATCCGGCACACAACAAAGGACTGGGCTTGCTCGGCATGACGGAGCGAGTGAGCGGCCTCGGCGGCCGGATTCATATCGAGTCGCAACCCGGGCGCGGCACAATTGTTTCCACCTATTTTCCGCTCGAAAAGGACCACATTAAACCCTTAGAAGAGAGCGTAGTTTGATCAGGATCATTCTAGCCGACGATCACGCCGCGATGCGGCACGGACTCCGGCTCATTCTGGAGCAGGAAGCGGACTTCGAGGTTGTCGAAGAGGTCAGTGACGGCCGCGCCGCAGTGAATCTTGCGGAGACAGTCAATCCCGATGTTGTGGTGCTGGACATTACCATGCCGAATCTCAACGGCATCGAGGCCGCACGCCAGATCACTGCCAAACAACCTGGCGTTTCCATCATTGTTCTGAGCATGCATGCCGATGAGTCGTTCGTCTTGCGCGCTCTCAAGGCGGGAGCGCGAGGCTACATATTGAAAGAGTCCGCCGAGGGAGATCTCATCAACGCCATTCGGCTGGTGTCGGAAGGCAAATCCTTTTTTAGTCCGACTGTCAGCCGTATGCTGGTTAAGGACTACGTCAGGCAGATGCAGGACAAAGACGTCGACGACAGCTATGAGTTGCTGACCACTCGCGAACGTGAGCTTCTGCAACTCATCGCAGAGGGAAAAAGCAACAAGGACATCGCCAACATGCTGAACCTAAGTGTTTACACCGTGGAGACTCACCGCGGCAATATCCTGAGTAAGCTAAACCTTCATACCGTACCTGAGCTGATTCTCTATGCGGTGCGCAAGGGTGTTATTTCGTGAGGCTGATCGCTGCGTGCTGTTGCCGAGGCGAACGAAGTCGCGACCGTGAATGTGACTCATCAGGACCTTCTGGAAACGATCGGGGTTACTTGCCAAAAGCCGGCTTGTCTCCGGTAATCCTCTTGGATGCCACGGGCATGCATAAATACGCAAGGCCAGATGGTTATCAGCCCACGCATCACAAGCTCATTAGATTTTTCATCAACGCTTTGGCGGCTGCTACTACCGATCTTTTCAAGTTAACCGGGCGCTTTATTGAAATACGGTCGGGGATCCTCCCCCAGGCACGCATCTACCGCGCGTTCGGACTACGTTATGGATAGAGACATTTGCACTCGAACCGTCTAAATCCAGACTTTGGCGCCAATGCCAGATTTACAGTCATCGCGTACGTGCAGTACATCAGCCAAACACCAGTAATGACTTGGAACAGTGCCGTGACGTGGCCACCGAAGTTCCACGAGAGCAAGCGAGTTGGAATCGCCGAGGCATAGATCAAGGTTAGGCCGACAAATACGATCATTACTGGAATGTCTCCGGCACGCCGAAAAACGTCGCCGCCAAGAATGCTGAGAAACAGGAATGCTATGGCCATCCAGCCATCCAACTGGGCGCTGGAATCGATATATCGCCGGTGAGCCATCGCAAACCAATGAATGCCGTAAGCCGTAAAAGCGAGACCCGCCATGTATAGCGGAGCCGCATTCCTGAAGACATTGAACCAGGTCAATCCGGTCAGCAGGTAGATGCCGGTGAGGAACTGCATGAAGCCGGGCATCCAAAACCCCCATAGCCCTAGAGATCGGTTGACCTCGGGACTGGACTTAGGAAACCCAAACAGGGCCTGACCACCCCAGATAAAGTAGCCGGTGCCTAAGCCGAAGAAACCGACGGCGACCGGCACGAAGGGAGAACTTGCAAATGTGAACGTTTGCGCTTCCATTCCGTGAGCCCTCTTAGTTGTGAGTGGATAACTGCGGTGCCGAATGACTACTATCAATCCTTCAGCACCGCCATAAGGTCAACGGCTATCCTGCAATCACCACCTGCCTTTCTGCAGGGATCTTCCGGATGGTTGCCTCGTCGATGTTTAAGTGTGCAGTCACCATTTCGGGAGGGAGACGTCTGATCCAGTTGTTCATGGAGAAGTCCAGGTATCGGTCGGCCTTGAACATTTCGAGAAAGACAAGATCGGTATTGCCCGTATTCTCGATGTAGTGACCGGCAACCGGAGGAACGTAGCCGACATCGTTGGCATTGAAGTCCATCGTGCGAGCCCTGGTCGGGGGCATGAAGACAGTCATACGCCCTTTGCCCGCGAGGTAAAACTGCCATTCAGAAGCGTTTGGATGCCAGTGCATCTCGCGGATAGCTCCTGGCTGGAGCCTGACCAGTGCGGTGGCGATGCTCTTCGAGGCCGGGAAATTGTGGGAGTCGACGATGCGGACTTCGCCTCCGGCTGTTTTTACTGTGGGGGCCATCTCCGACAGCTTGAAGGTGTACTGGATGGAAGACTCAACACTCTTCCCGCCAACGGCCGCCTTATCCTGCGCCAGAGAACGAGGGAGGTCGGCAGGAAAGATATAAAGCTCATCCTTCGGTAATTTTGCAATGGCGCTCCGATCGAGATTGGAGTTCTTTGTCAATATCTCTGGCGGCGTGTGTGCGACCCAGGCGGAGATCAGGAACGTGTCGTCTTCCGAGAACATGCCTTGATCAAAAACAAGCAGGAATTCGCAACCGTCCTCCGGTCCCAGACCTTGAATGGAGTGCGGATACCCGGCAGGAAAGAACCAGAGGTCGCCCTTGGTCACATCGTCGATGAAGATCGTTCCATCGGGATTCAGGACCGTGACGCGAGCATTGCCGGTGAGCATAATGGCCCATTCATCTGCAGTGTGCCAATGCAATTCGCGGAAGCTGCCGCGGGTGATCCGCATGTTGACGCCGGCGAGATCTGTTGAAGGAGGCAGTTCACGCTGGGTTACCTGGTGCGCCCAGCCACCTTCCTGCACGCGATTGCGCGCGAGATCGAAGGAATACCAGATTGGGCCTATGTCTCCATGATCCGTCGGAGGGGGCGTGTTGGTGTTCGGGTTCTCGGCCAGAAGAGGCTTATTCTCCTGACCTGGATCGCTAGTAGAATGATCGCCTTCAGCCTTACGAATGTTGTCGCGCTGTTGTGCGTTTGCCGTCAATCCAACGAGCGCAGCTGTAGCGAAGGCGGCAGAATTAGCTCCTAGAAACGTTCGTCGTGATGGACTCTCTATGAGCTCACTCTCCTTTTCTTTATCAATCATTGGTCTTCTCTCCTATTCTTGATCCGAGGACCACCCTTGAAGTTCCCCTGAGATCATGGGGGACTCAAATGGAGGTCGTTGTAATGCGCATAGTGACAAACACCCTCACTGTTATGGTGCTGCTTGTTGCGGTGCTGCCGGGCAACGCCGCTATGAAAATGCTAGAAAACGCTTGATGACAGTTGCGTTGTCCTAGCGGAATGCGGGATGGATGTCGATTGTTCCATCCGCTTGCTCTCGCTCACGCGACCTCCTTACTCTTGCACTTCAGCGTCTGGGCGTAATGTCTTTCGCGCTCACAGCAGACGAGACTTAGTTGCAGAAATAGAAACGCCTGGAAGACGACTACATAATCGCTACAAAGCAATTCGCTTGCCACGGCTCTCGCAGAATGTATGCATTTTTCCGCGTTCATGAATGCAAAGGGTTTGCAAGAAATGAAGAGGGAACTCAGCCCTTGCCGGAACGCCAAATTCGATGCCTAGACCAAACGGGAGCGTGAGAGAGCGTCGATTTCTCGACAAAGCTCGACAAGTGTCAAAAACGGCTACGACACTTTTGAAGTCATTCCCTTGCTAACGTGACACAGCAGGCGCGTTGCGGTAGTGCGCTAAATTTAGCGCACTGCCGGCGTGACGCAGACTCTACGAATGCGTGACAATTGATGGGTGATCAGCCATAGGGCAATTCTGCTCCTCGCCTGTGGGCCTCTTTTAGGGCAGTCATACACAATCTCGACCGTGGCTGGCGGCGGCGCGGCAGGTATATCCCTAACTAATCCAACCAGTGTCGCAGTGGACATCGCGGGCAATGTCTACGTCGGCGATTGGAGCGGGTTGATCCGCAAAATCTGGGCACTAGATGGTGCCATCACCACTTTCGCGGGCACGGGGACTCTTGGCTACAGCGGGGATGGGGGGGCGGCTGCCAGTGCGATGCTCGGGAAACCCAGCGGTATCGCCAGCGATAACGCGGGGAACATTTACATCGCTGATGCCGAAAACAATCGCATACGACGCGTCGAGGCATCAACCGGGATCATCACGACCATCGCAGGTACAGGCGCGTCCACAGACAGTGGCGACGGAGGGCCAGCGATTAATGCCGGCGTTTCGCGACCATCTGGTATCGCCATCGACAGTGCAGGAAATGTCTATTTCGGCAGCGGCTGGGATCGGGTTCGAAAACTCACGGCTGACACAGGCGCAATCAGTACGGTAGCCGGAAAATTCGGAACAAACTTCAGCGGCGACAAAGGGCCGGCCATCGACGCTCATTTCTGGGATCCTGTCCCGGGCGCAGTAGATGGCTCCGGAGACATTTATGTTGCGGATTTCGAGACTCCCGCATTCGCAAAATGGCCGCCGCGACTGGAATCGTTGATACCGTAGCTGGCTCGGCTCCCTGTTCTTCGGACCAGTCTCCGTTTGGCGTAACGGTTTGCCGGGGCGAATATGCCGGGGATGGTGGACTGGCCACCAGTGCCCGCTTGAATTATGCCTCGGCAGTTGCTGTCGACATTGATGGCAATCTTTACATCGCGGATACCCTGAATCACCGCATACGACGGGTGGACGCCTCCACGGGAAGCATAAGCACAATCGCGGGCGTTGGAGTCAGCGGGTTTAGCGGCGATGGGAAGACGGCTCTCGCAGCAGAAATCACGACTCCAGTCGCAATTGCTATTGACTACGCAGGCAAGGTTTATTTTGCCGACGAGGGCAACGGCCGCATTCGCGTGCTCACTCCAGTAACGCCAAAACGGTATGCCGCTAGACGAATTCCGCGACCCTTGATACCGCAGCGTTGACCGATTCGCCGGGACCGATAGGCGTCTGAACCATACGCCTAATCCATCACAAGTTCAGCGACTCTGCGCGAGGGCTCTCCGACATTCTTTTCGAGGTAATCGATTGCGGCCGCCTCAAAGGAACTGCTGTGGAGAAATGCCTTGGAATACGATTGCACCAGTCTGACCGCGTGCTCGATGTTCATGTTCTCTTTGTGCAGCGCCGCCATTCCGATCAGTAACGTTCGTATGATCGCGTAATGTACTGCCAGGAGAACGAAGGAATGTCTCATTGACACTTGGCTTGAATCAATTGCAAAATTCTGCTCCGGCAGCCGGGAGCGATACGGGAACACTGTTCTGAAAATATAGTTGACCAGATAATTTTCGAGCAAGTGCTCGTGGCGCCTGACAAACGACAGGAAATAACCCCTGGAGGAGAGAGAATATCGCGCGGTAAGTTCTTCCATGGAGGATTCAGGCGTCCAAGCTAAGCCGTGCATGAATTCCTTGTAGCACTCAAGGAACCTAGGCGCTGTGTAGTCAGTTCCAATACGCGCGACAACCAAATCCAGAATAGTTTCAAGCTGAAATGCTGGATCGGCCTTCAGCGACTTCAGAGCCTCATCGAACGAACCCCGTCTTAGGCCGCTGAGAAAATCTTCCAGAACAGGCATGGCGCGGGCCATGTCAACGCCTGCGAGCCGGTCTACAGCGAATCCCAAGGATACGATGCGCTGCCATAGCGGAAGGGACCGATCTTGAATCACTTCGATCAAAAGTGTTCTGACGGGATACAGGAGGTCGCCCGGATCATCCGCGACCAAGCTGAGGGAGTTTGATCGATGTGACGGTCGCACTTCCATCCGCTCCTCAAAAGCCATACCTTCCGGATCGTTCAGAACCAGGCGTGCCGCTTCGGGGCAAGACAGATGAAGGGATTTTTCAACCGCACCGCCAATGACGTTCAGAACCCGTGGATATTTGCTGCATAGGGCCGGGAGGTAAGGCTCACCCAAAGTCTGCTGTATTGCGCATAAGTCCTCCTGCAGAGCCGGACACCTTGCGCCCTCCAGCCGGAGTTTTGCGTAGTCGCCCGCGGAAGAACTTGCCGGATTAATCTCGACGAGACTGCTTAGAGACTTGTTTGCGATTCGGTGAGCGGGAAGATTCTGGTATTTCTCGTAGGTTTCCTGATCGACAACGATTCCCCACCCGACACAGCATGTGTCTTCGCAATCGGCGCCAATGCAACGAAAACGATCGAAGCTCTTTGGCTGCCGAACCTTGCGTCGATCCTCAGCCTCGGGACTGGTTTGCATTATATCGGAGGGAGCCATGTCTGTTTCGTCAGCTTATAGAGAAGCAGCCGCGTCGATAACTTGAGGCTTTCGAGGACCAGGGGCATACCTTGCACATATATCGGTATCGAGTCGAAACAACAGGAGGGGCTAACGCGGTCCGGACAAAATAGATGGCTCCGCGCGCCCAACAACTAGCTGTCGCTGCCCGCGAGAACGCACTACGCGGATACCCTCAACCACTAGGAGGTTCGGCGACCTCGAACTCCACCGCGCCGGTCTCTACCGCACCACGCCCGCATTCTGGTGGGTACGAGCCATCAGCGACGAAGTTCCGCGAGCAGTTCGGCTCACACTATCGCACCGACTTAGATTTGGTGTTCGCGAAGCCTGATAAGGATCAGGAGGTACCGGAATGCCGGGCAGGCGGCGGGGCATGCAGGTACTTGTCGACGAAGTGTGCGCCGGCGGCGAAACCGCGCGATGACGGACCGAACCGCTGATCACGTAGACAAAGCCGTTGTCGCAATGTCCTGCTCCGTTGAAGCGTGCGGATCCATATTGATTCCGCCGCCCTTATCGCAATCGAAGATGGCGCCATCGAGGAGGACCGTCACCGTTTCGAACCCTGCATGCGGGTGGGGTTCCCCCGCCGGTCGATCGCCGATGTCGAGATGATCGTCGACCAGCAATCGGCGACATGATGATCTCCCCTTATGCTTTTATGTTCGTAAGAGTCAAACAGCAGCCGCGCGGACTTGTTCTAGCGTTGGCTTGAGGAAAGTCTCGCGATCAACTGTGCCCATCATCAGCTTGGCCGAACCGCTAGCAGTGATGAATTTCGCGTCAGTCACGCCAACAAACCCGAGAATGGTTTTTAGATATGAATCGATGTGATTCATCGCAGCCGCAGGCGTTTCCGATTCATACACGCCGCCGCTTGCCACCACAACCGTCGCTTTCTTGCCGTGCAAGAGCCCTTTTGGTCCCTGTTCACCATAGGAGAAAGTACGGCCGCTTCGAACGACCTGGTCGATCCAAAGCTTGAGCACAGAGGGAATCGCAAAGTTGTGCATGGCCACGCCGAACACGTATTCGTCCGCGCGTTCCAACTCACCGATCAACTCCTCGGACAGCGCGATTGTTTCCGTCTGCTCTCCGGTGCGCGCGCCTGGCGGCGTGTAGGCAGCGCCTATCCAGCTGGCATCTATGGGCTTGGGCGGATTGGCTGACAAGTCACGATGTATAACGTCGCCACCGGGGTGTGCAGCCTTCCAGGTCTCGACAAACTTGCGCGTTAGTTCACGGCTCACAGAACTCGCCGAAGGGCTTGAGTCGAGATGCAAGAGAATGGACATTGATTTCTCCTTTTCCGACATCCGATGGTTAACCATCACATGTCGTTTTATTAGACGACACATGTCGTGCAATAGATTCACTTCTCTGATAAAATTGAAGCCAGAGGCGTTGTGCCGCTTTCAGACTGCGACGTTCGCGATCCGCGCATTAAACGGACCCGGCAGCTTCTTCAGCGCGCGCTGCGCGAACTTCTCCAAGAAAAGCGTTTGGACGAGATCGGCGTACAGGACATCACCGAGGCCGCTACATTAAACCGCGCCACATTTTACGACCACTACACGGACAAATTCGCCCTCTTCGAGGCGATGATCGCGAGCGATTTCCATAAGCTGCTTGAAGAGCGCAACATCAGCTTTGACGGGAGTTGCTCTTCTGGCCTTACCGCTATCGTTCTCGCCGTTTGTGACTACCTTAGCCGGACTCATAGCAACCAAACCGACTGTGCCCGGCAAGGTTCATTTACTCCGCTTATGGACGCCGCGATTACCCTCGCGATTCGGCGCATCCTGCTAGACGGACTGCGGAGGCATGCGGGGAACTTCAGCGTTCCGAGCGAAATAGTCGCGTCCACAGTCAGTTCGGCCATATACGGCGGTGTCAAGGAATGGTTCGCCAGTACAAACCGGCAGCCCGCCGAAGAAATCGCACCCTCTCTCGTGCGGCTCGTATTTCCGCTTATTGATGGAAGCACCGCCCGACGTCACGCTGCCCTACCCTCAGAGAACCAGGTGAGAAGGAAAAACAGACCCGCTATAAAACGGTAACCAGCATGTGCCACTCACGTGCTCGCAAAACGCCACATTGACGAGAAACACTCTACTCGGAGAGGAACTGTTCCATACTGTGGGTCTAACGTACGGGATTTCCATTGCTATCCAGTATGGGATCCGAGACCACGACTGATCCGAAGCTGTCCCGCAAATAAAAATTCACTGAGTACCCTTCTTCGGTGAGAAGTCTAAGATCTTTTCGGATGGGCAACTCGCCGACGATTGTGCCCTCGATCTTCTTGGCACCGGGTGTCCAGTTGGCTCCATGATGCTCGTGATCTTCAGGATTCTCCTCGTAAATTTCGAGATCATACTCGGCGATATCCACAAGTTCTGTTCCCTCGAACACATTACCGATACCAGCAAGCTTGCGGACAGGTCGGAACGACATGGCACGAAGAATACACCCAAGCTGAGCCGGGGGGCAACCTGATGGCAATCGGGGCATCGAACTGCTGGGCCGGGAACTTGGTCTGTTCCGTGATCCATTGGTAGAGCCACTCCCGATTTTGCCGGCTCCAGCGGAAGCTAATGCGGGCCAGGAGAAAGAAGTCGCGGCGGTCGAGTAGTCGCGAGGGCCGCTGGAATCGCGGGATTTATGCGCGTGTGTGGCCAAGCTGAGTACCGTTCGTTGTACGATCTCGCGTGTCAACGGAACTTTGTAGGCGTTTTTCGCTAAGGGGATCGCTCCGGCCAGAGCGCTTTCGGCGGCTTTCGCGGCTAGCTCCGGCGTGGCACGCTGTCCGGCGAGAAGGCGCTCGGCTGCAGGCACGCGCCAGGGGATCGGGGCGGCACTTCGACCGACGCAGCGTTGCCGTTAGAATATACAGTCCGGGCTTCAATGCACGAAGACTTCGACGGATATCGGAGTTTTCGCGTGTTCCGGCATTACCCAGCGCAGTGCGTACGTTGCCAGAGCAGAAATAAGCGCCGGCACCGCTGCGGCCAAAAATAGCTCCCGGTGTGACCAACCATTGCCGAGAAGCGCGCCGGCGGCCAAGGGTCCAATAATGGCGCCTATACGTCCAAATCCCAAACTGGCCCCGATGCCTGTCGAACGAAGATAGGTAGGGTAGTAAACCGCCGCCAGTGAATTCACTCCGGCTTGGCCTCCGGGGACGCACCAGCCCGCGACGAAAGCGGCGAAGAACAACATGGAGAGAGGCAGCGATGGTTGGCCGATCGTCGCGATGCTAATCGCTGCGATTCCGAAGACCACAGTAAGGACTTTGCGAAAACCGAGCCGGTCAATCATCCAGCCATTGGGAATCGTGCCCAGCGCTCCCCCAACCTGTACGGCCGTGCCCACCAGGACCGCGATCGCAGTGGTATATCCTGCGTCACGCACCACGGTAGGTAGCCAGCTCCCCAGAAAGTAGAGATTCAGCAGGTTCATGAAGTTGATGATCCATAACATCACGGTTCCCAGGCCGCGGCCTTCCCGGAACAGGTTTACCACCGGCACCCCGTGCTTTTTTTCTTCATTCGCAACCAAATGAATGTTTCCCGTCGGCAGTTGCACGTGGATGCGCGTCAGCCATCCGAGGATCTTCTCCTTTTTCCGCCCTTGCAGCACCATGAACTGCAGCGATTCGGGCAACTGAAAAATCATCAGCACCGCGATGATCAGCGGCACGATTCCGCCAAAGATAAATACCGAACGCCAACCGAACCTGGGAATAAGGCCGGACGCGATGAAACCGCCCATCGCCGCTCCGACGTTAAAGAAATTGGACACCAGCATCATCACCGTAACGCGGATGCGCGATGGGCTATATTCCCCCGCCAAGGCCATCGCATTCGGCATGATGCCCCCCAAGCCAAAACCCGCGATAAAGCGAATCGCCAAAAGCTGGTTCACAGAAGTGGCCTGTGAAGTCGCTAGCGTGAGCACGCCGAAAAACAGGCAAGCGACGATCAAAACCGGTCTTCGGCCAATCCTGTCCGCCAGCATGCTGAACAGGAAGGACCCCAACAAAACACCTATAAGCGCCGCGCTAAACACTAACCCCATTTGCGGACCCGGGATCTTAAATTCGCGAATCACAGCCGGCGCGACATAGCCCATCGCCTGCACATCAAACCCGTCCATGATGAGACATAAGCCGCACAGCACAAAAATCGTCCACTGAAAGACTCCCAGGCGGCTCCTGTCAATCAGAGCGACGATGTTCACTTCATTCGAGGATTCCATCAAGGCTTGCTCCTTAGAAAGCGTCCCTCGCGTCGGGCGCCGAGTACACTTTGCGTCCTCCCACATACGTAGCCATCGGGTGGAGCTGCAGGATCTCGTCCTCCGGAATAGTCATAAAATCCGCCGAAAGGACCACGAAATCTGCCAGCTTGCCGGGCTCAATAGAGCCCTTCACGTTCTCTTCCCAGGTGGCAAATGCATTGTTGTTGGTGGCGATGCGCAACGCCTCCTGGCGGCTGATTTTCTCTTGCGGTCCGAGCACTCGGCCATTGACCGTCTTGCGCGAGACGTAATAGTAGAGCGGGATGAACGGATTATTCGAGGTCGTGGTCTCCGGATTCGGCCCTCCGTAATCGCTCCCGATCACGACCACCAAATGGTGATCCAGCATTTCCCTCACTGGCGTCTGACGGTCGGCTCGCTCTTGACCCAGGGTTCGAACCGCCGCCTCGTAATTGCCGGCATAGCCTGTCATGTTAGTGGAGACGATGACGCCTAACTTCGCGAGCCGGTCCATCAGCGCCGGGGTAACGTTTGGAATGTGCTCGACCACCCAGCGCTTGTCGCGGATGGGGCTCTCACGATCGGCGGCTTCGTAAGCTTTGAGAATATTGTCCAGAACCTCATTGGTCGGAACATGCGGCGAATGCCGCCACCCCAGCCGATTGATTTCGAGGATCAGCGACACATATTCGTTCTGCGGCACATTCGGCGGCCACGGCTCTTCACCCGCGGAATCGATGCGCAGCCAGTGATCGCCGAACCCGGGCGTGACGCCCTGCTGGCGCAGCAAGCCTGCTGGATCGCTGGCGTCCGGAAGATCCAGGCCCATGCTGACCCGCAGAGTCAGACGTCCCTGGCGCCACATGCGCACGAATGCGCGCATGCCGGGCGGCCAATTCGACAAGTCGCGGATGCTAGTGATGCCCAACGAGTTCCTCTGCTTTTGCCCGTCCGCGATCATACGATCCTCTTCTTCTGGCGTCGGCGGGGGGACCACTTTATCCATCGCGTAGATGCCAGCGGGCCAGTCGGGAAGCGCTCCGCTCAGCTCTCCATCGTCATCCTTGGGTACGGGCTTTCCCATGTAGGACGTCATGTCCTTGGCAATCCCTGCCTTTTTGAGGGCCGCCGAATTCAGCAGCGCCGCGCCCCGGCGTCCACGAAGAGCAACGATGGGAACGTCGGTTGAAAGCTCATCGAGATCCTTCTTGGTAAGCGGCGCCCTCCAGCCAATGCTGCCGAAGACAGTTTCACCCGGCTTGGCCTTGGCTAGACCAGCCTGCAGCCGCTTCAACACTTCCTCGGTCGAAGTGACTCCGGCCAAGTCAATGCCGCGCATGACTTTTTCGCTGTTGTAAAGGTGGTCGTGATTATCGGATAGTCCGGGAATGACCGCTGCGCCCTTGAGATCCACCACTCGCGTGTTCTTGCCCGCGAGCGCGCGGATGGCAGCGTTGTTACCTACCGCGACGTATGCCTCACCTCTGACCGCGAATGCTTGTCGAATCGTGAAGCCCGGATCGACGGTGATGATCTTGCCGTTGTAAAAGATCGTGTCCGGCGGCGGGTTGAGGCCGCGCTGAGCGAGGGCGCTCGCGGCGACCAGAACGCCCACCGAGCCGAGCCGGAAGAGGGGCGCCACTTATCGCCCCGACTGCGTGGAAGGTGGGCTCAGGCCGTTCATTCGGAGGTACTCTACCATCTGCCCGTAATGATCATAGCTGTGATACATCATGAAAACCGCTGAGCCGATGCGCGCCTGTTTCGCGCCCCCCGCGGGCGAGGCTGTCATGTCCATCTGGTTTTTCTCCGTCAGGGAAAGTAATGCGCGATGGCCGAATCTGAACGCGCCTTTGACGTACTCGACGATCTGCTCTTTGGTTTGGAGCGCAGCCGGGCCGTCTTCCGTCGTTCCGGTATCCACGGGCGGTTTCTGTTCGAGAATCGACGACGACATCAGGTAGATGGTGGTGGCCATGTGCCTCGCCTGCTGCCCGAAGGTGCGGACTCCCCGGAACTCTCCCGCGGTCGGTGCGAAATCGAATTTGTCGGCGGGCATCGCCTCGATAAGCGGCACGATGTCCCGCTCTTCGTTCAGAAACCGGCCGTCCAAGGTCTGCGCCAAAGTAGGGGCATCCGCAGCCACAGCGACCGCGCAGGACAAGATCAACCCCAGCGAAAGCCAAGTCACACGACCCATCTTCTTTCCCTAACGTCCTTCCCAATTCGGCAGCTGTCCCGTTTTACGCTACTGTGATATGCTGCCAGCTGAATTGCCGGATCGCAACGGAGTTCCGGTAAGCGCTTACGTGAGTGGGCGGCATTGAAAGCAGGTTCATGGAGCATATCGCAGACAAGGGTCACGATCCGAAGCCGGCCGAGCAGGTTGTCTCCGGCGAATCGATTCGCGAAGAACTCGAACGAATCTTGTCCAGCCGGACGTTCCATGCCGCCGGCGCCCAAAGAAGATTTCTGCGATACGCCGTCGAACAAACCATGGCCGGGCGCGGGCACGAGGTCAAGGAGTACACCGTAGGCGTTGAGGTTTTCGAGCGGGGGCAATCCTTCGATCCTCGGCTGGACAACATTGTGCGGACCGAGGCTCGTAAACTCCGCTGGCGCGTCGCTAAGTATTACGAAAGCGAGGGGAAATACGATCCGGTTCGTATTGAGTTCCCGAGCCGCGGCTATGTGCCCACGTTTCGCGAAGCGGACCTCTCCAATATCGCCGCCGAGGCGACGGAGACGGCCGAACTGGAAGTGGCAAATCTCGGCGACCGGGAGGAGCGCCCTGCAGAAGTGCCGCCAGCTGAGCCGGGTGCGGTCGCGAGTGCGCATCCGCTCTGGCGATGGCGGAACGCCGTTCTCCTGGCGGCTGTTTTAGCAATCGCCGGCGTGGCCACCTATGCAATACGTCTGCGTTCCTCGGGAGGAATCCGTTCCGGCGAGGGCGCCTCGATCGCCGTACTGCCCTTCACGAACCTCGGCGACAGCAAGGACGAATCCTTCACCGACGGTCTCACCGATGAATTGATTAATTCTTTGGGCAGAGTGCAGGGATTGCATGTGGTCTCGCGCACATCGGCGTTTCAGTTCCGTGGCCAGACTCGCGACATCCGGGAAATCGGCGAAAAACTGAACGTGCGAACGGTGCTGGAAGGCAGCGTACGAATCTACGGAAACCGCATGCGCATCAACGCGGAGCTCGACGACACTGCGAACGGTTACAGCTTGTGGTCCAACAGCTACGAGCGGGATTTTAAGGACGCTCTGTTTGTGCAACGCGATCTCTCGCAAGCGATTGTCGCCGCCTTGGGAGCGGAGTTCGCCAGGAACGGTTCTCCCAATCAACTGAAGTTCTCACCAAACAAGGCGGTTCCCATTGACGTCGAGGCCTATCAGGACTATCTTCGCGGGGTCTACTTCTGGAACAAGCAGACCTCCGAGTCGGTTAAAACCGCAGTCTCGTATTTTGAGAGGGCCATTGCCAACGACCCCAACTATGCACCGGCGTATACCGGCTTGGCTCGCTGCTATATCAATATGCCGGCTTTCAACAACACCCCCACGCAGGAGATTCTTCCTCGCATTCAAGGGCTGGCGACGAAGGCTCTGCAGCTGGATAGCACTTTGGCGGAGCCGCACATCGATCTGGCGTATGCAGCCTTTTTGAATTACGATTGGGCCGCTGCGGAGGGCGAGTTTAAGAAGGGGCTGGAACTCAGCCCGGGCGATGCCTTCGCCCACCGTTGGTACGCTACCTATTTGTCCAACGTGGGGCGGCTGCCCGAGGCACTGGTGGAAAATGAAACATCCCAGCAGCTGGATCCGGTTTCCACTTACGTGTTGTACGGGACGGCTCGCATCCTATATATGATGCGACGTTTTGACGCATCTATCGCGGCATTCGACAAAACACTGGCGCTTGACCCCCAGCATGGTTTCGGGCATCTGGGGCTCGGAGCGACCTATGTCCAAAAGCAAATGTATCCGGAAGCGATCGCCGAATCTCAAGCAGCTTGGCGCCAGATGCCGGATAATCCGTCGCCCGGCGCGCAACTCGCCGTCGCCTACGCGCTTTCCGGCAATTCTCCTGAAGCACGCAAAATTCTCACTAAGTTTCTGGATCAAGCGGCCCGCGGACCCTTTCCCCCAAAACCCATTGCCGATATCTATATTGGCCTCGGCGAGAAAGATCTTGCTTTTGAATGGCTTGCGAAGGCGGTCGACGCCCGCGACCCATACCTCTACCTGAAAGCCGATCCCATTTATGATTCCCTGCGGTCCGATCCTCGCTTCGCCCAAATCCTCGATCGCGCCCACCTGGGCAGCCGCTAAGCGGCCCGGTACGTAAGCGGCTACCGGAACCTACTTCTAACCACTTGTACTTGCGGCCCGTTGCTCTTACATTAACATCTGTGGTTTCTGAGAGTTAGTCCTTTCCGGAGTCGAAATATGAAACTTAGCATGTGGATCGCCGGTTTCTGGATGTTTGGTGTGTTCGCTTTGACGATTAGTTTCGTCGGCACCCCCGCACGGGCAGCCGGAGAATACAAACCTGTTGACCCGACGAAGATGTCCGCGGCTGAGTTCGACAAGCTCTTCAAGCAAATCAGCAACTGGGGCCGTTGGGGCAAAGACGACGCGCAAGGGACCATGAACCTCATCACGGATGCCAAGCGCAAGCAGGCCGCTTCCCTGGTAAAGGTCGGGCTCTCCGTGTCGGTGGGGCATGATCTCTTCACCGAGGAATCCGCCGATAACCCCGCTGGCCGCTTCAAGCGGGTGGTGGCGCCTAACTTTAGAACCGACACTTATTTCTTTCAGTATCACGGGGCCTTCGTTACTCATCAGGATGCGCTCTGTCACTACACCTACAACGACCGTATCTACAACGACAGACCGCTGAACACCAAGGACTGCTTTCCCGGCATCGACCAGCTCAAGAACGGCATCGTTACACGCGGCGTTCTGATTGATATTCCGCGGCTCAAGGGCGTGCCTTACCTGGAACCAGAAGACGCGGTCTACACGAAAGACATCGAGGCCTGGGAGAAAATGGCGCACGTGAAGATTGGCCCGGGCGATGCGGTTATCCTGCGAACCGGGCGGTGGGCGCGGCGCTTAAAGACGGGCCCTTGGGACAACATTAAGTCGGCTTCCGGCTTTGACGTCACGGTCGCTCCTTGGTTTAAAGCGCGGGACGTCGCGCTGGCTTCCGGCGATACAACCGTGGAGATTCACAATGTCCCTCCGGTGGTCGAAGGTCAGGTCACACCGTTGCACACGCTGTTCATCAACGGTCTCGGCATGCCGATCATCGATGACATGGATCCTGAGTTACTGGCGGAGACCTGCGCCAGGCTAAACCGCTGGGAGTTCATGCTGGTGGTCGCGCCTCTGCGAGTTCCCAACGGAACCGGCAGTCCCGTTAATCCCATCGCGATTTTCTAAGGGAACGCCACAGCGATGAGCGGACGGTTCACGACTAAGCAGGCCTGGGTGTGGATGGGGGCAATCACCATCGCCGCGGCCGGAAGTATCGGGGCGCTCCGTGCTCCTGCGCAGCAAGTGCAAAGCGGCGGCGAGGACCTGGAAGTTCTCCAGGTTAGGCCAAACTTCTATGTGATTGCCGGAGCGGGCGGGAACATCGCCGTACAAGTGGGTCCGATGGGCGCCATTCTGGTCAATGCGGGGACCGAGCAGATGGCGGACAGAGTCCTCGCGGCGGTAAAGGGGCTAAGCAGCCGGCCGATTCGGTACATCATCAACACCAGCGCCGACCCGGACTTTGTAGGCGGCAACTCCAAGCTTTCCAAAGCCGGTGTCAGCGTTTTATCAGGCAGCGTGGGGAATCCGGGGATCACCGAAGACATGATCAACAACGGCGGCGCTGCGAGCATTCTGGCGCACGAGAATGTTCTTACGCGCATGAGCAGCCGCGATCTTTTCCCCACTTCCGCTTGGCCCACGAAGACTTTCAGCGCCAAAAGCTACTCGATGTATCTTAACGGCGAAGGCATCCAGGTTTTATATCAGCCAACGGCGCATACCGACGGCGACAGCATCGTATTTTTCCGGCGCAACGATGTGCTGGTCACGGGCGACATCTACGACACCACCCGCCTCCCCTTTATTGATCGCGAGAAAGGCGGAAGCATCCAAGGTGAGATCGCGGCGCTCAACCGGTTGCTGGACCTGACGATTCCCCCCGTGCCCTTGGTTTGGGAAGAGGATCGAACACTCCTGATTTCCGGGCATGGAAGAATTTGCGATGACTCCGACCTGGTGGAGTACCGGGACATGGTCACCATCATCCGCGACAACGTCGAGGACCTGATCAAAAGCGGCATGACGTTAGAGCAAATCCAGAAAGCCGATCCCGGGAAAGCCTATCGCGCGAGATACGAGGCTGATTCCGGCTCGTGGACCGCAGATAAATTCATCGCTGCCGTCTATCAGAGTCTCACTACGAAGAAATGAAGAACACGGTGAACAGGAAGCTAACTCTCGTGCGCGATTTCTGGGCGGTTGTTGCGACAGCGTGCTTGCTCTTGACGCCAAGCCGCATCCAGGCTCAAGGGGCGAAGGCCATTGCGCCCATCGATCTCACCGGCTACTGGGTCACGGAAATCAGCCAGGACTGGCGGTGGCGCATGATCACTCCTTCGAAAGGCGACTACGCCGGAATCCCGATTACCGCGGCGGCCAAGCGGGTTGGCGATACCTGGGATCCGGCGAAAGACGAAGCCGCGGGCGAGCAATGCAAGTCCTATGGCGCACCAGGATTGATGCGTGCTCCCACGCGGCTGCATATCACGTGGGCGGATGACAACACTCTGCAAGTGGAAACGGATTACGGAAAACAGACCCGCTTGCTCCATTTCGGTAACTGGAAAGCTGCCGGCAGCGCCGCGACGTGGCAAGGCGATTCCGTGGCCGCATGGGAAACTGCGCGCGTGCCGCGCGGCGAGACGGCAAAGTCCGGAGCCTTGAAAGTAGATACGAGTCACCTTCGCCCGGGCTACCTGCGAAAGAACGGCGTCCCGTACAGCGCGAACGCGCTCCTGCTGGAGTATTGGGACCTCTTCAAAGAAGCCAACGGAGATCAAAGGATCATGATCGCCACGCGCATTACCGATCCGGAATATCTTTCGATCCCCTGGCTCACGGTTCAAACGTTTAAGAAAGAACCGAGCGACGCCAAGTGGGACCCCACCGCTTGCTCGACGACATGGTGAGAGGAGCGAAACGGATGAAAACGATCGAACTCACTATCCTATTGGCGGCCAGTCTGGCGAGTATTCCATTGTTTGGCCAGGTCGACATTAGCGGAACTTGGGCGAACCGGGGCCATCAAGATTGGCTCGACCGTGGCCGCGGGCCAGACGTGGTGGATTACCTGGGGCTCCCGATCAATTCAGCAGGGCGGGAAAAAGCCTTGAGCTACATGGCGGCCTTGCAGTCTGAGCCGGAACGCCAATGCGAATACTACGCGCCAACCTACGTCGTCCTCGGGCCTTTTGGTCTTAACATCTGGAACGAGACGGACCCTGCAACAGCAAAGATTATGTCCTGGAAAATGGGCGCATGGATCGATAAAGACATCACCACGGTCTATATGGACGGCCGCCCGCATCCATCCAAGAACGCATTTCATCCCTATTCGGGTTTCACAACCGGCGTTTGGGAAGGCGACACGCTGACTACCTATAGCACCCACATGAAAGTCGCGTACCTGCGGCGTAACGGTACACCCAGCAGCGATCAAGCAACTCTGATCGAACACATCGCTCGCCATGGGGACATTCTGGCGATCATGGGCGTTATAGAAGATCCCGTCTATCTGACGGAACCGGCGGTGATGCTGTCCGTCTGGGAAGAAGACCCGCACGCGACCGTTCCCCGGACTTCGCAGCCCTGCGAACCGATCGCCGAAGATCCACGCCTCGAAAACGGCACGGTTCCCCATTACTTACCAGGCAAGAATCCCTTCGTGAATGAGGTGACGGAAATCTATCACATTCCACAGGAAGCGGTTCTGGGGGGCGCTGAGACGATGTATCCGGAATATCGAAAAAAGCTGAAGGACAAGTACGTCAGGCCTGAGAAGTGTGATCGTTATTGCTGTGGCCCGGTCTCGGACCCGGCGTTGAAGTGTATTCGCGACGGCACCGGCAAAGAACGTTAATGGGGTTGGATTCTGGCATTTGACACCGGTGGTCGGGAGAGCGAGGATTTAGGCGTCCGCCCCTGCCCTGGGGCCGGCGCTCGGAAAGTGGTCGAAAGCATGGAGGTGAGCAACATGCGATATTTGATTGCGATTCTGGTGGCAAGCCCGATGTTGTTCGGGGCGGATGCAGTGTCGCCGGTCACCTATCAAAAGGATGTTCTGCCCCTTCTCGAGAAAAAATGCCAAAGCTGCCACCGCCCGGGTCAGATCGCGCCCATGTCGTTCCTGACTTACGAAAGCACGCGTCCGTGGGCCAAAGCAATGAAGGCGGCGGTGCTGGCGAGGAAGATGCCGCCGTGGTTCGCCGATCCGCAATACGGGCATTTTTCCAACGATCGCAGCTTGAAGCAGGAAGAGATTGACACCTTGGTCAAATGGGTCGACGGCGGCGCCGTCGAGGGCAATGTGAAAGATGCCCCGCCTCCCGTGCACTGGCCTGAGGATGGATGGGAGATCAAGCCGGACATCGTCGTGAATGGCCCGGACTTTCTCGTACCCGCCAAGGGCTTAGTCGAGTGGACCTGGATCACTGTCCCCAGTGGTTTCACCAAAGACACGTGGATTACGTCGATCGAAATTCGCCCGAGTGATCTTTCCGTTACTCACCACATCTGTTTCAATTTCAAACCGCACACGCCGGACGTGCAGTATAACGTGCCCGTCTGGGATGAAAAACCACGCGATGAGAAAGGACTGGAGGCGCCGCGGCCCAAGGGAAGCCCCCAGCAGCGCAGCAAGGTTTCCCGAGTGACGGCCGGAAGTTCTCTCCAGACCTGTTACGTTCCCGGCATGGCAACCATCGACTTCCGTGACTTACACGCGGGAAAGTTAGTGCCCGCTGGCACTGATTTCATTTTTGTGTTTCATTACACTCCCAACGGCAAAGAAGTGAATGCTCACGTGCAAGTCGGGTTCACCGTCGCAAAAGAGCCGCCGGAGCGCAAATTCGTGACTGTGGCAGGCGCTTCGCCAACGGATTCCGATTCCTTCGCGATTCCGCCGAACAATCCGAATTGGGAGAGCCCGCCGATGGTGGTGGATTTTTTGGAAGATGTCCAACTAGTGTGGATGATGCCCCATATGCATCTCCGCGGCAAGGACATGAAGTACGAGGTAAAGTACCCCAACGGGGATTCGGAGGTCGAACTGAGTGTTCCCCATTACGATTTCAACTGGCAGCTCGGTTACAAAGTGGCTCAGCCTATCATGCTGCCCAAAGGAACGCGCCTGATCGGGACTGCCCACTACGATAATTCTTCCAATAACAAGTTCAACCCGGACCCCAATCAGACGGTCTATTACGGCGATATGACCTGGGAAGAGATGATGGCGCCCTTCTTCGGTGTGTTGGTGGACAGAAGCGTCGATGACAAAAAGGTCTTCAAGTACCTGCGGGGCGGAACCACGGGAGGGGCCTAGGCGGGATGCAAATATCGTTTAGCGCCGGGTTGCCCTCTTGGCTAGCAATGTTAGGAGTACTCTCGGCGTTCGGAACGCTTCTGCCAGCCGCCACCACGTGCGAAAATCTCGCGTCAGTGAAATTGCCGCACACGGTCATCACATCGGCCCAGTCGGTGCCCGCGCATGAATTCACTCCGCCCGTGCCTTTCCCGAGCGCCGGCCCGCGCGGTGCTTTGACCGTGATCTCCCCCAAAGATTTGCCGGCGTTCTGTCGCGTAGCAGTAACAGTTGAGCCAACCCTGGACTCTGCAATCAAATTCGAGCTGTGGATGCCGGTGTCAGGTTGGAACAACAAGTTCATGGGAATCGGCAACGGAGGATGGGCGGGATCCATTACGTATCAAAGTATGGGTGAACCGCTCTCCCGGGGCTATGCCACCGCCTCCACCGATACCGGGCATCAGGGCAACGCTACTGACGCGAGTTTCGCGCTAGGACACCCTGAAAAGATCGTCGATTTCGGCTACCGCGCGGTGCACGAAATGACTGTCCAGTCTAAGGCGCTGATCACTGCGTTTTATGGCCAGGCCCCCAAGCTCTCTTATTGGAATGGTTGTTCGACAGGCGGCCGGCAGGGGTTGAAAGAAGCGCAGCAGTATACCGAGGACTACGATGGGATCGTCGCCGGCGCCCCGGTCAACTTCTTCACTCACCTGTCGGCGCAGTATCTGTGGATCGGGCAGGCGGTTCATGATAACCAAGGCGCCTTGGTGCCGGCGGGCAAGCTCCCCCTCATTCACGCCGCCGTAATGCGCGCCTGCGATGCGCTGGATGGGGTGAAGGATGGAGTTCTCGAAGATCCGCGACGCTGCGACTTCGACCCGAAAACGCTGGAGTGCCAGGGTCCGGATGGAGCGGAATGCCTGACTGCTCCGCAGGCCGATCTGGTCCTGCGGGCCTACAGTCCCTCCGTCAATCCCAGGACGAAACAGCAGTTGTTTCCGGGCCTGATGCGCGGCAGCGAGCTGAATTGGAGCGTCGGAGTAGGCCAGGTGATCGCGCAGCCGCCGCCTCTCGCGACGGGAGTCTTCAAGTACGTCACTTTGCAGGATGCCAATTGGGACTATACCAAATTCGATTTCGACAAGGACTTGGCGCGAGTGGACCAGATCGATCATGGAACCATTAACGCGATGGATGCCGACCTGAGAAAGTTCTTCGCGCGCGGAGGAAAGCTGCTGCAGTATCACGGTTGGACCGACCCGGGGGTTTCGCCATTGAACAGCATTAATTACTACCAAAGCGTGCTCGAAGCCGCGGGCGGGTCCGCCAAGGTGAAGGACTCCTATCGCTTGTTTATGATTCCTGGAATGGATCATTGCGGCGGCGGGGAAGGACCGAATACTTTCGATTCCATCAGTGCGATCGAACAGTGGGTTGAGGGAGGGAGAGTACCGGACGTGATGATCGCTTCCCACCTAAAAGACGGAAAAGCGGATCGCACGCGCCCGCTATGTCCTTATCCGCAGGCAGCGGTGTATAAAGGCTCCGGCAGCACCGACGACGCAGCGAGCTTCTCTTGTGCGGTGCCGCGCTAATATGACAGATCCAACCAACTCTCTGGAACGTGCACTCGTGCTCCTCGAGACCATCGAACAGATGCCGAGCGGACTCACCAATGCGGAGAGTAGCCGGCTCTTGCGGATTCCCAAAAGCAGCTGCTCGTATATCATGACCAGACTCAAGCGCAAGGGATATCTGGTTCTAGACGAAGATACCGGACGCTATAGAATCGGTCTCACTCCCGTAGCGCTGGCCCACGGTGCCTTGAGAGATATGGGATTTCGATCGATCGGTGAACCAGCACTCTACAAGTTAGCGAGCGACACGGGACTCTCAGCCAATATCGGTGTCCTAGAGCGCGGACGCGTGCTTTTGGTCGACCGGGTGGAAAGCCCACGGTTTGTTCAAAGCATCGTTGCGGAAGCCGGTAATGCTGCTCCTAGCGTCGTTCGTGCGAAAGGGCTACCCGCATTGGGGATCCGGCGGCGGGGCGAGCGCGAGATAGGGCGCGAATTACCTTGCGATGGAAGTGCGATCGGGAACGTGCTTCTGGCCTATTTGGAAAAACCCGATTTACTCAACCTGATCACGGAATATGGCCTAACTAGGGTGACCACCACGAGAGTCTCGCTGAATGCCCTCCTTACGCAACTTGCGAACGTGCGCAAACAGGGTTATGCCGCCAGTTATGGAGAGTATGAGGAACGCCTTTGTGCCATAGCCGCTCCCATTACGGATGCGAGTGGTGTTGCCCGCGGGGCGGTTTCTATCGATGGATACTCGAGTGAAGCGGATTGGGGCGATGCAGGCCATCTTATAGAACTAGTGACTGCAGCCGGTCGAGATATTTCTCGAAGAGCACGCATAAGGGCTGACACACATTCGTTGTCTTAACCCCACTCCAATCTTCCCCCCAAGACGCGTTCAAGGAATTGAACGACCCATTGATCTTACCTGGAACGCACTCTATGATCTTCAGTGGAGACGGCATCCGATAATATTCAAGTGCTTTATTGCGCTTTGCGAACCTGGAGGAATCTTGAACCTATTGCCAACTACTCTCGTCGGTTCGTATCCGCAGCCGGAGTGGTTGATTGATCGCAAAAAGCTCGCGGAACGCTTCCCTCCGCGGGTGCGGATGTCGACGCTATGGCGCGTGGCTCCTGAATGGCTCGAAGAGGCACAAGACGACGCCACGTTGCTTGCGATTCGCGACCAGGAACGAGCGGGGGTGGATATCATCACCGACGGCGAAATGCGCAGGGAAAGCTATTCGAACCGTTTCGCGACGGCGCTGGAGGGCGTTGATCTGGACAATCCAGGTACGGCGCTGGATCGAAGTGGCCATCCAAACGCAGTACCGCGCGTGGTGGGTAAGATCAGGCGTAAGCACCCCGTCGAAGTGCGGGATGTGCGCTTCTTGCGTGCGAATACGGATCGTTCGATCAAGATCACCGTGCCCGGACCATTCACGATGGCCCAACAGGCTCAGAACGAATACTACGAAGATGAAGCTGAAATGGTGGAGGACTACGCAGCGGCAGTGAACGAAGAGATCAAAGATTTGTTCGCTGCTGGAGCGGACATTGTCCAGGTGGACGAACCTTACCTGCAAGCACGCGCAGAAAAAGCGCGAAAATACGGAATTCGTGGTTTGAACCGGGCTCTCGATGGCGTTGACGGCAAGACCGCCGTGCACCTTTGCTTCGGTTACGCCGCCATTATTCACGAGCGGCCCTCGGGATACTCTTTCCTAACTGAATTGGCGGAGAGCGGCGTGGATCAGATTTCGATCGAAACAGCCCAGTCGTCGCTCGATTGTTCGATTCTGCAACAATTGCCAGGAAAGACCATTATCCTTGGTGTTCTCGACTTATCGAGCCCTGAAGCCGAAGATCCCGCTACTGTGGCGGCTCGAATCCGGCGTGCACTGCCTTATGTCAGCGCGAATCGTATGGTAGTCGCGCCAGACTGCGGCATGAAGTATCTGCCGCGCGAGTTGGCCTTTGCGAAGATGGAAGCCATGGTTACGGGAGCCCGGCTGGTTCGATCTGAATTAGCGCTGAGGCAGAGTGCCTGACAGCGGACCGGACTGAGGATAGCGTGAGTTTACCAGCCAAACTCGAGGCGACCGCAGAGCGGATTGATTTCTATCGCCGTCTCAAGCAAAAGGGAACCGCGCCGCTGTGGGAGTCCCTCGCTGAGTTGGTCCCCCTAAAACCGAACACATCCGCCGTTCCTATGCATTGGCATTATGATGAGATCCGCCCTCTGCTGATGGAATCAGGGGAGATGATCACCGCCAAGGAAGCCCAGCGCAGGGTTCTGATGCTCGAAAACCCCGGAATTGCTGGCGGCTGCCTCATTACGGAGAGCCTCTACGCGGGCCTCCAGTTGGTATTGCCGGGGGAAATCGCACCCACCCACCGTCATAGTGCTAACGCGCTCCGCTTCATCATCGAAGGCAGCGGCGCTTACACCGCCGTGGATGGCGAGCGCGCCACCATGCACCCGGGGGATTTCATATTAACGCCTTCTTGGACTTTCCACGATCACGGCAACCCCAGTGACGAGCCGATCGTTTGGATGGACGGCCTGGATGTTCCCATCGTCAACATGCTGAACACCGGATTTGTCGAACACTACACTGAAGAGAGTCAGCCTGTCACCAGGAAGGAAAGGGACTCTCTCACCCGGTACGGTCGCAATATGTTGCCTTTGGAGTACAAATCCAAAGGCATAGCAGCCCCGGTATTCACCTACCCGTATGACCAAAGCCGCGAGACCCTCGAATGGTTGGTAAGCAATGATCCCTTGCACGAATGCCACGGGTTCAAGATGCAGTACTCCAATCCGGTGACGGGAGGATACCCGTTGCCAACCATTGCCGCATTCCTGCAGTTGCTCCCCGCCGGATTTCGGGGAGCCAAATACCGCTCGACGGATGCCTCCATCTATTCTGTGGCCGAAGGCCGCGGGCGGAGCTACATCGGGAACGCCTGCTTCGATTGGAAGCAGCGCGACATTTTTGTGGTTCCTTCATGGTGTCCCGTCTCGCACGAGTGCGACACCGAATCCGTTCTATTCAGTTTCTCGGACCGCCCCGTTCAAAAGACGTTCGGCTTGTGGAGAGAGCAAGCTCCGCTGGTTGCTTAGAGCCCCATTTCCCGTTCTCGCGCCTAACGTCCAATACGTTGAACGATCCCTTGACCGGAAACCTCTGCGCGGCTATTCTCTTCCTGGTGTGGATTTGGGTCGAGACTTTGACGTCTCTTTAGGGCGTCCAGAAGTCGTGCTGTCAGATCGGGCGGGGATAGCAAGCCGGGAGGCCAAAATGAAATCTTTGACTTTGGTTGTGCTGCTGATTTCAATGAGCGCGGGAGTCGCTTGGGGACAAGCGACTGCTCAGATTCACGGCACGGTTCTGGACTCAACGGGCGCCGCAGTTCCAGGCGCGGCGGTAAAGGCAACGCAAACCGATACCGGTTTGAGCAGAACCGCAACGAGCGGGGCAGACGGTGGATATGTGATCACCAGTCTTCCTCTCGGCCCGTACCGCTTGGAAGTGGGCAAGCAAGGCTTTAGCGAGGTGGTCCAAACCGGTATCGTCTTGGAAGTCGGCAGCGATCCGGCGATTCCCGTATCGCTCAAGGTCGGGGCAGTGACGGAAAGGGTTGACGTGGCGGCTACCGCAAACCAGGTTGAAACGAGCAACCTCGGAGTTGGAACGGTAGTCGAGACTTCGCAGCGCATCCAGGACCTTCCGCTCAATGGGCGGCAGCCGACCGACTTGATCGCGCTGGGCGGGGCGGCGGTGGTGCAGGGCGTGGCTCCCGCATACACCATAAACGGGGGTGTACAAATCTCCGTCGCCGGCGGTACCGCCTTCAGCGTCCAATACTACTTGGACGGAGCATCGCACCTGGACACTTGGTATGGCCAGAACATGCCGCTTCCATTTCCAGACGCGCTGCAGGAATTCAGGCTGGTAACCGGTACTCAGGACGCTTCGGGCGGCGGCCGTTCCGGCGCTGCGGTAAATGCCGTCACCAAGTCCGGTACCAATTCGTTTCACGGTGACGCCTTCGAGTTCTTCCGCAATGGCGATTTGAACGGGCGGGACTTCTTCGCCGCCACGAACGACCACCTCAAGCGCAACCAGTACGGCGGCGTCTTCGGCGGCCCCATCAAAAAAGACAAATTGTTCTTCTTTCTCGGCTTTCAAGGTACGCTCATCCGCCAGACCCCCACCAATTCGGTGCTTTTTGTTCCGACCCCGGCCATGCGGACCGGCGATTTTTCCGCCTATATAGCGAACAACTGTCCGGAAGCGTCAAAAATTTCCAGGACGGTACTCGACGCCAATAATCACCTCACGATACCGCTGAACTCGTCGGCCTTGGCCCTGGCAGCGCTGCTTCCGACGCCCGTGAACGCCTGCGGACAGGTGCTCTCGGGAAACCCGATCAGCACGAATGAACTGCAAGCTCCGTTCCGGCTGGACTACCAGATTAACGAAAAGCAGAGCCTGTTTATGCGGTATCTGATCAGCCGCAACGAAACCGCCGCCCCCTACGCGCTGCAGCCGCAGAATCTCATCGCCACCACCGGCACCGGCAATGACGATACCGCGCAATCGCTGGCCTTCGGCCACACCTTTGTAATCACCCCGACGATGGTTAACTCGTTCCGCGTCTTCGCCAATCGTATGGGGGTGGTGAACCAGTACAAACCCTTTATAAATCCTGGCCCCCAATCCCCGCAGGTGGCCGGTCTTCCCAGCCTTGGGATCCAGAACTTTACCAACAGTCCCGGGCCGCAATACGGTCTTCCCGGAATGTTGTCCTTGAACGTATCGGGCGATTTCTTAATCGGCGATCCTGCGTCCATAAATATGGTGTATGAACGCTTTACCAACTTCGGGTTCAACGAAGATGTGAAATTGGTCTGGAGATCTCACCAGATTTCCTTTGGCGGCTTCTTCATGCACAACGTTGAGGTGGAGGAAGGGGACGCCTGGATTCCGGGTGTCTTCACCTTCGGCGGTTTGTCCGTGGCCGCGGGCGGAACCGGCTCACCTCTCGTCGACTTTTTGACAGGAAAGGTGCAGAACCTGCATCAGTACAGCTTAAACCCCAACAACAATACGCAGAGCTTCTTCAACCTGTATGCGGCTGACACTTGGAAAGTCACTCCCCGCTTGACCGTGAATTACGGTCTACGCTGGAATCCGTACCTGCCGTTGCAATGGATGGGGGGCACCGCCGAAAATTTCAGCCTGACGCAATTTTACGCAAACGTCCACAGCACAGTCCTTCCCAGCGCGCCCCCGGGCTTCACCTTTCCGGGCGACCCGGGTTTCCAGGGCCGTTCTGGCATAAACCATATCTGGACTCTGTTTGAACCGCGGGTTGGCTTGGCGTTCGACCCCATTGGAGATGGCAAGACCGTCATCCGGGCGAATGTGGGACTCGCCCATGACTTCCTCCAGGCGTTTCCCTTCCAGAATAGTCCCGGTGTCGCGCCGTTCGTTACGGGACTCAGCTTGAACGGTCCGCTCAATTTCAGCAATCCGTACGCCAATGTTCCCGGCGGGGATCCGTTCCCTTACACGTATAACCCGAAGGCCCCATTTCCAACCTTCCCTCCGTATCAAGGATTTTACCCCTTCCAGCCGAATCTCCCCGACACGGCGCAACAATCCTGGAGCCTGGCAGTCCAGCGGCAATTCACGTCGAGCCTTTTTGCTTCGGCCACTTATATAGGCACGCATATCATTCACCTGTGGGATGCCCTTGAGCTAAATCCAGCCATATTCATTTCAGGAAACTGTAGCGCGGGCCAATACGGTCTCACCGCCGCCGGCCCTTGCAGCACGCTCGCGAACGAAAATAATCGGCGGCTGCTGGAACTGACCAATCCGGCGGGGGCAGGAACCATTCTGGGTAGCATGGATTCATTTGATACCAGCGGCACGCAGACTTATAACGGTCTGCTGCTCAGCGCCACCTACCGTAAGGGCGACACCTACCTCTCCGGCAACTATACTTGGTCGCACTGTTTCGGGATGCCCATCATCGGAACCACGAACATCGGCTCCAGCTACGAACACGGCCCCTACCAAAACAACGGCCCTCAGAACCGATACGCGGACTACGGCGACTGCTACACTTCGGCCGTGGACATCCGGCAGGTTGCGAATATCACGCTGGTCACTAGCACACCGAAGTTTTCCGGCGCCTGGAAGAACCGGTTATTGGGCGGCTGGCACTTCGGGACGATCTACACCATACGTACCGGCGTCCCTCTCACCCCGAGCACAGGATCCGATGTGGCATTGAACGGATTGTTCGCTTCCAGCGGAAGCTATAACTACGTGCAACGTCCGAATCAGCTACTCGCGGACGTCTACGCGCCCAACCAAGGTCAATCTTGTCCAACGGCACCCTGCGTTACTTGGCTCAATAAGGCCGCGTTCGCAAATCCAGCCCCGGGCACTTACGGAAATATGGCATTCGGCACTCTACGGGGCCCTGGATTCTGGGAATGGGATCAGTCCGTCTATAGGGATTTCAGAATCAGGGAGGGTCACACGCTTCAGGTCCGGGCCGAAGGCTTCAACGTGACGAACAGCGTCCGCTTCGCCCCTCCCAATGTGACTTTGACCAATGGTTTGTTCGGCAACATAACATCGGACTATTCCACAACCGGCTCGGCCGTGCTAACGGGAAGCGGTGGAAGAGTCATACAGTTTGCCATGAAGTACGTGTTCTGATTTCGCATGGAGGTCGTTTCGATGCGAGTCTTGACGGTAATTTTATTGACCGGCTCCGTATTATTCGGCGCGGAGACGCGTGACCACGGGCGGTGCTTAGCCTGGTGAAAGGAATTATGCGGAATTTTTGGAATACCTGGCAGGCGGCCGTGCTGCTTGCTATCGCCTGTGGCACGGCCCAGGCGCAACAAAGTGGCCAGGAGCTCGACGTTTTGAAAGTCCAGCCAAACTTTTACATGATCGCGGGAGCCGGCGGTAATATTGGCGTTCAGCTCGGACCGGCCGGAATCATCTTGGTTGATACAGGTTCAGCCGGAATGAGCGACAAGGTTCTGGCAGCGCTGAAGAAGCTTTCAGACAAGCCCATTCGTTACATATTTGACACTAGTGCCGACGCCGACCATGTCGGCGGTAATGGCGCGCTATCCAAGACCGGTGTCTCCATCATTTCCGGCACTGCTGGGAACCCCGCTTTCGGTGAAGATGTGATCGGCAATGGCGGCGCAGCAAGCATTCTCGCGCAAGATAATGTCATCGCGCACATGAGCAGTTCGCCGGTCGCCGAGTGGCCAACCAAAACCTTTACGTCAAAGATGTACACAATGTCGCTGAACGGCGAAGGGATTGAGGTTATCCACGCACCCGCGGCTCATTCCGATGGCGATAGCTTTGTCTTATTTCGCCGCGCAAATGTGATCGTCACCGGCGACATCTTTGACCCCACCCGCTTTCCGGAAATCGAAACCGCAAAGGGCGGTAGCATCCAGGGGGAAATCGACGCGCTGAATCTCCTCTTAGAGCGCACCATCCCTCCCTACCCGCTTCCCTGGGATCCTGAGCGCACGTTTTTGATTCCAGGGCATGGACCCATTTCCGATCACCACGATTTGCTGGAATATCGCGACATGGTCACGATCGTGAGGGATATTATCCAAGACATGATTAAACACGGCATGACTTTGGAACAAGTTAAGGAAGCGAATCCTACTAAGGGATACAATGCCCGCTATGGATCGGAAAAGGGTCCGTGGACTACGGAAATGTTTGTTACCGCTGTCTACAATGGCCTCACTGGGAAGGCGAAATGAGCGGATCTTTTAATAAAGCAGTTATATCACTGGCGGCCTCGGTCCTTTGTTTTGGCTCTTATGGATTTGCCCAGAACCAACCCAGTGCCCGGGAAATGGCGCCGTTTGACCTCACCGGGTACTGGGTGACCATCATTGCTCCGGATTGGCGGGAGCGGATGGTCACTCCGGCAAAGGGTGACTACTTGGGAGTTCCGATCACCGCCGGCGCCCAGAAAGTCGCGGACGCATGGGATCCCGCTAAAGACGAGGCGGCGGGCGAGCAATGCAGGTCCTATGGAGCGCCCGCCCTCATGGCAACTTCCACGCGTCTCCATATCACCTGGCAAGATGACAACACCTTGAAGGTCGAATCCGATTTCGGAATGCAGGCCCGTCTCTTTCACTTTGGCGATCATAAACCTTCCGCTGGCCCCGCAACCTGGCAAGGAGATTCGGTCGCGACCTGGGAATTGTCTCGAGGTGCTGGAATGGCCGCCGGACGCGGCCGGGACAATGCTCGGGGGGCCAGGTTCGGAGATCTAAAAATTACAACGACTCATGTGCGTCCCGGATATTTGCGAAAAAACGGCATTCCCTATAGTGCGAATGTTCGTGTCACCGAGTATTGGGATTGGGTCAAGGACCCGGACGGTGTGGGAAGAATTATGATCACCCAGCAAATCGACGATCCAGAGTATCTATTTAGATCCTGGGTTGCGACCTATAATTTCAAGCAAGAACCGAATGCCCAAAAATGGAATCCGACGCCCTGCTCGTCGAAGTAGTGGAAACGAGGTTGTAGAACATTTATGCGATTCATAAAACATGCCTGCCTGACGCTGTTGATCGGCGTCCCGATGTTCGGGCAAACCGATCTCTCGGGAGTTTGGCAATTTCTCAGAGGGCAATACGGCCAGGAGAACGGCGGCGGGTCGGACATCGCGGACTATACCGGCATTCCGATTAATGACGAAGGCCGGGCCGTAGGGTTGAGCTTCTCTGCCGGTCAGCTGTCGGAGCCGGAGCGGCAGTGTCAGTATTATTCGCCGCGCTACGCCTCGACAGGGCCGTTTGCGCTGAACATTTGGAGCGATACGGATCCAGTGACGGGCAAAGTCACTTCCTGGAATATGGGGGCCTGGATCGATAAGGATATCGTCAGGGTTCAAATGGACGGGAAGCAGGAGTTGTCACCAAACGCCTTCCATCCTTCCGGCGGCATTGCTACCGGCTCTTGGCAGGGTGACACGCTGGTCATCCACACCACGCACATGAAGTGGAGCTACCTGCGGATCAACGGCCTGCAGCACAGCGACAAAGCGACCATGACGCAATACGTCGTTCGCCATGGAGATTTGCTGTCGATGTTGACCTATTTTGAAGACCCGGTCTTCTTGACAGAGCCGTATGTGCTTTCCTCGGTGTGGCAATTGAATCCGAAAGCGAATTCCCTTCGAACTTCACCCGCCTGCGAGCCCATCGACGAATCTCCTCGGCTGGAGAATACCTCCACCGTTCCGCATTATCTTCCGGGCAAGAATCCCTTCGCCAACGATTACGCAAAATACTACAATCTGCCGTTGGAAGCTGCCCAGGGCGGCGCGGAAACCATGTATCCCGAGTTCCGCGTGAAGCTAAAAGAGGTCTATCACTATACGCCGCCCGAGAAGTGTATCCGCTATTGCTGCGATACTCCGGATCCCGCGGTGAAATGCATTCGGGATGGCACCGGCAGGGTCCGTTGAGATCAGCTTCGTAGCGGCATCAGCCGTTCAAGTGCGCCCTTATGAAATCGAAGCACATACTCGGTATTGCTGCGAGCCTGTTCGGCGTAGCTGCCGCCTTAAGCCAAGCCCAGCCTCCCACGCCGGCTCCGCGATCGGGACCCGGCGTGCAAGCTCCGCAAGATGCCAGAGAGCCTGAGGTCCTGAAGACGTGCAAGGTGCCACCTCCTGCGCCAAGCGTAGCCGGGGGCCAAGGCCGCGGTCCTGGCAATCCTGCCCCGCCGGTCCCCAGAGAGTACACAGTGAAGGAAATTCCCGGCGTAATCGCGGCGGGACAGCAATGGAAACAGGTCTGGCAGCAGGATGGAAATAACGCCGACGGCATGATCGGCACCAAAGACGGAGGCCTGCTGATCGCGCAAAATGACAAAAGCGATGTCGTGAAGCTCGATAGAAACGGCAACGCTTCGATCGCGTATTCGGACACCAACACCGGAGGCGCCCTCTCCCTGAACACCAAGGGTGTCCTGTTCCTGGTGAGCCGCGGATTGAACCAGGCCATCGTCGAACTCGCGCCGCATCGCAAGATCTTCGCCAATCGCTTTCAGGGCGATCCCCTCGATTGCAGCGGCAGCGCCCTCAACGATCTAACAGCCGACAGTAAGGGCGGCGTCTATTTCACGATGGGTGGCCTGTACTACGCCGACCCGAAAGGCGTGGTTGCAAAGTACGGCGACAACCTCCGGACGAATGGCATCATGCTCAGCCCGGATGAGAAAACCCTTTATGTCACTAACGGAGGGACGCTGGTAGCATTCGACGTGCAGAAAGACGGTTCCCTTACCAATCAGCACGACTTCGCCAAGCTCGAAGCGGGTGGCGCCGGTGACGGCAGCGCGGTCGACAGCAGCGGACACCTCTACGTCAGCAGCAATCCCGGCGTGCAAGTGTTCGCGCCCGATGGCAAATTTCTAGGCCTGATCCCTACGCCGCGGGGCATCAACAGTATGGCCTTCAGTGGCCCGGACAAAAGGACCCTGTATGTCGTGTCGTTGATCAGAGAAGGAAACCCGACAACGATGAGGGACGAGCTCTACGAAATCCAGATGGTTGCGCACGGCTACCGCGGGCGCGCCAAGTAGATATCCCGGTCGGCGATCCATAAAAATGCCGCTCGCCTCAGTTCGGACGCAATATTTAGAGCGGAAGGAACGGACTATCGATCAAGGACTTGATTCCATGCCATTCGGTAGTCCACTTTCCAATGTCGACCTCCGCTGTCTTGATTGCGAAATGTTTACCGGCTACTGGGGGATACCGACGATGTACCAACCACTCCGTGAGATCCCGCTGAACGGTTCTTCGAGACGACTGCGCCGCGAAGGGTGCGAGGGGTTAGCTTCAGAATGGACCCACAGGTCACGGTCGTCGATTACAGCTAAATCGATGTCGGGTAGATCGTCGGGTCCCGGAATTTTCCCCGTGATCTTTCGGGATCCCTTCGCTTTAGTAATCTTCAATCGCACCGCGCATCACGCTCTCTTTCTCATCCACCAGGCGAAAATATATTACTCGCACTTCGGGAATCCGATTGAGTAACCCACAAAGATTTCGCTCCGCCGCGCTGTCCACCATAGCAGCGGCGCTATAGCATGGTGATCGCCTGAGAAGCGAATCGGTGGTTGGAGAGAGGGGTCCGGATTCGCTTGACAGCTGCCGTACGTGAAATTGGCGAGCACCGCACTCACAGTCTGTTCATGCAAGCCCGTGCAGCGCGCGAGCCGAGTGATCAGTTCGACCTTAGCAGCCCAAGGCCCTAACAACCCTTTCCAGCCGCAACGAGGCGAGCACGCCGTTGGATCGCGGCAAGCGAAAAACCAAGTGGACAAGCCGAGACTCGCGGAGGGAATACCGGGAAAATGTCCAACACTCCGGGAGTGTGAATCGCTAACCCCTAAATCGCTCTCCTTCGACAGAGACGCGGGCGCCAATCTCCGAAACCAAAGCGGGCGTGTTGCCGGTTCCTTGGGATCGAGCGTTAGGTCTGACGGGAACGGCCAAGAAGGCCTTGTGGAAGGCAGAACAAATCGCGCCCATAGTTATCGGGCAATATCGGGCAAGGAGCCCTGGGAACTAGGGCGACGTCAGCGCTTGCATTACCTGCGGCAATCCTGCTTCCGACATCCCCGCGTGTGACGGGTGCGCTTGCACTGGCTAGCGTTGCGCCATCCAGGCCAAAAGCGCCTCCTGTGCCGCTGTAGCGGCTTCCTGCACTCGCCACGTCTTACGGTCGCGATTGCCCGCGCGATTGCTAATCCCTCGGATCTCGCCTACTGGGACCCCGAACAGCGCAGCGACGTGCGCGACCGCCGCACCCTCCATGCTCTCAACAGATCCCCCTGTGCGCATCTCCAGATTCCTCGCGCTTTCGTCATCACCCGTACAGGTATTCATGGTGACGAAACGAGACTTTCGCGACGCGGGAAAGATCTGCATCGGCAGAACGTTGTAGATCGGCTCAGCCGACTGAATCACCGGGAAGCCGAGTGACTGCATGTCCAGGAACCCATTCGCGGACTGCGCGCCCAGGTCTCCATAACACTCGCTCTCCGCACACACTACGCTGCCCGTATTCAAACCCCCTTCGCTGAACGCGCGTGGATACGCACCGGCGATACCACACACAATCACAGCGTGCGCATGCTGACGTTCCAGAAACCGCGTTAGGGTGTAGGCGGCATTCACCGCGCCGACACCGGTGCAAAGAACCGGAACATGAGAATGAAGCAGCGATCCTTCGAGTTCAGTCGCTACACATACCACCAAGTCTACGGCCACGCGATCAGAGTAACAAACAGTTGGGTTCGCCCGCGGGTCAATCTCCAGTGGGCGCGAACGCTTCTTCTTCCGCCGAATACAGCGGCAGCCGGTCGCTTTTGAGCGACTGGAATTTCCCCAGGTACAGATATACCGCGGGCGTTAAATACAAGGTGATGAGTTGCGAAAACACCAGCCCGCCAATAATGCACATGCCTAGGGGACGGCGCACCTCGCCTCCCGCGCCTTGCCCGGCAGCGATCGGCGCAGCGCCCAACAACGCGGCCATGGTCGTCATCATGATCGGGCGAAAACGCGTCACACAGCCTTGAAAAATTGCTTCCCGCGGAGAAAAGCCCAGCCGGCGCTCGGCGTCCAAGGCGAAATCGATTTGCATGATCGCGTTCTTTTTGACGATCCCGACCAACAGGATCAGGCCTACAAACGAGTAAACGTCCAGCGGCAAGTCGAAAAGATAGAGCGTGAGAAGCGCCCCGAAGCCGGCCGAGGGCAGGCCCGAGAGCACCGTCAGTGGATGCACAAAACTTTCGTACAAAATGCCCAACACAATGTAGACCACCAAAATCGCCACCACCAGCAGCAGCGTTAAATTGCGCGTGGATTGCTGGAACGCTTGCGCCGTGCCTTGAAAGCGCGCCGTAACCGTGTCGGGAAGTTTGCGCGTGGCCAGATCCTGAATTTGATCCACGACATCGCCCAAGGCGACCCCTGGCAGCAGATCGAAACTGAGTGTGACTGCGGTCGATTGACCATAATGATTCACCGTGGTCAGGCCCGCTTGGGTTGTATAGCGCACCAGCGAGTCCATCGGGACCAGATGGCCGGCCTCTGAACGGATGCGCAGCGCGGAAATCTTTCCATGATCGTCCTGAAAGCGCCGGTCCACTTCGAGCAACACGCGGTATTGATCGGCGGGCGCATAAATGGTCGACACCCATTGCGGTCCGTAGGCCGCAAACAATCCATTCTCAATTTGTTCCGGACTTACATGCAGCGCCGCGGCGCGGTTGCGGTCGATCTCCAGCGTCACCTGCGGGCTCTTAATTTGCAGATCGCTGGTGACCCCAGTCAGGCCCGGGACTTTGGCCAGTTCCTTCTCAAACATTTGCGCGCTGCTGCGGAGCAAACCAATATCGCCACTTTGCAGGGTGTATTGATACAAACTCTTGGTCAGTGCGCCGCCAATGCGAATCAGCGGCGGGTTCTGCAGAAAAGCGCGCGCGGAGTTCAGACTATTGAGCTTGGGCCGCAGCCTCGCGATCACTTGGTCTACGGTAGGCTGGCCAGGCCGCTGCCGGATGGGAAGCAGATCGAAGAAAATCCGCCCGATATTGGTCGCGCCGGAACTCCCACCCACGCTAGTGCTATAGGAATCCACCGCCGCATCGCCGCGCACCAGGTCCGTAAGTTTGAGCATTTCCCGTGAAATGTCACCGTAGGAAATACCTTCTTGAAATTCCAGCTGCGTCGAGATTTCGTTGTGGTCCTCGGTGGGGATGAAACCTTTAGGCACGGCGGTGAACAACCATCCGGTTGCGCCCAGCACGACCATCGATAACGCCAGCATCATAAAGCTGTGGCGCAGAGTGAAGCGCAGTGTGCGTTCGTAGAAGCTCTGCAGGTGTTCAAAAAAGCTCTCTGTGACGCGATATAACCAGCCGTGGTTGCCATGCTGACTGCGCAGAAAGCGCGCGGAAAGCATGGGCGTAAGCGTGAGCGATACGAATCCCGAAACCAGAATCGCAGCCATAATCGTCACCGCAAATTCGCGGAACAGGCGGCCAAGAATGCCCTGCATAAAGAGGATAGGGATGAATACGGCTGCCAGCGAGACGGTCATGGACACGATGGTGAAGCTGACCTCGCGCGCGCCTTCGATGGCCGCATCCAAAGGCTGCTCGCCCGCTTCCATATGACGGACAATGTTTTCCAAAACAACGATGGCGTCGTCCACCACGAAGCCGATCGCCAGAATCAGCGCCATCATCGACAGATTGTTCAGGCTAAAGCCGCACAGGTACATAACGGCAAATGTGCCTAGGAGTGACACCGGCATCGCCAGACTGGGAATGATGGTAGCCGAGGCGTTGCGCAGAAAAACGAAAATCACCAGCACCACCAAGCCTAAACTGAGCAGCAGCGTGATTTGCACGTCGCGAAAAGAATCGCGAATGCTATTGGCGCGGTCGGCAATTACACGCACGCCCATGCTGGGCGGTACTTCTTTGAGCACTTGCGGCAGCAGGGCGCGCACACCATTGCTCACGTCGACGGCGTTGCTGCCGGGCTGTTTATACACCATCACGTTCAGCAGGCGCTCGGTGTAGTCGTTGGTACTCAACCAGGCCGCGGTCTTGTCGTCCTCAACGTCGTCGAGTACCGTGGCCAAGTCGCCGAGATACACCGCCGAGCCGTTCCTATAGGTCACAACGATGTTCTTGTACGCATCCGCGTTGATCAACTGGCCCGTAGCGAAAATCGTTGTGGTCTGGTTGTTGCCGTACAGCGTTCCCGTGGGAATATTGACGTTCTGGTTGCGAATGGCCGTCACCACTTCATCGATGCCAATGCCGCGCGCGGTGAGGCGGTCGGGATTCACTTGTACGCGTACCGCGTATTTCTGCGCGCCCCCAATCACCACTTGCGCCACGCCGGTGACCATGGAAAATCGCCGCGCCAGCAAGGTGTCGCCGTATTCCTGCAGTTTGTAGAGCGGGAGCGTACGCGACCGGATTGCCAGCCAGATCACCGGTTGATCCGCCGGATTTACACGCTTGAACGAGGGCGGCGTCGGCATTCCCGCGGGCAGCAGCGGAGCCGCCTGCGTGATCGCCGCCTGCACATCCTGCGCCGCGGCATCAATCGGACGGCTCAGCGCAAACTGCAGCGTGATCGATGTCGACCCGAGCGTGTTCACGGAGTTCATCGAATCGATGCCGTCGATGGTCGAGAACTGGCGCTCCAGCGGAGTCGCCACCGCGGAGGCCATGGTTTCGGGGTTCGCACCCGCCAGACTGGCGCTGACCACCAGCGTGGGCATCTCGATATTAGGCAGATCGCTGACCGGCAAAGCGCGATACGCCACTACGCCGAACAGAACGATAGCCGCCATCACGAGCGTCGCAGCCACCGCGCGGCGAATGAAGACTTCCGTAAAACCCTGCGATTGCGGAGTAAAAGGAAGCCGCTTCATGCCACACACCCGTAATCAGAAAGAAGCATCGAGCAAAACTCCAGATTGGAAATGCTAACCTCGGCGTGAGGTCAATCGATGCCAACGGGGCAGGCCTGAGACTAAAAGTGGGAACCGCGGGCGTGGCGGCGCCTGTCACAGGGATTCGAGAAGATGATAACAGAAACGAAGCTGCCCTTCCCTGTTTACGATTTGCGGCGAAGCGGTATGGGGCGTCGGAGGCTCTGCGTTCAAGCACCTGGAGGAGCGACCCAGATTGTGGAGTTCACGCGATCTTGGGCCGGGGGCGAAGAGCCCAACAAGCCAAGCCGAGACCGAACAACCACCCCGTCCCCGGCTCGGGGACGCTCGCAGCGGGCGCGTTGATGAAAGTGATTACCGTTTCCATCGATATGTCGCCCGGCACAATGAGCACGGTAGCGCTATCGGTGGCCGCATCGAAGCTAATCAGCCGGTCGTCCGGGAAGGTAGAGACGCTCAGCAGAATGCTACCAGGTTGAGGGAGTTCCGCGATCGTGGCAAAGCCGTCCGGCAATTGAATCGCGGGAGAGCACGCGCCCACGGGGACGGCCACGGTCCCAGCTTGCCCGGCAATGGTGAAGTCGGCTACCCCGCTAAGGGAGCCGGCGGGGCTATCGTCCTTGCAGATCTCGATCATACCTGCCTGCGCGCGGCCGGCGAGGCCAACCAGCACGACCGCGCTCCACAATAATCGGTAGCTCATTTTTCTCACCTGCTCACGTTCGTGAAGTAAACTTCTGTGACACCCACGCCGACAGTAGCGGTCACTGTCTGAGCGTTGAGATCGACGGTCCCCTGCTGGCTCGCCGGTAGAACACTGATTGCGGAAGCAACGCTCGTCGGGGAAGACATTTCAGTGATGGTGACCACTGTACCCACCGGCAACAAGCCGTTCTCGACGCAGTATCCGGCCGGAACCACAAAGCTTGTGCCATTCATCGCAAAGGAGAATTGAGTACCCGCTGTAACACCGGACCCCGCTACCTTACAGACCTTGACCAGACCCAATCCTCCCGCGGTGTTGGTAAAGTCCACCTCGGTGAGGCCCGTGCCTACGGTTACCCCGACAGTGCCTGCCGATAGATCGGCTGCGCCTGCGCGCTCCGCGGGAAGGACGCTGATCGCAGACACCACCGTGCCTGTCGACCGATTCTCAGACACCACAACCGCAGTGCCCACCGGAAAAGCTGCCGCCGCGACGCAAGATCCCGCCACGACGCTGACCGGAGTCCCGCCCACGTTAAAGGAAAAGCTCATGCCGGCGGTAACGCCCGCGCCTCCCAGTTTGCAGATCTCGATTGTCCCCAGTGGAATTGCGGAAACGATGGTGTTCACGAAAGTAGCAGTGGTCTGCCCTCCGGCATTAACGGTCACCGTCGCGGTGCCTGCGCTGAGGTTATTGCTGACCAGCAGCCCGGCCGGCAGGGTGGTTACGGAAGTCATCACGGTACCCGGCGCAGCGGTTTCCGCAATGAATGCGGCGCCCACCGGCATAATCAGGGGTGCGCTACAGAAGCCGCCTGGAGCAGGGCCTGCGAGAACCGTTACCGGGTTTCCGGCGACGCCGAAAGTGAAGGGCGTCCCCACGGCAACACCTGCCCCCGCGACTTTGCAGAGTTGCAAAAAGCCGGTGCCCGGTAGAACGGGGACGATGGTGTCGAGGAATGTCGCGATGGTCTGCCCCCCACCACTCACCGTGACTGTAGCTCCGCCCGCAGCCAGGTTGCTGCTGACCAGGGAGCCTCCGGGCAAGGTGGTGACGGCCGCAAGCGTAGTCCCGGAGGGCAGTGTCTCGAGGATGATCACAGGGCCGGCCGCTTCGACCAGCGCCGCACTGCACGAGCCCCCTGGCGCAGGACCTGCGGCTACAATCACGGGAGTACCGGCAACGCTGAAGGTGAAGTTCGTTCCGACGGCGATGCCCGCACCGGCGACTTTGCAAATCTGCAGAAATCCCGTAGTGGGTCCGGCTGGAATGGTGTCTACAAAAGTGACGATGGTCTGCCCGCCGTTTTGCACGGTTACGGTGGCTGTCCCCGCGGCCAGATTGCTCGCGACCAATAGCCCGTCAGGCAAAGTGGAGACGGCCGTCAGCACGGTGCCGGAGAGCAACGTTTCCGCGATACTTACCGGGCCGGCCGGCTCGACGAAGGCCGCGCTGCAAGCGCCTCCTGGCGCGAGTCCAGCGGGAACCGTTACGGGAGTCCCAGCCACCATGAACACGAAGTTGGTTCCGGTCACGACCCCGGCGCCGGCGACTTTGCAAATTTGCAGAAATCCCGTGGGCGGCACGGGGTTTCTGGCGTTCTGGAACGTAACGAGCGTCTGCCCCCCGGCAGCGATCGTCACTATCGCTTGGCCCGCCACCAGATCGCTGCTGACCAGCGAGCCGCCCGGCGAGGTGCTCACGCCCGTCAACTGCAGGCCCATGGGAAGCGTTTCGGTGATGATTACCGGGCCGGCTGGCAATATCACAGGCGCGCCGCAAGAACCTGCAGGCGCCGGACCGGCCGCGACAGACACCGCCGTTCCCGCTACATTGAACGTGAAGTTGGTTCCTTCGACGATGCCCGGCCCGGCTACTTTACAGATCTGTAGAAATCCGGTGGTGGGCGCCGCGGAGTCGGTAAAGGTCGCGATCGTCTGTGCCCCGGCGATCACTGTCACCGTGGCTGTGCCCGCCTGTAAATTGTTTGCGTACAGCAACCCCGCGCTGGGCAATGTGGAGATGTCCGTCATCACGGTACCGGTTGGTAGAGTCTCGGCAATCAGTACCTGGCCGGCGGGAACGGTCAGCGCCGGACCGCATGTCCCCGTAATCGGCGGACCCGCCGCGACTGTGATCGGCGTCCCCGCCACGCTAAACGTGAAGTTCGTCCCCACGGTGACGCCGCTTCCGGCGATCTTGCATATTTGCAGAAAGCCTGTAGTGGGAGGCGGTGGAACGGTGTCCACAAAAGTAGCGATGGTCTGGCCTCCGGGATTAACGGCGACGGCGGCAGTGCCCGCGGCCAGATCGCTGCTGATCAATAACCCGGCGCCCGGCAGAGTGCTCACCGACGCCAAAGTGGTGCCGGACGGGATGGTTTCAGTAATCGTCGCCGGCAGGGCCGGCACCACCAGCGCCGCACTGCAGGATCCTCCGGGCGCGGGACCCGCCGGAATCGTGAGCGGAGTTCCCGCGACGCTGAACGCGAAGTTCGTCCCTTCGACTACACCGCTGCCCGCCACTTTACAGACCTGTAGCGTGCCCTGGCAGGCGGTCGCTGCATTGGTATCCATGGTCACGGCGCCATTAAGCGCGTAACTGCCGCCGCTCACGCTCGCGCCGGTGGTCATCGTAATGGAGGTCAGCGCGAAAATGTTTCCGGCAAACTGCGTGCCCGTGCCTAGCGTCGCCGAACTACCCACTTGGAAATACACGCCGCAGGGTGAACCGCCGCTCAGGATCACCGCCGAATTGGTGGCGGTTGTAAGAGTGCTGCCGATCAGAAAGACGAACACCGCATTGGGATCTCCGGCAGCGTTCAGGTTGAGAGTTCCCGTCAACTGCGCCGAGGAGTCGAAACAATAAACCCCGGGCGTCAGCGTCAACGTACCCAGATCCATGCCCGTCAAGTTGGTGGCGCAAGTCTCGGCGGCTAGAAAATTGTAAGCCCCTGCGGCGTCCAATTGGGCCTGCGCCGCTACTGCATCGGCCGCGTGTATTGTTCCGCTCACGGTCCCCGGCGGAAAGCCGGTGATGGACGTGCCCGGGCTCACACCTAAATCTCCGATCACCGACGTCGCCCCGGTATTGGTGACGGTCGAGGCGCCCAGGACGGCAAAGCTCCGCGCCGTGCCCATCGCGGGAGCGGTTTGCGCCCATGCGCTGTCCAGGCAGCACAACGAAAACAGCAGGACGGCCGTTATCAAATCCGGAAAAGAACGTGTGCCGTTAACCATGGTGCTTCATTCCCCTTCCATTCACGAATTCCAGGAAGTCGACAGAAGGCCGGCATGCTCGGGACGGCACTAACGTCTCTGCGCCCGAAAGGAATAAGTAGATCTTCACCAAGACTGTATCGGCGATGTCCAAGGTGATAGGTCTTTATTCTGAATCGACCAAAGGGGGGATTATTCTGAGAGTGACTAGGCGTGGTAATACGCTACAGCGGAGTGGGTGCCTACGCGCCGTCAGAAACCAATCCCTACCAGGACCGCCACTTGATTGCGATTGGATTGCAGGGAGCCCGTGGGGCTGTCGAAATCCTTGAAGGCCCACCCGTTATAGCGCAGCTCCGGCGCGATGCGGAACAAGCCGAGATGCAGAGAGACTCCCGCGCCCAAAACAATTCCGTAGTTGTTGCGGTGGTTTAATTCGACAACGTCGCCCACCGACAAGTGACTCAGCGCGACGCCTCCTTCAATGTAGGGCTGAATGGGTCCGCCCAACAGAGCCTTGCGCGCCAGCACCGGAAATTCCCAAGCGCCAGGGGACACGGAAGCGGGAGCGAACCAATTCGCTAAAGTCTCCCGGTAGTCGTAGCTTCGGTAGAGCGCATCCACTTCAACCGAGAACCGCGAAGGCAGGCGCACTTCGACGAACGGACCAATCACGTAGCGATGGGTGTTTTCAACGTAGGGAATAGCCGCGGTGGGGTCGGCCGACAGCGCATCGTTCAACGGCACGCCCGCCTTCAGGCCAAACCCGAAGGGCGACTGCGCGAGCAGCGGCGCGATCCCGACAAAGAATAGGAAAAATGTTTTACGCATAATTCCTATTGTAGAATCGCGCCGCGCGCCTAGGCGGCGATTAGAACCCGATGCCGAGCATCACCGACGCCACATTGAGGTTGGATTGCAAAAGCGTACCGGGACTATCGAATTCCCGCGAGGTCCAACGGGTGTAACGCACTTCCGGTGTAAAGTGCATCGGACCTACTTTCAAATCCACGCCCCCGCCCAACACCAGTCCCCAGGTATTGCGATCGTTCAATTCCCTTACATCGCCTACGCTCAGATGGCTGAACGCCGCGCCGGCCTCGACGTACGGCTTCACCGGTCCCGGCAGGAACCTTTTCTTGACCACTAAGGGGAACTCCCAGGCGTGCGAGTTCTGATCGATCGTCGGCGCCGGGACCACCTGGCGATACTCATAGGTTTGATACAGAGCGTCCAACTCCACTCCAAAACCGGCGGGAAGACGCACTTCTACGTACGGGCCAAAGGTATAGCGGTGCGTGTCGGCAATGTAATCCACCGGGTTTTCCTGCCGCACCACGAAGGCGTCATTCAAGGGAACGCCGCCCTTCACTCCCAGGCCGATGGGGGACGACGATTCCTGACCGAAGGCATTCATCGCCAGCCCCGTGACCCCTAAAAAACAGACAGTTGTAATTTTGCGCATAGCTAGACAGTCCTCACTGCCTATTTGATCCGCAAAGGGGCGAACTGTTTCGGAGGACTTACTTCTGCTCCCGCGCCGCGGCGGTCGCAAGTTCGTCGCAGCGATTGTTGTCTTCGTGGTTGGCGTGGCCCTTGGTCCAGGTCCATTGGATGTCGTGGCCGTCGGTCGCCTGCTCCAACTCCATCCATAAGTCCTGATTCACCACCGGTTTTTTCGCCGCCGTCTTCCACCCGTTGCGCTTCCAGCCGTGAATCCAGGTGGTGATACCGTTCTTGAGATATTCAGAGTCGGTAATCACTTCCACCTTGCAGGGCTGCTTCAGGGAGCGCAAACCTTCAATCGCGGCGGTAAGTTCCATGCGATTGTTGGTGGTGTGTTTTTCCGAGCCCGCCATTTCGCGCGTGTGCTCGCCAAAGCGTAAAATGTAGGCCCATCCGCCCGGTCCGGGATTGCCCAGACACGCGCCATCCGTGATCAAGTGCACCTGTTTCATGTTCCTTTATCATAAGAGCTGTGAGCGATCCTCAGAGTAAATCGGCGCCGCCCGGGGGGCATGCGGACGCCGCCAGCAAGCCTCTGATTATGATCCCGGTCACGGCGGAAGACGTGGAGCGCGAGCAGCGCCGCCGCCTGCTGAAGTGGCTGGCCGGGGTTCTGATCGCGTTTCTGGTTGCCGCCCTTATTTACAAGCGTGTCACCGACCCGCGCAACGCCCGCGACGCCTTCGACGCCGGCATGCGCCTGATGAAGACCACCCGCTACGACCAAGCCATCCTGAATTTCAATCGCGCGGTTGATTTGGTGCCGGACTACGCCGATGCCTACCGCATGCGCGGCCGCGCTTACGTTGCGCAATCTGACCCCGCGATGGCCATCCGCGATTTCTCTCGTGTGTCCGAATTGCAACCGCGCGACGCCGCGATCCTCGCCGAGCGGGGCTTCGCGCAACTGGACCAAAAGGACTACCCAGCCGCCATCGCCGATGCCGATCGCGCCATCGCACTCGATCCAAAACTATCGCGGGCGTACAACCTGCGCGCCAGCGCACGCCGCGCGGCAGGAGATCTGCGCGGCGCCGTCGAAGACTTCAGCAAAGCCATACAACTGGAGCCCAACCTGGATAACTATTTCCAAAGGGCGTCCGCCTATCAGAAATTGGGCGAACACAAACTAGCCGTTGCGGATTTCGACCAAGCCGTGGCGGACGATCCGCAGGAGCCGCACATTTACTACGCGCGCGCGCAATCCCGGGCAGCTTTAGGCGATAGCGCGGGAGCGCAGGCGGATATTCTCGCGGGCCGCAAAATCGACGGCTTCTAAGGAGCCGCGGTTAAGCGGCGGGCGCGGACAGTTCACGCTCAAAAAACGCGTCCACCAATCCCAGAATTTCCGCGGTCTCGTGCGCGTGATAGATGCTGGCGCGGAGCTGCGCGCCGTTGCGCACCCCGTGCGTGAAGTAGGTGGCGAACTGCTTCATCTTGCCCACGGCATCCATGGCCCGGTGCTCGATGAGCATTCCGTAGTAACTCCGCATGATTTCGTAGCGGGCGCTCTCCGGCGGAATCGTGTAGTGCCCGGTCGCCGCGTATTCCGCAATTTGCCGGAAAATCCAGGGATTCGAGGACGCCGTGCGCCCGATCATCACCGCATCGCAGCCGGTTTCGCGCACCATACGGACCGCATCTTCCGGCGTGACAATATCGCCGTTGCCGATCACCGGAATCTTCACGGCCGCTTTCACTTCGGCAATGCGCGTCCAATCGGCGCGCCCGCTATAGCCTTGCTCGCGCGTGCGCGGATGCAAAGCGATCGCCTGCAGTCCGCAGTTTTCCGCAAGCTGCGCCATCTTCACCGTGACCAGTTCGCGATCGTTCCAGCCGGCGCGGAACTTCATCGTCAGCGGAATCGAGATAGCGGCGCGCACGCTGCGGAGAATCTTTTCAACCAGCGGCAAGATCGCGCAGCAGCCCCGAGCCGCCGTTGCACGTCACCACTTTCTTAACGGGGCAGCCGAAGTTGATATCGACGATATCGAAGCCCATGTCCTGGCAGTGCCGCGCCGCATCCGCCATCACCGCCGGGTCGGATCCGAACAACTGCGCCGAGATAGGATGCTCTTCGGGATCGAAATACAGGTAACGGAACGTCCGCGTGGGCTTGGTCGCGCGCGCCGAGGCCACGACGCCGTGCGAGCTGGTGAACTCGGTCATGATGAGCCCGCAGCCTCCCTGGTTGCGAATCAGGCGGCGGAAAACGGTGTCGGTGACGCCCGCCATGGGCGCCAGCACGGTCGCTGGAGCGATCTGGATCGGACCAACCTGGTATGCGTGGGGAACCACTTTGACTATTTTACCTTGTCCCAGTCTGCTGCTTCGCCGAACTTCAAGCCTGTGAGAGACGGGTCGATATTGCGCAGCAGCCCCGTGAGCACCCCGCCCGCACCCACTTCGATGAAGCGCGTGACGCCCGCCGCGGCCAGCGCGCGGATCGAATCCGCCCACAGCACTGGATTCGGGACCTGGTGATATAACCCTTCGCGAGCTTCCGCTCCCGTCCGTATTTCACGCGCCTGCCAATTGTTGATCAGAGGCACGGCCAGACCGCGGAATTCAGTGGCGTCGAGATCGGCTTTCAGGCGCTCCTGCGCAGGCTCCATCAAAGGGCAATGAAAGGGCGCGCTCACCGGCAGCATCACCGCCCGGCGCGCCCCAGCGGCTTTCGCGAGTTCCGCCGCGCGTTCGACCGCTCCAGTGTGGCCCGCGATCGCGATCTGATCCGGCGAATTGAGATTCGCGGCCGTGACCACTTCGCCTTGCCCCGCTTCCGCGAGTATCCGCTCCAGCGCTCCCTCGGGCAGCTTCAACAGCGCCGCCATCGCGCCGACCCCGGCAGGCACCGCCTCCTGCATATAGCGACCGCGTTTGTTCACCAGACGCACCGCGTCCGCGAAATCGAGCGACCCCGCCGCTACCAGCGCCGAGTATTCGCCGAGACTGTGCCCCGCCACATAATCGGGCACCAAACCTTTGCTCCGCAGGACCGCGAACGCCGCCACGCTCACCGTCACCATCGCCGGCTGCGTGATTTCGGTGCGCTTCAGTTCTTCATCAGGACCTTCAAAGCACAACTTCGAGATGGAGAATCCCAGCGCCGCGTCAGCTTCTGCGAAGACCCGCGAGGCTTCGGGATGGGCATCGGCCAGCGACTTGCCCATACCGGCGAACTGCGAGCCTTGGCCCGGAAAAAGAAAAGCTGTTTTGGACATGAATGAGGGGTCAATTACAAGTGCGTTACTAGCATCTTACAACGCCGACCGTCTGCTGATATAGTGGAGGTGTGAGACGCAAACGCACGTTGGTCCCTGAAGTTGAGCCGGAGACTTCGGTCATTCCGCAGGCCCTCATCGAAGAGGCCAAGCGCGCGATTGAGACCGACCGCATGAAGCCCGCAGCGCGTTGCACGGTGTGCGGCGACGAATGCGCGCCAAACTCCACCGAAGGTCTGTGCTGGGTGTGCCGACGTCTTAAGCTGAGCGCGTGGCGCGATTCCGACACGCAGATGCCCGTTCAGGAATAAGCCCTAAACCAAACGTTCGTAAACGTAGGCAGCCGCGGCGACGTCTTCCACTCCCAAACCGCACGACTTGAAAATCGTGATGGGCTTCCCCGCAGGCCGCTGCTCGATCTTTGCCAAGTCGACAATGCGGCGATCGTTCCAGTCGACCGGAGCCATAATCAAGTCGCCCGCTTCGATCTTCGCGACTTCAATCGAGTCGACCGCAATCAGATCCGCGCGATGGATCAGCCGCGACGGTAGTTCGCGCCGCTGCTCCCGATTCGACCCCATCGCATTCACATGAACTCCCGGGACGATCCAGGAATCGTCGAGCACCGGGTCCTTCGACGGCGTCGCCGTGACCACGATGTCGGCGCCGCGCACCGCCTCTTCGGCGGTCGCGACAGCGCGAGCTTGGTTGGCAGAGGCGAATGATTCGCGCTTCTGCTGACTGCGGCTCCACACACGAATCTCTTTCACGTCGCGCACGCAGCGGATCGCATCAATCTGCGACTGCGCCTGAAATCCGCTGCCGATCACGCCCAGC
>CAVPZQ010000022.1:0-96935 GCA_963710155.1 Bryobacterales bacterium | reverse complement strand
CCGCCCGCTGACGACAATCGTGATTGATGCACTTGATGAATGTGATCGTACGAGTCGACCAGATCTTCTTCAGGCGCTTGAGCGAATTATGAATTCCTCTTCAAACTTAGTAAAGATCTTTGTGTCTAGCCGAAATGACCAAGACATCGTTTGCCATCTCAACAATTGTCCAAACCTCGAAATTGAAGCTGCTAAGAACCAGGCCGATATTGTCAGTTTTGTCAATAGCGAAGTGCACCGCTTGATTTCTAGAAAAGAGCTACTCTTAGGGAAGCCGCCCGACGACCTGATATCCTTGATCATACAAAGGCTTTGCGATGGAGCTCAAGGAATGTCAGTATTTCCCCCGATATGCTGTATTTGATATTCGTCCGAAAGCTAATTTGCCATGTACGTCAGGTTCCGTTGGGTTGAACTGCAATTACAGTTCATATGCTCTCTGAACACCTCCAAAGCCATCACAAATCGGCTCGGAGGACTTCCGCGCGGACTTGACAGCATTTATAAGGACATCTACGCTAGTAACATCGACCAGTACGAAGAGGAAGATAAGGCCACAACGGAGAAGATATTCAGATGGCTACTTTGCAGTCAGAGACCACTAAAATCGAGCGAGTTCTGCACAGCGATATCACTGAATGAGGGTGGAGAAATACTATCAATGGAAACGATACTCAAACTCAGTTGCAACTTTGTCGTCCATGACAAAGGCTTGGATGTCTTTCGATTTGCGCATCTCTCAGTCCGAGAGTATATGGAAAAAAAGGATTGCTACTCAACCGCGCTCAGCCATGCCACTGCCGCCGAAACGTGTTTAGTCATTTTATCAACGCTTAGCGGCAGCCAACCCGATAAACTTCAGGAATATGCCTGTTGGCATTGGGCGTTGCATTGCGCAGAAAGTAGAACACAGTTGCAAAAGGGAGAGCTCCGAAAACTATTTAACACATTCGTGTTACAAGAGCAAGACACGAGCTTTGTGCGGTGGTCGCGAATGGCTCGCTTATTACTGCCTGGACATCCCAGTTTCCTGCAACGTAGGGTCATGTCGACAGTGAGCTCGCCCGCTTGTCCTATTTTCGCCGCATGCTCGTGGGGCTTTGCAGAGTTGCTCAATACATTATTGGAAAAAAGCCCACTAGACTTCATTAGGTGGAATATAGATGAAGAGACGCCTTTGTACGTATCATGTTACTACGGAAATCTTGAGATCGTGCAGCGGCTGTTCGAGAAGGGAGCCGACGTCAATGCGCCGGGAAGAAAGGGCCACGGCACCGCGCTGCAGGCGGCTTCAGCTGAGGGCCACGACCAAGTCGTGCAGTGGCTACTCGAGAAGGGGGCCGACGTCAACGCGCCGGGAGGAAGGTACCACGGCACTGCGCTGCAGGCGGCTTCAGCTGAGGGCCGCGACCAAGTTGTACAGCGGCTGCTCGAGAAAGGGGCCGACGTCAACGCGCCGGGAGAAGCGTACTACGGCACCGCGCTGCAGGCGGCTTCAGTTGGGGGCCACGACCAAGTCGTGCAGCGGCTGCTCGAGAAGGGGGCTGACGTCAACGCGCCGGGAGAGCGGCACTACGGCACCGCGCTGCAGGCGGCTTCAAGTGGGGGCCACGACCAAGTCGTGCAGCTGCTGCTCGAGAAGGGGGCCGACGTCAACGCGCTGGGGGAAGGGTACTGCAGCACCGCGCTGCAGGCGGCTTCACTTGGGGGTCACGACCTGATCGTGCAGCGGCTGCTCGAGGAGGGAGCCGACGTCAACGCGCCGGGAGGACGGGACTACGGCACTGCGCTGCAGGCGGCTTCATTCCGGGGCCACGGCCTGATCGTGCAGCGGCTGCTCGAGAAGGGGGCCGACGTCAACGCGCCGGGAGGGCGTAACTACGGCACTGCGCTGCAGGCGGCTTCATTCCGGGGCCACGGCCTGATCGTGCAGCGGCTGCTCGAGAAGGGGGCCGATGTCAACGCACCGGGAGGGCAGCACTGCGGAACCGCGCTGAAGGCGGCTTCAGCTAGAGGCGACGACCAGGTCGTGCAGTGGCTGCTTGAGAAGGGGGCCGACGTTAACGCGCCGGCAGAAGGGATCCACGGCACCGCGCTGCAGGCGGCTTCAGTCGGGGGCCACGACCAAGTCGTGCAGTGGCTGCTCGAGAAGGGGGCCGACGTCAACGCGCCGGGAGGGCGTAACTACGGCACTGCGCTGCAGGCGGCTTCATACCGGGGCCACGGCCTGATCGTGCAGCGGCTGCTAGAGAAGGGGGCCGATGTCAACGCGCCGGGAGGGCGGCAGTGCGGCACCGCGCTGAAGGCGGCTTCAGCTAGAGGCGACGACCAGGTTGTGCAGTGGCTGCTCGAGAAGGGGGCCGACGTTAACGCGCCGGGAGAAGGGATCCACGGCACCGCGCTGCAGGCGGCTTCAGCTTGGGGGCCACGGCCAGGTCGTGCAGTGGCTGCTCGAGAAGGGGGCCGACGTTAACGCGCCGGGAGAAGGGATCCACGGCACCGCGCTACAGGCGGCTTCAGCTGGGGGCCACGATCAGGTCGTGCAGAGGCTGCTCGAGAAGGGGGCCGACGTCAACGCGCCGGGAGGAGAGGAATACGGCACTGCGCTGCAGGCGGCTTCAACTAGAGGCCACGACCAGATCGTGCAGAGGCTGCTCGATAAGGGAGCGGTGACATAAAGATTCAGTCCTCGTGTTAATACAACGGGTGTAGCAAATTACACCTGTTCCGACAATTTGGGTGAAATTGCTGTTAAGGCAGCCCCCGAGCCCTACAATTCCGGGCTTGTGTTGCGAATAGGCCGCGTTTCGAGTTGCTGCTCGCCAGTTCATACAGATTCAGCTATACAGAGGTAGCTGAAGGTCCAGGGCAGGCCCAGGTGGCGAGGTGGCCTCAGGCAGCAAGGTGGGCCCCGGCATGCACAGATAGATGTCCTTTCTTCTCTCATATGGACGGGTCAAGCAATTCAGCATCTTCTTCCCACCTGGCCGTGTCTAATCGCAAGCCGGGCTTGCGATTACAGAACACCCGCCGTCTGACATTTACCCACAAACCATTCAAAGCGCTGACATCCTTGCTCACAGCGACAAAGAACACCAATATCAAGTCTTTATGCCCAATTTCTTTGAAGGGAAACCGGCCGATATGGCCTGGCGGTCTCCGCCCGATAGTAAAGAGAAAAGCGAGAAAATAGGCCAATGATTCCAATCCGCTGCGCCTCCGAAGCACCTCCCCCGTGTGCCAAACCGCAGATGACGCGCAATCAGCCGACGCCCGTGCCGAAGCGGAACGCTTGCGCCGCGACAACGACGTCCAGCGCATCGCCGCACTCACCGAAGCCGACCGCCTCAAACGCGACAACGACGCCCAGCGGGCCTCGGCGCTCTCCGAACAGACCGCTTGAAACAGGAGAGCGACGCCAAGCTAGCCGCCGCCCAAACCGATCTCGATCGCGCCGCCCGCGACCGCGCACAGGCCGAAACCGATAAAACCGAACTGCGCGCCAAGCTCCTGCTGCAATTCAACGCAATCCTGCAAACCCGCGACACCGCCCGTGGCCTGATTGTGAATCTATCGGATGTCCTCTTTGACACCGCCAAGTTCTCCCTACGCCCGGAAGCCCGCGAGAAACTCGCGAAAGTAGCCGGCATCGTATCGGGACACCCCGGACTGCGCCTGGACGTCGAAGGCCACACCGACAACGTCGGCGGCGACGACTACAACCAGAACCTCTCCGAGCAGCGCGGCTCTTCGGTCCGCGACTATCTGACACAGCAAGGCATGCAGCCGGGCTCGGTGACGACCAGAGGCTTCGGCAAGACCCAGCCCATCGCAACCAATGACACCGCGGCCGGCCGCCAGCAGAACCGGCGCGTGGAACTAGTGATCTCCGGCGACATCATCGGCGCTGAAATCGGCGTGCCGCTCGCCCTCAAGTAGGTTGCTTTGATCACACCCGGAACGATATTGGTCCAAAAGGGTACGCTCCTGCCGCCGGCCTTCCGCCCCGGCAGCGAGTCGTACCCTGACGGTTAGGTCTCCGTGAAGAGCAGCCTCGATCCCCACGATCTCGAAAAAGAATTCGCCGCCCTAGGTTGGACCTTCCACTATATGGCCGGAAAAGTCAAAGCGACCGCCCGCGGGTTCGACCGGCAAAAAGCTATAGACAAGGCGCTCGGCCGCCTCATCGCCCTAGCCATGCGTCAAAAGTGCAACTGCCTGGAAATCGAGGAAGTGGCGACGCGTACCTTCTTCGGCATCCCCGGCGTCTGCGTCTCTGCCCACACCCGCCACATTCAAAAAGGGATGACGTTTCGAGGCGTCGACACCCCGAATCAGCCCGCTCCGCCCGACGCAACCGCCAGACCCGCCGTCGCCCTCCCATAACTCTCGCGAAACGCCCGCGCCAAGCTGGCCAGCGGCTCGCGCGTCTCCGCTGCGCCCACTTCTCCGTGCTCCAGCGGCGCATGATCCTTCTCGAAGATATAAATCAAGCGCCCCTCCGGGCCCATCGAAAACCGCACCGCATCCGCCCCCGCATCGTCGGGAAAATGCGCACACCGCCCCCGCGCGTAGCCACAATTACACGTTTCCCGCTGCACGGCCTCCGCAGGCTCCCAGGCACTTCCAGCCGTGCACTCCCCCGCCCACGCATCGCCCAGCGGCAATCGAGGCGCCGGATCCCAGCCTCCAGCGTCCAAACGCCGCAACGGTTTGAAATAGGGACAAGCCAAAGCGGTATCCTAACAGATAAGTGACCCCTCGCATCCAGCTTCTGGAACAAATTCTCGCCCAGGACCCGTCGAGCAAGCTTGCCCGTTACGGATTAGCCATGGAATACGTCAACACTGGCGAATGGGCGCGCGCGATCCCGGAATTCGAAGCCGTGCTCCAGACCGATCCGGCCTACTCGGCGGCCTACTATCACGGGGGCCAAACGCTCGAAAAAATGGGCCGTCTCGACGACGCCCGCGATTTCTACCGCCGCGGTATAGCCGCCACCCGCGATCCGCACGCGCTCGGCGAGCTCGAAGCCGCGCTCAGTATACTAGGGGATTAATTAACGTTTTGCCCCGCTCTTCCTATCTGTGTCTCGCTCTGTTGGCCGCCGCGCTGCCTGCCCTGCCCCAGGGTCAGAAGACCCAGCTCCAGCCCAAGCCGCCCGTCCGCCGCGCCATCGGCAACGACACCCAGAACCAGCTCGACAGCAATGAAGCCCTGTTCACCGTGCTCGCCGCCATCAACGCCGCCGGCTACGACGATCAGATCGACGCCGCCTCCACCCACGCCTTCCGCCACACGCTGCGCACCGAGATCGGCGCCCGCAACCTCGACAGCGTATTTCAACTGAAACGCTTCTTCCGCGATCACCAGCTAGCCAACCCCAACGCCGAGCTGAGCCGCTACATTTCCTATGCCCTGCTCATCAACGGGCCGCCCGACTTCGATTACCGCGATCCCGACATGGTGCGCCCTCCCGATGCCACTTCGATCGAAGGTCTGTCCCCACTGCTCGCCGCGTTCTACAGCGAAGCTAATCTGTCCGAAGTCTGGCAGCGCGCGCAGCCTTTCTACGACCAGATGATCGCGCAGTATCAGGAGCCCGTCGCCCGCACCGTGCTGCTGGTGAACGCCTATGCGCGCAACGCCACCAGCGGCTACCTCGGCCGCCACTTCCAGATTTACGTGGACCTTCTGGGAGCCCCCAATCAAGTGCAATCGCGCAGCTTCGGCGACGAATCTTTCGTGGTAGTCACGCCCTCGACAGAGCCGCAAATCGACGGCATCCGCCACGCTTATCTGCATTACCTGATCGATCCCCTAGGACTCAAGTTCTCCGAAGATATCAACAAGAAACACGCCCTCGGCGATTACGCACAAGGCGCCGGCGCGCTCGACGACCATTACAAAACCGAGTTCGTCGACCTCGCCACCGAGAGCCTGATCAAAGCCATCGAGAGCCGCCTCGACCGTAAACCCGCCGAAGCCGAGCAAGCCATGAAAGAAGGTTTCGTGCTGTCCCCCGCCCTCGCCGAACAGCTGGCGATTTACGAAAACCAGGAAGTCGCGCTGCGTTTATACTTTCCCAATCTCTTCGCTGGCCTGGATTTCAAGCGCGAAGAGCAGCGCCTGGCGAACATCGAGTTTGTTTCCTCCAAGGCCTCGCGATCCGTACGCCCCGCTCAAACCGTGAAACCTGCGGAGTTAACGGGCGTAGCCAAGACCTTGGCCGACGCTGACCAGGCCTACACCGACCGCGATCTTGAACGCGCCAAGCTCGCCTACCTGCGCGTCCTGGAACAGACTACCGAACAATCCTGGCACGCAAAAGCGTATTATGGTTTAGCGCGGGTAGCCGTGCTGCAGAGGGACCCCGAAACAGGTGACCGCCTGTTCCGTAAGGTTCTCGAACTGGAGCCGGACGCCGAAACCAAATCCTGGAGTTTGCTGTACCTGGCGCGGCTGGCTGATTCGCAGGGCGACCGCGATCAGGCGGTGGAGAATTACAAGGCCGCCCTCGCGGTCCCAGATGCACCCGAGTCCGTTCGTCAAGCGGCCCAAAAAGGCGTCGCTGAAGCCTTCAAAAATGAAGCTTCGAAAAAATAATGAGGAGTAAAGGAATGAAGACGAAGTTTATGATGGTTGGCCTGCTGGCCGCGGGCGGCCTTCTGATGGGACAGAAGGTCAAATCGGCCAAGGAAGGCGAAGCCGTGCAGGCGGTGCTGAGCGCCACCACGCCGGATCAAAAGATCGCTGCCGCCGACAACCTGATTTCGAAGTTTAAGGACAGCGACTTCAAAGGCATCGTTTTGGAAATGGCCGGAGAAGCCTATCAGCAAAAAGGTGACTCCGCGAACGCCATCGTTTACGGAAATCGCGCCCTCGAAGCCGACCCCAAAAACTTCCAGGCCATGTTGCTGGTTGCCGGGCAACTAGCGCAGATCACCAAGGAATTCGACCTCGACAAAGACGAAAAAGTGAAGCGCGCCAAGAAGCTGGCTGACGACGCCATTACCACCATCAACGCCACCGCCAAGCCCAATCCCAAGCTCACCGACGAGCAGTGGGCCGGTATCCAGAAGGATCTGATAGCACAAGCCCACGAGACCCTGGGTGTGCTTGCCGGTGTCAACAAACAATGGGACGTCTCCATCGCGGAATACAAGATGGCCATCGACAATGCGGCCAATCCCGAAGTCACCACTATGGTTCGGCTCACGGCCACCTATAACCTGGCCAAGAAGTACGATGAGGCCACCGCCATGGCAGATCGCGTTCTAGCCACTCCGGGAGCTCCCGACAACCTCAAGAAAATCGCCACGGACGAGAAAGCCCGCGCCGCCAAAGCGAAAGCTCAATAGTAATCCACAACCCATTCCATGAGCGCGGACCTGGCGATTCTCGAGAAAGCACTAGGTCACCACTTTCGCGATCGCGAATTACTAGAGCGAGCGCTCACGCATAAGTCGAAGGTGTACGAGAAGACGGCGGAAGGCCAGACCGCGACCGATAACGAACAACTGGAATTCCTGGGCGACGCAATTCTAGGTTTCGCCGTAAGCGAGTCGTTAGTCCGCCGCTTCCCCTCGTTCCCCGAAGGACGTCTTTCGAAGTTGAAAGCGCACCTGGTGAGCGCCGCGCATCTCTACGCGGTGGCGCAGAGTCTGCAGCTAGGCGACTATCTGCTATTAGGCCGCGGTGAAGAAATGAGCGGAGGCCGCGAGAAGAAAGCCCTGCTTTCGGACGCCGTCGAAGCCCTGATCGCCGCCCTGTACCTGGAAGCCGGCCTGGTGGTGACCTGTCAATTCCTCGAACAGCGAGTCATCGGCGCCTTCGACCTCCCCGAAGACGGCGTCGACAGCGCCGTAACAGATCATAAAAGCGCGCTGCAAGAAATGGCCCAGGCTTTGAAGTTACCGCCGCCGCGCTACGTGATCGTAACCGAAGACGGCCCCGAACATTCCAAAACATTCACAGTAGAAGTTCGCGTAGGAAAAGATTGGGTAAGCCAGGCGCAAGGATTGTCGAAAAAAAGCGCAGGCCAAAAAGCTGCCCAGCAGGTCTTACAACAGTTAACCGAGTGGGGCCGTTAGTCTACCGCACCCCTCCAGGTATTTCCCTTCTCATCCCGCAAAGTAACGATCAGCCCGCTCGAAATCCCCGTGAGCGTTTTTCCCTTGCCGTCGCGGAAGCGGTACACCGTGGAATTGTCACCGATGGTCTCCGCCGACCCCAGCCAAATGTTGCCGTACTCGTCCTTCAGTTTAATGAAATCCCCATGTCCGTACCCCGAAACCCGCGTCTTGGTTTTCTCTTCCTGAAGATTGAAGAACCCGCCCGCCTGCCGATTTCTCTTCCGCGTTTTGGTGACCATTTTGGAGACTCCCGAGTACGATTGTGCGCCAAGTACCATGCCGTTGCGATAAGGCGAACGATGTAGCTTGCTCCATGTGTTTATCCTAGAATTCATGCGCGTCCTCTTGCAGCGAGTCAGCCAGGCACGAGTAACGGTCGACGGTTCCGTAGTCGGCGAGATCGGCCCAGGCCTGCTGATCCTGCTGGGCGTCGCCAAGCCCGACACCGCCGCCAACGCCGGATTTCTGGTCGACAAAATCCTGAACCTGCGCATCTTCCCCGACTCCGCCGGTAAAATGAACCTCAGCCTGCTCGACACCGCGGGCGAGTTGCTGGTGGTCTCGCAGTTCACCCTCTATGGCGATTGCCGCAAAGGCCGCCGCCCCGGTTTCGACGCCGCCGCCCCCGCCGACCAAGCCCGCGCACTCTATGAATCCTTCGTCGATCTGGCACGCCGCAGCGGTCTGCGCGTTGAGACCGGAGTGTTCCAGGCCCACATGGAAGTCGCGCTCGTCAACGACGGACCCGTGACGCTTCTGCTGGAGTCCGAATCCGCAACCTTGATACCCTTGACACAGTGATCCTCGGTTCCGGCGTCGACCTCTGTGAAGTTCAGCGCATCGAAGCCGCCGTCGCGCGCTACGGCCGCCGCTTTCTCGATCGCATTTATACGCCCCGCGAAATCGCCTACGCCGACCGCAAGGCCAACCGCTTCGAACGCTACGCCGCTCGTTTCGCCGCCAAGGAGGCGGGGATGAAAGCGCTCGGTACGGGCTGGCACGGCGTAGCCTGGCGCGATTTCGAAGTCGTGAATCTCCCCTCCGGCCGCCCTACTCTGAACTTCCATGGCAGAGCCGCCGAAATCGCCGCGAAACTGGGTGTCAAGCATGTAGCCCTCTCCATCACGCACACCAAGGAGCAAGCGCTCGCCATGGTGATCCTGGAGAACGAAGCATGACCATCCGCGTGGAGAAGAGCAGCGACGGCGTTTACCAGGTGGCTGTCGAGAGCGACTCTACCACCCAGCACACAGTGACGCTGAGGCCTGAATACTGGCAGAAGTTGACCAACGGCCGCGTCCCCGCCGAAACCCTGATCCAGAAGTCCTTCGAATTCCTTCTCGATCGCGAAAGCAACACCAGCATCCTGCGCTCTTTCGACCTGCCCGTCATCCAGCGCTATTTTCCCGAGTACGAGCGCACCATCGGCAAGAGTTTGCCTTAGGTTTATTGCACTCGTCCAGCGGCCTGAATACTCATCTCTGCCTTGTCACTCACCTTCAGCAGAAAATTACTCGGATTCTTCCTTCCGGCATCAACCCCTCGCCGCAGGCTTTGTCGATCGGCGGCTGTGCCGGGTCCGCCACCATGACTCGAAAACCGCGGGAGCGCAGCGCGATTGCGGAGGCCAGTCCTACCGGCCCTCCGCCCACAATAAAGACGTCGGTTTGCAAGCTAAATATTCACCACTCTGCGCGCCAGGCTGAGGGCTTCCGTCCAGAAGGACGCCGAAGTATGCATCAGTTCGGTCACTGCCGTCATCGCGCGCACGAATTCATCCACTTGCCGCTCTTCCACCACCAGCGGCGGGGCGGCCTTCAGCACCATGAAATTGTTCCCGCAGATCTGCGTAAGAATATTTTGATCGCGGAACAAACGCATCACTGCCAGTTGTCCGAACATGGCGGGATGAATCTTACTGAAAGTCTCGAAGGGTACGCGCAGGCTGAGTTTTCGCGGCGCCTGAAAGGCGATCCCATTCAGCAGGCCGATTCCGCGAATCTCCGCGATCATTTCGTAACCGGAGAGTGCATCCCGCAGCCGTTCGCGCAAATACTCTCCCACCACCGCCGCACGCACTCCCAAACGTTCACGCTCTAATACATCCAGCGTCGCAATTCCCGCCCGCATCGCCAGATTATTTTCGCTAAACGTCGAAGTGTGGACGATCGATCGCTTTAACGACCCGTATACCGAATCGTAAATCCGATTCGACATCAGCACAGCGCCGCACGGCACCAACCCGCCACTGAGCGCCTTCGCAAGCACCACCATGTCAGGGTCCAGATCGTAGTGCTGGGCCGCCAGGAAGCGCCCCGTGCGAAACATTCCGGTCTGCACTTCGTCCAGTACGAACAAGGTTCTGTACTTGCGGCAGGCCGCCTGCGCCGCTTCCAGATATCCCGCCGCCGGCACGCGAATTCCCGCTTCCGATTGCACCGGCTCCACAATGAAGGCTGCGATTTTTTGCGTCCGCAGTTTCGCTTCCAGAGCCGCAATATCGCCGAACGGGACCGCCTCCGTATCCGGCAATAGCGGACCAAACCCATCCCGCCAGAAAGCATCGTCCATCAATGAAAGCGCGCCGCAAGTCAGCCCGTGAAAAGCGCCACTCGCATAGACCAATCCGCTTCGCCCCGTGTTCGCGCGCGCGAATTTGATGGCCGCCTCCACGCCTTCGCTCCCGGAGCTGCAGAAAAATACTTTATTCAGCCGGCCGCCCGCCAGACCGCACAGCCTCTCAGCCAACTCCCCGGCAAGTTCCGAAACATGGCTCTGCAGCATCGCCGGACCCTGCCGGTCCAATTCCCACTGCAGTGCCTCGATGATGGCGGGATGGTTGTGCCCGGTGTTATGAACGCAATATCCCGAAAGAAAATCCAGAAACCGCCGCCCGTCTTCGGCCTGCAATTCGACGCCGCGGCACCGTCGATAGCGCACGTTCATCTGCAGTGCGTCCAGCAGCCGCACCCACTGCGGATTGACGTGTTCCTGGTAGTCCAGCGTCGGGACAGCAATCTCTTCGCGCAATGGCAACATTGTACCCACTGCTTGGGACGCAAGCGCAGGGGCCCCGGTTTCTGCGAAACCCGCCGGGAATAATGCCCGTCTTTATTTATAATGCCGACAATTCCCAGTCTCCTGCGGAAAGTCGCTGCGGCGAGCGTTTTTATGCTCCTCGGCGCCGGCTGGGCGGTGGCCGCCGCGGAGAGCCTGCCGGTGACCCAAGCCGAGACGCTGACCGGCCAGAAACTGGAATTTCCCAGCGCACTCGCCGGCAAACCTGCCGTATGTGTGTTCGGTTTCAGCAAAGAAGCAGGGGACCGGACCAAGATCTGGATGACGCGGCTCAGTCAAGATGGCGTCAACGCCTGGTCCGTGGCCAATTTAGAATCGGCCCCCGCGCTGGTCCGCGGGATGATTCGCGGCAGTATGCGCAAAGGCACTCCCCAGCCGCTGCTCGAACGCAGCCTCATTCTTATCAAAGATGAGAAGGCCTGGAAGCGCGCAGTGGGCGCCAGTCAAAACAACCTGCCGGTAGTAGTTGTGTTTGACGCCTCCGGACATCCGCTATGGACTTACGAAGGATTGTTCAGCGAAGAACCGTTGCATGAGCTCAAGACCCGACTCGACGCCGCCACCCATTAGAACCGCCGCCCGCACGCTCCAATGGGCCCTATAATTTAAGTAACTCGATGCGCAAGCGGTATCTCTTTTGGTCCGGCCTCGCCCTGCTGGCGATTCTAGTCACGCTAGTGGTGTGGCAAGTCTCCTTCAGTTTCGGCGACTACGGCCCTGCCGACGCCGGCCAAACCTTTGTTTTCTGGGCTGTCTCAACCCTCATCTTCCTGCTTACCGTCACCCTCGGCTTCATGCTGTTCCGCACCGGCGTCAAACTCTACCTGGAACGCCAAGCCAATCGCGAAGGTTCGCGCATCAAGACCAAACTGCTGGCCGGCGCCCTCGCGCTCAGCCTCTTGCCGGTAGTCTTCCTAGCGTTGTTCAGCTACGTGATCCTGAACCGCAACGTGGAAAAATGGTTTAGCCGCCCCGCCGAAGGCATCCGCACCGATCTGGTGCAGAGCAACAAAGCGCTCTCCTCAGAAGTGCAGGGCCGCGCCGACGCGCTCGCGCATTGGATCGCGCTGCTGCCCGAAGTGGACGACGGCACCGCAGATTTCCCCGCTCTCTGTCGCGACAACAACATCGCTTCCCTCGAAATCCGCGCTCCCGGATCGCCCCCTTCGGTCGTGTGCCCTCTGCAGCCCGGCACCACCGGCCTGTTCACAGCCACCGCTCCCCTGCGCCCCGGAATACTAATACTGGCCGTACGCTCCGCCGCCGACATGCAGCGCACGCAAAGCGAAATCGACCGTTACATGAGCGAATACAGCCAGCTAGCCGCGCAAAAGAAAAACATTCGCACGCTGTATTTGCTGTTTATCCTGGCCATCGCGCTGTTTATTTTGTTCGTAGCCACCTGGATCGCGCTGCTGCTGTCGCGCCAGATCATCTCGCCGATTTCGGCCCTCCTGGTCGCCGCGAGCGAAGTTCGCAAAGGCAACCTCAGCCACCGCGTCCGCGCCAAAGCCGTCGACGAGCTCGCCACGCTGGTCCGCGCCTTCAACGAAATGATGCAGGAGCTCGAAGCCAACAGCCGCGAGCTAGAAAGCCGCCGCCGCTTTACCGAAACCATTCTCGAAAGCATCCCGACAGGCGTGCTCTCCGTGAGCGCCGACGGCCGTATCCAGCGCGTGAATCGCGCCCTGCAAGGCCTGCTCCCACAAGAACAAGTGGAGCGTGCCGCGCACCTGAGCGATCTGTTTTCGCGCGAAGACGCCATCGAAATCCAGTACTTGATGAAGCGCGCCCGCCGCACCGGCATCGCCGCCAGCCAAATGGACGTGCATACGCCCGCCCAGGTTCTGCATCTGGCGATTACAGTTTCCGCGCTCCCTGCGCAGCCCCCCGCGGGCCAAGGCTTCGTAGTAGTGCTCGAAGACACCAGCGAATTGTTGCGCGCCCAGAAAGCCGCCGCCTGGCATGAAGTCGCGCGCCGCATCGCTCACGAATTGAAGAATCCACTGACCCCGATCGCGCTCAGCGCCGAACGCATTGCACGCATTCTCGATCGCGGGCGGCATCACCCCAGACTCCCAGCGCATCCTTCGCGAATGCGCCCGCACCATCTCGCGCGAAGTGGAATCCGTAAAAACTTTGGCCGACGAGTTCTCCCAGTTCTCACGCTTCCCCGCCGCGCAGCCCGTGCCGAGCGACCTCAACCAGATCGTCAAGAACGCTTTATCAGTCTTCCTCGGCCGCCTGGAAGGCATCGACCTGCGCGTCGAACTCGCCACTGGCCTGCTCCCCGTGCAGGTCGACCCCGAACACTTCAAGCGCGTAGTCGTCAACCTGGTCGATAATGCCGCCGAGGCCATGCGCGACGCACCCGTCAAGCACTTGCTGCTGCGGACGCTTTCCACCGCGTCCGATTCCATTGAGTTATTAGTCGCCGACACCGGCTGTGGTATCTCGCCCGAAGACAAGGAAAAATTGTTTCTCCCGTACTTCTCCACCAAGGGCCGCGGTACCGGTCTGGGACTCGCCATCGTCAGCCACATTCTGTCGGAACACGGCGCGCGCATCCGCGTCGAAGACAACCGCCCCGCCGGCGCGCGCTTCTATGTGGATATCCCGGCCACCGTGGCCGCCGAGGCCGAGGCTCGCGCGTGAGGACCACGCGAATTCTCATCGTAGACGACGAACCCGGCATCAGAGAGTCACTGTCCGGCGTTCTCGAAGACGAAGGTTATTCTCTGCAGCGCGGTCGAGAGCGGCGAGAAATGCGTCGAAGAACTCGCCCGCAACAGTTACGAAGTGGTCCTGCTGGACGTCTGGCTCGAGGGCATGGACGGCCTCGAAACCCTGGCCCGCATTCAGGAAATCCCCTTCGCTGACCGCCCCGAAGTGGTCATCATCTCCGGCCACGGCACCATCGAAACCGCTGTCAAAGCCACCAAGTTAGGTGCCTTCGATTTCCTCGAAAAGCCCCTGACCATCGATAAAGTCACCGTAGTGCTCAACAACGCCGTGCAGCAGCGCCGCCTGGAACTGGAACTCAACCGCCTCAAAGAGTCCGGCGATGCCAAACTGCGCATCATCGGCGACAGCGTTCCCATGAAGGCGCTCCGCCAGCAACTAGGCCTGATGGCCGCCACCAACGGCCGCGTGCTGATCTTTGGCGAAAGCGGCACCGGGAAAGAATTGATCGCCCACGCCATTCACGCCGCCAGCCCGCGCACTCACGAAGCCTTCGTCGAAGTGAACTGCGCCGCCATCCCCGAGGAGTTGATCGAAAGCGAATTGTTCGGCCACCGCAAAGGCAGCCTCGCCGGAGCCCTCGACGACAAAATCGGCAAGCTACAGAAAGCCGACGGCGGCACGCTGTTTCTCGACGAAGTCGGCGACATGTCGCTCAAGACCCAGGCCAAGCTGCTGCGCGCCCTGGATGAACAGCGCTTCGAACCCGTCGGCGCCGCCGAATCGATTAAAGTCGACGTTCGCGTAGTCGCTTCCACCAACAAGAACCTGGAGGAAGAAATCGAGCGCGGTAACTTCCGCGAAGATTTGTTCTACCGCCTGAACGTGGTCCCCTTCCACGTCCCACCCCTGCGCGAGCGCATCGAAGACGTGCGCTTGCTAGCCGATCATTTCTTGCGGGAGTTCACTACCGCTTACGGCCGTAAGCCCAAACAATTGACCGAGGACGCTTTCCGCGTACTCGAAGAATACCCCTGGCCCGGCAACGTTCGCGAGCTGCGAAATCTGATGGAGCGCATCGTCATCATGAATCCCCAAACCGGCATCGACGCGCGCCATATCCCGCTCGACCGCTCCCGCCGCGCCGTCTTCGATCGGCCCATGGAGCGCTTCGGCAGCCTGCAAGACGTCCGCGAGGCCGCCGAACGCGACTACATTCTGAAGAAGCTAGAAGAGGCCAAAGGCAACGTAACCCGCGCCGCCGAAATGCTGGGCCTCGAGCGCAGCCATCTCTACCGCAAGATGAAAGCCCTCGGCATCGCGCCCAAGGAATAACGTGCCGGCGCCCACTCTCCGCCGGCTCACCGGCGTGTTCTTCCGCATCGGTAACACAACGTTCGGCGGCGGACTCCCCACCATCGCCGCACTACAGCGCGAATTTGTCGAGCAGCACCACTGGCTCTCCCCCGAAGATTATGCTTTAGCGTTTTCGCTAGCGCGCATCACCCCCGGCACCAACGTGATAGCCTTCTGCGCGGCGGCCGGTGCGCGCATCCTAGGCCTGCGCGGCGCACTCGCCGGAGTTCTCGCGGAAACCGCGCCGTCCGCCGTGCTAGCCGTCCTCATGACGCAAGGCTACGAAACCTGGCGCACGAATACTTGGGTGATGGCCGGAGTCGGCGGAACCATCGCCGCCGTAGCCGCGATGATGTGGTCCAGCATCTGGTACTTGGTAAAGCCGCACTTCAAAAACAGCGCCAACGCCTTTCGAGCGTTAGTAATCACGTTAGGCGCCTTCGCCGCCGTGTGGAAGTTCGGACTCGGCCCCCTACCCGTGATCGGCATCGCCGCAGTCGTAGGCTTGTTGTGGAAGGAACCGGCGTGAACCTGGTCCTGCTTTACCTGCTGCTGTTCAAAGCCGTGATCACTTCCTTCAGCGGCATGGCCTCGCTGCCCATCGTGCGCCAGGACTTTGTAGTCAGGCGCCACATCTTGACCGATCGCCAGCTCAATACCGCGATCGTCGCCGGCCGCACCGGCCCCGGCCCCAACGGCTTATACCTGGTAAGCGTCGGCTATTTCGCCGCCGGACTCCCCGGCGCCTTCGCCGGTTTAATCGCGCTGATCACCCCAGCGTTCCTCATCATTCCGCTGATGAGCTGGATCGGCAAATACGCCAATCTCCCTCGCATCCGCGGAGCCATCCGTGCAGTGATCCTAGCCAGCGCCGGCCTCTTGATGGCCGCCTCGATCCCGCTCGCCCGCGACGCCGCCACCGGACCCGTGGCCATCGCCATCATCCTCGTCAGCTTTATCGTATTGACCTTCACCCGCGTAGAAACTTGGTGGGTAATGCTAGGAGCAGCCGCCGTCGGTCTAAGCGCAAAGCTATTCAGCTAGCAGCCGCTCGACCGCGCTCCACACCGCAAGCGCCACTCCGTCTTCGTCGCGCGACCCATCGATCAGCTTTACGCGCTTCGGTTCGTCCTCGGCAAGCTGATGATAAGCCGCCCGCACCTTGCGATGAAATTCGAGCGATTGTTCGTCGAGCCGCGTCTCGACATCCTGCGTCCGCTGGTTGCGTCGGTGCGCCCGCGCCAACCCCGTCTCAACGTCGATATCCACCACCAGCGTGAGATCCGGCACCAGCCCCCGGCAAGCAATGCGATCGACGTCATACACGACGTCCGCGCCCAGCCCCCGCGCCGCCCCCTGATACACCAGCGTTGAATCCGTGAAGCGGTCGCACAGCACCACCTGCCCGCTCGCCAACGCCGGCAAAATCGCCTGATCCACATTCTGCGCCCGTGCCGCGAACATCAACAGCAGTTCCGCCGTCGCGCACAATTCCTGATTCTTAGCGTCCAACAGGACCCGCCGGATCTGCAGCCCAATCGGCGTCCCCCCCGGTTCCGCCGTCTCCAGCACAGTACGATTCAACCCCCGCAGCTTCTTGCCCAGCATGCGCAGTTGAGTCGACTTGCCACTCCCCTCCGGCCCTTCAAACGTAATAAACACCCCCCGCCTAGTCGTAGACAAAATGCAAAACCTTCTTCAAATCGTCCCACGCCTCACGCTTGGCATTCTGGTTGTAAGGCCGCAGCAAATACGACGGATGATACGTAACCATCACCGGAATGTCATGCCACTTATGCCAGCTCCCGCGCAGCCGCGTGACCCCATCCTTCGTCGCCAGCAGCGCCTTCGCCGCCGTCGAGCCCAGCGCGCAAATCGCCTTCGGACGCAGCGTCATCAACTGCCGGAACAGGAACTGCCCGCAGATTTCCATTTCATCCGGCTGCGGAGTGCGGTTCTCCGGAGGCCTGCACTTCACCACGTTGCAGATATAAACGTCCGCGCGCTTGATCGGAATCCCTTCCTTAGAAGCCGTCCCGTCGATCATCTGCGTTAGCAACTGCCCCGCGCGCCCCACGAACGGCAGCCCCTGCGCATCTTCATCGGCCCCCGGCCCCTCGCCTACAAACACCAGCCGCGCCTGCTCATCGCCGGAGCCGAAAACAATCTTGTTCCGCTGCTCGCACAACCGGCAACGCCTGCAATCGCCGATATCCTCACTGATTTTCGCGAGCGTATCGCCGACGGGCGCAAGCGACGGCAATTCGATCAGTGCAGCCGCGGGCGCGGGCACAGGTACAGGCTTTTCAACCGCAGCCGCTGGCACACCCGGAGCACGCCGGTAAAGGTTTTTCACACCGAGATCCTGATAGAAGGTAAGATACTGTCGAAGCTGTTCGGAAGTCATCGCGCAGCGTGCAACGCCAGGCGCAAACGCATCGCTTCATCGAAGATGCGGCCCGCGATCGCGCGTTTCGAAGCGCGCTCCACCGGTATCGTCTCGCCCGCGCGCGTCACCAGCACCACTTCGTTTTCGTCGGACTCAAACCCCGTCCCCGGCCTGCGAAACCAAATTGCCCACCACCATATCGCAGTTCTTCTGCTGCATCTTGCGCCGGGCTTCCTCGATCAAATTGCCGGTCTCGGCGGCGAACCCGATCAGCAGCCGGTCGCCCTTCTTGGTTCCGACTTCGGCCAGAATGTCCGGCGTCGGCTCCAGATCCAGTGCCAACCGCGCCGCCGTCTTCTTCATCTTCTGCTTCGACGGATTAGGAATGTGATAATCCGCCACCGCCGCAGCCTTGATCACGATAGTCGCCTCAGGCAGGTGATCCATCACCGCCTGCCGCATCTCCAGCGCCGTGCGCACCGGCATCAGCGTCACGCCGCGCGGCGCCGCCAAACTCACCGGCCCTGAAACCAGCACCACATGAGCCCCCCGCGCGACAGCTTCCTCCGCCAGCGCGTAACCCATCTTGCCGCTGGATCGATTGCTCAAATAGCGCACACCATCGATCGGCTCCTGCGTCGGCCCCGCCGTGATCAGAATGGTCTCGCCGTCCAGATCCCGCCGCTTGTTCTTCTTGCTGGCGGCGAGCACCGCGTCGGCGATCTCCGCCGGCTCCGCCAAGCGCCCCGGCCCGATCATGCCGCAAGCCAGCAATCCTTCGTCCGGTTCGACGATCACGTGCCCGCGCGCCTTCAGCATTGCCATGTTGATCTGCGTCGCCGCATGGTTCCACATGTTCGTATTCATCGCGGGCGCCAGCACCACGGTTCCCGTGAATGCCAGATAGGTAGTGGTCAAGAGATCATCCGCCAGCCCATGCGCGAATTTAGCCAGCAAATCGGCGGTAGCCGGAGCCACCACCAGCAACTCGTTCTCCTGCCCGATGCGGATGTGCTCGATGGCGCTCGAAAGCGTGTCCTCCGCGCTAGCCGCGGAAAACAAGTGCGTGTGCACCTTGCGCCCCGTGAGCGCCGCGAACGTCAGCGGCCGGATAAACTCTTCCGCCGCCCGCGTCATCACCACGTCAACAGTGAATCCCCGCTCCATCAGCGCGCGCGCCAGCTCCGCCGCTTTGTAAGCAGCAATGCCTCCGCCCACGCCCAGCGCGACGTTCATAATTCCCCGCTATTCTTCGGCGAGCAACGGCAACATCGTCTTCTGAATCGCCGTGTCTTCGTAAGGTACCAGCCCGCGCCGCACTTCTTCCATGGCCGCCACCGTGGGCTTTTTCGACGTCGTCGGCAGCATGCTGCGCGCGCCGCCCTGCAACTGGCGCGCCCGCTTCGCCGCCACGATGATAAAGCGGTAAGCGCTGGCTTCCGGATCGTCCGGAATCACGTTCTGCGCCACCTGTTTCAGATTGGTTTCAGCCATTTGATATTTCGGTCCTTTTACTCAAAAACGTTTCCAGTATCGGACGGATCTCATTTTCCATCCGGTCGCGCCGGCTACGCGTCGCTTTCACGATGGCCACCAGGGTTTCCACCGACGCCGCTACTTCCCGGTTCACCAGCACATAATCGTACAAATCGTAATTGCGAATCTCTCCGGCCGCATCATGCAAACGCCGCAGAATCACAGCTTCCGAGTCCTGGCTGCGCGCTCGCAGCCGCTTTTCAAGGATCTCCCGGCTTGGCGCCAAAATAAATATGGATACTCCGGCCGGAATTCTCTCTTTTAATTGTCGCGCACCCTGCACGTCGATGTCGAGCACCAGGTCGTACCCCTCGGTCCCAGCCCGTTCCAGTTCGCTGATATGCGTGCCGTAATAGTTGCCGAAGACCTCCGCGTACTCCAGGAACTCACCCTTCGCGATGCGCTCCTCAAATTCCTCGCGCGAGATGAAATAGTAGTCTTCTCCATCCCGTTCCTGCCCCCGCGGATAGCGCGTCGTGTAGGACACCGAAAACCGCAGCTTGGGAACCAGCCGCATCAGTTCGCTTACTAGTGTGCTTTTGCCCGATCCCGAGGGCGCTGAGATGATAAAAACGGTCGTCATTCCGAATTCATTCAAGGTTGAGAGATTGTTCGCGGATCTTTTCGATCGCAGCCTTGGCCGCCAGCGCCAGATCGGTGATCTGCATGGCCGGCGCCCCCGCCCCGCTGGTCTTCGAAAGGATGGTATTGGTTTCGCGATTCATTTCCTGCAGCAGGAAGTCCAGCTTCTTGCCCACTTCCCCGCCCGCATCGAGCAGCGCCGCCAGTTGCCCGGCATGAATCTTCAGTCGGGCCAGTTCTTCACCGATGTCGCTGCGATCGGCCAGGATCGCGGCCTCCTGCGCCAACCTCTGCGGATCAACCTGTATCCCCTTAACAACTTCCTGCAGCCGTTCCGCCAGCCTTTTTTGAAAATAGTCCGACGCCGCCGCGCGCAACTGTTCCATGCGTTCCGCGGCAGCGCTCAGGCTCTGATTATGGCCGCGCAATTCCTCGACAATGGCACCGCCCTCGCGCGCGCGGAATTCATTAAGCTCTTCGAGGGCTGCTGCCAGGGCCTCTTGCAGCACAGCCTCCGCCCCCTCCGGCGGCCCCGCGGTCTCCGAAGCCGTGAACATGCCTGGAATGCGCAGCGCCGCGTTGAGGTCCGGTTTCGATTCCAAATCGTGCGCCAGCGCCTCTTCGCGAAAAATGCGCAGATAGTCGTGCAGAAATTCCCGGTCCAGCGCCAACACCGCCTCCCCGTTCGCGCTCTTCGGAATCGAGACCCGCACCTCCACATGCCCGCGCACCACGCTGGCTTTCACCATCGCGCGAATCGTGCCTTCAAATGGCTCCAGCGCCGATGGCGTCTGAATCACCAGATCGAGCCCACGATGATTCACGCTCTTGGCGCTAACCACCAGCTCGCCATCGCCCAGCGGACGGCGCACCCGCGCGAACCCAGTCATGCTGCGCAAAGGAGCAGGCATTAGAAGATCTATCCATTATGGATGATCCGTTGCAGTTGAGGAGTGCAGTTAAGCGCCCGGCTTCTTCGAGCGCCGGATCTGAATCACCGGGATCAATGAATTGGCCGGTTCCTGCGCCGCCGGCCGCGTGCGCTGCGAAGTAATCTCGGTGTTCAAACTGGAAACGAACGCCTCGATCTGCCGCTGCATCTCCGCCATCTTCTCACGCATATTCAAAATGATTTCCACGCCGGCGAGATTAACGCCCAGGTCGCGCGTCAGTTTGAGGATCACTTCCAGCCGCTCCACATCATCTTCGGTGTAAAGACGCGTGTTGCCGTCGCTGCGCGAGGGCTTGAGCAGCCCTTCGCGCTCATACAACCGCAAGGTTTGCGGATGAATTTGGTATTGCTCGGCCACCGCCGAGATCATGAACGCCGCTCGCTTTGCTTTCGCCATTACACCTTGCTCCAGATCTCCGCGCGTGGATCGGCGGGGTTGAGCGTAGCGTATTCACGCAGCAGTTCCTTGGTGCGCTCGTCGTGCACCTCCGGCGCTTCGATAACAATCTCGACGATCTCATCGCCGCGCGTCCCCGTCCGCGAATTCTGCACGCCCTTCTCCCGCATGCGGAATTTCTGCCCGTTCTTAGTCCCCTGCGGAATTTTGAGCTGCGCCCGCCCGTCAATGGTCGGCACCTCGATCTTCGTCCCCAACCCCGCTTCGTCGATGCGTACCGGGACCGTGATCAAAATATCATCCGCGTCGCGCCGGAAGAACGGATGATCTTCGACCCGCACCGTGATGTACAAATCACCCGCCGCCGCGCCGTGCGTGCCCGCATTACCCTTGCCCGCCACGCGCAATCGCGACCCTTGCTGCGCACCCGGCGGAATCCGCACCTCCACCGTTTCCGAGTGCGAAATACGCCCGTCGCCGTGACACGTAGGGCATTTGTTGGTTAGACGACCGGTGCCTTCGCATTTGGGACACTTCAAATCGAAGCGCATGGCCCCGGCCATCTGAGTGACCGTACCGCTGCCGTTACATTCCGGGCAAACTGTAACACCGCCCGACCGCGCCCCGTTCCCGTTGCAAGTCGTGCAAACTTCCTGGCGATTGATCTTCAGACGCACCTGCGTCCCCCGAATCGCCTGCCAGAAATCGATGCTGAGTCCGTATTCGAGGTCGGTGCCCTTCTCCGGCGCCGTTGTGTGCGGCTCGTTCTGCCTCCCGAACCACTGGCTGAAGATGTCCTGAAAGTTAGTCGATTCCCCCGGATCGGTGTAGCGTTGCCGCGGACTCCCCGACCCCGCCGCCCGTGTGAAGTCCGAAAAATCGAACCCGCCGAAACCCATGTTCGGACTCGCCCCAGCGCCGCCCGGCCCACCGGGACCACCGGGACCACCCGCCGGCATGCCGTTTTCCGAATAGAAGCCGTACTGGTCATACATCTGCTTTTTCTTCGGCTCGCTCAGAATATCGTAGGCTTCCTGAACTTTTTTGAAGCGATCCTCAGCGGATTTATCACCTGGATTCAGATCCGGATGATGTTTGCGCGCGAGTTTACGGTAGGCCTTGCGGATCTCCTCCGCATCGGCCCCGCGCTCTACTCCGAGTGTTTGATAATAATCGTTCTGCGCCATAGGCAGTCATGAGATACGCCGGGCCTCAAAGGACCCGGCGCACTTTTGCCTCGACCTGCTTATTTCTTGTCTTCAACGTCGACGAATTCCGCGTCGACCACGTTGTCCTTCGGCTTTTCCGAAGCACCAGCGCCCGCGCCATCGCCGCCCGGTTCGCTACCCGGAGTTCCGCCACCCGGCGCGCCGCCAGGAGCTGCACTTTGCGACTTGTACATCGCCTCCGCCAGCTTATGGCTCGCCTGCGTCAGCGTGTCAGTAGCTTTACTGATCTCCTCCACGCTGCCACCGGACATCGCCTTGCGCGTAGCTTCGAGCGCCCCTTCCACATTCTTCGCGTCCTCGTCACTGATCTTGTCGCGATGATCCTTCAGCATCTTCTCGACCTGATACACCATCGAATCCGCCCGGTTGCGCGCGTCGATCTCGTCCTTGCGCTTGCTGTCCTCGGCCCCGTGAGCCTCGGCGTCCTTAGCCATCTTGTCCACTTCCTCTTTGCTGAGCCCGGAGGAAGAAGTGATGGTAATCTTCTGCTCGTTATTCGTGGCCTTGTCCTTGGCCGTGACATTCAGGATGCCATTAGCATCGATATCGAACGTCACTTCCACCTGCGGAATCCCGCGCGGAGCCGGTGGAATACCGATCAACTGGAACACCCCCAGCATCCGGTTGTCCTTGGCCAGAGCGCGTTCGCCCTGATAGACTTTGATCTCCACCGACGTCTGCGAATCCGCCGCCGTCGAAAACACTTCGCTCTTGCGCGTCGGGATTGTGGTGTTGCGATCGATCAGCTTGGTGAACACCCCGCCCAGCGTTTCAATACCCAGCGAGAGAGGCGTCACGTCCAGCAGCAGCACGTCCTTCACTTCGCCGCCCAGCACGCCGCCCTGCACCGCCGCGCCCACCGCGACCACTTCGTCCGGGTTCACGCTGCGATTCGGGTCCTTGCCGAACAGGTTGCGGACCATCTCCTGAACTTTCGGGATGCGCGTCGATCCGCCCACCAGCACCACTTCGTCAATCTGCGCCGGCGTCAGCCCGGCGTCAGTCAGGGCCTTCTTGCAAGGCTCCACTGACCGCTCCAGAATATCCGCCACCATCTGCTCGAAGCGCGCCCGCGTCAGCTTGATCGCCAGATGCTTCGGACCGCTCGCATCGGCCGTCAAGAACGGCAGGTTGAGCTCGGTCTCAAGCAACGTCGACAGCTCGATCTTGGCCTTCTCGGCAGCTTCCTTCAACCGCTGCAGCGCCATCTGGTCTTTCGATACATCGATCCCCTGATCGCGCTTGAATTCCTGAATCAGCCAGTCAATGATACGCTGGTCAATGTTGTCGCCGCCCAGGTGCGTATCGCCGTTGGTCGATTTCACTTCCACCACGCCATCGCCCACTTCGAGAATTGAAATGTCGAAGGTGCCGCCGCCGAAATCGTAGACCGCGATGGTCTCGTTCTTCTTGCGATCCAGCCCGTAAGCCAGCGCAGCCGCCGTCGGCTCGTTGATGATACGCATTACTTCGAGGCCGGCAATCTTGCCGGCGTCTTTGGTCGCCTGCCGCTGCGCGTCATTGAAGTAGGCCGGAACCGTGATGACGGCCTTGGTAACTTTCTCGCCCAAATAAGCCTCGGCCGCTTCCTTCAGCTTGCCCAGGATCATCGCCGAAATCTCCGGCGGCGAATACTTCTTTCCATTGATATCCACGCGAGCGTCGTCCGCGTCCCCGGCGACCACCTTGTAAGGGACCAGCTTCATCTCCTGGCTTACTTCATCGAACCGCCGCCCCATGAAGCGCTTAATCGAATAAACCGTGTTCTCCGGATTGGTGACGGACTGGCGCTTCGCCACCTGTCCCACCAGCCTCTCCCCGCTCTTGGCGAATCCGACTACCGACGGAGTCGTCCGCCCACCTTCCTGATTAGGGATGACGACCGGCTGGCCGCCTTCCATAACGGCAACCACGGAGTTAGTGGTGCCCAAGTCGATGCCAATGATTTTGCTCATAATGTTCGCTTCTCTCTTCCGTTACTGTGCGTTAGAACTCTCGGCCTTAAACTTAGCCTGCTGCCATTATGCAAGTTTAGTGTGTTATTGTCAAGTCTTGTGACACGTAAAACACAGTCGTAGAAATAAAACTTTTATAATCAATGTTTTAGTAATTCACTGGCTCGAAGCGCCGGCGGCCAGCACGCAGCGCTTCGCCAGCCAGTCGATGTGGTGCGAAGCGATCACTTTATATTGCTTGGTGTACAGCTCGTGATTGCGCTCCACATCGTCCAAGCGATAAACATAATTCACCATCAGCCCCGCGGAACGCTCGATCCCCAGCGCCGACGTATCGCCCAGCCAGTCAATGCGCTCCAGTCGCGCCCCGTTGCGCAAATGGAAACGCGCTACCGGATCAAGCGGCTCCTTGCCGTGCTTGGCCTGCGTCAGGTAATACGCGCACAGCGGTTCGAGTTCGTGCCCAAGCTCTTCCGCCAGTTCCTTATCGTTGAGCCACGCACTCCCCTCGAGCTTAGCCAGGACCGCCGCAACCTTCCGGTTGCCACCCACCTGCTTAAGCCAGGAACGGAAACCCGGTATCGGCGACAAGGTGGCGAACTTCCGCAGCCGTGGAAACTCAGCCGCCAAATCCTCCGCGACGCGTTTGATCAGAAAGCTTCCAAAAGGCACCCCGCGCAATCCCGCCTGGCAATTGGTGATCGAGTAAAAAATCGCCGTGTCCGCTTCTCCCGGGTCGGAAATCGGCGACAGCGGATCGACCAGCGCCTGCACCTGCGCGCTCATGCCGCGCGTCAGCGCGACTTCGATAAAGATGATCGGCTCCCCGGGTAAGGCCGGGTGGAAGAAACCGTAGCAGCGCCGGTCAGCCTGCAGGCGACGCTGCAAATCAGACCACCCCTGGATCGCGTGCACCGCTTCAAACTGGATCAGCTTTTCGAGAATATTCGCCGGCGTGGTCCAATCGATGCGCTGCAAGGACAGAAACCCGCGATTGAACCAGGAAGCCAGCAGGTGTTCCAGATCGGCAGCGATCGCCGTCCACTCGGGATGCGAGCGCGTTTCGTCGAGCAGATCGCGCCGCATGTTCACCAGCATCCGCGTCCCGCCCGGAGCCATGTTCAAGCGGCGGAACAACTCCTGCCGCGGCGGTTCCACCACGCGCTGCAATTCGGCAAGATTGGCCGCCGAGGGATCTGCGCGATATGCGTCACCCGAGCGCCCCACGGCGTTGGGATCGGGAGAGAACTCTTTCACCAGCACGTCAAAGAAAGCGTGTCGCTGCGGCGCTTCAAAGGATTCGTAAGCCTGCTGCGCCTGCGTTGCCAGAAGTACGCCCGAGACTTCGCCGCGCTCCGATAACAAGCCGTGGCACAGCGCTGTAAGTTCGTGAACGGCGCGCGAGGCATTGCGCGAGTCGGCCTTAGGCGCGCCCCCGGAAAGCCCCAGGATTCTCGCCAGTCTCACTCGATTTCGTCCGGATGTCCCCAAGACACCATGTTATCTACTGCTGCGACGCGCCGCATTCCGGGCAGAATTTCGCCGCCCTGGTAATAGATTTGCCGCAGGAAATACAGAATTTCGCGTCCGCTACCGCGACCGCCCCCGCATCCGTCGCCGCATTGGGCTTCATCGCGTTCATCAGCTGCTGCCCCATCGCCAAGCCCGCGCCGAGTCCCATGCCCGCCGCCGCGCCGCCTCCGCCTTCATTCGCCGCGGCAATCGGCAGCGAAGTGCCAGCCTGGAACTGCGCGTAACGCCCCATATCGCCCACAATATTCATCCCAATGCGCGCGTCGAGCGTCTTCTGCAATTCCTCCGGCAGCGACAAGTTTTCGACGACGAAGCTATCGAGCATTAATCCGAGATCCGCAAACACCGGCTTCAACCCTTCGCCGATGCGTTTCGCCAGCGCCGTTTGATTCGCCGCCATATCGACGAACGGCACGCTGCTGCCCGCAAAAGTATCGGTCATGTGGCTGACAATCGTCTCGCGCAGCTGCCCTTCGATATCAGTAACCAAATAGGCATCGCGCGTCCCGCTCACTTTGGTATGGAACACGCGAGGGTCGAACACGTGCCAGGCGTAGATCCCGTAGCCGCGCACCCGTACCGCTCCGAATTCCTTATCGCGGATGGTGATGGGCGTCGCCGTGCCCCACTTCTGCGCCGTCTGCTGGCGCGTCGAGAAAAAGTAGACGTCGCTCTTGAACGGCGATTCAAACTTCTTGTCCCAATTTAGAAGGTCCGTCAGGATCGGCAGATTCTGCGTGGTGAGCGTGTAGCTCCCCGGCCCGAACACATCAGCCAGCCGGCCCTCATTAATGAACGCAGCCATCTGCGACTCGCGCACCGTCAGCCGAGCCCCGTTCTGGATCTCCAGGTCCTGCATTGGATAGCGCGTGGCCAGGATGCCGTTTTCCTCCTCAGTCCACTGAATAACATCGATATATTGCTTTGAAATGAAATCGCGCAGCGACATGGGTCTCCCTCCGGTTCTCAAATACAGGAACGCTAGCCGGTCTATCGTTGTTCCGGCAAGAAAACCTTAGAGCCGGATACAGTGAATACATGACTCACGGCGATTTGTGGTTGATGCGGCACGGAGAAACCGAGTGGAGCGCGGCCGGCCGGCATACCTCTTCAACCGACCTGGCACTGACCCAGGAAGGCGAGCGCAAAGCCGCCGCCGTAGGGCGCATGCTGGCCGGGAAGCAGTTCGCTCTCGTGCTGTCGAGCCCCCTCCGTCGCGCCCTGGAAACCTGCCGCCTGGCCGGATACAGCGCCGAAACCACGCCGGATTTACGCGAATGGGGCTATGGCAGCTATGAGGGCCTCACAACCGCGCAGATTCAAGCCCAAAACCCCAACTGGACCATCTGGACCGGCACGCCCCCCGGCGGCGAATCGGCAGCAGAAGTAGCCGCCCGCGCCGACCGCGTGATCGCCAGAGCCGTAGCCGCCGGCGCGGACGTCGCGCTATTCGGTCACGGACACATGCTGCGCGCGCTAGCCGCCCGCTGGCTCGAACTCGACCCCACCAACGGGCGCTTGTTCGCGCTGTCGACCGGATCGATCAGCGTGCTGGGCTATGAGCGGGAAGCGCGAGTGTTGCAGATGTGGAACCGGACGGAATAGTGAAACAAGCGGCGAGATCACGCCGAACCGTGGGACTTAGGTTGTCGAACGGAAACACCACCGGCTCCACGCCGAAAACATTACCGACGCTCAAGCTGTGGATCGGCAGCGGCATCTTGCTTGCCGGGTTGGGATAAAGAATAGTCGCTCCCGGCCCATGCGTTCCGTTGCCCTGCTTTTTACCGCCTTCGACGATGTGCGTAAAAGGAGTTTTTTCGTCGACTGCGATCGTGATCTGCCGCCCTTCGTCGGGAACGCCGTTTGCCCAAGCCAGCTTGATCTCACCTTCATGAGTTGCCATCCGGCAAGTGAGAATCAGGCGGTACATGTCGGTGTCGCCGGCGCGTTTCGCCGAAGCATGCTCGCGGACGATTGCCGCAGTGACGACGGCCGCGGTGAGGATGCGCCCCGTGTCGGCCCCACTGGAATTCCACTCTTCCGCACCCGCGGCTTCAGCCGATAAAGCTTTGGCGAAGGCAACTTGCGTGGTGTCGTCCGGCACCCCGTTGCCGGCCGCTCCCATCGCGGAGGCTCTCATCATCCGCAAGATCGCCGCATCCGCATCGGCACCTTGCGCAGCCGCATTCACGTCCCGGGGCCTATGCCCATTAGTGAGCTTGCTGACCAGCATCGCCGCTACCGTCGGGTCGGCATGCGCGGCGTCGAAATGCTCCACCGAAAGGCCGCCGTACATCAGCGCATCGCTGTGACAACTTCCGCAGTATTTCTGGACCACAGCGTTTTGTTGCGCCGCCGGCATGCTCTCTTGTCCGCGCGCGGCGGCGAGGCTTCCGGCCGCCAGCAATAACCGAACCGCTACTCCGTAAAGTCGATTCATTTACCAACAAAACTATCACTATTTTGGCAGCCTTGCTCGGCAACCACGCGCGGTGTACGTTAAGGAGCATGATGCGAAGCGCCATCCTGTTCCTTGCCATCGACTGCGTATTCCCGCTGTCAGCGCAGCCCCCCTCGCCCGGAAAATTGATCACGCTTAACCTCGCTGCCACCAACTCGCGCGATGAACCCGTCACCGATCTGCAGCCGTCAGACTTGCAGCTTCGCGAAGAAGGCAAGCCGCAGCCCGTCGTTTTCTTCCACTTCGCCGGTGGCAACCGCAGCATGGCCGCGCACGCGCCCGGCGAGTTCGACAACCATGCCGCGGCCGCGCCGGTGGTGATTCTGTTCGACCGCTGGAATGAAAGACTGGTGCTGTCGGGCCGCTCCGGAATCGAGCTGGGCGCCGCCATTCAACACCTGGAAACGGCTGGGAATATTTACATTTATTTTCTGACCAACAAAGGAGAATTGGCGCCGGTGCATCCGCTTCCGGGCACCGACGGAGACGTCCGCGCCGCCGATCCTTCGCCCCAAGAACTGCGCGATGAACTCGAGCACGGCATTCAGGAATATCAAGGATTCCGCGCCCGTGACGACTTGGACGTGCGCTTACAGAAGACCTTCGGCGCTCTCAACCAGTTGCGCCTCAGAATGGGAGCAATCGCTGGCCGCAAGAGCCTGATCTGGATTACGCAAGGGGTCCCCTTGACGTTCCGCTCGGCCGGGAGCGAGATCATCGACTTAACACCCGATGTGCGAAAGCTGAGCGAATTGGAAGCACAATCGCAGATCGCGATGTACACGGTGGATCAAACCAACGGCGTGGGAAGGGAGCCGACTCGAACCCTGCAAATGTTTTCCGCGCTGACCGGCGGACGCTGGTCCTCGCGCGACAATCCCGCTCTGGCACTCAGCGACGCGCTCACCGATGCCCGCGGCAACTATCGCATCGCCTACTACTCCACCGTTGCCGAAAAAGAAGGCAAGGAAACCAAGATCCGTGTGGACACGACGCGCAAAGGCGTTCATCTGCTGACTCGCGATGGGTTCACGATGGAACCCGCCGGTCCGAGTCCAGAGCAGCAGGAAGCCGCCCGCTTCGACAACCAGATCCGCAGTCCCATAGAGGCCTCTGAAATCGGCTTGCGGGTGGCGATCTCGCGCAAGCCGCAAACCGACTCGGTTCATTTCGACATTCACGCGGACCCGGCCGACGTCCTGGTTCAACCTGACGGGGATCACTACAAAGCGGAACTGGACGTGATCACGGCGCTCTATGACGGCAATACCGTAAAGGTAACCGCGCCCGCCACGCGGGTGGACCTGACCTTGACGAAAGGGCAACTCGATCAAGCCGCCAGCGCGGGCATTTCACTTCCCCTGGATGTGCCGGTGGGGAATCAAGTGCAGAAGGTGCGAGTGATTGTGCTGGATCCGAAGCTGCAGGCGTTGGGTTCCGTGACCATCCCGACGAAATAAATGAGTCAGGGTTTGCTCCCCGGAATCGTGGTGCGGTATTGCGCCCAGTTCTTGACAATCTCCGCAACCACCGTACGCCCCACTCGCCACGCCGCGTCGAGCGCCGGAAGATAGCCCGTGTATTGTCCGATCTTATTGCGCGCCAGGCTCTCGGCCGCCGTCATCGATCCCGTGGGCGAATCGTAATCGCTGGCCGTGCGCAGCACCAGCACTCGGTTGATATCGGCGCGGCCGGCCTTCGCGAGAAACGTCAGCGACTGCAAAGTGCCGGTGTCTTCCATGCCGGTAGTGACGAAGTTTCCCTGCCCGCCGGTGTGGTACTTCACCCAATCGTTCGCCCACTCGTCCATCAACTTGCCGTGCCAGAACGTGCTCGAGGAAAGCGTGTCGCCCTTGAGCACAAACGGAGGCCGCTGCGCGTTGGGCGACGGATATAACGCGCGCTCCTTCTGCATGGCTTCGGAATCCATCAGCGGAACATTCTGCGTTAAGCGGAAAGCCCAATCAACCAGGCTTGCATTTAAGTGATACGCTTCGCCGTTGTTAGGCACCATCAGCGGCAGCTCATAGGGGACGGACTTGCGTAGCGGCACGAAGCCGGTCTTCCAATCCTTGGGAATTTCGCGCGCGTCGATTTCGTAGCCGATGTCGCCGTCGACCACCCACTCGGCCCATGCCGCCGAGCCCAGGCTGCCGTCGGCCGGATCGATGCCCGCAATACCCGCGACGATCCAGTACGCTTTCGTGAGATCGAAACGCGGGTCCATGCCCAGCGCCATAATCGTTGATGCCGCCTTCGCCGTCCCCACGCCCGTCAGCACAGCCAGCACGCCGTCGCCGTTCATGCGCAGATCGTGATAACCCTGCGGGAACGGAATCACGCGGTCGAGTTTTTCGCGCTCCACCCAATACTGCAACTCGCCCGGCTGATCGCCGGTGTCGGCGCCGCGCTCAAACATGGTGACGACCACAACCTTAATTGGAATGGGCCGGTCTTTCGCGGAGAGCGACACGGGGCAAAGAGCCGTGAACAGAAGCAGGATACGCACGCGCATGAGTTCATAATAAGAGGAGTGGAGAGCGCGCTGCCAGTTGCCATGAAACCGACACGACTCTGGCTGTGGCCCAACCTGCTGAGCCTGGACGCTCCCATCGTCGCCGTGCTGTGGCAGATTCTCTTCGCGCGCTGCTTCCAGGTGCCGGTCGACGGGCTGGCCGCGCTTTTGCTGCTGCTCACGGTGTGGTTGATTTACTCCGCCGATCGCACGCTCGACGCCTGGAAAGGCGATTGCCATTCTCCACGGCATGAGTTTTACCGGCGCTGGTGGAAACCGCTCTTCCCTCTATGGATGTCCGTGCTGGGACTCACCGGCTGGTTGGCGGCCGAACACTTATCAGCCGGCCTGTTTCTGCGTGGAGTGATTTTGCTCGCGGCGGTGGGCGTCTATTTCGCGCTGGTGCATTCCGGAATCCTGCGCGGGCCCAAGGAGGCGGCGGTGGGCGTTCTGTTCGCGCTGGGCGCGTCGCTTGAGGCGTGGAGCAACGTGAAAACTCCCGCCGACGTGGCCACCATCCTGCTGTTCTCGGGCTTGTGCTGGATGAACTGCATCGCCATCCAGCGTTGGGAAGGTGAAAGGCTGGATTGGTCGCCCAGCGCCGCCGCCATCGTGCTCGCCTGCGCGGCGGGAGTCCTGTTGTATGCGCACCGCCCGATCCTGGGCGGCGCGGAACTGGCTAGCGCCTCCGCGTTCCTGCTGCTCGGCCGCGTGCACCGCAGGCTGTCGGCCGATGCCGTGCGAGTGCTGGCCGACGTGGCGCTGCTGAGCCCGCTGTTGTTCCTGCCGATGGTCGCGTGAACTGCGATCGCATCGCCCGCTGCTATCGCTGGCTGGAATACGCGGGATTCGGGCGCGCCCTCGAACACCGCCGCGAAGCCTTCCTCTCCGAAGTTGCCGACGCACGCCGCGTATTGGTGTTGGGAGACGGCGACGGCCGCGCACTGGCGGCTCTGCTCAAAGCGGCGCCCCAGGCACAGATTGATTACGTCGACCTGAGCGCGCGCATGCTGGAACTCGCTCGACGCCGTGCCGGTGATCTTCGCGTTGCCTATCGCCAGGACGACGCGCGCACCACATCGCTTCCTGCCGCCGAATACGACCTGATCGTCACGCACTTCTTTCTCGATTGCTTCGATCAAGCAGATCAAGCTCATCTGCTCGCGCGCATCACCAGTGCGGCCAAGCCGCAGGCGCGCTGGCTGGTTTCGGAATTCCGCCATCCAGGATTACTGGTGCGCGCGCTCTACCTGTTCTTCCGCGCCGCCACCGGCCTAGAGACGCAGCGTCTGGTGGATCACCATCCGCTGTTCCAGCGCGTTGGTTTCCGTTTAGCGCGCAGCGAATCCGCGTGGCGCGGCTTGCTCGCCTCGGAGTTGTGGATACATGTAGAATAGTCAGCCATGCGAATCCTCATCCACGTAAAATTCCCGGTCGAGCCCTTCAACACTTATGTGAAAGACGGTTCCGCCGGTGCGAGAATCCAGAAGATCATGGCCGAAGCCAAGCCCGAGGCCGCCTACTTCTCCGAGTTCGGCGGCCAGCGCGGCGGCATCATCGTGGTCAATCTCGACGACGCCTCCAAGATCCCCGCGCTCGCCGAGCCGTGGTTTCTCGGCTTCAACGCCCACGTCGAATTCCACCCCGCCATGACGCCCGAAGATCTGGGAAAGGCGGACCTGGGTGCTATCGGAAAGAAGTGGGCCTAAGCGCCTGAATCAGCAAAATTATTCCGACGCACACCAAGCCGGCGTGCACATATTTGAGAAAAGTGTCCCCGCGCAAGCGGTGATTGATCGAGCGCCCCAAAAAAATGGCGGGCAGCGCAACCGGCAGCGAAATAAGAAAGTAGTGCGTGACCGCGGGAACCCATAATCCCGCGAACCAATATCCCGCCATCGCCACCACGCTCGCGGGAAGAAAATATCCTTGTGGCGTTGCGCGAAAGTGTTGCGGCGACCAGCGCCGCATGGCTCCGTAAATCACCAGCGGGGGCCCGTTCATTCCGTAAGCTCCGCCCAGCACGCCGGCGAGGAAGCCGCAGCCTAAAAGCCAGGGACGGCTATCGTTGTCCAATTCCGGCGGTCTCTTGCCGAGTAGAGAATAGCCGGAGAAAGCCACAATCACCACCGCCAGAACGCCTTTGACCAGGTTCTGATGCACGCTGGTCAGCAGCGCGATGCCCAACGGAATCCCCACGAAAGTCGGCGCCAGCAGCCAGCCAGTGCTGCGGACGTGAATCTTCCGCCAGTCCTGCGCGACCACCACAGCGGCAATCGTGATCGACAGCAGAACCGCAAACGGAGCGGCAATCTCAATCGGGATGCTGAGAGCCAGCAGCGGGACCGCAACCAGCGCTTCGCCAAAACCGAAGGTTGAGCGAATCAAGGTAGCAATGAACACCACCAGCAGGACATGCAGGGTCGTCGAGTCCATGAAACCGTTTGGGTAGTGGGTCAGTTTGGACCGGAGGGAAAATAAAGTGATTCCCTCGCGGCGTCGTGTTCAGTTTTCCCCTCACTTACCGCCAAGGATAAAAGTCAGTTATCCTAGGGCGATGAGCACTTGCATTGCGGCGATTTGTAAAGAGGACGGCGAGCCACGTATTGTTCTTTGTTCTGATACCCGCATGAGTAGCGGCGAATTTGGATCGACAGACCTCGCGCCGAAGATGGATGTTATCGGCCGCGGTTGGATTGTCCATTTTGCTAACCGGCCCGATGCGGCGGCAGAATTGATCAAAAGAATTAAGGAATGGTTTCGCTCAACGTTGTCGCTTGATACCGTTCACGCCGCGTTGGTTGCCATTAGCAATGCGGTCAATGAGTTTAGAAACTCTCCGTTGTGCGAACCGCGATGTTGCCAACTAATCGTTACTGGTTTCGTCGGGCGCGAACCTGTGATAGCGTCCATCGAAGACAACCACAAAGGCAAGTGGAGTGTGAGTTTGGCTGGATCTTTTCATGCGATTGGGGCAGGTTCCAACATCGCCACAGTACGGATGAATTGCGAAGACTATAACCAAAGCGAAGACATCAAGACCGCCATCTACCTTAGTTATGAAGCAAAAAGATTTAGCCAAAAAGCCGATGGAGTAGGACCGTTTACATCCATCCTGGTGCAAGCCCCCGGCCAACAAGACGACCCAGAGAGAGCCTCCCCCTGGATAGTTAGTAACGATGGCATAGGAATGCTGGAAACTATTTTCCTATCGTTGCGCCGTAAACTTTCAATAGAGCCTTTCCCCGCTGGATTCTTAATTAGTCCAGAAGAGATACAACGTCTTCAATCGACCAAAGCCGATCCGTCACCCCAGCCGCCATCGCCGGAGTAATCCGAAGGCTCTGGTGGATTCTAACGAAGTTGTAGTGCATATAGAAGATCGCCAGCGCCGCTGTGTGATTCTCGATTTTCTTACTGAATGCATTGGTTAGGCGCGTAAAGCGGCGAAGTCCCATGCGGACGCTGAGGTTCTGACGTTCAATGTAGGACGTGCTGATGTGCTTGGGGTCAGGGTCGCCGACTACCGCCCTGCGCTCACAGCCAACGCACTCGGCGGGGCTATAGCGTTTCTGTCCTTCGGAAGTCTCGCCGTATATTTTGACAAGCTGAGCATAATCGACTTTGCCACGGAAGGCGCGTTCTACGGCCTGAAGGTAAGCGCTCAAGCCATCGCTCGTTAGCTGAATCCGGTTTGCCAAACGCCCAGCAAGATCATTCACAAATATACGGGCGGTAACGGAATCGCGCGGCCCCACAATCCAGGAGGGAATCAGTTTAGTATCGGCGTCAATTGCTACCCATGTCCACACGTCACCGGCAAAGGGATTCTTGGCCGCGATTTCGGGCGTGACGTTCTTCGCCTTCGCGTAGCAGAACGACCAAATCTCATCGACCTGGACCCGCTTGCACGGCAGGTTCACTAGATGCTTATCGAGATAGTCAGAACAAGCCGCGCCTAGCTCCACTAAGAGCTTGGCAATCGTATTCTTGGATGCACCGGTCATGCGGACAATGGAGCGGATCGAGCAGCCCTCAACTATAGCGGAAACGATCTGTGTGCGCTTGGCTGTATCGAGCTTATTCATGAACCAAGTATAGCTTAACGCTAAGCATAAAGTCAAGTACAAAAGTGCGATAAACTGCGGGGATGCCTGATGAAAAATACGTCCCACTGGAAATATTTATGACGACGCTCAGGGTATTGTGTTCGCAGATAACCGACCTGACGGTTAGCGTTTTGGTTCTTCGTGCTGCTTTGATGCAGGCAGATCAAGTGCCGATCCCTGTTGAGGAACTGAGGCGCTTGGATGCGCTGACTCGCGAGCGTCCGGGGATTCGTGCGGCTCAAGAGGCCATAAGTCGGATGGATGTGAATACGACCGAAGCATTAAGACAGCTTCTAAAGAACTTTAAAGGACCGATTCAATAACGGCCTGTTTGTTTTTCACGCGCAATTCTCCTGTAATATGAATTGAACGCGAAAACCGACCTTCCGCACGGCTCGGAAGTTGTGACGCGCCAACGTCGCAACGGCCAAGGGACCGTGGGTAGCCGTAGTGTATCACGTAGAAGGAGACACAAGATGAGATCGCGCCTTATGCTTGCAATCCTGCTTTTTAGCGGTCAGTGTATGAACGCCGAGCATATTTTGCAAAAATTCCAGCTATGGGGAACTGGGTCTCACCTAGACAACCTAAACCTATATCTGGGATGGACTAACGGGTTCTTCCAAGCTAGGGGCGAACGGGGACTTGAACTGGCGAACTGCCTTGACTCCCTGACCTACGACCAAACTATCGCTATGATAGACAAGCACTACAAGGACCACCCAGAGCATTGGTCCCGTGGCGTCGGAATAGAAATTCTCGAAGTAATGACCGCCAGTGGTAGCCCCTGCGAGGGCAAAAGCCCCTTGGTTAATTAACCCTTACCCTTCCAGCGTGCCTTAGCGCCCTTGGCTGCGATCTGTGAGCGTTTCTTGGGTGCAAGCGCAGCGGCACGCGCTAGACCTCCACGACGCCCTAGGGATACGGCGGCGGGGTCTTTCTTGGCGGGTGCCGGAGTCTTCGGAAGCTCCCCTATCGACTCCAGGAAAACTCGATGAGCGTTCTGGATTGGATCGCGCTTGGTTGCCATGAACCTAGTATGCCAAGCTTAGCGGTAAGATCAAGGCTTGGATTTTTCAAACTGACCCACTACCACCGTTTGGGCGTCGTGTATACTAGTATCAGTTGGCGAATAGGTTGAGTGGGCGCAAGCCCACTTTTTTATTGGCTGGCACGATTTAGGTAGAGCGGCAGGGCCAAATGGCTGACCGTGAGGCTGTCATAGACAAAGTAATCGAGATCGCGGAAAGGGTGGGCGCCAGCAAGGGCATCGAGATCGTCGATGTCGACTTGGTGGGCGGCGGCCGCAATCGGGTTCTGCGCATTTTTATCGACCGTCCGCCGGCTCCTGGTCAGGCTGTGGATCCCGCTGCACCGCAAGGAGTTACGCTCGACGATTGCGAGTTTATATCGCACCAGGTCGGCACCATTTTGGACGTCGAGGACGTGATCCCGGGTGCCAGCTACCGCCTGGAAGTCAGTTCGCCGGGAGTCGAGCGCAAGCTCACCAAACCCCGCGAGTTTGAGCGCTTTGTCGGCCAGAAGGTCAAGGTGGTCTTACGGCAGCCGGTCGAAAATCAGCGCCACCTGACGGGGACGCTCAAGAGTTTCACCTCGGGTGTGATCACTCTTGAACCAGGACCCGGCAAAAGCGTGCAGTTCCCTCTCGAACAGGTGGAAAAAGCCAACCTGAAGTTCGAGTGGTAATTCCCGGCTACGAAAACGGAAATCATTATGAGTCTTGGACCGATTGTTCAATCCATCGAAATTTTAAGCAAGGAAAAAGGGATCGACCCGAAGATCATCCTGGACGCCGTGAAGGACGCCATGCTGGTGGCGGCACGGAAGCATTTTCATACTAACGAAGAGTTGGCTGCGGACCTGGATGAAGCGACCGGCGCGATCCTGATCTACGGCGTGAAGAAAGTGGTGGCCGAAGTCACCGATCCGGATAAGGAAATCTCGCTCGAAGCCGCGCAGAAGATTCGCGCCGATGCGGAGATCGATTCGGAAATTCGTTTTCCGAAACCGACCGACGCGCTAGGCCGCATTTCCGCGCAGACCGCCAAGCAAGTGATTCTGCAAAAAGTGCGCGAGGCCGAGCGCGACAACGTTTTTTCGGAATACGCCGGGCGCATCGGCGAATTGGTGCGCAGCGAAGTGAAGCGCATCGAAGGTCCGGATCTGATCGTCAGCATGGGCAAAACGGAAGCGCGGCTGTTGAAGAAAGAGCAGTCGAAGCTCGAAAGCTTCAGCGTGGGCGACCGCATTGCGACCGTGATCAAGAGCGTCGACAAAGCCGGCAAGAACGCGGGCGTGATTATCTCGCGCGCCGCGCCCGAGCTGGTCATGCGCCTGTTCGAACAGGAAGTTCCCGAGATCTACGACAACACCGTGGTCATCAAAGGCTGCGCGCGCGAAGCCGGTGAGCGCACCAAAATCGCCGTTTCCAGCCGCGACCGCGACGTCGATAGCGTCGGCGCCTGCGTCGGGCATGAAGGGCATGCGCGTGCAATCCATCATTCGCGAATTGCGCGGCGAGAAGATCGACATCATCGAATTTAGCGACGATCCGGTGATCTTCGCGACGCATGCGCTGAGCCCCGCGAAGATCGCGCGGGTGACGGTGGTCGACGGAGCCGGCAAGCACATGGAAGTGGTGGTCGACGACACGCAGCTCTCGCTTGCCATCGGCAAGAAGGGGCAGAACGTGCGCCTGGCCGCGAAGTTGCTGGGCTGGCGCATCGACATCAAGAGTGAAGAAGAGAAGCGCCAGGAAGTGGAATCGCAAATGGCGGCGCTCGTCGTCCCGGGAGCGCCGGTCTCGGTGCTGATCGATCACGGGCTGACCGAACCGATGGTCGAGAAACTGATGGAAGGCGGCGTGACCACCGTCGAATCTTTGGGTTCTATGACGCCCGAGGAGCTCGAAGCGCTGCCGGGGATCGATCCGGAAACGGTCGAAGCCATTCAGACGGCGGTCAACGGTTATTACGGGCAGTTTGAAGAGTCGGTCGAAGCACCGGCTGCTGCGGAAGCGGCTGTAGAAACGGCGGAGCAGCCGGCTGCCGTAGAGCCGGCTGAGGCTGTAAGTGAGCCGGAAAATGAATCTGTTACGATAGACAATGCGGAGTCGTCCGAGCAGCCGAAGTAAAATTCGGCGCACGGAGTAGGTTCTAAGGAAGGTTTTCGCTCAATCCCTGGAGTACCAGTAGTACGCTTCGGGGTTTTACGTATGAGTAAAATTCGCATCAACGAGCTGGCTCGAGAACTCGAGGTCAAGCCGAACGTCATTCTGGAGTTGTTGCCGGAATTGGGCGTCACCGATAAGAAGACGCACTCCAGTTCGCTCGATGATGACGTCGTGCTGAACCTCCGCCGCAGAGTTGCCGGCGGTGGCCTTGCCGAAGAGAACGAGGAGGAGCCGGCGCCGCGCGAAGAACCTGTGCGCCAGCCCGAAGCCCGCGTCGCAGAGCCGGCACCGCCCGTAGCGAAGACCGCTCCAGCGCCCGTTACTCCGGAACCAGCGCGGCCTGCCGCGGCAGCTCCCGTTGAAACTCCGGAAGCCGCGCCAGCGCCGGTGCGTCCGGCATTTCCGTTGCGTCCGCCACTTGCGACCGGGCAGCCCGGTGCGCCGAGCGCTCCCGTGAACCGTGGACCCGTGATTCCCTCGCGCTCCGCGCCACCACCACCACGTCCCGGCCAAATTCTTTCCGGACCGCGCCAGCCAATGCCGTCGCCGGTGGGCGACGCTCCCAAGCCCGCCCCAGGTTTGAGTGCCGCGCCGCCGAGCCAGCCGGCTCCGTCCGCGCATCCGGCGCCTCCAACCATGATGACGACGCCGGGCGCCCCGCGGCCAGGCGCTGCGGTGCCTACGATTCCGACGCCGCCGCGTCCGACTGCTCCGCGCCCCATGCCGGGAGCTGCCGCGCCGCAGCCCTCGGAAGGACACGGCAGTGGACCGTTGCGTCCTCCCGCGAAACCGAATTTAGTAGGACAGCCTGCTGCGCGTCCGGTGGTTCCACCGCGCGCCGATATGGTGGCGCGACTCGCGCGTCCAGCCATGCCGAGCGCTCCGGCGCCCGGTGCCCCGCGTCCCGGAATGCCCACCGCTCGCCCGGCGAGCCCGGTTCCGGGTCGTCCGATTTATACCGGTCCGGTGCGTCCGGGCCAGCCTCTCATGCGCGGACCCGGTGGTCCGGGCGGACCGTCGCGTCCTAGTGGTCCCGGTGGACCGCCGCGTGGGCGTTCGATGCATCCGACGTCTTCTCCGCTGCGCGCGGAGCCCGCGACGCTGCCCGCCGATCCCGGCCGCCGTCACGCGACCAAACCCGGAGCGCGCAGCACCGATCGCCGCCGCGAGGATGAAGAGGGACGCATTCGTCCGGTGATGCGCCGGCAGGAATCGTTCCAGCCGCCGCCCATCGACCGCGAGATCACCATTGCCGAAGGCATCACGGTGAAAGAGCTTTCCGAGAAGCTCGGCATCAAAGGCAACCTGCTGGTGAAGCGTTTAGTCGAGAAGAAAATTTTCGCCACCATTAATCAGACTCTGGACGTGAAGCTGGCCGAGGAGCTGGCGCGCGATTTCGGCGCGTCCACCAACAAGCTGAGCTACGAAGAAGAAACCACGCACGACATTCAGCAGACAGAAGTCGATCTGGATCGCGAGAAGCGGCCTCCGGTGGTCACCATTATGGGCCACGTGGATCACGGTAAGACTTCGCTGCTGGATGCGATTCGCCAGGCCAATGTGGCCGGCGGCGAAGCGGGCGGGATCACGCAGCACATCGGCGCGTATCACGTCGAGAAGAACGGCAAGAATATTGTCTTCATCGATACGCCGGGTCACGAAGCGTTCACACGCATGCGCGCCCGCGGCGCGAAAGTTACCGATATTGTGGTGCTGGTAGTCGCGGCCGACGATGGCGTGATGCCGCAGACGCTCGAAGCGATCGATCACGCCAAAGCGGCCGGCGTGCCGATCATCGTCGCGATTAACAAGATGGACAGGCCCGACGCTCAGCCCGAGCGGATCAAGCAGCAACTGGCCGACCGCGGCCTCCTGGCCGAGGACTGGGGCGGCGACACCGTCATGGTTCCGGTTTCGGCGAGAACTAAGACGGGTCTGGAGACGCTGCTTGAAATGATTTTGCTGGTGGCCGAAATTCAGGACCTGAAGGCGAATCCGGCGCGGCCCGCGATGGGCACGGTGCTCGAAGCGAAACTCGATCGCGGACGCGGTCCGGTGGCGACGGTGCTGGTGCGCAACGGAACGCTGAAAGTCGGCGACTACTTTATCTGCGGCTCGGTGTTCGGCAAAGTTCGCGCTATGTTCGGCGATCAGGGCGAGCCGATCCGCGAAGCCGGGCCTTCGATGCCAGCGGAAGTGCTGGGTCTCGAATCGCTGCCCGACGTGGGCGACACGCTGCAGGTGGTGACCGATACCGCCAAGGCCAAGCAGATCGTCATCTATCGCGAAGCCAAGGCGCGCGAAGTGGCGATGTCGAAGACCAACCGCATTACGCTCGATCAGCTCCACGATCAGTTGAAGGAAGGCGAAACCAAGGAGCTGAACATTATCCTGAAGACCGACGTCGGCGGCACCGCCGAGGTGCTGACGGATACGCTGCAGAAGTTGTCGAACGACAAGGTCAAGATCCGCGTGCTGCATTCGGGCGTGGGCGCGATCACCGAAACCGATGTGCTGCTGGCGTCGGCGTCGAACGCAATTATCGTCGGATTCAACGTCCGCCCCGACCGCGCCGCGCAAACCACGGCCGAGCAAGAAAAGGTGGACATCCGCCTACATTCGATCATTTACGAACTGGCCGACGAAATCAAGAAGGCCATGACCGGGATGCTGGAACCGGTGTTCAAGGAAGTCTACAAAGGCCGCGCGCAGGTGCGCGACGTGTTCCGGATTTCGAAGGTCGGCAGCGTCGCGGGTTGCTATGTCGACGACGGTGTGATCGGGCGCAACAACGAAGTTCGCCTGCTGCGCGACAATGTGTTGATTCACACTGGCAAGATCGATTCGCTCAAGCGCTTCAAGAACGACGCGAGTGAAGTGAAGACCGGCTTCGAATGCGGCATATCGCTGGTGAATTACAACGACCTCAAGCCGGGCGATGTGATTGAAGCTTTCGTGACTGAGCGCGTGGCTGCCGAAGCCATGGCGTAAACCTGCAGGTGCCCGCCATCGGCGTCATCACTTTCGAGTTGCGCCTGGATGACGCGCATTCTCTCAAAGACAAACGTCATTACGTTAAAAGCCTGAAGGACCGGCTACGCGCGAAGTTCAATGTCGCGGTGGCGGAGATCGATTATCAGGACTTGTGGCAGCGCGGGTTGATCGCGTGCGTCACGGTATCGCCCGATCAGGCTTTCGCGGAGCAAGTGCTGCAAAGCGTGGAGCGCGAGGCGGCGTCATTGCTGGGGCCGATGCTGGTGGGCGTGACGACGGAGTGGCTGGCGTAGACGCTATGATACGCCTATGCGCGCGTTACTGGCATTATTTGTCTTCACTATCGCCACGGTTGCGCAATCCCCAATCGATCCCGACGATTTTCGTGACAAAAAGGATCTTCACAACGCCGACGTAGATCAACTGTGGCGAACGCTCGGGATGAGTGGAAAGATTCGGGAGACGACGGCAAACGGTGCGAAAGACACCGGCAAGACGTTTAACCGCGCGGAGGACGATCGTTGCGAAGCACATCGGGTAGACCTTACTTGGCCGCTCGTCGATGGTGCCGGCTATGACTCGGTGGTTAGAGTTGCACCGGCATATCTCGACGCCAATATGAGGCGATTTCTTGTGTTTCATCACGAGGAGAGCGGGGCCTGGCGATTGGTGGACTACTTAGATTCAACCGAGTGGGCCTACGATGAACCACAAGTATCGACAGTTTCATCGGGTGGCAAGCACTGGTTGGTGCTAAAGGCGTGGCCTCACTGTGGGACTGGCTGCAGTTTAATTCACACGGACTGGTTCGAATTGAAAAACAGCAAACTCAGGATGGTCCTAACGGTGCCTTTGGCGGGTCACAACGGCAACGAGAACCCTGGACGGCAATTCGAAACTCGTTTCGTGCGGGCGAGCGAATCGGCGGCCGGTGAAAAACTCGAGTTTGTGTATCGCGTCGAATACAGTTCTGGCTTTGGGTCGTCAATCGAAATGAGTGATTTGTGGGACGATGAAAAGGTCGTTCGATTTTCCCGACCCATCGGCCAGGGCGAATTCAAGTTTGACGCGAAAAGCTCAGAGGCATCTCAAGCTTTTGTTAAGGAAATCTTTAGTTCACGCGATGTAGGATTGCCTCGGCTTTTCGAATTAGTCCAGGATCATCTGGTCGTGATCGCGCAAGGAAGGCACGATGGGAACTGGGAGTGGCTCAAAGAGGTCCTCGAACAAAACCCCACTCTCCCTGAACTGGCACGGGTGCGTGCGGCTTTTGCTAAAGCTCCCTAAATTGAAAGACACTTCGGCTGTGCTGGTTCATATTATTCGTTCGTCTCGCGGTGGGCTGCTGGATTACAGCCCACTGGGGTGGGGAAGAAAAAGGCGGCGGCCGAACTCTCAGGAAGTTACCGAATCACCCGGCACGTTTGCGGTTCTCCTAATTCCCTCCACAGCAACTTGCGTCACTAAAGAATCGATCCTCGCTCCTGTCCCGCCCCTCCCGACAATGTTTCCGGGGCGGTAAGTCCGTTTTTTAGACGGACGCGGATTCCACCAAACTACGACGAACGGCTTGGCCAAGCCTTACTGCTGACTGGATTATGCACTCCCGGCCGCGGGTTGGGCTGGGAGTGAAGTGGAATCTCGTTGAATCTAAATGGTTACGCCAAGTCGAATTTCTCGTGATGCAATTGCGGGTCGCTCTTGACCAGCACGGGGCGCCGCAGCATCTCTTCGAGTTCTTCGAGGAATTTGTTCTGGTGCGACTTCAGCACCTTGGCGACATCGGGGTGGACGCGCAGCATCACGTCCTTGCCTTCGATGCTACGGGAAAGTTTGCGGGCTTCGGTGAGGATTTCGCTCACTACCGTTTGCGGGCTCTTGACGTAGCCGGCGCCTTCGCAATGCGGGCACGGCGCGCAGAGCGTCCGTTCGAGCGATTGCTTGACGCGCTTGCGGGTGATGGCGACCAGGCCGAAATCGTTGAACTGGAGAATTTTGTAGGGGGCGCGGTCCACGCGCATGGCTTCTTCGAGCGTCTGCATCACCTTTTGGCGATTCTTACGTTCGTCCATGTCGATGAAGTCGATTACGATGATGCCGCCCAAGTCGCGCAGGCGGATTTGGCGGACGATTTCCTTGATCGCTTCGGTATTGGTCTTGACGATGGTGTCTTCGAGACGATTGGTCTTGCCGACGTACTTGCCGGTGTTGACGTCGATGGCGACCAGCGCTTCGGTCTGATTGATGACGATGAAGCCTCCGGATTTCAACCACACCTTGGGCCGCAGAGCTTTTTCGAGCTCATTGGTCACGCTGAAGGCGTCGAAGATGGGCGCATCGCGGGTGTACAACTTCACTTTCGGAACCAGCGCGGGCTGGAAACGTTCGACGAAGCGCAGCACGTTCTCGTAGGTTTCCTCGTTGTCGATCCAGATGGCTTTGAAACTGTCAGCCAACTGGTCGCGCAGAATGCGCTGCACGATGTCGAGATCGTGGTGCAGCATCACGGGCGCGGGGCGTTTGTCGGCTTTGGTGCGGATGTCCTGCCACAGGTTGTAGAGGAACAGCATGTCGCCGGCGATTTCGTCTTCGGTGCGGCCTTCGGCGGCAGTGCGGGTGATGAATCCACCGACGGGGCCCGGGCGTTTACCTTGCAGGATGCGTTTCAGGCGCAGGCGCTCTTCATCGCTGGCGATTTTGCGCGAGACCCCCATGTGTTCGAGCGTCGGCATGTAAACCACGTAACGGCCGGGCAGCGCGATGTGCGAGGTAATGCGCGCACCTTTCGGGCCGAGCGGTTCCTTGGCGATCTGGACGATGATTTCCTGACCTTCTTTGAGCAGGTCACTGATGGAGGGCTGGCCCTGGTTGGGGCGCGACAGCATTCTTTCGCGTTCTGGTCTTTCCGAACGTTCTGGTCTTTCGGAGCGTTCCTGTCGCGGTTGATCTTCGCGCGGGGCGCTGCCGTTCGGTTCGACGCCGTTCAATTCGTTGCGCGGCGCTTCCGCAGTGGCGGGCTCGCGGCGTTCGCCGGGGGGACCTTGCGGACGTCCGCGGCGGCGGCGGCGGGAGACGCGATGCGGGAAGCGGCCGCTGCGTTCGCGAACGGAGGCGCTGCCGGATTCGGCCGTGGCGGCCTCACCGGCTTCAGTTCCTTCTTGCGGCGGGGAGATTTCGATGCCCTCGACATCGCCCAGGATCATGGCCTGGATGTCGCTATCTTCGTCGTCATCGAGCAAGGGGGCGACGGCGGGCTCGTCTTCGGAATCGCCGGCGAGATGCTCGGAGACTTCGGCCGATTCGGGAGTTTCCGCCAGGAATTCAGCGGGCTCGGGCTCGGCTTCGGTGGCCGCGGTAATGGCGGGTTCTTCGAAGGCTGATGGCGATTCTGGCTCCGGCTCCGGCGGAAGCACATGTAAGGGAGCATCCGGAAGTGCGTTCTCGGGCGGATAGTGAATAGGTTCGTCGTACTCGTTTTCCGGATCTTCTAACTCGATCTCCGCTACGGTGGGTTCCGGCTCGGGTTTGGGCGGCGCGTTGCGGTACTTCGCCAGGGACTCGCCGGGAAGAACGATGGGGACGGCCTGCGTAAAGTGGTGCTCGGCCCGCGGCGCGGACTGCTCCGCGACCTCGATGGCGGGCTCAGACTCCGCTGCTTCAGGCTGCGAGTCGTCGGCGGGCTGAGCAGCCGGAGTTCCCTCACTTGCGTATTTCGAATCCGGGAAACCGTGTCCACCGCCGCGACGGCGGCGGCGGGAGCGACGGCCTCTGCGCTCGCGTTCTTCGCGGGCTTCGGGGGGACGGCGTTCGCCGGCCGGTTCAGCAGCGGGCACGACGGATACGGCGCTGGCGGGAGCGGCTTCGGCGGCGGGGGCCTCAGCGGGCGCGGCGGCTCCCGATTCGGGAGCGGCTTGCATGGCGGGCCGGGGCTCGCGCGGTTCGCGGGGGCCGCGATCACGGTCGCGTCCACGATCCCGGCCGCGGTCACGATCCCGGTCGCGATTCTCGCGGACGGGGCGCTCATCGCCGGTTATCTTGTCGAAGTCGTCGTGCTCTTCGAGGAAGTCTGAAACGTAGAGAAACGTGTCGCGTTCGAGGCCCACATCGACGAAGGCCGATTGCATTCCGGGCAGGACGCGCGTGACGCGCCCCTTATGAATGCTGCCTGCGAGCGAATATTCGTTGGCGCGCTGGAAGTAAACTTCCACCAACTGATCGTCTTCAATGAGAGCTACTTTGGTCTCATGCCGGTTGGCTGAGATCACCAATTCCTTACTCATGTGTCCACTCCTTCATGGGCCTTATGCAGGCCCTGTGGACCGGGTCCAAAAGAGAGGCGTTTTAGGGGCGGATTTCGATGGGTCGCTCGCGGGCGCCTTGGCCGGGATGGAGCTACACCTCACACATCCCGCTTCCGACTACTCAAACCGCTCGCCGAAGAACTCGCTCTAAGGGAGGCCAAGTGATCCGCCAATTGCGCCGCGTCTCAATCCCCGCGAACGAATTCAAAAAACTTTGGGTACCGAAATCCGTTTTACGCCTGAGCGCCTTTGGAGCGCCAAGTCCGTTTCTAAAATCAATTCACTAACCGCCGGAGCCGCACACTGTTGACCAGCCCCAGCATCATAAATACCGAAAACATATTGGAACCGCCCGAACTCATGAGCGGCAATGGAATTCCCGTCACCGGCATGCGTCCCACCACCATTCCCACATTCACCAGCACGTGGAACAGCAGCAGCGCCGCCACACCCATACACACGTACATCCCGGCTCGATCCGGCGCCATCTGGGCGTTCTGTACGATCTGCATCAACAGCAAAAAATAAAGGCCGAGCGCTACCACCACGCCGACGAAGCCATGCTCCTCCGCGAACGAGGAGAAAATCAGATCCGTATGCGTGGCCGGCAGGAAGCGCAGCTGCGTTTGCGTGCCGCGCGTGACTCCGCGCCCCCACACCCCGCCGTCTCCCACCGCAATCTTGGATTGAATCACTTGATAGCCGGCGCCGCGAGGGTCGCCCGAGGGGTCGAGAAAAGTCACTAGGCGCTGGCGCTGATAATCCTTGAGGAAATACCAGCCGACCGGCAAGGTCAGCGCGCCCACGATCGCGACGATGGCTAGATACCGCCATTGCACTCCGGCTATCAGAACCCCGGCGGCCAGGATCGGCAGGTACGTTAGGCCCGTACCCAGATCCGGCTGGTACATCACGAGAAAGGCCGGGAGTCCGACTAACACTCCTAATTTCAATAAGTCACGAGGCTTGATCTCGTCGCTTCGCAGCTCCGAAACGTACCTTGCTACCACCAATATTATCACCAATTTGACGAATTCCGAGACCTGAAGATTTACCCCCAGGACTTTGATCCAACGGCGGGAGCCGAAAACCAGGCGGCCGAGCAGCAGGACTCCGATGAGGGAGCCCACGGAAAGTGAGTAGAGGAGCGGGATCTGGCTCAGCAGCGTGTGGTAATCGATGGTGGTGACGATCCACATGAGGCCGAGCGCAATAGCGATCCAGATGAGCTGTTTCCACCAGGCGTCCTGCCAGTGCGTGTCACGCGTGGCGGAGTAAATCTGAAGGACGCCGAGGGCGCAGATGATCAGGGTGACGGCTAGCAAGGGCCAGTCGAGATCGCGATAACTGCGGTAGCGTGCCATCAGATTACAGTTTACGGCAGCGGGAGGAGTTTGAGTTCGGGCATGGGGAAATGCTTTCGGTTGGCGGTGGCGAGGGCGAGTCCGTGCTCCAGGGCGACGGCGGCGATCAGGACGTCCGGCAAGGACAGGGTTTGGCCTTTGCGGGACCAAGCCGCTTTCAAATCGCCGGGGCGGCGGGCGATGGCACGCGTGGTTTCGTAGTAGTCGAGGGCGTCTAGAAATTCGGCGGTGGCTGGGGCTTCGTGACGGCGCATTCCGGCGTGGACTTCGGCGATGGTGATGGCGCAGCAGGCGAGGGTGTGGTGCGCGCGCAGTTGATCCTGGAGAAAACTGCGGATTTCGGCGCGGGCGTTGAGTGCGTCGATTACGACACTGGTATCGAGCAGGACAATCATCGCCCGGCGGAGCGTTCGCGGAGCTTTTGTTCGCTGCGGCGCATTTTGGAAACCCATGCCGCGGCGCCGCGTTTTAGTTCGGGATGGTCTTTGGGCTTCCAGACGGCGTCCGGACGGTCGAGGAGGGCGAGGAGTTTGCGGCGGCGGACTTCCTGCTGGGCGACTTCGGCCAAGAAAGCGCTGCGGCCGCGCTGGCCGACTAAGGCGTCGATTTCGCGGAGAACTTCGGCGGGCAGGATCACGTGGGTTCTAGTAGTGGCCATAGCTGAGCCCACTACCAGTGTGACATACTAGCGTGGCTTTAAAAGCAGCGCTAATGGGGGCTGCGCTGGTGAAGTTTGGCTGATACGGAGTTTCTTGTCGAAGTAGGATTTGATCACATCGCGGGCGACGGGGGCGGCCAGGGCGCCGTGTTCGCCGCCTTCTAGCAGGACGGCGACGACGATCTCCGGGTTCTGGCGCGGGGCGAAGCCTACGAACCAACCATTGTCTTTTTCTTCGTCGGCGTCGAGCACGCCGGATTTACGCAGGTCGTTGGAAACGCGCTGGGCGCTGCCGGTTTTGCCGGAGAACTCGATGCCTTCAATGCGGGCGGCGGCTCCGGTGCCGCCTTCGTTGACGACTCCGTACATGCCGGAAACGATGGTCGCTACGCTTTCCGCACGCAGGTCGGCGTGGCGCGGTTCGAGCGCGGCCGCGGCTTTCACCATGTGCGGCTTGAACCAGTTGCCTCCACTGACAATGCCGCCGATGGCTGCTGCCAGTTGGAGCGGCGTTACGGTCACCGCGCCTTGGCCGATCGACACGGAAATGGTTTCGCCCGCGTACCATTTCTGGCGCTGCGTGCGAAGCTTCCATTTGGTCGACGGCATCAGGCCTTCGGCTTCCCCAGGCAGATCGATGCCGGTCTTCTTGCCGATGCCGGCCATCTCCGCATACATGGCGATGTTATCGATGCCCAGCTTGTTGCCCAGATTGTAGAAGAACACGTCGCAGGACTGCACGATGCCCAGGTGCACGTTCACGGTGCCGTGTCCCCTCTTCTGCCAGCATTTGAAGTAGCGTCCGAAGAAAGTCGCACCGCCGGGGCAGTGGAAGGTGTCGTGGTCGTCGATGGTGCCGGTTTCGAGACCCGCGAGAGCCATGATGGGCTTGAAGGTCGAGCCGGGCGCGAACTGCGCCTGGATCGCGCGATTCAACATTGGGTTGTCGGTGCCTGAAGTCAACTCTTTCCAATACTCATTGGTGATGTGCGCGGCGAAGGCGTTGGGATCGAAGGCGGGGCGGCTCACCATGGCGAGCACTTCGCCGGTGCGCGGATCGAGAGCCACTACGGCGCCGCGCTGGCCTTCGAGCGCGAGCTCGGCCACGGCTTGCAGGTCCAGATCCAGTGTCAATTGCAGGTTGTTGCCGGGCGTGGCCTCGGTGCTTTCGAGCACTTCGCGTTCGCGGCCGGAGCTGTCGACCACTACGCGGCGCTCGCCGTCGACGCCCATCAGCATGTCGTTGTACTGGCGCTCCAGGCCGGCTTTGCCTACGATGGCGCCTTGCGCGTATTTAGCAAAGTCGGGGGTGTCGAGTTCCGTCTCGGAGACCTCACCGACGTAGCCGATGGCGTGTGCGGCTAAACCATTTTTCGGATACAGGCGGCGCTGGTTTTGAATCAGCTCCATCTCCGGGTAAGTGTTGGCGTCGCGATGCGACTCGACAAAGGTGATTTCCGCCGGCGTCAATTCCTGCTTGATGACTACCGGCACATATTTCGGCCGGGATGCGAAGCGTTTCACGCGCGCACGGACCTCGGCGGGGTCGAGATGCAGGCCCGCGGCGATGCCGTCGATGTGATCCAAGTTCAGGTTTTCGCGCGTCAGCAGCAGCGTGAAGGCGGCTTGGTTATCGACGATCACACGCCCATCACGATCGAGCAGTTTGCCGCGCGGAGCCAGCACGGGGACGGTCTTGACGCGGTTGCGTTCGGCGAGCTGGCTGTTGCTTTCGCCCTCACGCACTTGCAGCACCCAGAAGCCGGTAATCAGGAAGAGGAAGATGGCAACAATGAAATATTGAAATCCTGCGATGCGGCCGAGCGCAAAACGGGTATCGTCGCGCGATAGGCGCTGGGCTGCGTCGGGCCGAAGGTCGTGTTCAGGATCGATGGCCATCTTATTCCATAACCTTCAGTTTATCCAATATATGAAACAGGGGCAGCGCCACCACGGCGTTGAGCGCGGCCACGACCAGAGTCGTTTGCAAATCGAAGTCCAGCGCCTCGCCCAGCAGAGCGCGCACCAACACCCAGTAAAAAAACTGGTGGAAAAAGAAAAAGAAGAAACTCAAGACCAAGCGCACCCAGGGATTTTGCACGTCGAAGCGCTGGCTCATGGAGGCGGCGAAGTAGCCGACTAATGTTTTGACGATCCCGAACATTCCCAGTGGGTTGTGCGACAGCGAATCCTGCGCCAGGCCGATGCCCGCGCCGTACATGACTCCCGCGATCGGGGACCGGCGCATCAGCGAAAAATACACGGTGACTAACAGCGGCAGTTCCAGGTAAGAGAGGCGCTCGAAGAAGCGCGGGACGTACACCTGAAACAAAATCGCAGCCAGTGGAATGGCGATGGTGGCCGCGATGTTGAACTTCGAAACGCCCTTTTTCAAGTGGGGCGCCTCACTGAAGTCGTCGCGGAAATTGGCTCCTAGATCGCTCATGTAGTTCAAGGTTTTTTGGGGGGCGCCGGCGCTGCGGCGGGAAGCGGCGGCTGCGCGTTCAAATTGATGTTGTAGTTAGGCGCAGTGCCGCCGTTTTGTCCGTAGACGTGCTTTTCGGCTTCGCCGATGCGGCGGTATTGATCGACTAACCGGTCCGCTTCAGTGGATAAAGGTCCCGATTGCACGGGCGCTATGTCGGTTGACGACTGTTCCGCGGGCGGCAAATCCTGCAGATGCACAGGTTGTGCCGGGGCAGGCGCGTCCGGAATCGGCACGTGCACGCCTTCAACCACGATCAACACGTCCTCCAAACCATTTTGCAGCCCGCTGGGCGTGACGAAAATTTCTTTGTACGACTTGCCGTTGCGTACCACCGTGGCTTCGCCGACGGGTAGTCCCTTGGGAAAAATGCGGTCGTCGCCAGATGTAAAGAACTGCTCCCCCGGCTCCACTTTCTGTTCGTTCTGCACGTAATCCACAATCACCGTACTGTACCCTTGACCCTTGAGCGTTCCGTGCACGCGATTTTTCTGCGAAACAACTCCGGCGGCGAAGGATGGATCGGTGATCAGCAGTACGTACGAAGCAGTGGGATAAGCCCCAGTCACTTTGCCGACGATTCCATCGGGCGTAATCACGGCCATACCTTTTTGCACGCCGCTGCCGGTGCCGCGATCGATGATGACCACTTTAGCTCCCACGCCGGTAGTGTTGCCGATCACGTGCGCGGCGATGGTCTTCGAAGGCGACTGCTGTTGAAAGATGGCAAGGGACTTGGCGCGGTCGGCGGTCGAGAGCTCCGTTCGCAGATACTGATTCTCCATCTTGGTGCGATCGAGATCCGCCTTGATGCGGTGGTTCTCCTGGCGGACGTCCAGCAGAATGAAGTAATCGCGGAAGAAATGAACGGTACTGCTGCGTCCCGCTTCAATCACGCGCGCGAGCGGCGTCACTGCGCTCACGGCCCACACGCGAATCAATCGCACTTCGCCGTTGCTCTTCACCTGGTAGGCCAGCAGCACCAGCTGCGCCAGGATGACCACCAGCAACACCGTCAGGTTGCGATATCGATTGAGGAGAAATTCCATACTTCATCGGCCGGCAGAACCAGCCCCCTCACGCTACTCGATCGCGATCCGCCGCAGCAGTCTAAACTCTGTCAACATTTTACCGGTGCCCAACACCACCGAGGCAAGCGGATCCTCGGCAATCGATACCGGCAATCCGGTCTCTTGCCGGATTCGTTTGTCCAAATTCTTCAGCATGGCTCCGCCGCCCGTCAACACGATGCCTCGATCACTGATATCGGCAGAAAGCTCCGGGGGCGTGCGCTCCAGGGCGACGCGGATGGCGTTCATGATCGTCGCCACGCATTCCGATAGCGCTTCGCGAATTTCGGTGTCGTCGACGGTGATGGTCTTGGGGACGCCTTCAATTAGGTTGCGGCCTTTGATTTCCATCGTCAGCGGCTTGTCGAGCTCGTACGCCGAGCCCACGGTAATCTTGACGCGTTCCGCCGTGGTTTCGCCGATCAGCAGATTGTACTTGCGCTTCATGTACTGCATGATGGCGTCGTCCATCTCATTGCCGGCGACGCGCACTGAACGCGAGTACACGATCCCCGAGAGCGAGATCACCGCGACGTCCGTCGTGCCCCCGCCGATGTCGACAACCATGTTGCCGGATGGTTCCGTGATGGGCAGCCCGGCGCCGATGGCGGCCACCATGGCTTGTTCTACCAGGTAAACTTCGCTGGCTTTCGCATGATACGCCGAGTCGATCACCGCGCGCTTTTCCACCTGCGTGATTTCGCTGGGGACTCCAATGATAATGCGCGGATGCACCAGCATCTTGCGGCCGTGCGCTTTCTGAATGAAGTAATTCAGCATGCGCTCGGTGACTTTGAAGTCCGCGATAACGCCGTCCTTCATCGGGCGGATGGCCACGATGTTGCCGGGTGTGCGGCCCAGCATTTCCTTGGCTTCTTTGCCGACCGCTTCTACTTCGCCATTGGTCTTGTTGATGGCGACGATGGAGGGTTCGTTCACCACAATGCCTTTGCCTTTGGCGTAGACCAAGGTGTTGGCCGTGCCCAAGTCAATTGCAAGATCGGACGAAAAAAGACTAAACAACGACCGCAGGTTCATATAAAAAAACGGAGTACCGGGAGTCCCAGAAACGTCACCTCCGAAGGTACCACAGGCAGGAACAAAGGAGCAATGTTATGTTTTATTTTCAATGCGGTACGAAAGAAAACTCGAGTTTGTTTTTTTCGCCTGATAACCTAGATAGGTGATCTCCCGCCGGGCCGTGCTGGCCTTACCCATGCTCGCCGCGTGTAGCCGCCGCCGCGGGGGTGCGGGGTTTCGCGGCTATGCTTTCGTCGCGAACGAAGAAAGTCAGGCTATCGCGGCTGTGGATCTGGAAGCGCTTGCCGTGGCACGCCACATTCCTCTCAACGGTTCCCCCAGTAGCATTATTTCCACCGCTAAACGGCCCTTCGTCTACGCCCTGACACCGGCCAACGGGACGGTGCACGAAATCGAAGTGGACCGCTTAAGTTTCAATCGCCGTCTGGCAGTGGCTTCCTCGGCGCTGGTGATTCAGGTTGCGCCCGACGATAGCGCGCTGTATGTTCTGACGCGTGAGCCGCAGTCGCTGGTGCGCATCGCGCTCGATACCTTCAAGCTCGAATGGCGCATCGCCCTGCCGAAAGACCCGGTTGACTTCGCCCTGACCGCCGACGGCAAAACGGCCGCCGTCAGTTTTGCCAACGGCGTGCGGTTGGTGGATTTGGCGTCGCGCAAGCTAGCGGGGTCCGCTGGAGAGGGCGAGTTCGGCGCCGTGCGATTCCTACCGGATTCGCGGACGCTCATGGCGGCGGATCGCGGCGAGCGGCGGTTGTCGATTTACGACGTGCCGTCGGCGCGCTTGATTACGCATCTCCCGCTGGCAGTTCGTCCCGATAACTTGTACTTAACCGGCGGCGAAGGACAGGGCTCGAATCAGCTTTTCATCACTGGCGAAGGCATGGATGCGGTAGTAGTGGTATATCCGTATCACACGCCGGAAGTGGCGGAGACGGTGTTGGCCGGACACGCTCCGGGACCGATGGCGGCGTCGCTCGCATATTTGTTCGTGGCCAGCCCGACTTCGGGCGACGTGAGTATTTTGGAGATCAACTCACGCCGGGTGGTGGCGGTAGCGTCGGTGGGCGCAGATCCGGGATTCATTGTGGTGACGCCCCACGACCAATACGCGTTAGTGTTGAACCGTAAATCCGGCGATGTGGCGGTGTTGCGCGTGGGTGCGATCACGAAGAACCGCGATCGGCGGGCTTCGCTGCTCACGGTGATTCCGGTGGGCTCGCGGCCGGTGAGCGCCGCTGTGCGCGCGGTATAACGCTCGAGCGAATTGTAGAACCAGTGTATGCTCCGCCGTGCTCTTGTGTTGGTGATCACCACGGCCGCTGCGTTTGCCGCGGGTCCAGCCTTTAACGTCTCTTTCCCGAAGGCGCGAAGCTCGGCGCCGCTCGATGGACGCCTGCTGTTGGTTCTCTCGACCAATCCCTCCGCAGAGCCGCGCTTGCAGATCGATGACACGCCCAAGACCCAGATGTTATTCGGCATGGATGTCGAAGCGCTTGGGCCGGGGCAGAACGCGCGTGTGGATGACTCTGCATCGGGCTATCCGGTGCACAGCCTCTCGCAGATCAAGCCCGGCGAATACTTTGTGCAAGTGGTGCTGCACCGTTATGAAACCTTCCATCGCGCTGACGGCCACACCGTCAAATTGCCGATGGATCGCGGTGAAGGACAACATTGGCAGCTCGCGCCGGGGAATCTCTACAGCAAGGCGCGCAAGATCGTCATCGGGGCGAATGGCGGAGAGCCGGTTGCGATTTCGTTGACCGAAGAAATCCCGCCCATTGCCGCACCGAAAGATACCAGATATACGCGCCACATCCGCATCCAATCGCAATTGCTTACGCGTTTCTGGGGACGGCCGATATTCTTGGGCGCGAATATTCTGGTTCCGGAAGGCTTCGACGAGCATCCTGAAGCGCGCTATCCGCTGGCGGTTTTTCACGGGCATTTTCCGGAAGACATTTCGGGCTTTCGCACCGAGCCGCCGGATCCTAACTTGAAGCCGGTTTACAGCGAGCGCTTTCATCTGGCCGGCTACAATCGCATCGAACAGGAAGAAGCCTACAAGTTTTATCAGGAGTGGATCGCGCCCGGCTTTCCGCGCTTCTTAGTGGTGGAGATTCAGCATGCGAATCCTTACTATGACGATTCCTACGCAGTGAACTCCGCGAACCTCGGGCCGTATGGCGATGCCATTGAAACTGAATTGATTCCCGCGATCGAAAAGCAATTCCGCGCTATCGGCCAAGGTTGGGCGCGGTTCCTATACGGCGGATCAACGGGCGGGTGGGAAGCGCTGGCGGTGCAGATGTTCTATCCCGAGCATTATAACGGCGCGTTCGCAGCCTGCCCCGATCCCGTGGATTTTCGCGCTTACACCACCATTAATTTGTATAGCGATAAAAACGCCTTCGTGCTGATCGGGGCGCACAAAGAAATCGATCAGCCGGGGATGCGGGATTACCTAGGCCATGTCACTGCCACCACGCGCGACTTGAACGCCTATGAGCTGGCGCTGGGGTCACACGGGCGCTCCGGCGAACAGTTCGATATCTGGCAAGCGGTGTATTCGCCGGTGGGCGCCGATGGTTATCCGCAGGAAATCTTCGACAAGAAAACCGGCGAGATTCATCCTGATGTGGCGCAATACTGGCGGGAACACTACGACCTGAGCCATATTCTACAGCGCGATTGGTCGACCCTCGGGCCGAAGCTGCAAGGCAAGATCCATCTATATGTGGGCAGCGCGGACACTTATTTCCTGAACGACGCCGTGTACTACATCGAAGACTTTCTCAAGCAGACGAAAGACCCGCCTTACGACGGAGAGGTGAAGTATGGCGATCGTGCGGAGCATTGCTGGAACGGCGATCCTTCACTGCCGAATGCGCTGTCGCGCTTGCACTACAACACCATGTATTTGTCGAAGATGCTGGAACGCATGCAGAAGACAGCGCCGCCCGGTGCGGATCTTAAGAGCTGGCGCTATTAGGCGCTACAACACGCGCAGCGCGTCGTTGGGGAACTGGATCACCCATTCGCGGTTATCGCGCTGGTTCTGATATTCGGTGCGCGACACGGTAACGCGCACCGGTCCCGGAATGCCGCCGCCTGAAAACTCCAGACGCATGCCGTGAGGGCGCTCGACGGCACGTAGCAGGTCCGCCGGAATCTGATTCGGACCGGGCTTACCGTTGCGCGCGAAGACCTTGAGTTGCTCCGGGCGCACGCACAGAGTTACGCGGTCGCCTTTTAAGTGGCCCGGGAAGTACGGGCCTTCGAGTTCGAACTCACCGACTTGCAGCCGGCTGGTGTTGCGGCCGGGATCAAGCGTTCGAATTTCGCTGTCCAGTAAATTGAAAGCGCCCAGCAGGCGTGCGACTTCTAGATTCGCGGGTTCGTCGAGCACGCTGCGCGGTGTGCCCTTCTGTACGATCCTGCCGCCGTGCAGGATCAGCATTTCTTCGCCTAACTCGAAACACTCCGTGAGATCGTGCGTTACCAGCAGCATGGGTGTGGCGAACTCACTACGGACTTGCCGCAACGCTTCATAAAACTCCGCGCGCAGAACGGCGTCGAGTCCTGTCGCAGGCTCGTCGAGCAGCAGCAGCTTCGGTTCGCCGATCAACGCGCGTGCGATGCAGCAGCGCTGGCGCTGACCGCCGGAAACCTCATGCGGACGCCGTCCCGCGGCTTCGTCCAGGCGGAATTTCTCCAGCATGTCGTTGACGCGCCGGTGCCGCTCCAGGCGCGGCCGCCGTTCCGCTGCGAACGCCAGATTCTCGCGTAGCGTCATGTGCGGAAACAGCGCGTAGTTCTGAAACACGTAGCCGCAATTGCGTTTTTGCGGCGCCAGATGGACTCCCGCGGCGGCGTCGTAAAGGATGTCGTCTTCGAGCAAGATGCGGCCTTCGTCGGGCTGTACGAATCCCGCGATCGAATCGAGCACCAGCGTTTTACCCGCCCCGCTGGGGCCGAACAGCACGGTTACGCCGGCGGTGGCCTTGAATTCGAGGTCGAGCGTGAAGCCCGCGGAATCGGGTTTAGGAGCGAAAGATTTGCGGAGCCGTGCCTGCAGCATCTCAAACCCGGTTGGGGCTCAGGCGATTCGCTAGCGTCAACAGGACCAACGCAACCACTGAAACTACCAACACCAAAGTTCTCGCCACCGCGCCGTTGCCGGATTCGACGGCCTCGTAGATCGCCACCGCCACTGTCTGCGTGCGTCCCGGAATATTGCCAGCCACCATCAACGTCACGCCGAAGTCGCCTAGTGCACGCGCGAAGGCCAGTGCCGTAGCCGCGAAGATCGAGCGCCATGCGAGCGGCAGTGTCACGCGCCAGAACAGCTTCCATTCCGACGCGCCGAGGTTGCGTGCCGCACGCTCGTAATTGCGATCTACGCTTTCGAGCGCTGCCCGCGTCGACTTCACCAGGAGCGGGAGCGCATGCAACAGCGCCGCCACCACCGCAGCTTTCCATGTAAAGACCAGAGGTGATCCGAAGATGGTTTCCCAGAGTTTCCCCAGCGGACTCGCGCGCCCCAACAGCACCAGCAAGTAGTAACCAAGCACGGTGGGAGGCAGAACCAGCGGCAAAGTCACCGCCGCGTCCAACACGTCTTTGCCGCGGAATTGGCGGTTGGCCAGCAGATAGGCGATCCACAAACCTCCGGCGAAAGCGAGCGCAGTCGACACTACTGCCACGCGCAAGCTCAACCACAGTGGGAACCAATCTATTGCCATCGGATGTTAGATTATAGCGGGTCGCGTGCTCACGATTCTGGGGAGTCTTCCGACGCTTCCGCTTCCGCCTGCGCGATCAGATCTTCTTCGCTGATCTCCGTTTCTAAAATCTCGCAGGCGCGGTCGTACGCCACAGCCGGCACCAGCAGACGCAGCGCACCGGCGCCGCTGTACGCTGCCGAGAACTCGTTCTCTAAGGAACAAGGTACGTCGGCCGACTGCAAGAGGCCGCGCGCGAAGTTCGCTTCGTCCATCGAGAGGAAGGTCCCAACCAATTGCAGGTCACCGTCCGCTGGAGTTTCGGTGGTCTCCATCGCGGGCGCGCTGGGTTGCGGATCTTCCAGCGCCAAGTTACGCTCGGCTAGTTCGGCGTCGTAGCACGCGCGCGCCACATCCACCAACTCATCGCGATCGATCTCTAAGAGCGCCGCGTCCGACAGCAGCGCGTAATGCCGCTTGAAATCTTCAGGATCGATTTGCACAAGTCACCTCCACTGTCGCGCCGCATTATACTGTTATCTCGATGGACTTCGACAAGCTTCCAACCTATCACCAATTACCGGTCAAACCCGGCGCCCCTGCGGGAGCGTCGTGGGGCGTGTTCGGCGAAAACGACGAACTCGGCTGCTTGAATTTCCTGACGCCGGAAGGCCTGGTGGACGCGGCGCGCCTGGTGCAATCCGGAAAAATCTTTCGTCTTGACGCCAAAATCGGTTTCGCGAAGCCTCCGCTATTCGGCCGCAACGCGGTGGCGCATAGGATTCATCCGCTGGGACCATTTGCGAACGACGATGTGCTCGACAACTACAACACCCAGGAGAGCAGCCAGTGGGATGGCCTGGCGCACGTCGGGCACTTCAAATACGAATGCTTCTATGGCGGCGTAAAGCCGGGCGAGATCAAGTCCGGCGCGGGCGGGCGCCTCAGCATCCACAACTGGTCCGATAAATTCGCCGGACGCGGCGTGCTGATCGACGCGTTCGGGTATCGCAAGTCGCGAGGCACTCCGGTGGACCCGCTCTCGCCCGATACCTATACGCTTGCGGAGCTGAAGGCTGCCCTCGCGGCACAGGGGACAACGCTCAAGCCAGGGTCCATCGTGCTGGTGCGTACCGGATGGATGGAAGCTTACGAAAACAGCACCGCACAGCAAAAGCAATCGATGAACAAGTTTGGAGATGTGAAGTCGATCGGTATTGAGCGCAGCCGCGAGATTGCCGCCTGGCTGTGGGATCACCGCGTGGCTGCCATCGGCGCGGATAATCCCGCGGTCGAATCGCTGCCCTTCGATTTAGGCGATGAAAACGCCCTGCATTACCTGACGCTGCCTTTGTTGGGATTGCCGCTGGGTGAATTATTCGTATTAGCGCCGCTCGCAGAGGATTGCGCGCGTGACAGGCGTTACGAATTCCTGATCACGTCTGCGCCCATGAATCTCGAAGGCGGCATTGCATCGCCGCCGAATGCGTTGGCGATCAAGTAGATTTATTCGGCCTTATCCGCCAGCACGCGAACGTGATTGTCGCGGACTTCGACGAAGCCGCCGGTGACCTGGAAACTCTGCGTCTGCCCCTTCAGCGTCACCGAAAGTGTGCCCTCGGCCAGTTCACTGAGCAGTGCGGCGTGGCCCGGCAGGATGCCCATGTAGCCATCCTTGCCCGGAATCTGCGCCGAGTCGGCCTGCTGCTGCGAGCACCAGTTTCTCCGGCGTCGCGATATCGATTTGGAAAGTGTCAGCCACGGAAGGTTAACCCTTCTTCTTCATTTCTTCCCAGGTTTCGAGCACGTCGTCGATCGAGCCCTTCATGTAGAACGCCTGCTCCGGAATTTCGTCGTGCTTGCCTTCCACCACTTCCTTGAAGCTGCGCACGGTGTCGGCGACCTTCACGTACTTGCCCTTCAAGCCAGTGAACGCTTCGGCGACGGTGAACGGCTGCGACAGGAAGCGCTGAATTTTACGGGCGCGCGCGACCGTGGCCTTGTCTTCGTCGGAGAGTTCGTCGACGCCCAGAATCGCGATGATGTCCTGCAGATCTTTGTAACGCTGCAGAATCTGCTTCACTTGCTGCGCCACGTTGTAGTGCTCTTCGCCGATGACGCGCGGATCCAGAATGCGCGACGTCGATGCCAAAGGATCGACGGCGGGATATATGCCCAACTCCGAGATCGATCGCGAAAGGTTCGTGGTCGCATCCAAGTGGGCGAAGGTGGTGGCCGGCGCGGGATCGGTGTAGTCGTCGGCGGGCACGTAAATTGCCTGCACCGACGTGATCGAACCGTTCTTGGTCGAGGTAATGCGTTCCTGCAAGTCGCCCATCTCGGACGCCAGGTTGGGCTGGTAACCCACCGCGCTGGGCATGCGGCCCAGCAGCGCGGATACTTCGGAACCCGCCTGCGTGAAACGGAAAATGTTATCGATGAACAGCAGTACGTCCTGATTTTCTTCGTCGCGGAAATATTCGGCGACGGTGAGGGCCGTCAGCGCGACGCGCAAACGCGCCCCGGGGGGCTCGGTCATCTGTCCGTAGATCAGCGCGCATTTGGATTTGCGCCAGTCATGCGGATCGATAACGCCGGACTCCTGGAATTCCAACCACAAGTCATTGCCCTCGCGCGTACGCTCGCCGACGCCTGCGAATACTGACACGCCACCATGTTTCTGCGCCAGGTTGCTGATCAGCTCCTGAATGATGACGGTCTTACCGACGCCCGCGCCGCCGAACAAGCCGATCTTGCCACCGCGCAAATACGGTTCGAGAAGATCGACAACCTTGATGCCGGTCTCGAACATCTGCAACTCGGTCGCCTGCTCATCGAAGGCCGGGGCCTGGCGATGAATCGGATAACGCTTCGCGGTGTTGACCGGACCCATCTTGTCGACTGGCTCGCCAATCACGTTCAGCACGCGGCCGAGCGTTTCTTTGCCGACAGGCACGGTTACAGGCTGGCCCAGGCTCTCGGCCTTCATGCCGCGCACCAGACCGTCGGTCGGCTGCAGCGCGATGGTGCGCACGCGGCTCTCGCCGATGTGCTGCGCCACTTCGCAGATGATGTCGATGGGGTCGGGAACTTTGTAGCCTTCGCTGGTGATGCGGATCGCCGTGCGGATGACAGGAATCTGTCCCTCAGGGAACTCAATATCCACGGCCGGCCCGGCCACCTGGATCACTTTTCCGATTACGCTCATAGAAACCTCGCTTTAGTCCAGAGCAGCCGCGCCGCTCACAATTTCGATAATCTCGCGCGTGATACTCGCCTGGCGCACGCGGTTCATGTACAAAGTCAGTTTGTCGATCACGTCGGACGCGTTCGAACTCGCGGCGTCCATGGCCGTCATGCGCGCCGCGTGCTCGGCCGCTACCGATTCGAGCAGCGCGCTATACACCTGCAATTTGATGTAGCGCGGCAGCAGCGTGCCCAGCAGTTCTTCGGGCTTCTGTTCGTAGATGTAATCCACTTGCTCCTGCGATTTCGGGACTTCAATCGGCAGCAAGCGAGTTTCCGATCAGCGTCGGAGCCATCACGCTCTTAAATTCATTGACGAACAGGTAGACGGCATCGATCTCGCCGCTCGAAAAGCGCTCGATGATGGCGTCGGCGATCTTATCCGCATAAGCCAAGTTGAGCGAACGCATCATGTCCAGATGTTCGCCGGAGATGCGCGCTTCACGTTTGCGGAAATAATCGCGGCCTTTGCGGCCGATCAGTTCGAAGGTCAGCTCGGCGTCGCGATGTTCGTTGACGAAGCGCTGGGCCAGCTTCAAAAGGTTGGCATTGAACCCGCCGGCGAGTCCGCGATCGGCTGTCACCACTACCACCAGGATCTTCTTCTCGGGTCGCACGGCCAGCAGCGGATTCCCGCCGGCATCCGGATTCTGGCTCGCGGCCGAGGCCACGTTCGCCAGCATCTCGCGCAGCATCTTGCCGTACGGACGCGCCGCCAGCGCGCGCTCCTGCGCCTTACGCAGCCGCGCGGCCGAGATCATCTTCATGGCCTTGGTGATCTGCTGCGTGTTGCGGATCGAACGGACGCGCCGCCGGATGTCGATTAGACTCGGCATTTTACTTGGACTTTTGTTCCTCGACGAAGCGGGTCTTGAATTCGCCCAAGGCCGCGGTCATCTGTCCCTTCAGCGTGTCGTCGAGCGCTTTCTTCTCGCGAATAGTGGAAAGCATTCCGGGATGCGCGTTCTCGACAAACTTGTATACGCCTTCTTCGAAGGCACGGCATTGGTCGAGTGGCAGATCGTCCAGGATCCCCTCGGTTCCGGCGTAAAGAATCAGGATTTGTTTTTCGACAGGCACCGGCGAATACTGGCCCTGCTTTAGGATTTCCACCATGCGGCTGCCGCGCGTGAGCTGCGCGGTCGAGGTCTTGTCGAGATCCGAGCCCATTTGCGCGAAGGCTGCCAGCGCGCGATACTGCGCCAGATTCAAGCGCAAACTTGCCGCCACTTGGCGCATGGCTTTCACCTGCGCGTTGCCGCCAACGCGGCTTACTGAAATACCTACGTTGATCGCAGGACGGATATTCGCGTTGAACAAATCGGATTCGAGATAGATCTGGCCGTCGGTGATCGAAATCACGTTGGTAGGGATGTACGCGGAAACGTCGCCCGCCTGCGTTTCAATGAACGGCAGAGCGGTTAGCGAACCGCCGCCCTTGTCGGCCGACAACTTGGCCGCGCGCTCCAGCAAGCGGCTATGAAGATAGAACACGTCGCCGGGGAACGCTTCGCGCCCAGGGGGACGGCGCAGCAGCAGCGAAATCTCGCGGTACGCTGCGGCGTGCTTTGACAGATCGTCGTAAATGCACAGCGCATGGCGGCTGCTGTCGCGGAAATACTCGCCGATCGCGCAACCCGCGTACGGAGCCAGGTACTGCATGGGCGCGGGATCAGAGGCGGTCGCCGCCACCACGATGGTGTATTGCATGGCGCCGTAGTCTTCAAGCGTTTTCACCACCTGCGCTACGGTCGATCGCTTCTGGCCGATCGCGACGTAGATACAAATGACGTCGCCGCCTTTTTGATTGATGATGGTGTCGAGCGCGACTGTGGTCTTGCCGGTCTGGCGGTCGCCAATGATCAGCTCGCGCTGTCCGCGGCCGATCGGTACCATCGCGTCGATGGCTTTGATACCGGTCTGCATCGGCTCTTTCACCGGCTGCCGGTCGACTACGCCGGGTGCGATGCGCTCGATGGCGTTGAAAGCCTTGGTTTCGATGGGACCCTTGCCGTCGATGGGTTTGCCGAGCGCGTCGACGACGCGGCCAATCATGGCCTCGCCTACCGGCACGCTCATGATGCGGCCGGTGCGGCGAACTTCGTCGCCTTCCATGATGCCGGACGCTTCGCCCAAGAGCACGGCGCCGACTTGATCTTCTTCAAGGTTCAAGGCGATGCCGGAAACGCCGCCTTTGAACTCGATCAACTCGCCGGCCATGACGTTTTCGAGGCCGTAGATGCGCGCGATTCCGTCGCCGACGGAAATCACCGAGCCGGTTTCGGCGACGTTGACCGCCTTCTCGTAGTTCTCGATCTCCTCGCGCAGCAGGCGCGAGATTTCATCTGCCCGAATCTGAGCCATAATTCCTTTTTGAGCGGAGAGCCTACTGGCTCCCCAGTTTTACCCGCAGACGTTCCAACTGCCCGCGGACGCTGCCATCATAAACAGTGGAGCCTACTTTAGCCACCACGCCCCCGACCAGCGCCGGATCGGTGGAGTACCGCAGCCTGGTTTTCTTGCCCGCCAGCCGCGAAAGCTGCACTTCCAGAGCCGCGCGCTGCGCCTCCGGCAAAGCCTGCGCGCTGGCCACATCCGCCCGCACATAACCCAAACGCTCGTCGGCGAGATTTTCAAAAGCTTCGATGATCGATTTCAGTTGGTGCACGCGCCGGTGGTCGATCACTACAAACAGAAAATTGCGTACCTGCGCGGATAAATTCATGGGCGCGATCAGCCGCGCCATCACGGCACGCTTGCGCGACGGAGCTACAGCAGGCGATGCCAAGGCGTTCTTCAACTCGTTGGATGATGCGATCATCTCGTCCACGGCTTGCAGCTGCGCCGTAATCGCGGCGGGATCGGCCTGCGCGGCGCTCGACGCATGCACGCCGGCTGTCACCACATCGGCGAGTGCCTTCGCGTAACGCGCTGCCACGACCGAGATCATTTAGCTTTTTGACTCCCGCTCTAGATCCTGAATGAAGGCGTCGACCAAGCCTTGCTCGGCCTTCGCGTCCAGCCGTTCGCGCACGCGCTGCTCCGCCAGATCGAGCGACAGCTTCGCCGCGTAGCTCTTCAGTTCGCGGCGCGCGATTTTGCCGGACATTTCGATTTCCTGCTGCGCTTGATGTTCCAGGCGGGTGATCTGCGCGGCCGTCTCCTGGCGGATGCGTTCGCCTTCCTGCTGCATCTCGGCTTTGGCTTCCACACGGAAACGCTCGATGTCGGCGCCCAGCGTGGCCGTGCGTGCGGTTACGTCGGCGGCGCGTTTATCGGCGTCCTGTTTGATGGCGCGCGCTTCCGCGATGCCCTTCTGAATTTCCTCGGTGCGCGATTTGAAGAGCGGGGGCAGAATCTTGGCGAGCAGGTAGCCTAACCCCGCTACCAGGATCACGAAGTTCGCCCACCTCCAACCGGCTGCCGGTTCCGGAATTGCTCCGCCTTCTTGCGCGCTCAGCCACGCAGCGCCCGCCAGCAGCAGCATCGCGAGTGACGAAATCCGCTTCATCACACTCTCCTCGCCAGCATCGCGGTGGCGATCTCATCCGCCAGAGCTCCAGCGGATGCCGTCAGACTCTCGCGCGCGGCGGTGATCTCGATCGTCATCTGTTCCTTGGCTTGCTGGACGGCGTGCCCGGTGCGCTCGCGAGCACCCTCCACTTGGCCCGTTTGATCCGCCAGCCAGTTCTTGCGAGTCTCTTCCTGCTCGCGATACACTTCCGCGCGAGCCTCCCGCATCTTGGCTTCGTATTCCTGAACTTTACGCTCGGCGTCCTTCAGACTCTTCTGCGCCGCATGCCGCGTCCCGGCCGTCAGCTCTTCCCGCTGTTTCAGCATCCGGGTCAACGGCCCGAAAAGCATCACCTTTAAATAGAAGTAGAGGAAAAGGAGCAGGACAATAGTTGGGATAGATTTCAGCAGTATCCCAGCGAGTGCGTGCAGAGTCTGTACCATCAGGTTGTTTGGTAAGGGAACGGAGCTAACTTCAGAAAGACGTGTACGACGACGTCGCCCGAAAAATTACGGTAACACAGGAATCGAGTGCGGGTCAACTTGGCGTGGCGGGGAAGGAAGAGAAGGGGGAACGCGGAAAGTTCCGACGTCCCCTCTTCCGGAGGGTGCTCGGAGGAGACACCCATGTTGCCCTGATTGTATCCGGAAAAGTGGTGGATTTTTCGGGGTTTATCGAAAGATAGGTGCGGAAATGCCCGGATCCGCCACTGATAGTCCAAAAGATAGGTCTGTGTGGACGAGACTCAGCCGCACGCTCCAACGTAAACAAACGTAAAACAAAATGGAGCCGGATGCTGATCCCGGCTCCAGTCAAACACTAAGATCTATTCATGTTTTAGTGGTGATCTTCGCGGAAGTCGCGGCGGTCATGATCGCGATCCCACTTATGATCGTGTTCGAAGCGTCCGCGAGGTCCGTCCCAAAATCCTGCATAGAACATTCCGCCTTCATGGCGTGGCCCCACCCAATGGGCGCCTGCGTACGGCGGGCGAGTCCAGTAACCCTCGTGCCAGTGGTAGCGGCCGCCATCGGGATACCAATAACCGTCTACCCAGAAGTAGCCGGGTCCGGGCACAACCGGGCGAACCCGCACCACGCGCGGAGCCGGGGGCGGCCCGATGCGGATACCAAGAGAGACCTGACCGAATCCAAGCCCCGCTGTCAACAGCATAGCTGCAAGTAGTTTTTTCATTTTCCTCTCCTATTTTGTTTGTCCTGCACGTCTTGATGGCACTAAATGCATTTCTCGATCCATTAGCTAAATTATTGTAAACACATCGGGCGAAAAAAGGGCCGCCCGGCAATTTTTACTGGGCGACCCAATCCATAAGAAACTGTTCCGTTACCGGCGGAAGCCGGCGTGTCCACCTACGAAGGCTCGTCCACCGACGAAGCCGCCGTGTCCACCTACAAAGGCTCTTCCGCCGACGAAGCCGCGTGGGCCTACGAAGGGGCGTCCGAAGCCATAACCATAGCGGGGTCCCCAGAATCCGTTGACCCAAACGCCGTAGGGATTGTAGTAACCAGCCGTCCACGCATAGCCCGGATAGGGGGCTGCGTAAACCGGGGGCGGTGGAGGGGCATAATATCCCGGGCCCACGCCTACGCCGATCCCGCCTACGCCGATCCCAATTCCGATCCGCTGCGCGTTAGCAGTACCGGCGCTAAAGAACAATCCCGCAAGCATCAAAGCGCCTGCTAAAAAACCCGTTGCAATCCGATTCTTTTTCATTGGCTGCCTCCCTTTCACGCTCTCTTAGACTGCAACTCGCTTGCCACTGCTAAACGCATGAAAACAAGTTATCTGCAAGTTCGGCAATGGCCGAGTGCAACCGTCCGTGGTGGTTTTCGGCCAGCGCTATTTTACAAGGCGGGCGAGGATGGGTGCGCCGATGGCCAACAGCAATACATAAGCGGCGGCGAAGGGGCCGAGACGCGGTTCGAGGGCGACTCCCAAGCCGGCGATGACGATGGAAAACTCGCCGCGGGCGACTAGGACGGCGCCGGCTCGCCAGCGTCCTGCGGGGTCGATACCTTGCCGGCGAGCGGCCCAATACCCGGCGCCGACTTTCGTGAGAGCCGTGCAAAGGCCTAGAGCGATGGCGGCGGGGAGCACGGGAAGCAAACTGGCGGGATCGATTTCGAGTCCGAAAAAGAAAAAGAAAGTGGCGGCGAAAAGATCACGCAAGGGCGCGAGCAGGCGGTGCGATTGTTCCGCGATAGGGCCGGAGATTGCGGTGCCCACCAGAAACGCGCCGATCGCGGCCGAGACTTGCAGGCGTTGCATGAGTCCTGCGACTAACAACACTGTGCCGAGTACCGACAGCAGAATCACCTCGTCGGATTGATGCGCGGCGAAACGGCTGAGGCTCTGACCATAGCGGATGGCGACGAACAGCACTAGCGAGACCAGTGTGATGGCGATGGCGACCGAAGTGATCATCACTTGAACGGTGCCGCCGGTGATCAGGACAGCGATCAGCGGCAGATAAGCGGCCATCGTCAGATCTTCAAGCACTAGTACGGACATCACAGCGGGAGTCTCGGGATTGTTCAAGCGCCCCGCATCAGCCAGGATTTTCGCGATCACGCCGGAAGAAGAAATATAGGTGACGCCGCCCAGCAGCACGGCGGCAAGCGGACTCCAGCCGAGGAGAAAACCGGCGATCACGCCAGGCGGGAAGTTCAGCGCCAAGTCCACCAATCCGGCGGGCAATCCGGTTTGCAACTGCTGTTTCAATTGTTCGCCGGTGTATTCGAGGCCCAGCATGAAGAGCAGCAGGAGAACTCCGATTTCGGCGCCAATGTGAATGAAGCCCTGGCTGAGCGGAAGGGGCGCGAGTCCGCCTTTACCGAACGCCAGACCTGCCAGCAGGTACAAGGGAATTGTCGAGAAGCCCAGGCTACTGGACAGGCGCGCCGCCATAGCCAACCCCACAATCACTGCGCCTAGTTCAATAAACAACAGGGAAATGTCGCCGGGCATTCAGACTTTCAGGGAGCTGTGCTGGCGTCGGCCGGCTGCGAACTGAGGATCTTCACGCGAGCAATGCGGTTGCGATCCATCGATTCGACGATAAAGGTGCGGCCGTCATGGATCACAGACTCGCCCGTCACCGGGATGTAGCCGAACTGATGCAGCAGAAATCCAGCGAGCGTTTCAAAGCCGGCGTCGCCGGGCAGTTCGATGCCGTATTGCGAACTCAAATCGCGGATGCTGGTGCTGCCGTCGAGCTCGACGATGGGCGCTCCGGCTACCGGCAGTGCGAGACGCACGTCATGCTCATCGGCAATCTCGCCGAAGACTTGCTCGAGCACGTCTTCGAGCGTGACCAAGCCGGTGAAAGTGCCGAACTCATCGACGACCATCGCCAGATGCGTGTGCTGATTGCGAAACTCATCGACTAACTGGTGCAGAGGCTTGGTCTCCGGCACCACTAACGGCTTGCGCAGATACGGGCGCAGGCGGAACGGGCGCGGGATCTGGCGGCGATCCGTGGCGGCCTTGCGTTCCTGCCAGGCGCGCACCAGATCCTTATAATGCAGGATGCCGATGATTTGTTCCGGACTGCCTTCGTACACCGGCAGGCGCGAGTATTTGTGCTGCATGGTCAGGCGCAGCAAGTCATCCAAACTCGCGCCGACCGAAACCGAAACGATCTTTCGCCGCGGGGTCATGATCTCGCGCGCGTTGACTCCCTTGAGTTCGAGCAATTTATTAATGGCTTCCTGCTCGAAGCTTTCGAGATGACCCTCATGATGGCTGGTTTCGACGATGAATTTCAGTTCTTCGGACGAGTGGCCGCCTCCGATATGGCCGCCGCGCAGGCCCAGCAGGTGGGAGAGAGCGCTCGAAGTGCGGTCGATCACGAAAACGAAGGGCGCCGACATGCGCCGGAAAATCAATAGCGGTGTGGCCACCAGCAGCGCAAGCTTGTCGGCTTTTTCGAGCGCCAGGTTCTTTGGCACCACTTCGCCAACAACCACGTGGACGAAGCTGATCAACAGAAACGCTACCGCGAAACTGAATCCGTGCAGCCACGGAATCGCGGCGGCGTGGGGAGCGATCCAAGGCTCGAACCACGAGAGAAGGATCTGGTAGACGGTGTCTTCACCGGCCCAGCCGAGTCCCAGGCTGGCCAGCGTGACACCCACTTGGGTGGCGCTCAAGAGGCGGCCGGGGTTCGCGAGCAATCCGAGAGCGGCGCGCGCGGAGGCGTTGCCTTGCTCGGCAAGCTCGTTGAGGCGTGAACGGCGCACCGAAACCAGCGCAACCTCGGCGGCGGCGAAGAACCCGTTCAGGGCGACGATGGCAACGAGCAAGATGAGCCGCAGGGACATAGGCGCCGGAAGACGATTCGCTACAATCGAAAGCAGTGAGCTTACCGGAGAACGCGCACTACGGATCCGAGACCACGCGCGCTTCCAGCCTGCTACGGCTACTTAATCTGAGCATAGCGGTTTTGGTGATCGCGCTTCTCGCGGGGGGCTACTGGTACGCCTGGCGGCCGCTGGCGCAGACGTCCGGGCAAATCAGCGCGCCGATTTCAGCCGAAGCCCGTATTGCCCGGGATGCCGAGGGCACGCCGCACATCCAGGCGGCGTCGTGGCAGGACGCTATTTTCCTCGAAGGCTACGCCATGGCGCAGGACCGTCTGTGGCAGATGGATGGGATGCGGCGTCGTGCGGCGGGCGAACTCGCGGAAGTGGTGGGCCCCGCGGCAGTCGAATCCGATCAAGAAGCCCGGCGCATGAACTTGCGTGAGGTCGCAGAGGCTCAGGAAAAGTCATTGAAGCCGGAGGAACGCGCGGTGATGGCGGCCTTTGCGCGCGGCATCAATTATTTCATCGAGACGCATCGCGACCGCCTGCCGCTGGAGTTCACGCTGCTGCGCTACGATCCGCGTCCGTGGTCGGTGCGGGACTGCATGCTGGCGGGTCTCGAGATGTACCGGGCTCTTTCCAATAGTTGGCGCGGCGAATTGCTGAAGCAAAAGATGCTGGCGACGGGCGAGCGCGCCAAGGTAGAGTATTTGTTCCCGGTGCGCACCGGTCACGAGCCGCAGCCGGGATCGAACGCGTGGGCGCTGGGGGGATCGCACGCGGTGACCGGCAAACCGATTCTCGCGAACGATCCGCACCTGGAGTTCGCGATTCCCTCGCCGTGGTATTTGGTGCATCTGAAAGCGCCTGGACTCGACGTAACCGGCGCCGCCATTATCGGGCTGCCGGCCGTGGTCATCGGGCACAACGACCGTATCGCCTGGGGCGTGACCAATTTGCAGTTCGACGTCCAGGATCTAGTCCGCGAACCGGCGGGCGTCAACATGCGCGTGGAGCAGGATGCGATCGCCGTCAAAGACGCGAAGCTCATACCGATCACCAGCGGGCTCACCAAAGACGGCCCGCTGTTCGTGGCGGACGGGCGCGAACAGTTTGCGCTGCACTGGACCGCGGCGGAAACCGGCGGCTTCTCCTTTCCTTTTCTGGCGATCGATCAAGCTCATAACTGGGGCGAGTTCCGCGCCGCGCTCGAACACTTTGGCGGCCCGGGGGAGAACTTTGTTTACGCCGATATCGACGGGAACATCGGCTATCAGGCGGCCGGAATGTTGCCGATCCGCAAGAGTTGCCCCGGCGATGTTCCGGCCGAGGGAGCCGATTGTGCGTGGGCCGGCTTCATTCCTTTCGAGCAGTTGCCGAGTGCTTATAACCCGACCTCCGGCATGATCGTGAGTGCGAATCAGAATCCCTTTCCGGCGGATTATCCCTACCGCGTGGATGGCAATTTTGCGCCGCCGTATCGCGCTAATCAAGTGCGTGCGCTGCTGGGCTCGCGCGCGAAATGGAAAGCCGAGGAGATGTTGCGGGTCGAGACGGACGTGTATTCCGCCTTCGATCAGTTTGTGGCGCAACAAGTGGTGGCGGCGTTCGATGCGGAGAAACCCACCAACCCGCAGACGCAGGAAGCCATCGCGGTGCTGCGCACGTGGAACGGGCAAATGGAAAAAGGCCAAGCCGCGCCTATGCTGGCGGCGCTGGTGTACGAGCAGATACGCAAGCGAGTGGCAGAGCGCGCGGCCACTGGTTCCGGCGAAATTTATCAGGATTACATGGCGCCGAGTGTGATCGAGCGGCTGCTGCGCGAGCGTCCGGCGGACTGGTTCCCGAACTACAACGTGCTCCTGTTGCGCTGCTTGGTGGGAGCGATCGAAGAAGGACAGAAGATCCAGGGATCGAAGCTCTCGCGCTGGAATTACGGACAATATCAAGCGTTGCAAATTGTGAACCCGGTGGTGGGGCGCCTGCCGCTCATCGGTGGCTACTTCAACATCGGCCCCGTTCCCATGAGTGGCGCACCGACGACCGTGAAGCAGTACACCCGGCGCTTAGGCCCATCGCTACGCATGATCGTGGATCTGGCGGATCTGGATCATTCCTTCGCGAACCTGGCGACCGGGGAATCCGGCCAGCCGCTGTCTTCGCATTACAAGGATCAATGGGACGCTTATTACGCGGGACGTAGCTTTCCGATGCAATACGGGAAAGTGGACGCGAAGAACGTGTTGACGATCAAGCCGCGATAAATGCTTCAGTTCAATATGCGTTTGCGAGGCGCCTGCGAGGCATAGGCGTACACGGCCGGGAAATCGTCGGTCTCCAGATTTGGGTGGTCGTCGAGGATTTCATCTTCCGTCTTTCCAGACGCGAGCCAATGCAACACGTCCGCTACGGTAATCGTCAATCCACGGATACAAGCTTCGCCGGAGCGCTGAACCGTGATCCGCGAGAGATCTGCTTCGTCGCTCATCACCTCCATTATCAGGCAACCGCGCGGCCTTGGCGATCGATGCGGTAAGTTCGTCCCCGCCAGGTAATGGTGTTACCGAAAAATCCGGCGATCCAGAATAGGAAGCCGAGCACGTCTTCGACAGGCAACAGAATCCAGTTCAGCGGAGCGCCCAGGACTACTTGCGAAATCATCCAGGCGGAGGCGTAGCGGAAAGACGCAGCCACGGCGACCAGGGGCCACGCTTGGCCCATCGCGGCGCACAGCAGCAGCGCGAGTGGAATCGGATAGGTGAAGATCTGGCCGATGTAGCCCAGCGGACGCGAGCGGCGGCTGGTGCGGCCCCAGCGGATGCGGTGCGTGAAATTCCTGGCGCAAGACTCGCTGCCGATGCGGTGTTCGATCACGTAGGAAGAAAGAATCACGCGCTGGCCGGATTGCGCCATCAAGCGCCCGAGGTCGAAGTCCTCCGCGATGTAATCCTTCACGCGTTCGATGCCGCCGATGGCTTCGATGGCGTGGCGGCGGCCCGCGATGGTGGGCCCTACGGCGAACTTCATTCCGGCCAGCAGACGCGCGGTCAGCACGCCCTGCCAGAAATTCGTATTCATTCCTAGCGCCTCTAACCGCGACCAGAAACTGCGGCCCGCAATGGCGCGATAGGGGCAGGTGGCCAGCGCGGTTCGGCCGTCGGAGAATTCGGCGGCGATCACCTTCAATAGATCCGGGCCCACGCGGATGTCGCTATCGCTCATCACCACCAGATCGTGGCGGGCCTCGGCCAGCATGCGCGCCAGGCTGTAAACTTTGGCGTGGGGATAGGGCGGCTCGCCGACAACCAGGAGTTGCGAAGGTACCTGCGGGTACTCGGCTGTGAGGCGGCGAACCAGGGGCACGCACGGGTCGGACGCTTCGCGGACGGCGAACACGATTTCGAATTGCGGATAATCCTGGGTGAAGAATGTGCGCAGGTTCTGTTCCAGTCCGTCGTCGAGGCCGGCCAGCGGTTTGAGCACGCTAATAGGTTCGGGCGTGGGCGGTGCGGGCGGACGCACCGCTGCCAGGTAGCGGATCGCCGCGATCACGGATAGCACCGAATACACCAGCGATCCGGCCAGCAGGAGTGCCAGGGCCGCGAGCAGGATCGTCATCTTCACAAGCTTACCCTAAGGTTGCGTTACGCTTGATGGTTTATGCCTTTGACCGGTGGTTTATGTCTCTAATCGAAGCGATCATTCTCGGCGTCGTGCAGGGCCTCACGGAATTTCTGCCGATTTCAAGCACCGCACACCTGATCCTGATCCCCTGGCTGTTTGGCTGGAAAGATCCCGGGCTGGCCTTCGACGTGGCGCTGCATGTGGGCACGCTGGCGGCGATTCTGATTTACTTTTTCCGCGACTGGGTGCAGGTGATCGCGCAAGGACTGGGAATGCGCAGCGAACATGATCCGGAGCTGTCGCGCAATCCGGGACTGTTGTGGCTGATGGTGGCGGCAACCATTCCCATCGGTGTCTTCGGCTATCTGTTCCAGCACCGCGCGGAAACCGTGTGGCGTACACCCGACGTGATCGCGGCCATGATGATCGTGGTGGGACTGATTTTGTGGTGGGCCGATCATGCGGGCCGCAAGCAGAAAGATTTGGGGCACTTGAGTTTCACGGACGCTATGGCGGTGGGCTTCGCGCAGGTTCTGTCGATCGTGCCGGGGACCTCGCGCAGCGGCGTCACCATCGCGGCCGGGCTGCTGCGGAATCTGGACCGCGCCACGGCGGCGCGCTTCTCGTTTCTACTTTCAACCCCCGCCATCGGCGCGGCGGCGGCCAAGGATTTCTACGACCTGATGAAGCACCAAGGCGGCATTCCGGCCGACATGCGGACGGCGCTGCTGGTGGGAATCGTGGTCAGCGGGGTCACCGGCTGCCTGGTCATCCGTTTCTTTATGAACTATCTGCGCCACGGTACTTTGACCTTCTTCGTCGCGTACCGCGTGATTTTTGGCATAATAATAATTGCTCTGGCCCATTTCTTCCGGTTCACCGGTTGAGATGAACTATTTAGGACCCACCTCACGACCCCGGCTTAATGAAGCCGTCGCGGTCGTGTTTCTATTCGCAGGACTGTTTTTTTTGATCAGTCTGGCTTCCTATGATCCTTTGGATCCGTCGTGGAATACCGCCACTTTTGCGGTCAAACCCGTCAATTTAATGGGACGCTTGGGCGCGATTCTAGGCGATTTCCTATTGCAGGCCTTTGGGTACGCGGCTTACGCGATCCCGATCCTGATTCTGGCGCTAGGGTGGAATTGGGTACGGTCGTCGCCGATCCAAACTCCCTGGGCCAAGGTGGTAGGAGCGGCAATGCTGGTTGGCGCCTCCTGCGCGGCGTTCGGATTCGGCGCCAACTGGCATCCTATTGCGAACACGCTGCCGGCAGGAGGCGTGGTGGGGGCGATACTGGCCGACGACCTGATCGCTTCGATGAACCTGACCGGAGCGGCCATGTTCACGACGGTGTGCTGGATTTTGGGATTGTACTTGGTCTCGACCTTCGAAATGTCGAAGCTGGCGCCGTGGTTCCGCGTACCGGCGTCGTGGTTCAAGGGACTCTTTAGCGGTATGGGCGCGCGCTTGAAGAAGTGGCGCGAAGAGCGAGCGCTGGTTGCTAAGGAGCGTGCCGAGAAGATCGCGTTGAAACGGGCCATGGCGGCCAAGCAGCGGCCGGCGGAAGCCGTGCCCGCGCCGCCGCCCAACCAGCCTGAGATTAACGATCCCATGCGGCCGCCGTTTGTTCCGAACGTGATCGAACGCGAGGCGGTGGCGGAGATGGAAGAGATTCCCATCCGCACGCTGGAGGAACTGCCTCCCGAACCCGCGCCGTTCGAGCTGGCGCCGCCGGAACCCGTGGATATTTCAGCGCAGAAGCTCGTCGAAATCGGCACCGGCAGAGCCACGCAAGCAGCGCTCAGCCTTTAAGATGCCGCCCACCAGCCTGCTGCAGGAGCCGCCGGAGCGCACCGAGTTCGACAGTCTGGAATTGAAAGAGACCGCGCTTGCGATCAAGGCCAAGTTCGAAGAGTTCAACGTGCGCGGGAGCGTTACTCAAATTAACCCCGGACCCGTCGTCACCACGTTCGAGTTCAAACCCGAAGCCGGCGTGAAGTATTCGCGCATCACCACGCTAACGGAAGACCTGTGCCTGGGCTTGCAGGCGGAATCGATCCTGATCGAGCGCATTCCAGGTAAGCCGACCGTCGGCATCGAGGTGCCGAACTCCAAGCGCGAAGTCATTAGTCTTCGGCAGATTTTGGAATCGGAAGAATTCCACAACTCGGCGTCGCCTTTGACGGTGGCGCTGGGCAAAGACATCAACGGGCGCATGAAGATCGCCGCGCTCGATTCGATGCCGCACTTGTTGATTGCAGGATCGACCGGATCGGGCAAAAGCGTGATGCTGAATTCGCTGATCATGTCGATCCTGTACAAAGCCACGCCGCAGCAGGTGCGCATGATCATGGTGGATCCGAAACGCCTGGAATTCGGGCTCTACGAAGGCATCCCACACTTGCTCACGCCGGTGATCACGGACCCCAAAAAGGCCACCAACGCGCTGCGCAACGCCGTACTCGAAATGGAGCGGCGCTTGAAACTGCTGGCGTCACTGGGCGTCCGCAACATCGATCAATACAACAAAAAAGTGCGCCAGCTGCAGGCGCAGCCGCGCAGTTTATTCGAGGAAGAAACCGACGAGCCGGTGTTGGAGCCGATTCCCTACATCCTGATTCTGATCGACGAGCTGGCCGACTTGATGATGCTGGAACGCGCCAACGTCGAAGAAACCGTCACGCGTCTGGCGCAGATGGCGCGCGCCGTGGGCATGCATCTGGTGCTGGCCACGCAGCGTCCCAGCGTCGACGTGATTACGGGATTGATCAAAGCAAATTTCCCGTCGCGCATCAGCTTCCGCGTGGCGACGCGCGTCGATTCCCGCACGGTGCTGGACGTGATGGGCGCAGAACATCTGCTGGGCCGAGGCGATATGTTGTTCCTGCCGCCGGGCTCGTCGCGCCTGGTGCGCGTGCACGGCTCCTACGTGAGCGAGTCCGAGACCAACGACGTGGTGGAATTCTGGAAACGGCAAGCTGCGCCCGAGTATGACCAGACCTTCCTGCTGGCGCCTCCCGCCGAAGACGAAGACGCCGACTCCGAAGACTTCGACGGCACGCAGGACCCGATGTACCAGGACGCCGTGCGCGTGGTGCTGGAGCAGGGCAAGGCGTCGACATCCACCTTGCAGCGGCGCTTGCGCTTAGGCTACGGCCGGGCCGCGCGCATTCTCGACATGATGCAGCGCGAAGGCATTATCGGACCGCCCGACGGCAGCCGTCCGCGCGAAGTTTTGAAGCGCCCGGATTGGCTGGAGGAAGTAGAGAATCAATTAAGATAGAGGGTTATGCTACGTCGCGTTGTGTTCCTTCTGGGCTTGACGGTGATGGCTTACGCGGGCCTGCCGCCAGGCCGCCCCTTGCCGGACGTGCCCATTTCCGGGGCAGGCGGCAGGAAGCTGGATCTCAAAACCTATCGCGGCAAGGCGCTGGTGGTGGCCTTGGTTGCGATCAGTTGCAAGCATTGCGTCACGGTCCTCGACACTCTGAAGATGCTCCAGGTGGAACAGGGCCCGCGCGGATTGCGGATTGTGGCGGCCGCGGGAGATGAGGACGCCGCGGCAACCTTCGGGAAATATGCTTCGCAGCACCAGCTGAACTTTCCGTTCGGTTATGTCGACCACGCCGCCCTGATCAAGCTGGCGAATGTCACGCCCAAGGATCGCCCCTTCGTCCCTATCCTCATGTTCGTAGATGCTAAGGGCTTCGTGCGCGTACAGATGTTCGGCAACGACCCGCTGCTCGAAAAGCCGGAGCGCATCCTCCGCGATACCGTCCGCGAACTGATGAAAGAACCCGGTATCACGGTCACCACCAGCAAGAAGTAACTATAAATCGAACTTGATTCCTTGGGCCAGCGGCAGTTCGCCGGACCAATTCACGGTAACGGTCTGGCGGCGCATGTAGGTCTTCCAGGCGTCGCTGCCGGATTCGCGCCCGCCGCCGGTATCTTTCTCGCCCCCGAAGGCTCCGCCGATTTCGGCGCCGCTGGTGCCAATGTTTACATTGGCGATGCCGCAATCACTGCCGCGCGCGCTCAGAAAAGTTTCGGCCGCGTTCAGATTGGCAGTGAAGATCGCGGAGGAGAGCCCCTGCGGAACATCGTTGTGCCAGGCGATGGCCTGGTCCAGCGTATCGAATTCCAGCAGGTAGAGAATCGGCGCGAAGATTTCCTCTTTCAGGATCGGCATGTCGGGATGCGCCCGCACAATGGCGGGTTCGACGAAACAATCCTGCAAGCGGTTGCCGCCGCAGAGCACTTCCCCGCCCTGCTCGCGAATGCGATCGAGGCCGCGCAGCATGTTATCGACGGCCTCGCTATCGATCAGAGGACCCATCAGCGTGGCGGGATCGCGCGGATCGCCGATGCGGATTTGCTGATACGCGGCTAACAGACGCTCCGTGATGCGCGGGGCGATGCCCTTCTGCAAGAACAAACGCCGCAGCGAGGTGCAGCGTTGACCTGCCGTTCCCACCGCACCGAACAATACGGCTCGCACTACTAGATCGGGGTCGGCGTCGTCCATCACAATGACGCCATTGTTGCCGCCGAGTTCGAGCAGACTCCGCCGCATGCCGGACGCGATGATGGGAGCGATGTGCTTGCCCATGCGCGTGGAGCCGGTGGCGCTGATGAGGGGCACGCGCGGATCGTGAATCAAGCGCTCTCCCACCACGTGGTCGCGCCCGATCACCAGATTCAAGACGCCTTGCCAGCCGCGGCGCTCCAGCACACGATTGCAGATCATTTGCACCGCGATCGCCGTGAGCGGCGTTTTAAGCGACGGATTCCAGACCACGGTATCGCCGCATACCATCGCGATCAAAGCGTTCCAACTCCACACCGCCACCGGAAAGTTGAAGGCGCTGATCACGCCCACCACGCCCAGCGGATGCCATTGCTCATACATGCGGTGGCCGGGACGTTCGCTGTGCATGGAGAGCCCGTAAAGCTGGCGCGATAAGCCGGTGGCGAAGTCGGCGATATCGATCATTTCCTGAACTTCGCCTTTTCCTTCCGCCAGGATCTTGCCCATTTCAAGGGTGACCAGGTCTCCCAACTCATCCTTCGCCGCGCGCAGTTCATCGCCGATCTCACGTACGATGTCGCCGCGCTGCGGTGCGGGAAGCATGCGCCAGCGCTCGAAAGTTTTGGTGGCCGCCCATAACACTTCGTCGTAGTCTTCTTCCACCGCCAGCCGGACGCGCCCGAGTTCGCTGCCGTCGCTGGGATTGAGTGACGCCAACTCGCCCCCGCCGGGATTCTCGATCCAGCTTTGACCGCAGGCTCCGGAATGGTTTCGGCCGAGGATGTGTTCGAGCAGCTTCATAGAGCCAATGTCGCAAACCCGGAGGGTCCGGTGGCGAAACGGTGTCCGAGGGAGCGGGCGAGTGCTTCGATGCGCTCGACGATTTCGGCTTGGAACTCCTCATCGAACCACTGCTGGTGATGATGGGCGGCGCTCACTCGGAAGGCGGCCTCGCGGGTGGTGGCGCCGCGGGGCTTGCTGCTGCGGATGTGGAGCGGATCGCCGATTAAATCGCGGCCGCTGGCTTTGAGAGCGCAGCGCGTTAGCTCTTCGGGATCGCACGGCAGCAGCGGCGCAAGGGTCGCATAGGTTTCGATACCGGCGGCGCGCAGCGCGCGGATCACATCCAGACGTTCGGGGATCGGGGCGCAGAGCGGCTCGTACAGTCTTCGAATTTCTTCACGATTCGTTGTGATCGAGAAGCTCACGCGCAGCGTGGTGCGCTGCGCGAGCGCTCGTAATTGTTCGAGATCGCGGCGGATCAGCGGGCCGCGCGTTTGCAGGACGAACACACGCGGAGGCGCTTCGAGTAGCGCGTCCAGAATGCGCGGCATCATCTGTTGGCTTTCTTCGGCGGGCTGATAGGGGTCCACCATCGGCGAACAGTAAATTCTCTGATGCGCACGCAACCCGCGACGTAGCAAGTCCGCGGCGTTGCTCTTGAAGGTGGTGAACTGGCCCCAGCGCTGCCAATCTTCCGGCTGCAGTCCGCCCTGGATGCGCATGGTGGGCACGTAACAGTAGGTGCAGCCGAACGTGCAATTGCGCGCGGGCGTCAACGAATGCGTGAACCCCGCGTCGGCGATGAAGCCGGTGGTGGGGCTCAGAATAGTTCGCGCGATTATTCCGTCGCGGATTTCGACTCGACGCAGCTTGCACACGTCTTCCACAAACTGCTCCAGCGGCTTGACGCCCATATCGGCGTGCTTGCGGTGGCGCACGGACACGGTGCCGGCTTCGGCTTCGCGGTCGCCGACAACCAGCATGTAGGGTACTTTCTGCAACTGCGCTTCGCGGATCTTGAGGTTGACCTTTTCCTTGCGGTCGTCGAGGTGCGAGCGCAAACCCGCCGCTTCGAGGCGCGCGTGGACGGTCTTCGCGTAATCGAGCTGGCGGTCCGTAATCGGCATCACTACCACTTGCACGGGCGCCAGCCACACCGGGAACGCGCCTGCATAGTGCTCGACTAGCGTTCCGAAGAAGCGCTCGATGCTGCCGTAGAGCGCACGATGCACCATCAAGGGCTGATGACGCGCGCCGTCGGCGGCGACATATTCCAAGCCGAAGCGCTGCGGCAAAGTGAAATCGAACTGCACTGTAGAGAGCTGCCACTTACGGCCCAGCGCGTCGAGCAGCTTCACATCGATCTTGGGTCCATAGAACGCGGCTTCGTCGGGGATCACAGGAGCTTTAATTCCGAGGCGATCGACCGCGCGCTGCAAGGCGTCCTCGGCAAGCCTCCACAACTCGGGAGCGCCGTCGTACTTGCCGCTTTTGCCGCCATCCCAGGTGGAGATCTCGGCTTCGTACTGTTCGAAACCGAAGGTCTTCAGAGTATCGAGCGCGAACTCCAGGCAGCTCACCACTTCATCTTCGATCTGTTCGGGCGCGCAGAAAATGTGGGCGTCATCTTGCGTGAAGCCGCGCACGCGCAGCAAGCCGTGCATGGTGCCGCTGCGCTCGTAGCGGTAGACAGTTCCCAGTTCGCCGTACCGCACCGGCAGTTCGCGATAGCTGCGCAGACGGTCGCGATAGATCAGGATGTGACCCGGACAGTTCATGGGCTTCAGCCGGTATTCGGCATCGTCAAGCTCCATGCCAGCGAACATGTTTTCGGCGTAATGGCTTAGGTGGCCGGAGGTCCTCCACAGATCGGCGCGCATCACGTGCGGCGTATAGACCAAGTCATAGCCACGCGCCAGGTATTGGTCGCGCATCCAGTCTTCGATGATCTTGCGAATGATCGCGCCTTTGGGATGGAAGAAAATCAGCCCGGGTCCGGCGAGTTCCTGGATGCTGAAGAGATCGAGTTCCTGGCCCAGCTTGCGATGGTCGCGCTTCTTGGCTTCTTCGAGTCGAGCGAGATATTCGTCGAGCTCTTTTTTGGTGAAAAACGACGTTCCGTAGATGCGTTGCAACTGCGCGTTCTTTTCGTTGCCTTTCCAATATGCGCCGGCGATCGAGAGCAGCTTGAACGCTTTGATCTTCTTGGTCGACGGCAGATGCGGGCCGCGGCAGAAATCGATGAAGTGGTTCCCTAGCGTGTATTCGGAAAACACTTCGTCGGCTTTCTCGGTAATCAGCTCGCACTTCATGGGCTGGTCGCCGTACAGCTTCAGACCTTCTTCCTTCTCCATGTACTGGCGCTCATAGGGCAGGTCCTGCGCCTGCAGCTCCCACATCTTTTTCTCGATTTTCTCGAGGTCTTCGGGAGAGAAGGCTTCGGGCCGCTGGAAGTCGTAATAGAAACCGTTTTCGATGGCGGGTCCGATGCCGAGCTTGGTTTCGGGAACAGTTCCAGTACCGCCGCGGCGAGGAGATGCGCGGTCGAGTGCCGGTATACTTCGAGCGCTTCGGGATTCTTGGGGGTCAGGATTTGCAGCTTGGCGTCGGCTTCGAAGGGCCGGTTCAAGTCCCAGAGATTGCCGTTGACCTTGGCGACCAGGCGTCGTCGGCCAGGCGCGGGCTGATGGAACGCGCGACGTCGATCGGCGCGGCTCCGGCGGGAACACTTTGGACACTTCCGTCGGGAAGGGTGACCTGAAAATTATCATCGGTACTTATCAGATTACCAAACGAACCCAAGCGTGCCATTCTTGAGCGCCTCCGAGGGGTAAACCCACTGCTATATTGAATGAGAGGTTTCTGGTTGACTCCCACTCCCAATCCCGTGGCGTTCGATGAGTCGACCCTGGTGGCCCGCGCGCAGGCGGGGGAGCAGGCGGCTTTCTCGACGCTGGTATCGGAGTACAGCCGCAAGATCTATCGGGTCGCCAAGAACATCACGCAGAACGACGAGGACGCGGAGGACGTGCTCCAGGAAACCTTCCTGAAGGCTTACGAGCACCTTCCCGGTTTCCAGGGCAATTCCAAGTTCTACACCTGGATCGTGCGCATTGCCGTGAACGAATCGCTGATGAAGCTGCGCAAGCGCAAGGGCAACCGCTTCGTGTCGCTGGACGAACCTATCGAAACAGGCGAAGAAGAGGTGAAACGGGAAATCGCGGTCTGGGAAGACAACCCGGAGCAGCGCTATTCCCGGGAGGAAATGCAGACGATTCTGGATGAGGCGGTCGACAGCTTAAAGCCAGATTTCCGAACCGTTTTCACGTTTGCGCGACATCGAAGAATTGAGTACGGAAGACACGGCTGAGGCATTCGGAATTTCGGTGCCGGCCGTGAAGAGTAGGCTATTAAGGGCGCGTTTGGCGCTACGTGAAAAACTGACCCGCCAGTTCAAGCGGAAAGGGGACGATTTGCTTGGTTACCTGTAAACAGTTTCTTCAGGAACTGAACGATTATCTCGACCCGAACGTAGACGCCGAGATTAAGGTCCACCTCGCGGCGCATGTGAACAAGTGCCCCAACTGTTTCGTGATTGTAGACACCACTCTGAAAACCCTGCAGGTTTATAAGGGAATGGAACCGCAGGCTATTCCGGAGGCCGTCGAATCGCGCTTATGGAAGGCGCTGGAGCGCAAGATGGCGGATCGCCCGAAGAGTTGAGCTACTTGGTTTCGAGAGCGGGCTGCAGGTTGCCCATGATCTTCTCGAACTTGGCGCGCTGCTGTTCGTCGAGGATTTGCATGATGCGGGTCTTGCCGGTGGCGCGGACGTCGTCGAGCTGATCCTCGAGACTCTGATAATACTGACGGTAGTCTTCGAGGACCATGGCGATTTTATCGGTCTGATCGCCGGAGAGATTCAACTCGGTTTTGAAACGCTGCACCAGCGCGTCGTTGGTCGGAGCTTTGCGGACCGGGGAGGGAACCGAGGCGGCGGAAACCGTACGATGGAGTCTCTCGTGGAGTCCCATCTGCATGGTCAAAGCACCCACGGCGCCACCCGCGAGAAACACCAGGACCAGCGTTCCGATCACCTTGGGATTTTTGCCGCCCGGGTCCTGCGACATTATTGCTCCCGGTAGGTGACCAGGTCAGCCAGAACGGCGTCTTCGGAGGACTGGCCCGCCGGGGACTGATCCATTTGCATGATCACGCGCGCCGGACCGTCTTCGCCCACGACAACCAATGGCTGTTGCTGCGCTTCTTGCACGGCGATCATGGGGTCTTCGGCCGAGCGCTCCGAGGTCACCAGGTAAACGCCCAGCAGAATGGCCAGCGCCATCGAGGCCACCGCGATGCGGCGTCCGAAGGCGGATTCGATGAACAGGTTCCAGATGGAAATGGGGCCTTCAGCTTCGATGCGCTCCATCACCCGCGCATAGAAGCCGGCGCGCGGTTCCGCTACAAAACTCTCAGGCGCGCGGAGTTCACGAAGGAGCGCGGTGTGTTCCTGCATGCCCTGAACCTCGCTGCGGCATTCTTCACACCCGGCCAAGTGTTCAGGTTCGGAGCCCGCTAGCACGTTCTCGATATGATCCCGAATCTCGCGATGCATCGTTCTTCCCTCAGTCACTTCGAATCGATTACTGCCACGCTGCAGGTCTGTGCCCGCTTCAAACACCCGGACCCCGTCAACGGATTCGGGTTAACCGCCCGGCCGCCTTCAACAATTTCTGGCGGGTTCGGAACAGTTTAACTTTAATTGTGTTTTCGTTCAAGCCGGTCATGCCGGCCAATTCCTCTACGGAGTGGCCTTCCACTTCCTTCATCAAAATCAAGGTACGCTCTTCTTCGGACACCTTGGAGAGAAGCTTTAGGATCAGGTCCCGTTGGGCGAGGCGGGTATCGGCGGGCACGGCGCCGTCGACGGCCGGCTCGGAGGCTTCCATGCGCTGGGCGTCTTCCTGGGAGAAATCGCTCTCATAGACCAGTTTGCGAACACGCTTCTTGCGCAGGTAGTCGTAGCATTCGTTGACGGTGATTTTATAGATCCAGGTCAGCAGGGAGCTGCGGAAATCGAAATTCTTCAGGGAAAAGTAAACCTTGGCAAAGACCTGCTGGGCGATGTCTTCGGCGTCGTTGCGGTTGCGCAGGATGCCGTAGATGATCGAAAACACCTTGGACTGGTAGCGTTCGACGATCTCCCGGAACGCCATCTCGTCGCGGGCCTGGACGCGGCGGACCAGCGCCGCTTCATCGCTGTTTTTGTGATCCACTCGGGGCCTCGCCCGGGTTCCCTCGCCAGCCAGCGGAAAGGGGAGAATTCCAATTGAGCCGTCCATAACCACTCGGTCCCTCGCTAACTGGTCCGACGCGGCTGGTTCGGTTTAAGTTACGGTTAAGATAGACCTCAAGATTAGGAACTGGGATAGCTGAATCCTTGGCTCTCAGGCCCGCATCATGTACAATTGAGGGTGAGGCCTAACACACATGGTACAACTAACGGAAACCGCTGTAAGCAAGGTTAAGGAGATTCTGGATACACAGGAGCCGAAGCCGGCGGGTCTGCGTATCTCGGTGGTGGGCGGCGGCTGCTCGGGTTTCAGCTATTCCATGGCTTTCGAGAACACCCCTGGAATGCTGGACAAGACCTACAAGTTCGGTGACTTGCAGTTGTTCATTGACCAGGCCAGCCTGCTGTATCTGGATGGCGTCCAAGTGGATTACGTGGAGACGCTCGAAGGGTCCGGATTCAAGTTCAATAATCCCAACGTCAAGTCCACCTGCGGCTGCGGCAGTTCCTTCAGCGCGTAAGCGGCAATTCAACATTTAGCCCGGAATGAAAAAGAGCGCCCTCAAAAGGGGCGCTCTTTTTCATTCCATGGGGCGTGATTCAAAATGCGAAAAGGGGCGCAGCTTGCGCTGCGCCCCAAAAAACCTCGTCGGATGAGGATTAATTTAGCTCTTCTTACGGCGACGAGAGATCAGGCTCAATCCCAGCAGCCCGACACCCATCATCGAAAGCGTCATGGGCTCAGGCACCGTGCTGCTGGTGTAGATCTGAGTCACTTCGCTGAGAGCCGCTCCGCCATCATTGATATCTTTGAAGATCCAGATGGGATTTGCGGTCGAGAAGCTGACGCTCTTCAGGCCACCCCCGCCAAAGGCGGTCAAGAATGCCAGTTGGGGATCGACGCAAACGCCCGAACCGTAAGGCGTAGTCAGCCCAGCCGCGTCGCATACCGTTTCAGTGACAAACGAGGATGAGTTGCCATTCAAACTCAAGCCAATGCCGTTAACTCCACCGAGCACTTCGAATTGCACGTTGATATCATTGAGGGGCGGGGTGCCATTGGTGGGCAGGTTAGGCGACAACGTGAAGCCATTGGAAGTCACCGTCTGGATGGTGACGCCAAGAGTGCTGTTATCGTTAGTGGACGAGAAATTCTGAAAGGTCAGCCCACCGATCGAGCACGAAAACGAGGCAACGAGTACGTTTTCACCGATCGTGCACGCGGAAGCCGCCCGCGCAACCGAACCGGAAAAACTAACTGCCGCTAAAACTGCCAAGCAGCCTAAAATCTTCTTCATATCTATTTTTCTTATCCTCCGACTAGTCTTTTTTACTTCGCAGCACTTAGTTCTGCCGCGGAAAACGCTTATCTCTTACGTAGGCAGTATAGGGCCTTATCCGATTCGGTGTCAATGCTTTACCCTAAGCGGACTACTAGTACCTTAGTTTGGCACTGAGGCTCGCAGTATTGTTTTGTTATAGATAAGAGGACGACAGTACGGAAGATTGCGGTACTTTTGCGGCAGTTTGCCTACTCCCAACCTTAGGGAAAACAACGGCATCTACTGACGTATAGAATGGTAGGCGCGGGGGCTATCGAAGCTCCGCCTGACAAAATGCTCGACGACCTGTTGACGGAGCAAATCTACGGCGCTTCGCGGGACCTGGATTCCCTCCCTATCGCACAGATTCTAGGTATCTTGAATGCAGCTGACGCGGAAGTTCCGGCAGCTGTGAGGCGGGAAATCCCCAGGATCGAAGCGGCTGTCAAGGCGATTGCCGGGGCCCTGACGCTGGGCGGTCATTTAATATACGTCGGCGCGGGAACAAGCGGACGGCTGGGGGTGCTGGACGCGGCGGAATGTCCGCCTACCTTCAACGTACCTCCGGAGCTGGTGCGGGGTGTGATCGCGGGGGGTGATGCGGCGCTGCGGAGGTCTGTCGAAGCGAGTGAAGACGATCCCGAGGCCGGGGCGCGGGATTTGGTGGTTGCGGGGTTTGGCGCCGGCGACGTGATGGTGGGGATCGCGGCTAGCGGGCGGACGCCTTACGTGCTGGGTGCGGTGGCGAAAGCCAAGAGTTTGGGCGGAGTCACGTGCGGCATCAGTTGTACTCCGGACTCGGAGTTATCGCGGGCGGTGGATTTTCCGATTGAGCCTAAGCCGGGACCGGAGGTGCTAGCAGGGTCGACGCGCTTGCGGGCGGGTACGGCGACCAAGCTGGTGCTGAATATGATCAGCACTGCGGTGATGATCCGTCTGGGGCATGTTTACGGCAACCAGATGGTGAACGTGCAACCGACCAACCTGAAGCTCACGGCACGGGCGCGGCGGATTATCCGGCAGACTACCGGTGTCTCGAGCGAAAGGGCGGCGGAGTTGCTGGCGGAAAGCGGAAACAGCGTGCGCGCGGCGATCATCATGGAAAAGATCAAGGTTTCGCGAACAGAAGCGGAGCGGCTGCTGGCCCGAGCGGGCGGGCGGATTCGGGAGGCATTGGCATCTTTTGGACAAGTTTGAGATTCAGGGCGGGATTCCGCTCGAAGGCGAGATCGCCATCAGCGGTGCGAAAAATTCGGCGCTGCCGGCACTGGCGGCATGCCTGTTGACGGCGGAGACGGTGGTGCTGGAGCGCATTCCTCCGGTGCGCGACATCCACACCATGGAGAAGCTGCTGGAGCATGCCGGGGCGCGGGTCACTATTGAAGGCGAGCGGGTGACGGTGACGGCGGGCGCGATCGAGAATCCGGAGGCGCCTTACGATCTGGTGAAGACCATGCGGGCGTCGAGTCTGGTGCTGGGGCCTTTAGTCGCACGCTGCGGTCGGGCGCGGGTGTCGGTGCCGGGAGGGTGCGCGATCGGCACGCGTCCGATAAATCTTCATGTCGCGGGGCTCGAAAAGCTGGGCGCGACGACGCGCCAGGAGCACGGCTATATCGAAGCGGAAGCTCCGCATGGGCTGGACGGCACGGAGGTGAGCTTCGAGCGCATCACGGTGACGGGCACGGAAGATCTGTTAATGGCGGCGGTGCTGGCACGCGGCGAGACGGTGATTCACAACGCGGCGCGCGAGCCGGAGGTGGTGGATCTGGCGGAGCTGCTGAGCAAGATGGGCGCGCACATCGAAGGCGCGGGGACTTCCGTGATTCGCGTGAAAGGCGTCGCGAAATTGCACGGCGCGCGGCACAGCATTATTGCCGACCGCATCGAGACGGGCACGTTTCTGATCGCGGGAGCGATGACGCGCGGAGATCTGCTGGTGACGGGCTGCGAGCCGGAGCATCTGCGGGCGTTCATCGCAAAACTGGTGGACGCGGGAGCGGAGGTGAGCGAGCCGGCCGCGGGCACGCTGCGGGTGCGCGCGCAGGGGAAGCTGAAGAGCGTGGATGTCACCACCGAGGAGCATCCCGGGTTTGCCACCGATCTGCAAGCGCAGTTTATGGCGCTAATGACGCAGGCGGAGGGAATCTCGATCATCACCGAAACCATTTTTGAGAACCGATTCATGCATGCACTGGAGCTGGCGCGCATGGGCGCGAACATTCGCCTGGAGGGGCGGCAAGCGATGGTGGCCGGGGGCAGGGCGCTGTCGGGCGCGCAAGTGATCGCGAGCGATCTGCGAGCGAGCGCGTCTTTGGTGTTGGCCGGCCTCGCGGCGCAGGGCGAGACGGTGATCGACCGGGTGTACCACATCGATCGCGGCTATGACAGAATCGAAGCGAAGCTGGCCGGCGTGGGCGCGCGGATACGGCGGGCGCCCTAATTGTTCGCCGGCGGAAGAGAGATCATCAGATGAAACACAACCCTGGTTTCTTAGCCCTGGTCGACGACGCGAAGGCGCGCGTAAAGGAAATCGATATTGCGGAATATCAGAAACTGCCGCGCGAGGGACATCTGCTGATCGATGTGCGCGAGGACAACGAGTGGGCCGCGGGGCACGCGGCGGGCGCCATTCATTTGAGCAAGGGGATCATTGAGCGGGATATCGAAACACGGGTGCCGGATCCTTCGACCAAGATGGTGTTGTATTGCGGAGGCGGCTACCGCTCGGCGCTAGTGGCGGACGCGCTGCGGCAAATGGGGTATCGGGATGCGATTTCTCTCGACGGAGGCTGGCGGGCGTGGAACGCGGCCGGGCTGCCGGTGACCAAAGACTGAGACCGGATTACTAGAAGAGGTCGCGCCCGTCTCCGAAAACCTGGGTAAGGAACACGATCACCGTCAGGCTCATGGCGAGCGAGGTCATGACGCCGATGAACTTGGTGAAGCCTTTACCCATGAACTCGAAGCGCAAAATCAAGGCAAAGGCTATACCGGAGTAGAGCAAATAAGGCGACAGCACGCGGTCAGAGAGTACATGCACCGCGAGCGCCGCGCTGAAGTAAAGCAGCGGCAGGTTGCTGTCATAGCGCCCTTTCATCAGCAGCACAATCGCGATGACAGCCAAGCTGACCACCAGCAGGATGGTCATGTTCATCGGAGTTGCGTCAAAGTACATATGAGTTGAGCCGCGCCTGCTGGCGAACGCGTGCCTTAGAAGGTATAAGCGATGGCCAGCATCGGCACGATGTTCTGTAACACTCCGCTCACATGCGAGCCCACGTTGGGCTGGATGATTTCCTTGGGGAAGGGAGTGATGTAATCGTGCACTTCGAGGCGCACCTGGAAGGCGGGTGAAACCTGCCACTTGATGCCGGCGCCCAAGCTGAGCAGCGCCTTTAATTCGTTACCCTTGGTGAGCAGGGCGAACTGGCTCAACGGCTGCGACTGCACTTCCGCACCGGTACCGCGATAGTCTTTGAAACCAGCGCCGGCGGCGAGGAACGGCCGCACTTTGGAGCCGCGCGGAGTGGCATGCCACAGAATGTCGTAATGAACGCCATAGCTTTCGCCGCTAAACGAGGTGGATACGCCACCGCTCGATAACTGCGAATCGCCGCGCTGATAATCGAAGCGGACTTCACCGCCCCATTTATTGCTCAGGTTCTGACCCAGCCAGACACTGCTGGCGATATTGGTGTCGATTCCGGCGCTGGCTTTCGCGGAGCCGTTGCTGATGTCGCGCGACAGGTAAAAGCTGCCGCCCACGCCACCGCCGAACTCCCATTTCTGCGCCATCGCGGAGGGCACCATCGCCATCAGGCCCAGCCCGCAAACTCCGAACATTCGATACAGTCTCATAGCATTCTCCCCTGTGTTTTCCCTGTGAAGCGTTTCCCGGTTTTTAATGCACTACGCGGACGTCCACCGTCTGTGACTGTCCGTTTTGCGTGATGATTAAGGGCACGCTCAATCCCTGCGGTGTGTAACTTGGAACGTTAACCTGAATTTCGTAGACGCCAATTTGTCCCGGCACCAATCCTGCGAAGGTCATGGGCAGGACCACGCCATTCAGCGTCACGGTGGGTTGCACCACCGCCACCGCCAAAGGATTCGCAGGCGACACCACGCCGGCGGCGACTACCGGCGACGTGAGCCCCAACCCGGCCGCGAAAATAGTCAGCGAATCGCCTTGATGAATGGGATTCGAAGCAGTGACCAGCAAGCCGTTGGCGGCGCGGGTGATGGATGGCAGATTTGTCGACACGCCGTCTGTTCCGTTGAGGAAAACGGCGGGTGCAGTGGAGCCGACGGTGAAGCTGAAATCCGGGCTCACGTTCTGCGGCGTTCGGATGCTGATGGTGGAGGGGCCGCTGGTAGCATCATTCAGCTGCGCGTTGATCAGCGACGGAGAAATCAGCAGCAGTGAAATCGGCTGTCCGTTCACCAGCAGGCAACTGTTGCCGACAACCGTAGGCAGCGGCGTGCCGCTAGCGACGATGGTCGAAGAGCTGAGGTTGCTGCCAAAAACCGAAATCAGCCCGCCGGAAGCGACGCCCGAGACGTGGTCGGCCGCGCTCACAACACTGGAAATCATCGGCTGCGGCAGCGGAGCGTCGTAGTTCGAAGCCAGCAATAGGAGGCCGGAAGTCGACAGGCTGACGAAGGTGTTGTGGAACGGCAGGACTGCCAGGCCGCGGATAAAGCTGCCCATTACTCCGCTGGGGAGCAGCGGAGCTTCGACCAGAGAGGTGGGCAAAATTGCCGAGCCATCGGCGAAGTCAACGCGTTCGCTATATCCAGGAGTGGTCGAATCGACAGCACCGGTGTGCACGCCGCCCTGGAAAAACGTAAAACCGGAGGACGGGCCGCGCGAGGAGTCGACGTCAAACAACGGAACCAGCGATCCATCGAGCATGTGCGAGTCGACGATAAAGAGACCCGGGGACGCGGCGTAAGCGCCCGCCAGGGCTGTGTAGTCCTGGCGCGAGACCGTGAAATCGCCCACGCCGGCATCGTAGAGGAAAGTAAACCCATCCGGCGTCGCCACCATGACTTGCGCTCCGCTGGGGGGAGCCGTGGCCACCGACGAGGGATTAATTTGGTTTTTCCAGACTCCGACAGTGTCCGGCTGGGTCGCGTTCAAAGTGACCGGATCAATCAATAGGATGTGTCCCTGGCCTTTGAAATCGAGGGACGTCGCAATGATCTGGTTACTGGCGACGGCGAGCGAGCGCAGCACGTTGCCGTTGCCGGCTTCAATCGAAACATCCGGCTGGCGGGTAAAGTCGTCGAGCTTATAAATGGCCATGGTCTGCGCGGCGAGGTGTCCGATATAGAGGAACTGGTTGTCGAAGCTGATCGCCAGCGTGGTGGGCATGTTGTCGGTGCGCAGAGTGGTTAACAGAGCATTGTTCGATCCGTCAAAAACCAGCACTGTATTGTTGTCCTGGCGCAGCACGTAGTAACGGTCGCGCACGGGGTCGGCCAGAATGTCGACCAGCGTGCCGGGAACTTCGAGTATGGTTCCGCGCTGGTTAGGTTCGGCATGATTGAACAGCACTTTGACGGGATCGATCACATTCACGGCCTGGCTCGAGGTCAGGCCCAGATCGATCGCCTGGGTACCGTTGAGTCCGGAGAACGCCGTGGGATCGACCGTGACGGTGACCGTCGCGGGGGTGACGCCGCTCGCGGGCGAAACCGTCACGGCGGAGTTAGCCGGCGTGAAGCTGAACGCGGTGGGAATCCCGCCGGGATCGTTAATGGTCAAGGTGCGTGAAATTTTGCTGCTGTCACAGAAATTGCCCTGCAGCAATACGCTAGGCGCCGAACTGGTGACGCGGGGATAGGAATTCAAAAAACCCATAGGCAGGACTAGAACGCCCGAGTCCGAGACCGAGTACATGACGCTCGAGTCGGAGCTGAAGGTGCTCTTGCCAGTGGTGTTTTCAGGCAGCCTTAAGCGCCCGAGAACGGTGAGATTATCTGCCGCCAGGATCTGCAACACCGGCGGGTCCTTCGCAACCGCCGGGATATGCGCGTAGATCAAGCCGCGGGAATCGTCAAACAGAGTGGTGCCTACGCTGAATTGATTGCTGGCCCCGAGAAGCGAATTGGTAATGCCGAGGGTGCGGTCGAGCATGACCCAGGCGACCATGACCTTCGAACCATCCTGATTCAGACTGACGACACGCGGCCCCAGGTTGCCGTTGCTGAGGGTGATTCCACCGGGATTTACGGTCTGCGACGGCACGTCGTAGCGGAAGGTGATAGCTTGGCCGGAACCGCCCACGCCGTAAATGGTGTTGCCATCGCCGGAGCGGGAAACCGAGGCGGTGGTGATGTCGAGCGGGAAAGTTCCGTCGGCGGCCGGGATGGTGTTGGCGGTAAAGTTTGCGATGGTATCGAGTAAATTCGCCGTGTTCGATACCGGGTTATACAACAGAAACTGGGTGGTGGTGACGACCAGCGCTTGGTTATCGGCGCCGAACATGACGGCGAGCGGAGGATCGGGCAGCGCTAGCTTCTGCTGCGAGTTGTCCAGCAGATTGATCAACGTCAAGTGATTATTCGTGGCCGTTCCGGTGGCCGGATTGTCGTAATGCGCCACCAGCAGCCACAGGCGATCGGGGGACAGCGACATGGAACCGGGGTTGGGATCAACCGGAATGGGCGCTAGCAACTTGAAAGTCGCCAGGTTCATGCGCTCGATACGGCTGGCGGTGAAGTCGGCGATATACAGCACGCCGCGCGGTTCATCGATTGCCAGATCGGTGGCCTCGCCACCAATGGGAACCCGTATCCCGAAGGTGGGGGTCTGCGCGACGCAGGCGAGCCCTGCCACGATTCCGAGGGCGATCAAGGAAAACTTACGCGACATGCAAGACTCCCCTTCTCCAAATACCTGCTTGCGAAACTCGAGCACTCAAAACTGCGGCCTTCCAGACTCCAGCTAGCATGACTTCCGCTACCTCTCCGAGCGACAAATCGCCCGCTTCCTGGCGGGACATTTTTGTAATCTTTGTAAATCTTGAAAGACAATTTTGACGGAAGGCGCGCGCGCTTCGATGCGGGCGCGAGCGCCTTCTGAAAAAAGGAGCTTTCGTGTTATTCGGCGTTCTTTTTGCGGCGCAGCACGATGATCCCTAGAAACAGGATCGCTAGCACGGCACAAACGATTCGAACAGTGGAAGAATCCATCGTATTTCTCCTTTCCTGATATCAGTGAATTCGGCTTTTATAGGACTAAGCTTTAGCCAAGTCCTAGATGTTCTGCATCATCGGCACTAACTCGCGAATGATCTTCATGGCTACCGGTCCCACCGTCACCACGAACAGCGAGGGGAGGATACAAAAGAAGATCGGGAAAATCAGTTTTACACCCAGCTTGGCGGCCTTCTCTTCAGCCACCTGGCGGGCCTGAACGCGCATGAAATCGGAGTGCGCGCGCAAGCTCTGGGCGACGCCCGTGCCGAAGCGGTCGGCCTGAATCAGCACCGCCACCAGTTTCTTAAGGTCGTCAACGCCGGTGCGCTCGGCCAGGTTGCGCAGGGCCTCGACGCGGCGTTTGCCGGCCTTCAACTCCAGGTTCACCAGGCCAAATTCTTCGCTGATCTCGGGATGCGCATGCTCCAGTTCTTTCGAAACCTGCAGAATGGCCTGATCGAGACCTAAGCCCGACTCGACGCAAACCACCAGCAAGTCGAGGGCGTTCGGCAACCCGCGGGCGATCTGTTTCTGGCGTCCCGCCGCTTTGCGGCGCACATATTCGTTGGGTCCGAAGAATCCCATGGCGGTCGCGAGCAGAACCACCACGAACTTATTGCTGGGATCGGTATCGGAGCCCGCCACCGCCGCCAAGGCGATCAGCGGGAAAACCACGCCGCATACGGCTTTGGCGCCGTACAAAACTTTGAGCGAGCTCTCATTGCGCATACCGGCGCGAATGAGACGCCGCTGCATGACCGTCACGTCCTTGGGCGACTGCGGCACCATATTGCCCAGGCGCTTGATCAGGTCGTGAAAAGCCAGGCTCGGATGCGACGGCATTTCGTCGGACGGCTGCGCGCCCCCGACCACGCGATCCATAGCCTCTTTAGGACGCACATAGATCTTCATGCCATACATGGCGCCGGCTACGGCAATTCCGAAAAAGATCAACAAGGGCAGTATTAAGGACATAGCGCTAAACCTCGCTTAAACTTCGATTTTCACGATCTTCTGCATGATGCCGTAACCGATCAACTGCAGGACTACGGCCGAGCCCAGCATGATCTGGCCTACATCGTCGGTGAAGAAAAACTTGACGTACTCGGGATTGGTATAGAACATCAGCACCGCCACAGCCACCGGAATCAGGCTGAGCGCGGTAGCGGTCATTTTTCCGTGGGCGCTGACCGCGCGAATTCTTCCGCGCAGCTTGAAGCGCTCGCGAATCACGTAGGCCAGCTTGTCTAGAATTTCCGCCAGGTTGCCGCCGGTGCGCTTCTGCAGGAGTACCGCCGAGACAAAGAAGTGCACGTCGAGTGACGGCACCCGCTTGGATAGCTTCTGCAGCGCTACCTCGATTGGTAAGCCCAGGTTGTGTTCTTCAAAAGTGCGGCGGAATTCGCTCGAAATCGGCTCCGGGAACTCACGATGAATCATTTCGAGAGACACCGAAAAGGCGTGGCCGGCGCGCATGGAGCGGGAAACGAATTCCAGGGTTTCCGGGAACAGTTCCTCAAACTTATGCAGGCGAGCCTTGCGCTTGCGAATCACATACACCCAGGGAAGCGCGGACGCGGCAAAGGCCACACCCAGCGTCACCAGCTTGGGGATGGGCAGGAATAGCCAGCCAATCGCCAGCACCGAACCGAACGTCATGATGCTCAGATTCACAACGCGCGCGGGCGGCCAGTTCAACCCGGCCTGTTCCATCAACGTGCCGAGTTTGGGACCCAGTTGATATTTTTCGACCACCGCCTGGGCAAACTGGTTCTTATTGTCGGTGCGATTGAGAATCACCTGCTTTTCAGCGAGTGAACCCTTCTTGCCCTTGGCTGTCTTGACGCGCGAAGTCCCCAGCAAGCGGGCTTTCACCCGGTCAATATCGGAGGACTTGAAATACTTGGAGACCAGGAACCAGGCCACCATCGCCACGGCCCAGACCGCCACCATGATTGTTATAAAGGAACCCACGATCAGACCTCCATCACTTCTTCGAACAGATCCTGGCGCAGACGGATGCCGGCGCTGAGCAGCTTTTCGTAAAACTTGGGACGAATTCCGGTGGCCGCGAAACGGCCGACGACTTTGCCGTCGGGGTCCATGCCGCGTTTTTCAAAGACGAACAAATCCTGCAGCGTGACCACTTCACCTTCCATGCCGGTGACTTCCGTGATCGAGACCACGCGGCGCGAACCGTCGCTCATACGCGAAGCCTGCACCAGAAGATGCACGGCGCTTGCAATCTGCTGGCGGATCGAAACCAACTGCATGTTGGAGTTGGCGAGCGAAACCATGACTTCGAGGCGCGATACCGCGTCGCGCGGGGAGTTGGCGTGGACCGTGGTCAGCGAGCCGTCGTGACCGGTGTTCATGGCCTGCAACATATCGAGCGCTTCTTCGCCGCGGACTTCGCCGACGACGATGCGGTCGGGACGCATACGCAAGCTATTCACCAGCAATTCGCGCTGCCGCACCGCGCCGTTGCCTTCGAGGTTGGCGGGGCGGGTTTCGAGGCGCGCGACATGGGGCTGCTTCAACTGCAATTCGGCCGCGTCTTCAATCGTGACAATGCGTTCCTTGCCGTTGATGAAGCAGGAGAGCGCATTGAGCAAGGTGGTCTTACCGGAGCCGGTACCACCGGCGATGATGATGTTGAGGCGGGCCTTGACGGCCGCTTCGAGCAGTTCCATCATGCCCTGCGTCATGGCGTTGCGCTCGACCAAGTCGGGCGGCATCAGTTTGTCGGTCGAAAAACGGCGGATCGAGAGCAGCGGGCCGTCGACGGCAAGCGGAGCGATGATGGCGTTGACGCGCGAGCCGTCGCTTAAGCGGGCGTCGACCATGGGCGTCGATTCGTCGATGCGGCGGCCCACCTGGCTGACAATCTTGTCGATGATGCGCAGCAGGTGCTGGTCGTCGCGGAAGGTTACGTTGGTAAGCTCGAGCAAACCACGGCGCTCGACGTACACCTGTTTGAAAGTATTCACCAGAATATCGGAGATGGTGGGATCGGTCAGCAGCGGCTCGAGCGGTCCTAAGCCGAAGACTTCATCCAATACTTCGTCGCTGATCTGCTGTTTTTCAAGGGAGCTGAGCAGCGTAGGCTCGGCGTCGATCAACTGAATCACGGCCTGGCGCACTTCGGCGCGTACCCGCTGGTTGTCGATGGTGGCCAAAGCTTCGAGATTGATCTTGTCCACCAGCTTGCGGTGGAGCGTGAATTTCAATTCCTGATATTCCGGCTTCAGGTTGGTCTTCTGGCGGCCGGCGTTTTTGAGCAGCCGCTGTTCCCAGGAAACCTGCTGGGTATTCTTGTTGGCGTTTTCGCTGGTCGGAAACATGATGGTCTAAATTTTCCTATTCACTGGCATTTTCAAATTCCACGATTCTCGAGGCAAATGCTTCTCAGGCGTGCGACAGCGCCGGTTTCAGCTCGCGCACCCCCGGCCCCGGCCTCTTCCCTTCATCGAAAGCCCCGCATAATCCCACCGCTAGTTTTTCGATGGCTTTGCCCAGCTCTCCTTCCGCACCCAGCGGCTGCCCCAGCGTGACCACGCGGTGCAGCGAAAAATAGTCGTTGGGGAGGCTCGCGTGCACCGGGCAATTGAACAGTTTCTCGAGATTCGCCGCACCGATATCGTCGCGCCGCTCCACCCGGTTCACCAGCACCTCAAAACGTTCCTTGGGCAGTCCCACTTGCGTGATCATGGACATGGCCTTGCGCGTGAGATGCAGACTGGGCAGCTCGGATGTACTCACCAGATACGCCCGCTCGCATTCGGCGAGGGCGATCAAACTGATTTGACTGAAGACCGTGGGCAGATCTAGGATCACCCAGTCATAGAGCTGGCGGGCATAATCGATCAGCACGCGTAGGCGGCCGCCGTCGATCGGCTCGGCATAAGGCGCCGCCGGCGATGGCAGAATATCCACGCCGCCGTGGTTTACAGCGAGCGAGCTCCACAGCGTCGCGTCCAGATGCTCGGCGTGCTGCAGCGCATCGACCACCGAATAGTTATGGCTCAGCTTCAGATAAAACCCAATGGTGCCGCCAGTCAGATCGAAGTCGGCGAGCAGAATCCGCTGGCCCGTCAAGCGGCGCAGCGCAAAAGCGGTTTGGGTCGCGAGTGTCGACGCGCCGGAACCCGGCTTGGCGCTCGAAAAAGCGACGACATGCCCGGCCTCATTACTGACCGGAGCTTCCGAGCCGCACAAACGCCGCAGGCGCGCAATGGCGTCCCGCTGCGAAGCGAGCTCAAACGGCGCCGCCAGAAACTCGGTGGCTCCGGCGCGCAGCGATTGCAGAATCGCGTCGGAATCGTTGCGCGTATCGAGCCCCACCACTTGTACCGGCGGGCTCAAGCTGGTGATGAAGCGAATGAGCTCGGTCGCCGCCGCCAGATCCGTCGCCAGATCCAAGAGGATGGCGTGCGGCTTCAACTGGCGGATGCGGATCTCGAGCGTCTGCGCCGGCGGATAGCTCTTCAGATCGGCCAGGATCTGAAACGCGCGGGTCTGCGGCAGCGTAGCCACAAACTGCTGGGCCAGGTCGCGGTTGGGCGCGATCAGGAGCGCGGTGATCTGCGAGTCTTTTTGGACAGGTATACTCATGCCGGCAACTTCCCTGGGCGCCCACGGCGCGCCTGCCTAGTTCTTCTTACTCGATTTATCCTTGGCAGCCTGGATGTCGGCCTGGCTCAAGTGCACCAGGAAGTCCTTGGGAAAGGCGATCTCCGGCCGCGGGTCGCTGGGACCGAGCGGCATGGTCACCTGCGGCGTCACCAGCAGCACCAGTTCGGTGCGGGTTTTATTTACGTTTTTGCTCTTGAACAAGGTGCCGAGGACAGGTATGGAACTCAAAAACGGCAGCTTGCTAAAGCTCTCGGTATCGCGATTGTCGAGCAGTCCCGAGACCGCGAAACTCTGGCCGTCGCCCAGTTCCACGTCGGATTCGGTGCGCCGCGTGGCAATGGCGGGAATCACGAAGCCGTTGAAGGTCACGCCATTGGCGGCATCGATGGTGGAAACTTCCTGGGTCAAGTGCAGTTTGATGGTGCCATTTCCGCTGATCACCGGGGTGAAGCGCAAGCGGATGCCGAATTCTTTAAATTGGACCGTGACCGCTCCGGCGTTGCCGCCGCCCTGCAGCACCGGCACCGGAAACTCGCCGCCGACCAGGAAGTAGGCTTCCTTGCCGTTGGTCGTCACCAGATTCGGCTCTGCCAGGATCTGTAAAATGCTTTCCGTCTGCAAAGCTTGAATGAACGCTCCCAGGTTCAGCTTGGGATCGAAGGCGAAGATGTTCAAAGCCGACGCAATCGACAGGGTATTCTGGGCGCCGGTACCGCCGCTGGTGGTGGAGGAGATGCCGGACTGCTGGGTCGAAGCGAAAAAGTTGGTTTGGCCCGCTTGGCTGATCCAGTTGATCCCGTATTGCTCCGCCTTGTTACGATCCAGTTCGGCGAATTTGACGCGCAGCAGGATCTGCTTTTCAACCGGCGGGTTGCCCAGTTGCATGTTATTGACCACATTCTTTGCAAAGGGTCCGGCCAGCGCCACCGCCCGGTCGCCGACCTCTTTGCTCGAAATGATGCCATTGAGACTCAGCGATTCGCGGGAACTCAGCGGAACGATCGGCTCATTGGGGAAGGTGTCCTTCAGGATTTTGCGCAGAGGATCCAGGTTCAGCTCCACCGTCACGTTGTAGAAGGTGCGTTCACCGGTCTTGCTCCATACCACCAGGGTGGCGTTGCCGAGGCCCTTGCCATGCAGCAGGATCTCGCGCGTGGTGACCGGGGCGGCATCGACAATATCGGGGCTGCTGGTCGAAATCTGGCGGATATCGGAGGGATAGTCGATGACCACGCTCTTGCCGACCGTCAAGCGCAGGTCTTCGGCGCTTTGGCCGGAGCCGCTGGCGGCGGCCAAGAGGACTCCCAGCACGCCCAGCGCGCCGCGGAACGCCATTCGGGAATAACGGCCGCTGTGGATCAGTTTCAGGTTGCGATTCATGTGGGTGCCTTCCTTAATTCGCCACTCGCGTGGGCATGGTTTCGACAGTCTTGGTAGTGCCGCGGATCACGACGATCTGATCGAGCGCCGGGGGCGGCGGAGGCGGAGGCTTGGGCGCCGCCGCGATCACGATCGGCCGGGGCGCCGGATGGGGGGCCGCCGCGGGGGCCGCCGCCACCTTGCGCGGCGCGCCGTAGAGCTCATTGATATAGCGGCCGGTGGTGGCTTCGACGTTCTGATCGCTCGAATTGCGCAGCACCAGTTGCAGGCGGCCTTCGTTGCCGGCGAGCGTCAAGGTCTCAGACTGCTGCGGCGTGGCCAGCAGCGTCACG
>CAVPZQ010000021.1:0-7859 GCA_963710155.1 Bryobacterales bacterium | reverse complement strand
AATAACCTTTTCGTTTTGCTTTGCTGTCCGAAAGTCGTCAAAATCTTTAGTCCCGAGACTGGATGCGATCCGTTCACCAAAGACCGGTCGCACGTGCTTGTCCAGTTGCCCTGCGACCTCCTCCACGCTAGCCCGATTCTTCCGGCGCATATGGGCCAGGTGCGCGTCGAGCAATTCGTTCACGGTCGTTTTCTTGGCCTTGGTGGAGACTTCTGGTTGCCCTGTCCGAAGTTCCTCGATCTTTTTGTGCTTGAATTTGATGGCTTCAGATTTGGTCTGTTGGCCAGTGCTTCCCGGTGGGTGCTTTGAAAGTCCAGACTCGGCCTCGTTTGAATAGACTTCCCTCCCCCTTGTCCGTTCGGTTCGCACGTTTCTTTTTTTTGTCGGTCTGTCTGTCTGTTGTATTTTCCAGTGTGTTCATACCTGGATATATAGCACCCGTTTTTTAGCTCATAAGGTGCAGATAAGGTGCAGTGGGGGGAATGTGGCTTGGGCGGAACGCCGTAAGTCTTTGATTTTTTGGGGCGGCTGGTGGGGCTTGAACCCACGACTTCCAGAACCACAATCTGGCGCTACTACCAACTGAGCTACAGCCGCCGCACGGGGAATACACTCCATTCTAGCATCGCGAACTCGTGCAGTCACGGCCCCGCCTCGAACGCGATCTCGCGCCGTTGCCACCACATCGCGTACGCAACTTATCTCCGCCGCCGAGTCATGAAGTAACTTGAGTCCAGTGTCGGGCCCACCCATTGGGCACCCCGGCCGCGAGGGCGGTAGAAATACTCGAGCAACGCCGCCAGCGCGAGATCAATGGGGAGAAATGGCGCACCTCAAACGCCATCCCTCTCGCGTACGATCTATTGGATCGTGCGGGCTCCAAAAGAGTCTCGGGGGTTAACGACGATTTGTGGGGCCCCAACAGGTCTTTGAGATCCGCGAGCTATTTTAAGCCCGCCTTTTTCCACAATGCGTCGACGCGCGTCTGCACATTTTCAGGCATCCGCATCACCGCCGGCCAGCGGCGAGCGAAGCCTTCCTCGGGCCATTTGCGCGTCGCGTCCACTCCCATTTTCGATCCGTAATTCGGCAGCCGGCTGGCATGGTCCAGCGAATCGATCGGCCCCATCACGAATTGAATATCGCGCTCTGGATCGATATTGTTCAGCGCCTTCCACGCCACCTCACTGAAATTCTGCACGTCCACTTCTTCATCGACCACGACTATGACTTTCGAAAACATCGCCTGCCCCAGCCCCCAAATCGCATGCATCACCTTACGCGCATGCCCCGGATAAGACTTGCGGATCGACACCAAAATCAGATTGTGAAAAATCCCTTCCGCCGGCATCGCGATATCGCGCACCTCGGGCAATTGCAGTCTCATCAGCGGCAAAAAAATCCGCTCGATGGCTTTGCCCATATAGAAATCCTCCATCGGTGGAGGCCCCACAATCGTCGTCGCGTAAACCGGATTCTTGCGATGCGTCACGCAAGTCACATGGAACACCGGGTAATCGTCGTCGAGCGAATAGAACCCGGTGTGATCCCCGAACGGCCCCTCGCGCCGCAGTTCGCCCAGCTCGACATAGCCTTCGAGCACGATCTCCGAGTTCGCCGGAACTTCCAGATCCACCATTTCGCACTTCACCATCTCAACCGGTTTGGAGCGCAAAAATCCCGCAATCATCATCTCGTCGATATCGGGAGGCAGCGGCAGAATCGCTGAATACATCGTCGCCGGATCAGCGCCAATCGCCACCGCAACGTCCATTTTCTTTACACCCCCAGCAGCACTCATGCGCCGGTAATGTTCCGCCCCTTGCTTGTGCGTCTGCCAGTGCATTCCCGTAGTGCGCTCATCGAACACCTGCATGCGATAGCAGCCGCAGTTGCGCTTGCCAGTGTCCGGATTCTTCGAAAACACCATAGGCAGCGTGATGAAGCGTCCTCCATCGTGCGGCCAGCACTTCAGCACCGGAAAATAATCCAGCGAAAAATCTTTTTTGCGTATCACTTCCTTGCACGGGCCGTCGTTCACAATCTTCGGAAAGAACGCCCCGACTTCCGCCAACATCGGCAGCATTTTCAATTTGCCGATGATCCCTTCCGGCATCCGCATCTGCAGAAATTCCGAAATGCGCCCCGCCACGTCAACGGCTGTGCTTTCGAGCGCCAGTTCCATGCGCTTGGTGCTGGCGAAAGCATTGATCAGCACCGGCACGTTCGATCCCTTAGGTTTTTCAAACAGGAGCGCCGGACCGCCGTTCTTCACGCTGCGATCGGCGAACTCCGTGATCTCGAGTTCAGGATCGACTTCGAACGGAATGCGCTTCAACTCGCCGCTCTTATCTAACGCGCGAATAAACTCGCGCAAATCGGCATAGGCCATAATATAGAGTTTAACCATGCCATCTAGAACCGCACTCATCACCGGCGCCAGCCGCGGCATCGGACTCGCCTGCGCGCAGGCGTTAGCCTCCGCCGGAACCCGCGTAATTTTAGCCGCGCGCGACGCCGCAAAACTCGAAGCCGCCTCCGCCGCGATCCCCGATTCCAGTTGGGTGACCATCGATCTCTCCTCGCAGGAGTCCATCAAAGAAGCCTTCGCGAAAGCCGGGCCGATCGACATCCTGGTGAACAACGCCGCCGTTACGAAGGACGGCCTCGCGCTGCGCATGAAGAAAGACGATTGGGACGCCGTGCTCGCGACCAACCTAACCGGCGCGTTTCTGGCGGTTCAGCAAGTGATGCAAGGCATGATGAAGCAGCGCTGGGGCCGCATCATCAACATCTCTTCCATCGTGGGCGAGACCGGCAATCCCGGCCAAGCAAATTACGTAGCGTCGAAAGCCGGCCTGATCGGACTCACCAAGTCATTAGCCCAAGAAATCGCCAGCCGCAACATAACCGTCAACGCCATCGCCCCCGGCTTCATCGACACCGACATGACCGCCGCGCTGTCAGACGAACTGAAGCAGAACATGCTGGGACACATCCCGCTGAAGCGTTTCGGAAAACCCGAAGACGTAGCCGCCGCGGTGAAATTTCTAGCTAGTGAAGAAGCCGGCTACATCACCGGAGCCGTATTGAATGTCAACGGCGGAATGTATATGTAGCCAGGCGCTCACCGCTTGCTCTCGCGTTCGATGAGCGCTCGCAACACCGTTTTCAGCTCCACTTTTCCCTTTTGCGAGCCGGATTCACCGTTCTCGAATTCGATCCAGCCTTGGTTGAAGCCATCCAACATCTGAATGCGCGGAGTGGGATTCTTCATGCCCTGCGCTTTGAATAACGTCTCCCAAGTCTCGCGTGGAACGGCTTCCATTCTCACGGGATGGCCCAGCAGATCCGCGAACGTTGCTGCAATTTCGGCGGGGGTGACGCGATGCGGCCCCTCCAGTTCGATAACCCGGCGTCCCTGCCACTTCTCCTGAAGCAGCTCGGCGGCTACGCGCCCGATATCGGCGGTAGCGACCATCGCTAGCGGCTTATCGAACGGTTGCAAGAACCCGGGAATCACACCTTTTTCGCGTGCCGGGGCAGCGTCCCAACTGGAATTCTCCATGAACCATCCCGGCCGCAGGAACGTAAGCGGTATCGGCAACTGCCCCAGAGTTTGTTCGATGATGCTGTGCTGCGTAAGCAAGTTCGATTGGTGCGCCTGCGCGCCGATCGTCGACAGGTAAACCACTTTAGCCGGATGGGCCGTTTCGATCGCCGACCTCAACGTTGCCGCGATCGCGCGGGCCTCGGGAAAATCAGGCAGGGGATCGAAGTTCGGGGGCACCAGGACGAAAACACCTTCTGCCCCCTTGAATGCCGACGCCAGCGCCGCGGCGTCATTAACGTCTGCCAGCGCGATTTCGCAGCCGAGCCCGGCCCAGGCTGTGCCTTTGCGGGGGTCGCGTAGCACCGCCCGGACAGGCTGGTTCGCAGCTAGAAGGTTACGCGCTACTTCGGAGCCGACTTGCCCGGTAATGCCGGTGACTGCGTACAAAGTGCGCCCTACTTAAACTCCATCGTCAAGTGCCCACCGGGACCTTGATAGATCAGCGCGATGTCTTTCGATTTCAGCTTCGCGCTGTCCAGGGAAAAATACACCAGACCTTCGATGGAACCGTTGGCTTTGGTTTCTTGATCCGGCAGTTGCTTGGTCTTCAGCGTCTCGAGCAGCGTGGTGTCGACGGGCTTGTCAGTCTTGGTCATGCCGCCTACGCCGGTGAAGCCGGGTTGATTGGTCTGCTGCGCCCAGTCGCGGCCGGTGTGGTCGCGCTTCACGATCAAAGCGCTGCCCCCCGCCAGTTGCCCCGGCGCCAGTGCGCCGCCGCGGTCGCCGTTCTTGCGCGACACCAAAGTGAAGTCATCGGGACCGATGCGCATGGGGTCGCCGGTTTTGTTGCTGGCCTTGACGCGCGCGACGACGACGCCGGGATCGAGGTCCGAGCCCACGGCTTGATGAATTTCGGCGGGGTCCATGATGAGCGTGCCCGTCAACTCAATGTTGTCGTTGCCCGCTTGCCCGGGAAATGCTTTCTTGTCGGCGGCCACTGCCGCCAGCGCTACTAGAAAAACGATTGTCGCTGACTTCATAACATCGCCTTTACCCGAGTGATAAATTCCGGGTCCATCCAGTTCTGATTGCTGATGACTTTCTCACGCACCTTGCCGGTGGAATCGATGATGTAAGTTTCGGGAATCTGGAACGTCCCGTAGCTGGACGCAACGTTCGACTCGGGGTCGCGCGCCGTGGGAAAAGTGATACGGAAGCGTTTCAGAAACTGTTGGTAGCGTTTATCGCTGGTGTCGATGCTCACGCCCAGCACCACCACTCCCTGAGTGGCCATGGTGCGCTGAAAGGCGTCGAGCGAGGGCGCTTCCGTTACGCATGGCGCGCACCAGGAGGCCCAGAAATTCAGCACCAGCAGTTTCCCGCCGAAATCCGAGCGCGTGTAGGTGCGGCCGCTGTCGCTGGCGATCTTGAATTGCGGCGCTTGATCGCCCACATTGGTGACGTGTACGTCCAGCGTGCCCGAGACCACCCAAATCAGCGCTCCGGCCAGCAGGACGATGGCCCCGGCCAGCAAGCGGTCGATATTACGGCTATTTTGCGATTCCACGCTATCATTTTATAGGATCAGCTAACCGGGTGCATCGCCGGGGCCGGTTCGCACATCCAATTGAAGGGCCATGCTTCTCACCCGCAAAGCCGAATTCTCCGCCTCGCACGTCTGCCGCAACCCGGCGCTGAGCGACGCCGAAAATCAGGCGCTCTATGGCGTCAACGCCAATCCGCACGGGCACGGGCACAACTACGTTCTGGAAGTGACCATCGAAGGCGACCCCGATCCGGTCACCGGCATGGTGTTCGATCTGCGCCAGCTCAAGGAAATCATCAACGCCGAAGTGGTGGACCCGATGGATCACCGGTTCTTGAATCATGAGGTCCCCCCCTTCGACCGCACCGTGCCGACAACCGAAAATATCGCTATCGAAATCTGGAAGCGGTTGCACAATCGCATCGAGCTGCCCAACGCCCACCTGAAGAATGTGCGGCTGTATGAGACCGCGGATCTCTACGTCGATTACGGAGGCGAAGCATGAGGCTGACTCGCCGCTATCACTTCGCCGCGTCGCACCGCTTGAACACCGACGCGCTTACGCCTGAGGAAAATGCAGCGCTCTACGGGAAGTGCAATAACCCCTTCGGGCACGGGCACGATTACGTTCTGGACGTGTCGGTCGAAGGGCCTGCCGACGCCTCGGGCCAGATCGTTGGGCGCGAGGCCCTGGATGCGCTAGTGCAGCAGCAGGTGCTCGACCGCGTCGATCATCGCAACTTGAATTGCGATTTGCCGGAGTTAAAAGACCGCGTCGCGACTACGGAAAACCTGGCTTCGGTGATCGAAGATCTGCTGACGCGGCAGTGGTCGCTGCCGGCGCGTCTGGCCCGCGTCCGCATTTCCGAAACCGCCAGGAATACCTTCGAACTGGAAACCAAATGAAGCAGAAAGCGCTTGTTAAAATGATGCCGGCCGAAACCGGCAAGATCGCCAGCAGCGTGCCGGAGATGCTGCGGATCCTTGGCGAAGACCCGGAGCGCGAAGGCTTGCGCAACACGCCGCAGCGCTGGGAGCGCGCAATGAAGTACCTGACCAGCGGCTACCAGACCAATCTTCAAGAAGTGGTGAATGGGGCCCTGTTCACGGTGAACTTCGACGAAATGGTGGTGGTGAAAAACATCGAGTTCTTCAGCTTGTGCGAGCACCACCTGCTGCCCTTCTTCGGCAAAATTCATGTGGCGTACCTGCCCAAGGACAAGGTGATCGGCCTGAGCAAGATTCCGCGCGTCGTCGACATGTTCGCACGCCGTTTGCAGGTGCAGGAACGGCTGACGCAGCAGATCGCCGAAGCCATCACCGAAGCGGTTTCGCCGCGCGGCGTGGGCGTGCTGTGCGAGGCGCAACACTTCTGCATGATGATGCGCGGCGTGGAAAAGCAGCACTCCGGCACCGTCACCAGCAGCATGCTGGGCAGCTTCCGCAAGAACAAAGCCACCCGCGACGAATTCCTGGCGCTCACGCGATCGTAGAATAGTTGCCTTCTGCCGCACGCTCGATTGCGATAGAATACGCAACCATGACGACGAATTCTTCCTCGCAGCGGCTGCGCGACCGGCGCGCTTTTCTCAAATTTCTGGCGGGCAGCCCGTATATCGCGGCGTTAGGCGGCGTGAGCGCGGTGGCCTTCGACACTGAGCGTGCCTCCGACGTCATCACCGATCCTAAAGACGCGCTCGACGTGATGGATTTCGAAGAGGCCGCGCGCCGCAAGGTTCCGCAAGGCCACTGGGCGTACATGGCGAGCGGCGTCGATGACGACCTCACCATCAAGGCCAATCGCGCGGGATTCCAACACGTGCAATTGCGGCCGCGGCGATTGTTCGATGCGACTAAAGTCGACATGCGTACGCAACTGTGGGGGACTACATATAACAGTCCGGTCTTTACGTGCCCGACGGGCGGCGAGAAATCATTTCACGCCGATGGCGAACTGGCGGTGGCGCGCGCGACCAAGGCTCGCGGCACGGCGCAGGCGTTGTCGACCGCTACTTCGACCGGCGTCGAAGATGTGTGCAAGGCGCACGGGCAGCCGGTTTGGTATCAACTCTACGCGCCGTCGTCATGGGCTGTCACGGAAAAATTGGTGCGCCGTGTCGAGGCGGCGGGATGTCCGGTGATCGCGCTTACTGTCGACAACACGACGGGCCGCAACAGCGAGACTTACAAGCGCACGCGCCCGAAAGATCTGGGCGAATGCGCGGTGTGCCACGGACCGGGCGAACCTCCCGGCACAGGACATCGGCCGATGTATGACGGCATCGACATGGGCGGCGTGAGCGGACAGAATCCGGCGATGGATTGGGAATTTGTCGACCGCTTGCGCAAACTGGTCACGGTGAAACTGATGATCAAGGGCATCGACACGCGCGAAGATGCGCGGCTGGCGCTCGATCACGGGCTCGATGGCGTGTGGGTGTCGAACCACGGCGGGCGCGCGACGGAAACTTTGCGGTCTACCATCGAAGCGCTGCCGGAGGTGGTGGCGGAAGTGGGCGGGCGCATTCCGGTGTTCGTCGACGGAGGTTTCCGGCGCGGGACAGACGTTTTTAAAGCCCTGGCTTTGGGCGCGACGGCGGTCGGCATCGGACGTCCGTTCCTGTGGGGCTTGGGAGCGTTTGGGCAAGCGGGCGTCGATCGCGTGCTCGAAATTATGCAGGGCGAACTGAAGCTGGTGATGGGGAACTGCGGCACGCAGAGCGTGGCGAAGATCACGCGCGATCGCGTGGCTACGCCGGA
>CAVPZQ010000020.1:0-284551 GCA_963710155.1 Bryobacterales bacterium | reverse complement strand
TCGAAGCCGGGGTCTGGCAGATCATGATCGCGCCTTTTGAAGAACGCGATTTCCTCCAAACCATCCGCCTGGCGCTCGACCAGCAAAAGACCGATCCTTCAGTGCATGGATTTCTGCCCGCCAAAGGCGGCTCCGGCGCCACCCTGACGGCGCTGAACACGGCCACCTGCCTGGCGCAGGTGCTGGATAAAAAAGTTCTCCTGATCGAAGCCGATTTCTACTCCGGCACGCTACCCTTGCTGCTGAACTTCAAACCGCAAGCTTCGTTGATGGAGGCGCTCGAAGCTTCCGAAATGCTGGACGACCGCTCCTGGCCCACCATGGTTACCAACAGCCACGGTGTGGATATCCTTGCCGCCTGGGGCGCGCGCACCGCCGGTCAGGATTCACCGTTGAACTTTGACCGCTTGCTGGGCTTCGCCAAAAAACGCTACGACATCGTCATCGTCGACCTGCCCGAAGTAGTGGACCGCGTCACCGAAGCCGTCAGCTATCACTCGAAAAACATGTTTGTGGTTTCGACGCCCGAGCCCATCTGCATGGAAGTGGCCCGCCGCCGCCTGCGCCAGCTCGAAGCCCGCGGCACTAAAGCCTCTGCGCGGCGCGTGATTCTCAACCGCGTCCTGCAGCACCCCGCCACTGTCGAAGTAGAAGAGTACGAAAAAGCGATGAGCGGAAAAATCGCCGCCGTCCTGCCCAATGACTACGCCGTGATCCAGGAGTCCATCGCCGGAACCAGTTCCGTGAGCCTCGATTCCTTGCTCGGCAAAGCCTATCTCACCCTGGCCGGTTCGCTCGCCGGACAAGAGATCCCGCTCGCCCCCCCCGACAACAAATTCGCCGCGCTCAAGAATCTGTTTTCCCCGAAAAAACGCACCGACCCTGTGAAGGTCGCCTAGCTAGTCCGATCGGGGCAAATCCAGTTGTCGCTGAAATTGCCGGTCCGCCGTCTCTCGTGAATTCAGTCCCGGCACTTCCCTAACGCGAGACACCGTGCCCAAAGTGATAGCTGAACGACGCCGTTGCGTAAGAGGCAATGCGCACTCCAACCACGCGTTCGAAAGGCTCGCCTTCGCCCGGCAGCGCCAGCACCTCAGTGGTTTGCCCGGTGTACCCACTCGCAATCTGGAAGTGGACGCCCGCCTGCATCCTGCCTCCTCCGAAGCTCCGCACCAGCGCGGCGCGATATTCCCGTACAGCGACGCTCACGAATCCGTCGCCCAGCGGCGTGCGCCCCACCTCTTCGAATTCCGCGCGCGCCTGCAGATGAAACGGCAACCGGTCGAGCGTCCCCAACACATCCACAATGAGCCGCGGCGCTTCCGGCACCGGTGTACCATCCGAAAGATCGCGCGCGTCCGCCTTCGACACCGAACCCTGTAGCAGCCCGCCGCGAAAATAATGCCGCACGGAAGCGGTCAAGTACTGATTGCGGCTGGGCCCTTGGTTGAACTGCAGACCCGTGTCAGGATCGATCTTCGCCAGAGACGCTGTCTGCGTAACATGCCCCAAAGTCACGCGAAAATCCGTGTTGCTGAGAGTCTTGCTCACTACCACCTGATAAGCATGTGCCTGGCTGATCAAACTGCCGGCCTGTCCCCCCGTCCCCAAGCGCGGGTCATTTGTGAAAAAAGTCTGTCCGAAACTAACCGACAGCGACGGCAGCCCCATCCCCTCCGGAGGCGCCAGTGCCAGCGTGGCTTTCGGCGAATTGACACCTTGCCAGCGCTGGAACGAATTCGCCGGATGGAGTAGATCCGTGTTATCGAAGCCGATCTCATCACGCCGCCAACCCAAGTTGTATTGCAGCCACGGCGCGAGACTCCCGCCGATCGCCACAAACGGCGTCACGAAATTGAGAGTGATGTCGTTCGCCGTGACTTTCTCGAAACCAGCCAGCGAGTAGCGATCCAAATCATCACGCCGTGGAGCATCGCGCAAATAATCCATACCGGCAAACAGCGAGAGATGCCGGTTGACCTTTCGGATATAACTCGCGTTTCCACCCGTAACCGTTCTAAACTCACTCTGCCGGATCAGTCCGTCACCGAAATCGGACAAGAGCGACAGATTATAGGTGCGGAAGAAACCAGAAAGCTGCAAGTCGCTCTCTGGAGCCACATGCCAGCGGTCGTTCACAGCAATCTCGCCGGTATGCGTCTGGTCCCGTTGGCGCGGATCGATCGTGTCGTGCAGATTCGCGACACCCAGCGGCACCAGCCCCGGAATCATGGACTGCCCGTAATACCCGATCACCAGCGCCGTGAGTTTATGCGCCCCCAGAGTCCAATCTTTCAGCCCATTGATTTTGTATTGCTGTCGATGTTCCAACCTGTCAAGGAACCCGTTGCCAAACGCCGCCTGGATCGCCAGCCAATTCCAGCCCGCGCTCAAGTCGGCGTCCCGGTAATCCCCCGTCAACGTGGCGAATGGCGACAAGCTAGGCCGAATCGCATAAATCGCCGCTAGATCCACTGAGTGATTCCCCTCGCGAACATTGAACGCCCCGCCGTCTGTTTGCACGCTTTCAATAATCGCCGGGACCAGAATGTTAGGATCCGCATAGCCGTTTCCGTGTGCGTTGGCGCTGAGATTATTGGGCAACAGGAAGCCGCCTACCTGGATGAATTGCGCGATGGGCTCGCCGTGATCCCCCGCCACTCCCGGAGCAAAATACTGCGGAGCTTTGATTCCGCCCGACGCCGTTTCGATCGGCAAACCCGGTATCGAAACCGGCGCTCCCGGGCGCCCTGGATTGGCATCCAGCATCTCGCCGCGAACCAACACCCGCTGCGCTGGGTCGGGATTTTGCAGATCCAGGTTCTTAACGTCTGCCGTCACCATGACCGCATCGGAAAGGCCCGCCAGCTCCACGAACTGCAAATGCACCGCCGCCGCTTCGCCGTCGGTGACGTTGACCTTTCCGCTAATATCCACAAACCCCGGCGCGTTTCCGCTGATGGTATAAACGCCCGTCGGCACTGAGTAAAACACGAACCCTCCGTTTGCGTCAGTGTGAGTTTTCTGCTGCGAGACCGTCACGATTGCGTTCGCAACCGCCTGCCCCTGCGGGTCCGTGAGCTGGCCTTCGACGCTCCCACCGTCGGCAATGCCAACTATAAGAACCAGGCCGGCGATAAAAGCAACGTTCACTAGTAAGGATTACGAAGCCCAGGTCCTTTTGGATTGCATTCACGACCATCCCAGCAGCCATATCTCCCAGCGCCTCACCTGCTTCGCGTTTTAACTTGCCGGCCACCGCACCATCCCGCGCTAACTTGATCCCGTGAGAGCCCGTCCCACCCACCGGGGGCTAAGGGCCACGTGAGCGGAATTCTAGACTCTTTCGCAAAGCGTAACAACGGTGTGGTAGTAGCGGAGCACTGGAACTCCGTCCCGCTCGGTAGGTGGTCTCTCCTAGATCGCCGGGCTTCCGAATGGAAGTCTCACGGGTTAATGCCGGCTTGAGGGCGCCCGCCAGGAATTTAGTGAGGAAGGGAAGAGGAAGAAGAAGACAAGCACAGCGAATCGGTCATAATCGTTTAAGTGACTATCGACCCCAAAACCATCCCTGCGCCTATCGCCTATCAAATTCTCACCGGTGCTGTCATTCCGCGGCCCATCGGCTTCATCTCGTCGATCTCGGCCGCCGGAATTGTCAATCTCGCGCCCTTCAGTTTTTTCAACGCCATTTGTGGCGAGCCGCCCATGGTCATGTTCTGTCCCATGAACCGCCGCCCGCCCAAGGACACGCTGGTCAACGTCAAGGCCACCCGCGAATTCGTGGCCAACATCGTCAGCGAAGAAATCGCCCAGCAGATGAACCTCACCTCCGGCGATTACGCGTCCGAGATCAATGAGTTTGACATCGCCGGCCTCACCCCCGCCGCCTGCGAAATCGTGAAACCCCCACGCGTTCTAGAATCGCCCGTCAGCATGGAGTGCATCGTCCACCACATCATCGAAGTGAGCGACAAACCCTGGGGCGGCACCGTGGTCATCGGCGAAGTGGTCCGCTTCCACGTGCGCGATAGTATCATCGACAAAGACATGTTCATCGATCCCGACAAGCTCAACCCCGTCGCGCGCATGGGTGGCCCCTCCTACAGCCGCATCAAGGATCGCTTCGACATGATCCGCCCGGTGATCAAGTAGCCGCATGGCTTCGCCCAATACGCCCCTGCTCAAGACGCCGCTCAACGCCGTCCACCGCTCGCTCGGAGCCAAGATGGTCGACTTCGGCGGCTGGGATATGCCCGTCGAGTATAAAGGTGTCCTCGATGAACATCGCGCCGTCCGCAAGGGCGTAGGATTATTCGACGTCAGCCACATGGGCGAACTCGAAGTCCTCGGCCCGCAAGCACTCGACCTGGTTCAGCACGTCACCGTCAACGATGCGTCCAAACTCAAACTCGGCCAAGCCCAATACTCGGCGCTGCTGTACGGCCACGGCGGATTCGTCGACGACATTCTGGTCCACAAAGTCGCCGACGAACACTACTTCCTATGCGTCAACGCGTCGAATCAAGACAAGGATTACGAGCACATCCTCGCGAATAATCGTTTCGACGCCACCGTCGAAAACGCCGGCCCGCGCTTCGCCCAACTCGCCATTCAAGGACCGCTAGCCACTGGCGTAGCCCAGAAACTCACCGACATCAACCTCGCGCCCATCAAGCGCTATCACTTCGTCGACGGCCATTTCGGCGGTGCGCCAGCGCGCATCGCCCGCACCGGCTACACCGGCGAAGACGGCTGGGAAATCTACATCGCTCCCGAACACGCAGTGCGCCTGTGGAACGAAATCCTGACGGCAGGGAAAAGCGCGGAGATCATGCCCTGCGGCCTGGGCGCGCGCAACACGTTGCGTATGGAGTCTGCCATGCCTCTTTACGGCCACGAAATCCACGCCTCCATAACACCCTGGGAAGCCGGGTTAGACTGGATTGTTAAACTCGACAAAGGCGACTTCCTCGGTCGCGAGGCGCTGGTGAAACAGAAGCAGCAGGGAATCACGCGTAAGCTAGCAGGGTTCGAAGTGAAAGGCCGCGGCATCGCCCGCGACGGTTACGAAATTTTGTCGAACGGCATGGGATCAGGTTGGGTGACGAGCGGAGGTCCGGCGCCCGCATTAGGTAAAAACATCGGAATGTGTTTTCTTCCCGTCCCACTCGCCGAGCCCGGAAACGCCATAGAAATTTCCGTGCGCGGCCGCGGAGTCGAAGCCGTTACCATTCCGATGCCATTTTATAAGCGAGCGAGGTAATCATGTATCCGGACAACTATCGTTACACCAAAGAACACGAATGGGTGCACGTCGAAAACGGCATCGGAACCATCGGCATCACGGATCACGCGCAGCATGAATTGGGCGACATCGTGTATGTAGAAGTCCCCAAAGTCGGCACTCATATCGAGCAGGGCAGGACCTTCGCCGTCGTCGAATCCGTCAAAGCCGCCAGCGAAATCTTCGCCCCGGTATCCGGTGAAGTCATTGAATCGAATGATTCTTTAACAGCCACCCCGGAACTCCTCAATTCAGATGCGCATAGCGCAGGATGGATTGCTAAGATAAAGTTGTCCGTCCCGGAGGAAATCGATCGGCTCCTTTCCCCCACCGATTACCAAGCCTATCTGGGAGAAGGGTAAATGATCGTTGCGCTACCTACCTAAGTCAGACGAAGAGCGTCGCGAGATGCTCGACACCATCGGTCTCAAAAAAATTGAAGACCTGATCGCCCACCTGCCCGCTGATGTCCGTTTCAAAAAGCAACTCGCGATTCAACCGGGCCGCAGCGAATACGATATTCTCGACTACTTCAAAGCCCGCGGCGCCGAGAACGCGGCAGCTGGCGGGAATGGCTATGCGTGTTTTCTCGGAGCGGGAGTCTACAATCATTACCGCCCCGTGCTGGTCGATACCGTTGTATCCCGCAGCGAATTCCTGACGTCCTACACGCCCTACCAAGCCGAAATCTCGCAAGGTACGCTCACCGCGATCTTCGAATTTCAAAGCATGATCTGCCAGTTGACCGGCATGGACGTCGCGAACGCCTCGATGTACGATGCCTCTACCGCAGTGCCCGAAGCCGCCATGATGGCGATCCGTGCCACCGGCCGAAGCCACATCTTAACCGCCCGCAGCGTGCATCCCGAATATCGCGAAGTGCTGCAAACCTACACGCAGCACCAAGGCATCCCGCTCGATGAATTTGGTTACGATGCCGAATCAGGCCAGCTCGATATCGCAGCCCTGTCGCGCAGCATCACCAAAGACACCGCCGCCGTCATCTTACAGACCCCCAACTTCTTCGGCATCGTCGAAAACGTCAAGCAAGCCGCCGCCGTCGCCCACGAGCATGGAGCCTTGCTAGTGGTCGTTTTCTCCGAAGCCGTATCGTTAGGATTGCTCGAACCGCCGCGCGATGCCGATATCGTCGCCGGCGAGTTGCAATCATTCGCACTGCCGCCCAGCTACGGCGGACCGTTCGCAGGAGTGATCGCCTGCAAAGAGAAATTAATCCGCCAAATCCCCGGACGACTGGCCGGTGAGACCAAGGACGCCAACGGCAACCGCGCCTTCTGCCTGACACTGGCGACCCGCGAGCAACATATCCGCCGCGAAAAGGCGACGTCGAATATCTGCACCAATCAGGCCTTAATCGCCCTAATGGCGACCGTGTTCCTCTCGGTCTACGGCAAAGAAGGCCTGCGCGAACTAGCGGTACAGAATCTTTCCAAGGCCCACTACCTAGCAGACAAACTCAAGCCACGTTTCAACGGACCCTTCTTCAACGAATTCGTCGCACAAGCCGATGCGAAGACCGTCGCCGACATCAATTGCGCACTCGAAGCCAAGAAAATCATCGGCGGCCTAGCGCTAGAAAAGTTCTATCCCGAACTCAAAAACACCATGCTACTGTGCTGTACCGAAATGACCAGGAAGACACAGATGGATCAAGTAGCGGAGGTGTTCGCGTGATCAAGAAGGTCCGTCCCCACCCCACGCAGAACGAGCCTTTACTCTACGAACTCAGTTCGCCGGGTAAAAAAGGCTATCAACTTCCCGATCTCGACGTCCCCACTATCGATGCAGCCGAGGCGCTGGGGGCAGGGAACACCCGCATCACCATCGAAGACTTCCCGGAGGTGAGCGAAGTCGACGTCATCCGCCACTTCACGCGCCTCTCCACCTGGAACTACGCCATCGACCTGGGCCTCTATCCGCTAGGTTCCTGCACCATGAAATACAACCCGCGCATCAATGAACAAGCCGCGCGCGTCGACGGCATGGCATGGATTCACCCCTATCAGCCCGATTCGCTTTCGCAAGGCGCGATGCAAGTCATCTCCGAGCTAGAACGCTGCCTGCTCCAGATCACCGGCATGGACGCGATTACCCTGCAGCCCGCCGCCGGCGCGCACGGCGAGTTCACCGGCATCCTCATGATTCACGCCGCGCTCGCCGCGAAAGGCAACCCGCGAAAAAAGATTCTGATTCCGGATTCCGCGCACGGCACCAACCCCGCCACCGCCCACATGGCCGGCTATGCCGTCGAAAACATTCCGTCGAACGCGCGCGGCATGGTGGATATCGAAGCGCTGGCGTGCGCCGTGAATGAAGACGTGGCCGGGATGATGGTCACCAATCCCAACACCATCGGCGTGTTCGAGGAAAACATTTCCAAGGTAGCCGAGATCCTGCACGCCAAAGGCGCGCTGCTCTACATGGACGGCGCCAACATGAACGCGCTGGCGGCATTTCGCGCCCCGGCGATTTCGGCGTCGACGTGATGCACCTGAACCTGCACAAAACGTTTTCGACCCCGCACGGCGGCGGCGGCCCGGGCTCGGGTCCAGTGGCCGTGAAGCGGCATCTGGAGCCATACCTGCCGATCCCCCGTCTCGCCCGCGTCAACGATCAGTGGACCTGGAATTATGACCGCCCGCAATCCGTCGGCCGCGTGCGCGCGTTCTACGGAAACTTCGGAGTGCTGGTGCGCGCGCTAGCCTACATCATGGCCCACGGCGGCGACGGCCTCCCGCGCGCCACGTTCGACGCGCTGCTCAACGCCAACTACATTCGCAAGCTGCTCGAGCCGTATTACGACTTGCCCTACCAGGAACCCAGCATGCACGAGTGCGTCTTCAGCGACGCGCGGCAGTCGAAACTCGGCATCGATACCATGACCATCGCCAAGCGTTTGATCGATTACGGATTCCACCCCTACACAGTGGCCTTCCCGCTGATCGTCAAAGGCGCGCTGATGATCGAGCCCACCGAGACCGAGAGCAAACGCGAACTCGACCTCTTCGCCGACGCCATGATCTCCATCGCGAAAGAAATCGAAGAAACCCCGGACTTAGTGAAGACCGCCCCCCACACCACCCGCACCGCGCGAGTAGACGAAGTGACCGCCGCACGCAAACCGATTGTGCGTTGGAAACGGCCCTAATCACTCAGGCGCAGCGAATTTCGGAAGACTGCAGTGCACACACTTCCTTTGGAGAAATCCTTGCCGAGGCCATCGCATGAACATCGAGTTTCCGCATCTTGGACACTCCAGATAGTTGAGCCGAATTCCCACAAAAGCCCAAACGAAAATCAAGATGAGCGGCGCAAACATCAGATTCATGTTTAACCTGCGCAAACTCCAGTCTAATGCGAATGCTCCCGGTAGAAACCTAACGTGAGAGCCCAGAACCAGTTCCTTAGCCGCCGATAGAGTGCCCATTTTCGACGGTAACGATCGCTCTCTGTCATAAACTCGACGGACAGTTCTGCCCCTCCGCTGGAGCCTTCAGCGTTACACGCGGCAACATCTTCCGCTCCCCTGCCGACACCACAATCGCCGTGATCTCCACCTTGCAGAACCCAGCCTGGTCGATCGTCAGCGTATAGTTGCCCGCGTCCGCGATGCGGGGAAATTGAAACGTGCCTTGCTCTGTAGTCTTCGTCAAGTACAGCGGAGATTTTTCGCTGCGCAGCGACAACTTCGCCGCGATGATGGGGCCGCCGAGTTCGTCGTACACCGAGCCGCTTACGATGCAAGGGCGTTTGCGCGACGCACAGAATCGCAGCGAGGAGCGCTAGCGAGACTCGCTTCATTTCGCGCCGCTGCTCACGTAAGTCCGGATGACCTTGTCGACGTAATCTTGCGTTTCCGGATACGGCGGCATGCCGCGATAGCGGTCGACCGCGCCCTCGCCGGCGTTATAAGCCGACAGCGCTTTCACCACGTCGCCGCCATATTTGATCAGGAGTTCACGCAGCAGCCGCGCGCCGGCGTCGATGTTCTGCGCGGTGTCATGCGGGTCGGCGTCGAGCATGCGGGCGGTCGCCGGCATCAGTTGCATCACGCCCAGCGCGCCTTTGGGCGACACCGCTTCGGGACGCAGCGCCGATTCGACGCGCGCCACGCTCTCGACCAACGTCGGTGGCAAGCCGCTGCGAATCGCGGCGTCGCGTACCAGAGTCCGGGGTGTCGCGAACAGGCAAAGGCGCGTCCACTTTTGGCGGCATGACCGGAGCCGTGACAACTTCCTCCGCTTCAAACGATGTTACTGAAGCGGCGGGAACTTCGGTGACGCCGTCCTTGGTGTACAGTCGGACGCTCGCTCCAACCGTCTCATGCCGTTCGGCGTGGATGCGGAAACCGTTCGCCAACACAGCGTATTCGCCGGCCACGCGGGTACGGTCAGCAGAAGACTGAGGAAGAATTTAGACACGAATCGCTACCAGGTTAGACGCATTCTGCGGCCCGGGCGTGGAGATCATTCTTGAGCCTCATCCCCGGGAAATCGCCAGCAGCGCGATCCCCCCGGCCATTAGGATCAGCATGACCAGCATCAGCAGCCGCGGCCGCTCGCCCGCGCCCTTGAATTCGCGCCAGATTAACAGACCACATATCACGCCCAGCACGGGTCCGCTCTCGCTCAGGCCGTAGCTGAGTCCCACCCCGTTGCGGGGGCTCGCCAGCGCTAGCATGCCCGTCAGGAAACCGGCGCCGGCCAGAATTCCGCCCAGCAGTCCCAGCGCGTGCTGTTTGGATGTGCCGGAGAAGTAGTCGCCGAACTTGATAGGCGCGCCGGCCACTGGAAAATTGAAAAAGAACGGGGCCAACAAAACAGTGCTGACTAAAATACTAACGGCGAAGAGTAAGGTCAGGCCGTAAGGCGCAACGGCGTTGTCTCCCGTGCGTCCCAGATCGAGCAGCGGATGGAACAAGCCGAAGGCCAAGCCCCCTACCACGGCCAGCGTGACCGGCAGCGCCGCGCCGGGAGATCTCGGGGAACGCTTGCCCAACTTGGCACGCGGGTCCGTTTGCAATGCCGCCTGCTTGACGGACTCCGCGCGGGCCGCTAAATATTGACTATACGCGAACGCTGCCATCACCACGGCCGCCAGTAGCAATGCGGCGCCCGCTAGCGCCACCAGCATCCCGCTGGGTGAGTCGAAAATAAGAGCGCGAACGGTCGCCACCGTAAGCGCGATTGCACAGGTTACGCTGAACGCCAGCGCCATGCCCGCCGTCGATACGATGGCCGTCAGCAGCAGGTTGCCGACATTGAAAATAATGCCCGCGAGGATGACATAGGCAACGTTTCGATAACTGGCCACCAGAAAGTTTTCCTGAAACGTCAGTTCCGACGATGCCAGGATGCCGCCCGTGAAGGCCGCCACCACGGCCAGCAGCGCGAAGCCTAAGGCGAAATCGTAAAAGTACAATTCGAAGCGCCACTTGCCGGCCAGCTTCAAGGTGTTCGCCCACGTGCCCCAGCAGATCAGTGAGATCAGCAAAAGCGCGAGCGTGGCTGCTTGCGAAGCAGGAAGAATCATAGATATTGTTCGATCCGGCGCGGACTTCTGCAGGCCCACCCCAGTGCAAGCATTATAGCTGTCGTTGACACCTTTGCGCTTGGCTGGCTATGCTGAAGGTCCTGCCTGCCGCGTTGTAGCGGGACTGCCCCGTCGGCTCCGAATTCCCAAAAAATTGGAGAACTAACGATGACTAAGTCATGGCTCGCGCTATTTTTGTTGGCTACGATTTCCTGGGCGCAGGCGCCGCAACCGGATGGCGCCGGACTCGAACCGGGTGTTCTGCCGGACCGCTGGCCCACCGCCAGCCCGCGCTGCATGGAGATGGAAGAATTCTACGTGCATGAGTACAATCCCAACTTTTATATGTTGCGGCAATCGCCTTGCACGGATTACGAGAAGCCCTTCATCTATGTGATCTTCGGGTCTGAGAAAGCGCTGCTGTGGGACACCGGATCGCGCAACGCTCGCACGCGCGAGGCTGTGGACCGGCTGATCGAACGCTGGCTAAAGGCGAATAATCGCATGAGTATTCCGCTGGTGGTGGTGCACTCGCATCATCACAGCGACCATGTCGCGGGCGATCCGCAGTTTGTGGGCCGTCCCGATACTACGTTTATAAAACCGGATGTGGAAAGTTTAAAAACATTTTTCGGATTCCATAATTGGCCGGAGGAAGTCGTTACCTACGACCTGGGGAACCGCTTAATGGACATCGTGCCGATTCCGGGCCACACCGACGATTCGTTCGCGCTTTACGACCGGCGCACCGGCGTCCTGTTGACGGGCGACACAGTTTATCCCGGCCGTCTGTATGTGACCGACTTCGCCGATTTTAAGAAAAGCATTCATCGTTTGGCGGAGTTCACGGATGGGAAGTTGATCGCGCACGTTCTGGGCAATCACATCGAACAGACGCGGACGCCGTATCTGGAATATCCCATCGGAAAGTTATCGCAGCCCGAGGAACACGAACTGGAAATGAACGTGGGGACAATCCTGGAGCTGGACCGGGCGTTGTCTCACATGAACGGTCCGGCACGCTTGGCGCTGCGGGATCTGACCATTTATCCGTTAGACCCGGAAGTGCTAAAGAGCATGCGGGCCACGCAGCACAAGTCCGAGGAAGCGGACCACAAGATCGTTTGGCCTTAGTGCCCGCTGGGCTCGGCGGTGGGCTCGACCTTCAAGGGGAAGTGCGCGCCTTCCGGCATCGGCACCAGCATTTGTTCTTTGCGATAAATCAGCGTCGAAGTATTGTAGCTGGCGATTTCGAAGCCGTGGCCGTGGGTGATGGCGTCGGTGGGGCACGCCTCCACGCAATATCCGCAGAAAATGCAGCGGTTGTAATCGATGTTATAAACCTTGGCGTAGCGTTCGCCGCCGCTGATGCGCAGCTCTTCCGTGTTCTCGGCCGCTTCAATATAGATGCACTGCGCCGGGCAGGCGGCCGCGCACAGGAAACAGGCGACGCATTTTTCCAGGCCGTTCTCATCGCGCTGCAGCTCATGGACGCCGCGAAAGCGTTCCTGGAATTTCGCGGGGGCGTCCGGGTAATCTTCCGTTATGGTCGGATTGAGCATCTCCCCGAAGGTGATGCCCATGCCTTTGACAATGGCAGCCGCGCCGCCGATTACTTCTGAGATCTTGGCCATGGATACTTTTAGCTTAACTCACACCAGCATTTCTTTCTTGTTCGCGGCCGGTTTCATCAGGTGCTCCTCCAGAACTTCGAGGAATTTCGCCAGCCACGCCGCATGCGCGGGCCATGCCGGAGCCGTCACCAGCGAGCCGTCCGCGATAGCTTCAGCCATCCCGATGGCCGCGTAAGACCCGCCGGCGATCTCGATTTCCGGAGCGCAGGCCGGATAGGCGCTCACCCGTTTGCCCGCAACCACGCCCGCGGCGGTCAGCAATTGTGCGGCATGGCAGATCGCTCCGATAGGTTTCTTCTCACGCGCGAAATGGCGGACAGCGTCCAGCACTTTGGGATTCAAACGCAGATATTCGGGAGCGCGCCCGCCGGGGAGCACCAGGGCGTCATAGTGTTCCGGCATCGTCTCATCGAATGACGCGTTCAGGGTGAAGTTGTGGCCGCGCTTTTCACTGTAAGTCTGGTCGCCTTCAAAATCATGGATGGCGGTGCGCACCTGCTGTCCGGCTTTCTTGTCGGGGCACACGGCGTGCACGATGTGGCCGACCATCTGCAGTGCCTGAAACGGCACCATCACTTCATAGTCCTCTACGTAATCGCCGACGATCATCAGAATTTTTGCGTGGGGCATTGGCGGCTCCTCTCGCGTCTATTTTCTCAGAAAATACTCAGGTACCGGGTGTATCATCACCAAATGACGGCAGCGGAGCTTGAGCAATCCTGGCAAAACGATCCTCGATGGAGCGGCGTTCGGCGTCCTTATAAAGCCGACGACGTGGTGCGCCTGCGGGGGTCAGTGCAAATCGAGTACACACTGGCGCGGCTTGGAGCCGAGCGCCTGTGGAGCTTGCTGCACGCCGAGCCCTATGTTCCCGCGCTGGGCACATTGACCGGCAACCAGGCGGTGGAGCAGATTCAGGCGGGGCTGAAGGCGATTTACGTTTCGGGCTGGCAGATCGCCGCCGACGGGAATCTGGCCGGGCAAATGTATCCCGATCAAAGTCTGTATCCAGCCAACAGCGTTCCCGCGGCGGTGCGTGCCATCAACGCGGCGCTGGCGCGTGCCGATCAAATTCAAACGCGCGAGGGCGCGGGCGAGATTCATTGGTACGCTCCTATCGTGGCCGACGGCGAGGCCGGATTCGGCGGCCCGCTGAACGCGTTCGAGCTGATGAAGTGGATGATCGAGGCGGGCGCCGCGGGAGTGCACTTCGAAGATCAACCGGTAGCGAAACGCGGCAGCCATGGAGCGGCGGTGGCGCCGATCGCCGAGTCAATCGAGAAGTTGGTGGCTGCGCGCCTGGCTGCCGATGTTTGTGCGGTGCCGGCGCTGATCATAGCCCGTACCGACGCCGAGGCGGCAAAGTTTCTCACCGGCCGCGCCGACGAACGCGATCAACCGTTCCTCACCGGCGAAACCACCGGCGATGGCTACTTGGGATACAACGGCGGCCTGGAGGCAGCGATCGTGCGGGCGTGCGCTTTCGCTCCCTACGCCGATCTGCTGTGGTGCGAGACGGCGCGTCCGGACCTCGAAGAGGCGCGCAAATTCGCGGAGGGCGTTCACAAAGAGTTCCCCGGCAAGATGCTGGCCTACAATTGCCCGCCGTCCTTCAATTGGAAACGTAAGTTCGACGAGGCCACCATAAATAAGTTTCAGCGCGAGCTAGGCGCAATGGGATACAAGTTTCAGTTCGTGACGCTGGCCGGGTTCCATGCGCTGAACCACTCCATGTTCACGCTGGCGAAAGAATACGCGAGCGACGGCATGATGGCCTACGCGAAATTGCAGGAGCAGGAATTTCAATCCGCCAAAGCCCACCGCTTCCCGGCGATCAAGCATCAGAGATTCGTAGGCAACGGGTATTTCGACGATGTGATGAATACCGTGCTGCGGGGGTTGTCGCCATCCGCGGCGGCGGGGACCGGTGCGGGTGACGCGGAGTGATAGAATCACTGATGCCAAAGCGGCGGGAGGTTTTTCAATGAGTGACTCAGTGCGTGTGAGTGAACGAATGGGTTCGTTGAGCACCACCGACGCCGCTCCGCCGGCGCGTTATTCCGACGCGGTGCTCGCCTACACCGTTCTGCGCTTGACGTTCGGCGCCAATATCATGCTGCATGGCGTCAGCCGGCTATTCGCGGGGCACGCCGCTTTTCTGGGCTACCTGAATCACTATTTCGAAAAGACGCCGTTGGTCCCCGCGGCATTCCTGCCGGTCTTCGCGACGGTGCTGCCGCCGGTCGAAGGAACGCTTGGGTTGCTGTTGCTGATCGGGCTGGCCACGCGCTTTTCGTTGATCGCGGGCGGCCTGGTAGTGACCGCGTTAGCCATCGGCACCAACCTCGCGCAGGATTGGAATGTGGCCGGGTTGCAACTGATCTACGCCTTCCTGTATTACCAGCTGCTGCTGCGCCGCAAGGAACTCAACCGGCTCTCGATTGACGGCTGGCGGAGCACGCTTTAAGCCACGGCTCCGTGTCTTTTTTCGGCCAGGCGCCGCACCAGTTTGCCGAGCGCCATAAATTCATCAAGATTCGCCGGCTTGCGGAAATATTCAGCGGCTCCCAGCTCGGCGGCTTTCTGGCGATGGTGCGGAGAATCGGAGGATGACATCACCACCACCGCGATCCCCTCGCAGGACCGGCTCTCGCGTAGACGCTCCAGCACTTGTTCGCCGCCGATGCGCGGCACGTTCAAATCCAGCAACAATAAATCGGGAGGCGCCTGCCCGCCCGCGTCCACACGCTCGAAGAACTGGATCGCCTGCTCGCCATCATCCACCACTTCGAGGTTGCAATCCAGGTTTTCCTCGCGAAGGGCCTCGCGCACCAAAAACACGTCGGCTGGGTTGTCTTCCACCAGCAACAGCCTTAGTTTTGTCATGCTTCCTTAGGCAGAGTAAATAGGAATTTCGAGCCTCGACCGGGTTCCGAGTCCACCCATATACGGCCGTTGTAGCGTTCCACGATCTTCTGACAAATGGCCAGTCCCATGCCGCTGCCGGAATATTTACTGCCTCCATGCAGGCGCTTGAACAGACCAAATATGTGTTCGTGATATTGCGGGTCGATGCCGATTCCGTTGTCGGAAACGCTTAGTGTCCACATATCTTTCCCCGCTTGCGCGCTTACCTGGATGCGCAGCGGAGCGTCGCTATGATACTTCAGGCTGTTGGCGATCAGATTCTGAAACAACTGCTGGAGGTGCACTTCCTCCGCCCACAGCATGGGCAGCGGATCGCTTTCTATGAGCGCGCCGCTTTCCGTAATCGCCGTGTCTAACAAGTTGAGGGTCTTCGCCAGCACGAAATTCGCGTCGAGCGGAGCTTCTACCGTGTGCCCGGTTTCGGCGGTTTGGGTGTAATCCAGCAGGTCGTCCAAAAGCCTTTCCAGGCGGTGGGCAGCGTTCACCGTGTGGCGGATGTATTCGTCGGCGTGTTCGTCGAGTTTGTTCTTATACTTCTTTTCCAGAAGCTGGCTGTAGTTGGCCACGATGCGAATCGGCTCGCGCAGGTCGTGACTGACGGCATAGGCGAACTGCTTCAGGTCGCTATTGGTGCGCTCCAATTCGTGGGCCTGCCGCGCCAGGGCTTCTTCGGACGCCTTGCGCTCAGTAATATCCGTCAAGGTGACGACGCAGCCCAGTAAATCACGCGAATTGCTCCACAGCGGCCCAGCACTCAACAGCAATGTGGAATGGCGGCCGTCAATATGGTGCAACAGTACCTCAATACTGCGGATACCGTTATTGGAGCGGGCGGCGGACAGAAGCCGCTGGGCGTCCACTCTTTGGTCGCGCTCCCAGAATTGGAACGCAGAGTCGAAATGGCGGAGCAGAACATCGCGACCGGCCAGTTTTCGCGCAGATTCGCTGACGCGCAGAATCTTGCCGCGCGCGTCGAGGACGACGATGGACTCGACGGCCTGATCCAGAATAGAACGCGAAAGCTCGCCGTCTTTGACCATGGCTTCGTAGTGGCGCTGCTCGGTCAGATCGGTAATCACGGCGCATACGGTATTGATTCCGCCCGTTTCCAGGCGATTGAGCGAAATGGTTACGGGGACCAACGCGCCATCGTCAGCGAGCAGCGTGAATTCACTGCGCTGGCGGGTGCCATCTATTTCGGCAAGGAGAGTCGAAAACGTTGTCCGCCGGTCGAGCGGAAGGAAGTGGTTAATAGAGGAACCGACGATGCTCTCAACCGGCATGCGGATCATCGAAGCGAATTGGCGGTTGGCATAGAGGACCAGCCCGGACTGGTCGAGCGTCAGCGTGCCCTCCTGCATCTCTTCGACCAGGATGCGGTAGGCATGATCGGCGCCTTCGAGCGCGAAGATCTGATCGCCGTCGGGGCCGCTGACCACCAGCGCGTCCACTTGTCCGGTGCGAATCGCCTGCAGCGTTTCTTCGGCTTCGGCCAAGCGCGATTGCAGCTCCGCGATGAGAGACTCGCTGGCCGCAAGCCGGGTCTGTAGGTCTTCAGAAATAGGAGCCGCCTTGGCTTCGCCTACCTTCATTTGATCACGCTGCCAGCAAGCCGAGGCCCTTCCGCACCTGGTCTTCGTGAGATAAATCGCCGACCAAACGCTTCAGTTCCCCCGGGGCGAATTTGATTAAGGTAGGGATCGCGATCACCTGGTCTTTGGCAAGCCGGCCAGGCTCCTTATATACGTCCACTACCTCGAGCACATATTGGCCGGGGAGAGCCGCATCGCAAATCCGCTTCACGTTTTGCACTGCCCGCAAAGAGCGGGGCGTGGTCCCGGCAACGTACAAGCGCAACTCGTGGCGAATTTTCGCGATAGCGGCCATGCTTAATCACACTCCCGAACGGACATCTAGACCTATTAAAACTCGTTCCTTGTTCGAGAGATCCCCGATGATCTTGCGGATCGGCTCGGGGAGCGTGCGCACCAGCGTAGGGATGGCAAGAATCTGGTCGCCCTTGGCCAATTGCGGTTTCTCCAACAAATCGATAATCTGAATCCGGTAGCGGCCCGCCAGGTATTCCTCGCATATCTTGGTTAAATTCGCGAGCGCCTGCACGGACCGCGGCGTCTGGCCGGCGACGTACAAGCGCAGATCATATTCCGGCCTGGGTATGCTGCTTCGTTTTGCGGCCATTACGCACCTGCCTCCCCGGTCTTCACGCGAGCCAGCTTCGGCTGCGAGCTGAACCTTGCGGCTACGGGCCATTTCCGCCCGCTGCGCTAAGGCCGATTCACGCGCGGACGTCGACTTCGCCGCGGCGGTTTCAGTTCTAGTTCCGCGGCCTCTTTTTCGGCCTGCAGCGCGATGATCTGAGCTTCGGCGGCACGCAGTTTCCGGCTCAGGGCCAGGCGGCGGTCTTCGCTTTCACGCTTCACGCGGAATCTCGTCGTCGCGCTCGCGAGATTCCTGGGCGAGCCGCGCCGAGCCCGTCAGCACTCCGGCCGGGACCGAGATAGGCTTCCCGCAATTCCACCCCGTTTCGGGTCATGATAAATTCCCGCAGCTGATTGGAGTGCGCCATGCCGCGCGATTTCAGGACGTACAGAATACGGTTTCTTTCGCCATCGCTTTCCACGTCCCGGAGGAGCAGCCAGGTATCCACCAACGAGGAGATGTTCAAAGTCAGTGGCCTCCATCGCCTCCCCTCCGGACGTCAGAGCGTGTGAAGAATCCGGTAGTCCCACTTGCTTCAAGCGATCAATGACGCGCAGGACCATGTTGGTTACGTCACTAGCGTTTTCGGCGGACCCGTTATCAAGCTGGAAAGCGGATCGATTACCACTATTTTGGGCCTGTGTTTTTCTAACAGCGTATGCATCTCAACCAGGTGCAGTTCCAGGCCGTGCGTGGTAGGGCGGGTCGAATGAATGGTCAACAAACCTTTTTTACCCAACGCGCCAGATCGATCCCGATAGAACGCATGTTGCGGAAGATCTGATCGGAGATTCTTCGAACGAAAAATATAGACACGTTTCGCCACGCGCGCAGGCGGCATTCACCAGGGTAGCGGCCAAGCTGCCTTTTCCGTTGCCGGCGGTGCCCGTCACCAGGATGCTGCTTCCGCGGTAGTAGCCTTGTCCTTCGAGCATCTCGTCGAGGCCCGGCGACTCCCGTCGAAATTCGTTCGTCCGAAATTTTGTGCTCAGGCCGAGCGACGTCACCGGCAGCACGGAGATTCCGTGTTCGCCGATCAAGAACGGATATTCGTTGGTCCCATGCATCGAGCCGCGATATTTGAGGACTCGCAGGCGCCGGGTAACGATGCCGTTCTGCAGGCGGTGATCCAGCAGCACCACGCAATCGGAAACATACTCTTCGATGCCGTGCCGTGTTAATGTGCCTTCGCCTCTCTCGCCGGTGATCACGGCGGTGACGCCCTTGTCTTTGAGCCAGCGGAACAAGCGGCGCAACTCCGAGCGCAGGACGCCTTCATCGTTCAAGCCGCCGAAGAGCGCTTCCGGGGTGTCGAACACACGCGCTTCGCGCCGATCGAATCGATGGCGCTGCCGATGCGGATAAACAGACCTTCGAGATCGTATTCACCGGTTTCGGCGATCTCACTTTTGTCGATGTGGATGTAATCGACAATCAGTTTTTTCGATCGTTCCAGAGCTCTTAAATCGAAACCGAGGGAAATGGCGTTCTGGGCCAGGTCTTCGGCGGTTTCCTCGAAGGAAATGCAAACACCAGGTTCGCCGAAATCCTGGGCGCCCCGCGGCCAGGAATTCCATGCCGAAAAGCGTCTTGCCGCAGCCCGCTCCGCCGCAGATCAAGGAGGGGCGTCCGCGGGGCAATCCTCCCAGCGTAATTTCATCGAAACCGGCGATGCCGGTGGGGCACTTCGGCAGCGATCGCTCCCGCTGCAAATTCAAATTCGCCTTCACCTTCACCCATTTCCCCTTGGCCGAATTAAATTGCGCCTGTAGTATATCATCGCGGCGATGAAGTCCTGGAATGCAAAAAATGCATCCTGACCCGGACGAAATGACCGGGCCCATCACGCTTGCCGGATGCCTGCCGCCGCAAATTCTAGCTTAAGATTGTACTTATGTCTCAACCCAACACACTTCTCGAACTGATCCAAGTGGCACCAGGCGGGAACATAGCATTTCTGCTGCCAGAGGCTGGCATCCGCGTGTCCTATGACTCGCTGCGCAAGCAGGTGGCGGCTATGGCGGACGATTTGGCATCCATGGGCATTGGGCGCGGGGACCGCGTGGCGACGGTGCTGCCCAACGGATTGCCGGCGGTGGTGAGTTTCCTCGCCGGGTCTGTGGCGGGGACGGCCGCGCCGTTGAATCCGGGGTATCGCGAGGATGAGTTCACATTCTTTTTGGAAGACACCAACGCCAAGGTTTTGCTGTGCATGGCGGAAGGGTCGGAGGCGGCGCGCAAGGCTGCGGCGGCGAAGGGCGTTCCGGTCTACACACTAGAGATGGACGCCAACGGAATTGTGACCATCGCAGGCGCGCCGCACGGGAAGACGGCCGCGGCGCCTGCCGGCGACGACATTGCGCTGGTGCTGCATACCAGCGGCAGCACGGGGCGTCCCAAGCGCGTGCCCATCCGGCATCGCAACATCACCGCGTCGACGGCCAATATTGTCGAGACTTATACCTTGACGCCAAAGGACGTGTCGCTGTGCGTGATGCCTCTGTTTCATGTTCACGGCCTGGTGGCGTCGACGCTTTCGACCTTGCTCTCCGGCGGTACGGTGGCGGTGCCCAACAAGTTTAATCCGCTCTCGTTCTGGCGCACGGTAAGCGATACCGGGGCCACTTGGTATTCTGCGGTGCCCACCATCCACAACCTGCTTTTATCGCGCGCGAAAGAACCGCCGGCGGGGCGCGAAGGACTGCGCTTCATTCGCTCCTGCAGTGCCGCGCTGCCTCCGGAGATGATGGCGAAGATGGAAGAGCTGTTTGGCGCTCCGGTGCTGGAGGCTTACGGCATGACGGAGGCGTCGCATCAAATGAGCTCGAATCCGCAGCCTCCGCTGGCGCGCAAGCCAGGGTCGGTTGGTCCGGGCACGGGAGTCAAGATCGGCATCCTGGATGATGCCGGCAATGTGTTGGCGGCGGGCGAACGCGGCGAGGTCTCTATTCAAGGTCCGAACGTGGTTTCCGAATACGAGAACAATCCCGAGGCGACCGAGAAATCCTTTACCAACGGCTGGTTCCGTACCGGCGATCAAGGGTTTCTGGATGAGGACGGCTACTTGACGCTCACCGGCCGCTTGAAAGAACTGATCAATCGGGGCGGGGAAAAGATCGGGCCGCGTGAGATCGACGAAGTCCTGTTGGCGCACCCTGCGTGGCCGAGGCTTTGGCGTTCGGTGTGCCGCATCCCATGTGGGGCGAGGAAGTCAACGCGGCAGTGGTGTTAAGAGAGCCGGCGACGGAAGCGGCGATTCTGGCCTTCTGCAAGGAACGGCTCGCGGATTTCAAGATGCCCAAGAAATTGTTCGTCGTCGAAACCATTCCGCGCACCGCCACCGGCAAGATTCAACGTGGGGCTGTCGGAAAGGCTCTTGCGGGAGGGCAATGAAGTTTTTGATCGCCGGCGCCGGGGCCATCGGCGGATACCTGGGCGCTCGCATGGCGCGCGCGGGGCAGGACGTGACTCTGTATGCGCGCGGTCCGCATCTGCGTGCGATGCAGGAGCGCGGGCTGCGCGTCGTCAGCGCCGACGGTGATTTCGAAGTTCACCCGCGCGTTATCGGCGATCTGAAAGACGCAGGCCCGATGGACGTGATCTTCCTGGGCGTGAAGGCGCACGGACTGACGCAGCTCGCGCCGCAGGTGCAGCCGTTGATCGGCGAGGCGACAACCGTCGTCAGCACGCAAAACGGAATTCCGTGGTGGTATTTTCAAACGCACGCCGGGGAGTTGACGGGGCTGCATCTGGAACGCGTCGATCCCGGCGGCGCGATTGCGGCGGCGATTCCGGCCGAGCGTGTTGTCGCGTCGATCGCGTATTTCGCCACCGACATTCCGGATCCGGGGGTGATTCGACACATTGAAGGGAATCGCTTGTCGCTGGGCGAGCCTGATGGCACGCGCTCGGATCGCGCGAAGGCGATCTCAGACACCTTAATCAAGGCTGGGTTGCGCTGCCCGGTTACGCAGAAAATCCGCACGGAAATCTGGGTGAAGATTCTGGGGAACGTCGCGTTTAATCCGATCAGCGCATTGACGCGGGCGACGCTGGCACAGATGGCGCGCGACGCCGAAGTCGGACCGGTGGTCCGCAATATCATGAGCGAAGTGGAGGCGGTAGCCGGGAAAATGGGAATCGAGATGCCCATTTCAATCGATCAGCGCATCGCGGGCGCGGAGAAAGTGGGCGAGCATAAGACGTCCATGCTGCAGGATCTCGAAGCCGGGCGTCCGATGGAGCTCGAGGCGGTGGTGGGCGCGGTGGTGGAGTTGGGCGAACGCTTGGGCGTCGCCATGCCGCACACGCGAACAGTATATGCTTGTACGAGACTTTTAGGCACAATATCCTCTTCGTAGGAGGTTTTTCCAGTGAATCGTTGGGTGCGTTTGAGCGCGGCGGTCACCGCGATGGTGATGATCGGGAACATGCAATATGCGTGGACCCTGTTTGTTTCGCCGATGGTCGCCGCTACCGGATGGAAGCTGTCGCAAGTCCAATGGGCGTTTTCGTTATACATCGCCCTGGGGACCTTTTCCATGCCGCTCTCCGGTTGGCTGATAGACCGCATGGGGCCGCGCACCTTCATGGCGTTTTCCGGCCTCTTATGCGGAATTGGATGGGCGGGCATGGGGCAGACGACGACGCTAACGCAGCTCTATGTGCTGTACGCGATCGCCGGTTTCGGAACGGCGTTCGGTTATGGCTGCGCGATGTCGGTGGCGCTCAAGTGGTTCCCCGATAAACGCGGCTTGGCTTCGGGAATTTCGGCAGCGGGTTATGGCGCCGGGGCCACAATTTTCAATCCGATTTTCGCGTACCTGATTCACCTGCTGCATTACCGTACTACGTTCCTCTACACCGGAATCGCTAGCGGTGTGGTCATGATTATCGCGGCGCAGTTGCTGCAGAATCCCACTCCGGTTGAGGTTGCGGCGCTGCCCAAGCCGCCGGTGAAAGCCAAGGTCCGCCGGCATAATGAGGAGTTCAATTCCGGCGAGATGCTGAGGACGCCGCAGTTCTACGTGCTCTACATCGCGATGCTGATGATTGGCATCGGTGGATTGATGACCACCGCCCAACTGGCACAAGTGGCCAAGAGTTTGGGAATCGGCGCTACGGCGCTGACGGTGGCGCTTTCGCTCAATCCGCTGGCGAACGGGACCAGCCGCATTTTTTGGGGCTGGGTGTCGGATCACATCGGCCGCGCGCAAACCATGTTCGTGGCGTTCACGCTGCAGGCAGCGGCGCTGATGAGCGTGGTGACCGTCGGCAAGATGAGCGGCACCTATTTCATCATTTGTATGGCGCTGGTTTACTTTACGTGGGGTGAATTGTACACGCTGTTTCCAGCGGCGCAGGCCGATCTTTTCGGGGCGCAAAATTCGGCTTCGAACTACAGTTTTTTGTACACCACGAAGGCGTTCGCTTCTATCTTAGGCGGTGGGCTTGCGGCCATGTTGTTTGAGAAAACCGGAAGTTGGACCATTGAATTCTATGGCAGCGCAGCATTGGCGATGTGCGCTGCGCTGATGGCGATCGTGATTCACAAGATGCCATTCCCCAAGAAACACTCGAAGCCGATCGAGGTTGCGTCGCCGGCTGCAATAGGAGGTTAGTATGGCCACCGTTTCAGAAGAGCTGCAGATCACCGCACCGGTGAGCGCTGCGTATGCCGAGATCCTCACGCCTGAAGCTTTGCATTTCGTTGCTAGTCTGGCGGCGAAGTTCGAAGGGCGGCGGCAGGAATTGCTGGCGCGCAGGCAGGAACGCCAAGGCGAAATCGACGCTGGACATTTTCCGGATTTCCTGACGGAGACGACGGACATCCGCTTGAGCGAGTGGACCGTGGCTCCGATCCCGCGCGATCTGACGGACCGGCGCGTCGAAATCACCGGGCCGGTGGACCGCAAGATGGTGATCAACGCGCTGAACTCCGGCGCGAATGTTTTCATGGCGGATTTCGAAGACGCGAATTCGCCAACGTGGAGTAACAACGTCGAAGGGCAGATCAATCTACGCGACGCGAACCGACGGACGATTGAGTTCACCAGTCCTGAAGGCAAGAAGTATAAGCTCAACGACAAGATCGCGACTTTGTTGGTGCGCCCGCGCGGCTGGCACTTGAATGAAAAACACGTGCTGCGCGAGGGGAAGCCGATCTCGGGATCGCTGTTCGATTTCGGATTGTATTTTTTCCATAACGCGAAGCAGTTGATCGCCAACGGGTCGGGTCCGTATTTCTACTTGCCGAAGCTGGAGAGTCACGTCGAGGCGCGGTTGTGGAATGACGTGTTCAACTTTGCACAGGATGCGTTGAGCGTGCCGCGTGGGACGATTCGCGCCACGGTGCTGATCGAAACCATTCTGGCGTCGTTTGAGATGGATGAGATTTTGTATGAGCTGAAGGACCACTCCGCCGGACTCAACTGCGGGCGCTGGGATTACATTTTCAGTTTCATCAAGAAGTTCCGCAACTTTCCGACGTTCGTGCTGCCGAACCGTGCGGAAGTCACGATGGAACGGCATTTCTTGAAGTCTTACGTCGAGTTGCTGATCCAAACCTGCCACCGTCGCGGGATTCACGCGATGGGCGGCATGGCGGCGCAGGTCCCTATTAAGAATGACCCGGTGGCGAACGAGCAGGCGCTTGAAAAAGTTCGTCTGGATAAATTGCGCGAGGTGCGGGCCGGGCACGATGGCACGTGGGTGGCTCATCCGGGGTTGGTGCCGATCGCGAAACAGATTTTCGACGAAGGGATGCCGACGCCGAATCAGATTTCGAAGAAGCGGGAAGAGGTTCATATCACGGCCAAGGATCTGCTGGCCGCGACAGAAGGCACGATCACCGAAGCGGGGCTGCGCTGGAATATCGACGTGGGCTTGCAGTATCTCGAAGCATGGCTGCGCGGGGTTGGGTGCGTGCCGATTTATAACCTGATGGAAGACGCGGCGACGGCCGAGATTTGCCGCGCGCAGGTGTGGCAGTGGGTGAAGTTCGGGGCGAAGCTCGACGACGGAAGACCGGTGACGGCCGCGATGGTCAACTCCGTGGTGGATGAGCAGCTTGCGAAACGCGGGAATGCGGACGCGGAGTTCACCAAGGCGGCGGGGATTTTCCGGCAGATGATGACCAGCGTGGATTTCCAGGAATTCCTGACGCTGCCGGCTTACAGCTTCATCGACTAACTAGGGAACAATCGGCTCAGGGATGGCGGCGCCGTCGGCGCGCGGGTCAGAGGCGGCGTAGTTGGTCCCGGTCTTCGAATCGTGCAGGATCGCCTGGCCGCGTCCCATCTCCTGTGTGTACTCGCGGCGCACGAGGACCTCGTGGCCCATCTCGTTTAATGCGCGCAGGGTTGCTGCAGGGACGCGCGATTCGATCAGCACGTCGCAGCCGGAGGGACCGCTCTTGGTGAAGCGCGGGGATTCCAAAGCCTGCTGCAGGTTCATGCCGTAGTCGACCACGTTCGATACAAACTGCGCGTGCGCCATGGGTTGATTGGGTCCGCCCATGATGCCGAAGCCGATGTGGGCGTCGCCGCGTTCCATGAAGCCGGGGATGATGGTGTGGAACGGGCGCTTGCCGCCGGCGAGCACGTTGGGATGCGCGGGATCGAGCGTAAATCCGGCGCCGCGGTTTTGAATGGTGAAGCCCATGCCCTCGATGGTGATGCCGGAACCGAAATTGCTGAAGATGCTTTGAATCCAGCTCACGACGTTGCCTTCGCGGTCGACGACTGTCAGATAAGTAGTATCGCTGCCGGACACGCTCGCGGCAGCTACACGGCCGTTGGCGGTTCGCGCATCGATCAGCGCCGCCCGTTCGCGGGCGTGTTCTTTCGAAAGCAGCTTCGCGACTGGGACTTCGCAGACGCGCGGGTCGGCGTTGTAGCGGTAGACGTCGGAATAGGCGAGCTTCATGGCCTCGATGCGATTATGCATCTCGGCAGCGGTGAACGGCCCGTCGGGATCAGCGGGCGAGGTTTCCATGATGTTCAGCATTTCGAGCGCGGCCATGCCTTGGCCGTTGGGCGGCAGCTCGAAAACGCGCCAGCCGCGATAGTCGATGGAAATGGGCTCGACCCACTCGGCGGAAAACGTCGACAAATCTTCTGCGGTCATGGTGCCGCCCAGCGATTGCGAAGTTTTGAGAATCGCGGCGGCGATTTCACCTTCATAGAAAGCGCGCGAGCCGGCTGCGGCTAGAGTGCGGTAGGCTCCGGCGAGATCGGGGTTGCGGAACACGTCACCCTGCCGCGGCGGGTTGCCATCGACCAGGAACACGCGGGACGATTCGGCGTGGCTGGTGAGACGGTCGAAGGAGACCGGCGAGGTCCATTGTTCTTCGATGGCTTCGGTGACCGGAAAACCTTGCTCGGCGTAGGCGATTGCCGATGCGAACAAGCGGTCCCACGGTAAATTTCCGTAGTGCTTGTGTAGCTGCGCCCAGCCGTCGACGGCTCCGGGAACGGTTACGGCGTGGATGCCGGCGGGCGGCATGGTGGTGATTCCGCTCTTCGCCAAAAAGGGGGGAGACAAGGCGCGCGGCGCGGGGCCGGAGGCGTTCAAGCCGGTCAGCTCCCCGGTTTTCGCATCCCAATAGAGCACGAATAAATCGCCGCCGATGCCATCCATCATGGGCTCGACTACGCCCAGCACGGCGTTGGCGGCAATCGCGGCGTCGACGGCGGAACCGCCCTGCGCCAGGATTTGCGCGCCTGCTTGCGAGGCGAGCGCCTGGCTGGTGGCGACGATTCCTTGCTGCGTGATGACCTGCGAACGGCCGTAGTTACGTCCGAATCCGGAGTGCGCGGCGAACATGTCAGCTGGCCTTGGGATCTGACTTGGTGATGGCGCGTTTGAGCAGTTCGCCGAAAGCCTTGCGTGTCATGGAGCGGTTTTTCTTGGGCTTTTCGGGAGGTTTCTCAGCAGCCTTGGGCGGGGCGGGTTCGGGTGGGAGGCTCATCTAACCTCCAGCATGGCACACCTTTTCATAGAGCGTAGGTGCTGGTGCTTGCTCTCAACACGGAAAGCGGATAGCTTGGACAGACTATGATTGCCCGCACCTTGATGATCACGATTTTCATGACAGCAGATTTTGCGTCGGCACAAATCCCGGGACCGGCGGCGGTGCCGACGCAGGACGCCGGAGTGGCGCGCGCTGTGCTGCTCGACAAGCCGGAGGTGCGGGTGCTGCGCGTCGAGATCCAGGCGGGCGCTACGCGCAAGATGCACACGCATGACGATGTTCGTTTCCATTTGTTCCTGCCCATCACCGGCTCGATCGAATTCACCAAGGGCACGGAGAAGACGGCGGCGGTGCCGGGTCAAGTGTTCTATATGGACAAGGGGACGCTGCACGGATTCCGCAACACCGGCACGACGGTGGCGATGGCATTCGAGGTGTTCATCCGCGACGCGGCGCCTACGGCGGAGAAACATGACAAGTCCGTTGCGGAACAGGATGCGCTGGCGTTGGCGCTGGCCTTCGCGACGATGTCTTCGCCCACAAAGGCTGATCAGATTCAAAAATAAATTCGACCGGACCTTCCATTGACTAACGCTCCACGGTTCCCGGACAATGGAGAGATTGTCCCGGAGTAAAATGATCACCTATAGAAGTCGTCTGCTCTTCCTTGCACTATTACTCGTTTTGCTGAGCCCCGCGGTGCACGCTGCGCCTGTGACTTGGTATCTGAATGGAGTCACATTCTCCGACGGCAGCCGCGCTGTGGGCTCCTTCGTTTACGACACGGTCACGGGGCTATACACGTCGATCGATATCACCACCACGCCGGGCAACGCAGCGGCAAGCGGACTCGTGACGGGAAACCACTATACCGTGCAAAGCCCCATTGGACGTCCGGCCGTAGTGATTTTTTGGACCACGCCCAATCCTATTACCGGAGTCTCCGGCATGCTGCAATGGGGGTTTCTCGGAACACTCGCCAACGGCGGTGGGACCCTCCCGCTGGATACGGGTTCCTATGAGGGCGTGTGCTTAAATTCCACCTGCCAGTATGCCACCGGTGATTCTATCATCAGTGTCACCGGGGGCAGCGTCACCGCGGCCTCGGCCTTTGGTCCGCGCACCTGGTATCTGGATAACGTATTGTTCGACGACGGTGGGCAGGCCACAGGTTCGTTCGTTTACGACTCCGTCAACAATGCCTATTCGAACGTGAACATCGACGTGACTCCTGGCAAGACTTTTACCAGCGGCTATCATTATGGAGTTCCTGGCGTGAATCCGGCTCCCACTGGTTTTGCGAATGCGGTGCGGGTTTACGCAAGCTTGCCGGCGCAAACCGGCGACCGTTTGTTTAACGGAAGTTTTCTCTCCGCACTCACCAACGACGGCGGGAGCATCCCGTTTAACGCGCTGGCGCAGGAAGGCTCCTGCGATTCACCGAATTGCATCGTCAACGGCGTGAACATCAAGCGCTTCATTGTTCTCGGCAACGTCACCACCGTCAGGCCGGCCGGCTACACCAGAGTCATGTCGCAAGTGGTGGATGGCGGCGGCTGGCAGACCAGCTTGACGATTACCAACCAGAGCAAATATGCGCAGGCTTATACAGTGACCTTCTGGCAGGACAACGGAACGCCCTGGCCGATTCCGGGGATCGGCAGCACCACTACGATCTCGGTGCCGGGATTCGGCGCGACGATCCTCAGTTCGTCGGGCAGCGGTTCCGGATTGACGGAGGGCTGGGCGAAAGTGGAGAGCTCCGAAGATTTTTCCGCGATGGCGGTTTACAAGGTTCTGGGCAATCAACAGAATCAGCAGGCAGCGGTGACCGGCGATCCTACGCTCAACTCCTATTTCTCCATGCCGTTTGACGAGACCAACGGCGCGCTGGTGGGTTTGGCGCTCACCAATTCGAGTTCCACGCTGACGCAGACCGCGCTGGTGGTGGCGTACGATCGAACCGGGAACGTGATCGTCGACGATTTTTCCATTGCGTTGCAACCGCAGCAGCACATGGCGTTCGTGCTGAGCCAGCAGTATCCCGCGCTGGCGAATCAGAGCGGGTATATTCGCGTGTATGGCCTTCCGACGGGCAATGTGCAATTGCCGTTTACCGGGTTGAACGGCATGGGTGTGCGCATTTTACCGGACGGATCGTTTACGAATCTACAAGTAAGCTATCACTAGCCTGCGCAGGCGACTCAGCGGTCTTTGAGGATTTCGCGAGCGGCGTTGTGTCCAGGGGCGCCCATCACGCCGCCGCCGGGATGCGCACCGGAGCCGCATAAATACAGGCCTTTGACGGGGGTGCGATACCGCGCCCAACCAGCTAAGGGACGCAGCACGAACATCTGATCGAGCGACATTTCGCCGTGAAAGATGTTGCCCCCGGTCAGTCCGAAGCGGCGTTCGAGATCGAGCGGCGTGAGGGTCTGGCGTTCCACCACGATGTCACGAATGTTGGGGCAATATTGCTCGATCACTTCGAGGACGCGGTCGGCGTAGGGTTCGCGCTCGGTGTCCCAATCGGTGCCTTTCAGCGTGTAGGGCGCGTACTGCAAAAAGATTCCCATGATGTGATGGCCGGCGGGCGCGAGCGTGGCGTCGTACATGGTGGGGATGGTCATCTCGATCAGCGGGGAGCGTGAGGGGCGGCCGTATTTGGCGTCGTCCCAGGCGCGCTCGACGTATTCGATCGACGGGCACAGGTGCATGGTGGCGCGGTGCTGCGGGCCGGGAGCGCCGGGGAATGCGGTGAACTCCGGGAGTCCGTTCAAGGCGAGATTCATCTTGAGCGAGGTGCCTTCGGAACGGAAGCGTTCTATGCCGCTCACGAATTCTGCGGGCAAGGCAGCTTTATCCACTAAATGCAGGAACGTCCGGCGCGGGTCGAGATTGCTGGCGACGATGGGCGCTTGAATTTCTTCACCGTTGGTGAGAACCACACCGGTGGCGCGGCCGTCTTTTACCAGAATCTTTTCGACCGGTGCGTTGGTGCGGATCTCGGCGCCGCTGGCACGCGCGGAATCGGCGATGGCGTTCGATACGGCGCCCATGCCTCCGCGGACGAAACCCCACAGGCCGCGAATTCCGTTCACGCCGCCCATGCAGTGGTGCAGCAGAATGTAGGCGGTGCCAGGCGAACGTGGGCCACCGTTGGCTCCGATGACGCCGTCGGTGGCGAGCGTCACTTTGATCTCTTCGCACTCGAACCAGTCGTCCAGAAAATCGGCGGCGCTCTGCGTGAAGACTTTCACCAGGCCGACGATTTCAGTGCGCGAGAGGCCGCGCAGGCGTCCCATCAGTTTTAGATATTCGATGAAGTCGCCGATGCCTTGCGGTGGAAAGTCGGGGGGCGTGGTGAGCAGTACGGACTCGGCCACGATCGCCAGCTTTTCTAAATGCGCTTCGTAGCGCGGATAGGCTTCGGCGTCATGCGCGGAGAACTTGGCGATCTCCGCTACGGTCTTCGCGCGATCCTGCCACATGAACAGATGGCGGCCATCGGGGAAGGGCGAGAAGAACGCGGGGTCCTTGGCATCGACGCGGTAGCCGAAGCGTTCGAGTTCCAGCTCGCGCACGACTTTCTCTTGCATTAAGCTCGCAAGATAAGACGCCGTCGAGACGCGGTAGCCGGGCCAGATTTCTTCGGTGACGGCGCAGCCGCCTACTAATTCGCGCGACTCCAGGACCAACACGCGCACGCCGACGCGCGCAAGATATGCGGCTGTGACCAGGCCGTTGTGGCCTCCGCCGACAATGATGGCTTGATACGACTTCAGTTCGGCAGCCTGTACGCGCGATACTCGGCCGGATAACCGGCGGCGCCGACCGCAACGACGATATATTGCTTGCCGTTCAGCATGTAGGTCATCGGCGATCCGGTTTGTCCCGCGGGCATGGCGACTGCGCCCGCGTCCTTGCCAGTCTTTTTGTCGTACGCGCGCAGGTACGCGCCTTTCTTGCCGTCGGGCAGGGTGATGGTGCCGGATTCGCCGCCGATCACCAGCGTCTTGGTGACGATGAGGCCGACGATGCCGGCGCGTCCGGTGCGCGGAATGTTCAGGCCTTTGAGCGCCGGGTGATTTCGAATGGCATCCGGAGTTTCGCCATTGGGAATCTGCCACAGGATTTCGCCCTTGTTCAGATCGATGGCGCTGATCTGTCCGTAGGGCGGCTTGAAGAGCGGAAGATCCTGCACGCTTAAGCGAGCCGCGTTGGCCGCGCCGGGAACTGCGCCCGCTTCCGCGCCGGAGCCGCCACCGCCGCGCACTCCTTCATCGACGGTGCCTTGCACGAAGCGGAAATCGTTAGTCTTGGGATCGGAAGGCACCAGCGCCAGATTGGTCAGCGACTTTTGCGAAGGAACGTAGGCGATGCCGGTTTCGGGGTCTACGGATCCACCTACCCAGTTGGTTCCACCTGACGCCGTCGCGAACGCCAGCGTGCCGATGGGGCCGCCGGCTTTGCTCAAACTAGGCGGCGTGAAGACGGGTCCGATGTGATAGTGCGCAACGATCTCGCGCGCTTGGGCTTTCAACTCGGGCGTGAAGTCGATCAGGTCGTCCATCGAAAAACCTTGGCGATCGTAAGCCGGCGGCTTGCTGGGAAAAGGTTGCGTCGCGCTGGTTTTTTCTCCGGGGACGGTGGACTGTTCCACCGGCTTCTCTTCGATCGGGAAAATCGGCTGGCCGGTTGTGCGGTCGAACAAATACAGAAAAGCTTGCTTGGTGGGCTGGGCCAGGGCTTTGACGGCGCGGCCGTTCACGGTGATGTCGACCAGTATCGGCGCGCAGGGGATATCGAAATCCCAAATGCCGTGGTGGACCAACTGGTAATGCCACTTGCGAACTGCCGGTTTTGAGATCGACAGCGACGATGCTTTCGCCGAACAAGCCGTTGCCGGGGCGATGGCCGCCGTAGTAGTCGCCGGTGGGCAGTTCAACCGGCAGAAACGCGAGGCCGAGTTGTTCGTCGACGCTGATCTGGCCCCACACGCCGGCGTTGCCGGTGTAATCGGCGGAATCGCTTTTCCCAAGTGTTGTAGCCGAACTCACCGGGCTTGGGGATGGTGTGGAAGATCCACAGGCGCTTGCCGGTACGCACGTCGAAGGCGCGCACGAAACCTTTCACGTTGGTCTTACTGCGCGGGACGCCGCTGGAGCGGTGTGCGGCGCCCACGATGATGGTGTCGTTGGCGACCACGGGAGCGGCGTGCAGACCGACTTCGCCGGTGACGGGATCGATCACCTGATCGTCATCCATCTTCAGATCCACCAGGCCGTCGGTGCCGAAAGTCGGAATGCGCACGCCAGTTTTGGCGTTCAACGCTACCAACCGGTAACCCGGGGTCACATACAATATTCGCTCTTCGCGGCCGTCGGTCCAATAGGAAAGTCCGCGGCCGGAGAGTTGGCGTGGGGCGTTGCGGCCGCGTTCGCCTTCATTTTCGCTGTGCGTCCAGAGTAGCTCGCCGGTGGCGGCGTCGAGGGCGACTACGGCGCGGCGCGTCCCTGCGGTGGCGTAGAGGATGCCGTTGGCCATCAGCGGCGTTCCTTCAAGGTTATATTCGGGGCGGGGGCCGAGGTTCTCCGTCTTGAAATGCCACGCTGGTTCGAGCTTGTTGAAGTTCGAGGCGTTGATTTGATCGAGCGGCGAGTAGCGGGTGTTGCCGGTGTCTCCGCCGTAACTGCGCCATTCGCCGTTCTTCGCGCCGGTTTGCGCGAGCGCCGGGAGGGCGGCTAGGGCGCATGCGATCAGGGTTCGTCGAAACTTGGACGTTTGCATTCGGTTCACCACCTCCGGATATTATAGGTCACAGCCGCGCGGGCTGCGCCGCTGCCTATAACGCAGTACACTGTTGAAGACGCGGTAACGGAGACTCATGCCCTCAATCAATCGTTGGTGGATAGCGGTCGCGGGTGTCTGCATGCAAATGGCTTTGGGCGCCGGTTACGCCTGGAGCGTTTTCCGCATTCCGCTGGTCAAGGAATTCGGCTGGAGCATTTCGCAAGTCTCCCTCACCTTCTCGATTGACTGGCTGTTTCTGGGCTTGTCGGCCGTGGTCGGCGGGCTGTGGCTGAATCGCGTGGGTCCGCGAACGGTCGGTATGACGGCCGCTCTGCTGTGGGGCGGTGGCGTCTTTCTGGCGAGTTTTTCCGGTCACAACTTGTGGTGGTTGTATCTTACCTACGGCGTGATGGGTGGAATCGGGTTGGGCATGGGATACATCGTTCCCATCGCTGTCCTGGTGAAGTGGTTTCCGGAACGGCGCGGACTGATCACCGGCATCGCCGTGGGCGGGTTCGGCGCGGGTTCCCTGATTGCAGCGCCAGTGGCGGCCAGGCTGATGCAGAGTTTCGGCGTGATGACCACCTTTGCGTATCTTGGCGTTGCCTATGGCGTCGTCGCGCTATGCGCGGGATTCTTCATGCGAAATCCTCCCGAGGGATGGAAACCGGCCGGCTGGACGCCGACGGCGGCCCAGGTTGCGCAGCGTTGCGATCGCGACTACAGCCTGGGAGAGGCGTTGCGAACCTGGCAATGGTGGGCCTTGTGCGCGCTGTTATCCATCAATACTATCGCCGGCATCTCGGTAGTTTCGCAAGCCGCGCCCATGTTTCAGGAAATAGGAAAAGTCACTGCAGTGACGGCGGCGAGCTTCGTGGGCATTATCAGTCTGGCGAATGGAATGGGCCGCGTGCTGTGGGCCTGGATTTCAGACATGATCGGCCGGAAGACGGCTTTCTTCCTGATGTATTTGATACAGGCGGTGCTGTTCTGGACGTTTCACAATATTGCATCGCCGCCGCTGCTGCTGGTCACAACGTTCGTCATTGTGTTGTGCTACGGCGGAGCCTACGGGATCACGCCGGCCTTCGCGGCGGATTACTTTGGACCTCGCCACGTGGGGCCGATTTTCGGGTTAATGCTGCTGCCGTGGGCGTTTCCGGCGGCATTTGGTCCTTTGCTGTTCGCCTATCTGCGGCAAGCCACGGGCGGTTACAATCAAGCGCTGTATTTGATCGCTGGGTTGATGACGGTGGCGATGACTCTTCCTCTACTGGTGAGCCCGCCGCGAGCTCACATAACCGCCGAGGACTTGCCGTCCGGCAGCGGCGTGCCAATGCAGGCCGTTGCTGGGGGTGACGGCGAGGTTTAGATATTCGGACTCACCTACGGTCGGCTAGGATGCTGTAGTCGTACCACTCGACGATCTTTCCTTCCTTCAGGAAGAACACACCGACGCCGTGCCAGGAACGTAGCGGGCCGCTGACGAAGGAGTCGATTCTTTCGTTGAAGACCATCGGGCCTTTGGCGAAGGTGTCGAGAACCTTGAATCCTTGCACGCTATCGACGATGCTGGCGATCTGCGCCCTCACGGCGTCGCGGCCCTTGGCGGGTTCCCGCGTTTCGACGAGCCGATAAGAACACTGGTCGGCGAAGAAGGACATGATCTTCGTCATGTCGTGGCTGGGCCAGGTGGCGCAGAAGGCGTTGACGGCGTCGACGTTGGCTTTCTCAGCGGGGGTCCAGTCGGTGGCGGCTTGGAGGGGTCCGGCGAATGCGGCAAGTCCGAGGCCGGCGGTGGTCAGGGCGTGGCGTCGGGTGGATGAAGTGGGTGTGGGCTTCATGGTTGGTCCTTTCCGATTCTTCTAATATACTGGGTGGTCGGATTTTGGGGAGGAACACATCTGTGAAGACTCGTGCCCTGTTTGCACTGCTGTTTGCGGCGGTCGTGTTGCGCGCGGCCGACTATCCGGCTGCGGTCGAGGGCGACTGGGTGGTGCGCGATTTCCGTTTCCACACCGGCGAGACGCTGCCGGAACTGCGCCTGCATTACATCACGGTGGGAGCGCGCACGGGCGAACCGGTGCTCATCCTGCATGGGACGAACGGAACTGGCGCCGGGTTTTTGCGTCCAGATTTCGCAGGCGAATTGTTCGGGCCGGGGCAGCCGCTGGATGCGGCTACGCACTACCTCATCATGCCGGATGCGATTGGGGCGGGGAAGTCGTCGAAGCCATCCGATGGACTGCGTACGAAATTCCCGCAGTATAACTACGACGATATGGTCGACGGGCAGTATCGCTTAGTGAAGGAACATCTGGGCGTCGGGCACTTACGGCTGGTGATGGGTACGTCGATGGGCGGGATGCATGTGTGGACCTGGGGCGAGCGCCATCCGGACTTCATGGACGCGCTGCTGCCGACGGCGGCTCAGCCCACAGAGGTCGCGGGGCGCAATTGGATGCTGCGGCGCATGGTGATCGATTTCATCCGCAACGATCCGGAATGGAATGGCGGCAACTACACCACACAGCCGCGTAGTCTGAAGCTGGCGCAAACATATTTCGGCATCGCCACCAGTGGAGGCACGCAGGCGATCCACAGGGCGGCGCCGACGCGGGAGAAAGCCGATCAACTCCTGGATCAGCGGCTGGCGCAGCCGTCGAACGCAGATGCGAACGATGTAATCTATCAACTCGAGGCGTCGCGCGATTACAACCCGGCACCGAAGTTAGAGACGATCCAGGCGAAGGTTCTGGCCATCAACTCGGCGGACGACGAACGCAATCCGCCGGAGCTGGGGATTATGGAGCGCGAGATTCAACGGGTGAAGGTGGGGCGCTATGTCCTGATCCCGACGGGGCCGGAGACGCGCGGGCATGGGACCATGGGGCTCGCGAAATTGTGGAAGCAGTATCTGGTGGAACTAATGCAGCCGCCGGTGCAGGCGTCGAAATAGTTTAGGCCACCGCGGCCATCGCCGCCGGGCGCACCGACATAAAGTCGCGGCGCTTGGGGAGCTCGGACGCGGATTCGTAGTGCGCCGCGAACATCTTGTGGGCGGGCGCGCAGGCCGCGTTGGGATAGAGTTGCACGAACATCTGGCCGAGGGCTTTCCCGCGGAGTCCCTTACAGACGGCCGCGACATGGCGTGCGGTCTCGGCGGTGCAGGTCTGGCAGGTGAGTCCGACTTCGGCGCAAATCTGGGGGAGATTGTCGGTCATCGGCTTGTTCATGTAGAAATTATTATGCCGTGTGCCTTAGCCCAGGCCAAGGGAATTGAGGTGGGTTGGGGGCACCTCTTTTGCGGGTATCGGGGAGCCACGGCGGGTAACCCCCGCGCTGCTATCCTGAAGCTTCCTATGGACCAAAACCAATTGCGCGGGCTCCTCGAAGAAGTACGCGCGGGAGCAGTGGATATCGACGCGGCGCTCGACCGGCTGCGGCATTTGCCCTTTGAAGACTTGGGTTTCGCGAAGGTGGATCATCACCGGGCGCTGCGGCATGGCATGCCGGAGGTGATTTTCGGACAAGGCAAGACGGCGGATCAGATCTCTGCGATTGCGGCGGCGCTACTGGCGAAGGCGCAGAATATTCTGGTGACGCGCATTCCTCGCGAGGTTGCAGAACGGTTACAAAAGGAGCAGGCGGGCGCGGAATATTTTCCGGCGTCGGGATCGCTGCGAGTGTGGCGCGATCGGACTCTGCACGGCAAAGGGAAGATCGCGGTGGTGTGTGCCGGTACTAGCGACCTGCCGGTGGCGGAAGAAGCGCAAGTCACAGCCGAGGTCATGGGCAACGAGGTGGAGGCTTTTCACGATGTCGGCGTGGCGGGGATTCACCGGTTGATGCATCATCGGGAGCGGCTGGCGGAGGCTCGCGTGGTGATCGTGTGCGCAGGGATGGAGGGTGCGCTACCGAGCGTGGTGGGCGGACTGGTGATGGCTCCGGTGATCGCAGTTCCGACTAGCGTGGGCTACGGAGCCAGCTTTCAGGGTTTGGCTGCGCTGCTGGGCATGTTGAATAGTTGTGCGAGCAATGTAACCGTCGTGAATATAGACAACGGATTCGGGGCGGGCTACGCGGCTAGTTTGATGAACCGCCTTTGAAGCAATCGCAAAACGGCTACGCGGCGCCGGCGACTTTGATGCGTAGTTCTTCGGCGAACACGTCGAAGCCAAAAACCGGGTTGGGTTTTTGCTGATTCCAGCGGCTCATTTTCCAGTGCACGCGCAGGTGAAGCACGTCGGGGTTATTGGTCAGGTCCATCGGCAACGAATACGTTCCGCAATATGACTTCTTGGGAAACGCTGCCAACGGGTGCCACGTGGTGCGATCGCGGGAACCGTGGATACTGACTTCCAGAGTTTCGCGCTCGAGAATCCGGTTTACGCGCAGAGTCAGCAGCAAGCGTTTGGCTTGCTTGGCTTCGAGCGCTACTTCCGCGCCTTGGCCGTCTTCCCGCACGATACACTCCGGGAGCAGTGATAAAGGAGTCATAAACGCCTCCTGCTTGAGGGTCGCACATCTGGCGGCAGAATGAAAGCGTTTTAATGAGCGGTGTAGCTCTTGCTGAAGCCGTTGCGGCCGTTGGTTATGGTGAACTTGCCGTCGCGCGCGATGGAGGCTTGCAGCCAGTTTCCTTTGCAATCTGGACTGTCTTCAAGGTTGGCGATCATGTCGGGCTTGGTATTGTGTGCCGGATCCGGATCCAGTAACGACAGGTGCTCTTGCCAGATGCCTTCGATACCGGGCAGCTTAGCGAGGCGCAGGTAGGCGTTCCTTTCGTAGGGGGCCACTGTTTTGCCCGGCGGGTTGGCGGATTTGGCATTCGCATCCACTTGTCCCATACCTTTGCGCGGACCGTTGTTCACGACGACGACTTGCGGCTGGATCGCGCCCAACAGCGCGGGTGCGCCGGCGCCGTCGAAGGAACCGTGGCGGCCGGTTTGATAGAGCGTGACTTTGCCGAGTTTATTCACGGGGCACGCGAGTTCCATTTCCTTGGACCAATCGAGGTCGATCAGGTTCAGGTATTTGAAGTTTCCATACGTGAGCAGGACGCCTACGCCGCGTGCGTTTTCGGGTCCGGCTGATTCTTTTTGTTCCGCGTCGGCGCAGAGCGAGTTGGCGCCGCCGCCGTTGATGGGGCTCGCGAGCACTTCCTGGTTTGACGAGACGATGACGACGTTCAGGCCCTTGATGGGAATGGTGTCGCCGGGCTTCACGATGGTGCGTTTGCCGGCGGATGCGGCGCGGTATTCGTCGAGCCAGCGCTTGTTCTCGATTTCGATGGCGTCGCCGCGATCGTAGAACTTGGCGATGGGGATCAGCTTCGAAAGCGCGGTCAAGCCGCCGGCGTGATCGGCATGGAAGTGGCTCATGACCAGGTAATCGATCTTCTTCACGCCCGCACGCTGAGTGGCGGCAAAGATGCGTTTGGCGTCGCGGTCGCCGACAGTCCAACCCGTGTCGATCAGCAGGGATTCGCCGGAGGGAGAAACGATCAGAGTGGACGCGCCGCCCTCGACGTCGATCCAGTACATCTTCAGGTTGGCGGGCTGGGCGTTGAGCGCGAACGCCATCACGAGCAGTAAGAGTGCCAGCATGGGCACCTCCTTTTATAGTTTGCGCAGGCGGTCCGCGGCGGCTTCGAGGGTCGCGGGTTTCTTGGGGAAGCAGAAGCGGATCATTTGATCGCCGTCGTGCGGGTTGGAGAAGAAACAGGAGCCGGGGACGGCGGCAACGCCAATTTTTTCCACTAAATAGCGGCCGAAAGTCATGTCATCCTTGAAGCCGAAGCCGGATATATCGGTCATCACGTAGTAGGCGCCTTCGGGGCGGTAGCAGCGGAAACCGACGGGGGTGAGCATGTCGATCATCGCAGTGCAGCGCTCGTTGTATTTTTCGGCGAGTTCGGTGTAGTAGGAGTCCGGAAGTCCCAGTGCCGTCACGCCGGCGATCTGCAGGGGATGAGCGGCGCCGACGGTGAGGAAGTCGTGGACTTTGCGAATGGAGTCGGTCAGATCGGGGCTTGCCAGCACCCAGCCAACTCGCCAACCGGTGACGGAATAAGTTTTGCTGAGGCTGTTGATCAGGATGGTGCGGTCGCGCATGCCGGGGAGCTGCATCATGGGGATGTGCTGCGCGCCGCTGTAGAGAATGTGCTCGTAGATTTCGTCAGTGACGGCGAGGGCGTCGAATTCCTGGCACAGTTCGGCGATGAAGGTGAGTTCTTCGCGATTGAAGACGCGGCCGGTGGGATTGTTGGGCGAGTTCAGGATGATGGCTTTGGTGCGCTTCGAAAAGGCCCGGCGCAGCTCGTCGCGGTCGAAGGTCCAATCGGGTGCGCGCAGAGCGACCAGCTTGCGGGTGCATCCGCAGAGCACGGAATCGGGGCCGTAGTTTTCGTAGAAGGGTTCGAAGACTACTAATTCATCACCGGGGTTAGTGACACCGGTCAGGGATGCGATCATGCCTTCGGTGGCTCCGCAGACTACGGTGATTTCACGCTCGGGGTCGAAGTCGAGCTGGTAATGGCGACGATACTTCGCGGCAATGGCGTCGCGAAAGGGCTTCGCGCCCCAGGTGATGGAGTATTGATTGATGTCGGCTTCGATGGCTTCGATGGCGGCTCGCTTTATGATTTCGGGGGCGGGGAAATCGGGGTAGCCTTGCGCTAGGTTGACGGCGTTGTACTGGAACGCCAGGCGCGTCATTTCGCGGATGACACTTTCGTTGAGGCCGGCGGCGCGGTCGCTGCGGAAGCGCGGGCGAACGCTAGGGGGCGCCGGTGGCGCGAGAGCTTTTTCTTCGCTGATCGATCCCATTTGAATAGGATACCCGGTTGGTGGGAGCGGGGGGCTTTTCATTGGCGTAGAGCTGGCGGTAGATGTCGGCGTTGCGCAGGACAATCTGGATGTACTCGCGGGTTTGCGTGAAGGGCACGGTTTCGACGAACTCGGCGGCTTCACGGAACTCGCCCCAAGTGGACCAGGCTTTGGCGCGGCTGAGGCCGGCGTTGTAGGCGGCGAGTGCGGCTTCCCAGCGGCCCTCGACACTGTCGGATAACGATTTTAAATAGAATGACCCGAGCTTTAAGTTCACTTGAGGCTGGAACAGGCTGGCGGTGGAGTACGGTTTCATGCGCAATTGGCGGCTGAGTTCACGGCCGGTGGGGGGCATGATTTGGGTGAGTCCGCGGGCGCTCGATTCAGAGACTGCTTTGGGATTGAACTCGGATTCCTGTCGCGCCAAGGCGGCGAACAGGAATGGGTCGAGATTGTTCTGACGGGCGAAGCGTTCGAAGTCGGCGCGATAGGGAAGCGGGAAGGCCAGCTTCCAGAATTCGTCGGGGGCGGAGTCTATGCGCAGGTAGAGATAGTCGGGCGCGTAGCGTTTCAGATAGCGCATGGCCTTATCTGGCTGTGCGCGGCGGTTGGCCATAGTGGCGAGCTCGAGTCCCATGACGTGCGGCTGATCTTCGATCTGGGCGGCGAAGCGGAGTTCGGTCTCGGCCCAATCGTCAAGTCCGGCGGAGACTAACAGACGCGCGCGTTCCAAACGGAGCTTCGCAGTGGCGTTGGGTTCGAAATTGCGGACGCGCGCGCGCGTGTTGAACGCTACGGTGCGCAGGAAATCGGCGACGGGCGCGGACGGCGCGGCGGCGGTGACGGTGGCGGGCAAGGCGGCCAGGCGCTCACGAGCGAGGCCGTTGTAAAAGTAGTTGGGATATTCGCGGACGATCTCGCTGTAGTACGCGCGAGCGGCGGCGAGATCGTCGGAACCCTCTGCTAAACGGGCCAGGAAATAGAGCGCGGCGGACGATTCATCGGAGTTGGGGAACAGACGCAGGTGCTCGCGCAGCATGTCGCGGGCGTCGTCTTTACGGCGCAGGTAATGCGCCCACGTGACTTTCCAGTGGCAGCCAGCGGCGCGGGTTTCCTTCGGGAAAGACTCGAAGCAAGCGCGGTAGAGGGGCTCGTAGGCGTCCACCTGATTCTCGATCAGGTAGGAATTAGCTACCGAGAGGAGGGCTTCCAGGCGCCAAGTGGAATTGGCGTGCAGGCTGGCGAGTTGGTCTAAGACGCCGTTCATGCTGTCGCGATCGCTGGCGCGGCGCGCGCAGAGTAATAGGTAGTACATACGCTCGGCGTCGGCCGACGGCGACTCGACGACGAGTTCCGCAAAATATTTTTGCGCGGCTTTGGTCTCTTTGGCGTTGTATTGCGCGACGCCGATTTTCACTTGTGCGGTGTCGCGTTCAGGTCCGGTCAAGCGCGGCAATAGGGCGATGAGTTCCTTGCGGGCCTTTTCGGTTTGCCCGGCGTCGAGTAGCTTGAGCGCGCGGCCGAGCATGGCGTTGCCGAGGACGGGCGGATATTTTTCGCCGAGCTGCGCTTCGAGATTCGCAGCCAGGGCGTCGGCTTCGGCGGCTTCGGTTGTTACGGGGTAGCCGTAGTAGACTCGCTGCGCGTAGACGGCCCCGCTGACGGGGTCGCCCGCGGCGGCGAAGGCTTTGGCCATTGCCAGGTCGCCTTGCGGCTGCGGGATCGCGGTGTAATATTTGCGCAGCAAGGTGACGGCGGCGGAGGTGTTGCCGTTTTGCTGATAGGCTTGCGCTCCCAGCAAGGCGGCGCGCCCGATTAACGGAGATGTTGGAGTCTGCGACCACACGGGTTCTAGAGCCGCGGGCACCGCCGCGTAATTTCCAGTGCTGAATTCCGCGGTGGCGCGAAACCAAGCGATGTAATCGGCGATCTTAGGAAGCTTGCGGTCGAGGCCCTTGAGGATCGCGGCGGCGGCGGCTTCGCGATTGGATTGCAGCGCGGCGACGGCGGACTTGAGTTCGGAGACAGCATCGCCTTGCGCTGCCAAGGAAACGGTAATGCCGGCGAAGGCCAACGTTGCCAACACCGGAACACGCCAGTTCGCGCGAAACCATTCACGCCGGATCATGTTCTAACCGAATTGTCGCATTGATTGCGGCTGAGGGGAAGGGTAAATGTTACTGAAGGGTCTTGGGGGCGATCAGGCGCCAGGCTTCGCGAATGTGGTCGGCTAGTTCGTCGTCGCCGATGGCGCGGAGTTCGACTCCGATCCATCCGCGGGGGCCTACGTAGGGTGGTTTGAAATATGTAGCTGGTGCGTCGTGGATGAGTGACTGTTGCAATCCCGTTGGCGCGGGTAGCCACACGGCGATGTGGCCGTCGTTGTGGTGGTTGTTGGTGAACATGGCGTAAACCTTTTTGCGGACGAAGAAGGTTGGTTCGCCGTGCGAGATTTTTTCGGTGGTTTCAGGGAGCGCCATGCAGATGCGGCGGACGCGGCGCAGGTGGTCATCGCCGTCATCGATCTTTAGAAGGGGAAGTCGGGATGGTTGCGGACGGCTTCGGCTTGCCATAAATGACGGCGGTCGTGGGCGGTGAGGACTTCGAGGCGCGCGCCTAGAGGCATTTTAACCAATGCGCGCAGAAGCGGGGGCAGCGGGGGCAGGGCGGTTTTCACTCGCGCGAGGTCAAGTCCCGCGGCGCTTTGCGCTAGCGCGCGCAGCTCCTTTGCGATGCGACGGAATTCGGCTAGAGTGGTTTGCAGATCGGAGTCCTGCGGCGGCATGTAGGTTTTGGGCGCTTTGAATTTGCGTTTGGCTGAGGGCTCCATGCTGGCTACGAATTTGCGGGTTAAGAATCCGTATGTGAAGGGGCCGTCGCCAGTGAGCTGGCGTGATTTGCCGTCGGCGATAGCGGCGCCAAGGGGCGCGAGATCCTGGCCGTTGACAGCATTTAAGTGCGCCAGGCACTGGCCGATGGACCAGGTTGCCGGGCCGGGACGCCAGTTGAATTGTCGATGCGATAGACCGGCGGCGAGCGACTCGGCGTGGCTCAGGTTGGCTTCGATCTCTGTGATGAGAACGGCAAGATCGTTGGTCATGCTTCGTGATTAGTTCGCGGGTTCCAGACGGAGCAGCGCGCCGTCTTCTTCTTCGGTGAGCACGTAGAGATAGCCGTCGGGGCCTTGGCGGACGTCGCGGATGCGCTGGTGCAGGTCGAGCAGCAACGATTCGCGGCGTAGCTCTTCCATTTTTGCGTTGAACACGACGCGGTCGAGCCGGCCGGTGCCGGGAATCTCGCCTTGCCGCATGCCGCCGACGAAGATGTTGCCTTTCCAGGCGGGGAAACGGTCACCGGTGTAGAACGTCATCCCGGAGAGTGCGATCGACGGTACCCAGACCACCAGGGGCTCGGTGATGCCTTCGCGGGAAGGTGATTCGGCGAGGCGCGGACCTTCGTAGGTGCGGCCGTAACTCACGAGCGGCCAGCCGTAGTTGTGGCCGGGCAGGATCAGGTTGATCTCGTCGCCTCCGTTGGGACCGTTCTCGTTGGTGAATACGGCTCCGGTTTCGGGATGGATGAAGAGGCCGAGTTGATCGCGATGGCCTAGCGTGTAAATTTCCGGCTTGTAGCCGGCGCGGCCGACGAAGGGGTTATCGCTGGGGATGCTGCCGTCGTCGCGCAGGCGCAACACTTTTCCGTAGTCGCTCATGGGGTCTTGCGCCAAGGTGCCGGTGGCGGCGCCGGTGGTCATATAAATGTTGCCGTCGCGGGCGAAGGCGATGCGGGAGCCGCCGATGACTGTGGTGGGCTCGCCTACGAAGAGGTCTTTGACGTCTTTCAATGCGCCGCCATCCAAGCGCCCGCGCGCTAGCGCCGTTGCCCACTGGTTGTTGTCGCCGGGCTTGGTGTAGGTGAAGTAGACCAGCTTGTTTTCGGCGAACTTGGGATGGAGGACGACGTCGAAGAGTCCGGCGTTGCGCAGGTGCTGGACTTTGGGCACGCCCGCGAGTGGGGTGGGGTCGAGCACGCCGTCGCGGACCATGCGCAGATTGCCGCCGCGTTCGGTGATCAGCATGTTGCCGTCGGGGAGAAAAGCCAGGCTCCAGGGATGCACCAGGCCCCTGGCGACTACCACTACGCGAACTTTGTGTTGTTCGGCGGTGTCGAAAACAAAAGGTCCCGCGCCCAACGCTACGTGCGGGACGCCGATCGGCGGAGGCTGCTGTCCAAAGCTAACGGCGGCTGCAAAAATCGCAAAGCAGTAGGATCGGGGGGACATGGCTTCGATTATATCCACGTCTATATCCAGCGGCGCACGCGCGACTGGTAGGCGGCGAACTCGCGTCCAAAGAGCGAGGTGAGCGCGCGTTCCTCCGGGGCGATCTGGAAGCGGTTGATGTAGAGCATGTATACGGGGAGCAAGAGGAAGGGAAGAGGGTTGGATAAAAAGATCGCCCACGCGGTTAAGACGAAGAGCAGACCGAGGTACATGGGGTTTCGCGTCACCTTATAGATGCCCCAACTCACCAGCGACGAGGACTTTTCAGGAGTGGTGGGGTTGACGGTGGTTTTGGCTCGCGCAAAGGTAGCGGCTCCGGCAACAGCTGTGGCAATGCCGGCGACAGCTAGAATGATCGCGACTAGAATGCGCGCGGGAATCGTGAAGCCGAGCGCCGGCGCGAGGAGCGACAGCAGCCACATCTGCACGGCGATGACTAGCGCGACCAGGGGCGGGGGGATTTTCAGTTCAAGAGATCGCATAAGGCAGATAGGCGGCTCCGTAAAGGCCGGCGTCTCCGCCGAGCGTCGCGCGTTCGATGCGCGGCGGGTTCCTGCGGTAGATGAAGGAGCGGCGGGAGGCTTCGGCCAGCATAGGGGGTTCGAACAATTCCCAGGCGGCGGTCATGCCGCCTCCTAACAGGTAGAGCGGAAAGTTGAAGGTGTTGATGAGCGAGGCGAGCAGCGTGCCTAGCGAAATGCCGACGCATTCGAAGATGGCTTGGGCACGTTCGTTGCCGCCTTTGGCGAGGTTGAAGACGTCTTCGGATGACAGGTCGTGCCCCAGGTTCATCAGGCGCGCCATGGCAGACACCGCGGTTGCCGAGGCGTATTTTTCGACGCATCCGGTGTTGCCGCAGCCGCAGGGATAGCCGTTGGGCGAGATGGTGGTGTGGCCGATCTCGCCGGCCATGCCCAGGGAGCCGCGCAGAATATTTCCGTTGACGATGATGCCTCCGCCGATGCCGGTGCCGAGGGTGAGCAGGATGAGATCGTTGACGTCGCGGCCTGCGCCCATCCATTTTTCGCCGAGGGCGGCGGCGTTGGCGTCGTTTTCGAGAATCACTTTCGCGCCCAGGCGCTTCTCGATTTCATCGCGGACGGGGTAGTTGTCGAATTCGGGAAGGTTGGGCGCGCCGACGACGATGCCTTTGTCCATCAAGATGAAGCCGGGGACGCCGACGCCGACGCCTGCCAGCTTTTGGCCGGGCAAGCCGGCTTGCAGCTTTTCGATAGACACGCACCATGTCGCTGATCACAGCGTTGCGGCCTGCGCCCACGGGGGTCGAGCCGGCGATCTTGTTCAGCATTTTGCCGTCGCGGCTGACGGCGGCGGCGCGCAGGTTGGTGCCGCCTAAATCTACACCTATCGCGTAATCGGTCACGCCAACCCTCTTTTCATATTTGGATTTTGGAGAAGACGTAGCCTCCTAGAAATAACACCACTGCGGTGACCACGGCCAGAATCTCCAGGTCGGCGATGACTCCGAAATTGGTCCCTCCCACTAGCGCGAAGCGCAATCCGTCGACGCTGTAGGAAAGGGGGTCGAGGCTCGCGATGACGCTTAGCGCGCGCGGGACATTTTTCAAAGGAAACAGAGCGCCGGAGAGGAAGAAGATGGGCATCACCAGAAAGTTCATGACGAGCTGGAAACCTTGGAAGTCGGGCAGGAGACAGCCGAGCGCCGTACCGACGGCGGTGAACAGCAGAGCCGTCAGAATCATAAAGAGAATCCCAGCGGCAGCATCGCCAGTGACGGCACGCGGAAACCTACAGCGAGGCATATGAAAAACACGGCGACTCCCTGGAGCACCGCTACGGTGGCGCCTCCGAGCGTGCGGCCGATCATGATTAAGATACGCGGCACGGGGGCCACCAGCGTTTCTTTTAGGAAACCGAACTGACGATCCCAAATCACTTCGATCCCGGAGAAGATGGACGTAAACAGGATCGACATGGTCATGACGCCCGGCGACAGGAACTGAATGTAGTTGCCTTGGCCGGCCCGCTGAAACATGTTTCCGAAACCGAATCCGAAGGCCAGCAAAAACAGCAGCGGCTGTCCGAAGGATGCGATGATGCGGGCGCGCGCGCGGGCGGAGCGTTTCAACTGCCGCAGCCACAGAATATAGATGACGTTCATCGTTGTCTCTTCGGTCCAAAGGCCCGGCCCATCCTGCGCAACTGGTCTATGCTGCTGGCTTCTTCTTCGCGAATGGTATTGCCGGTGAGCGCGAGGAAGGCTTGTTCCAGGGAGTCAGTGGCGGTCTGCTGCTTCAGCTCGTCAGGCGTGCCTTGCGCGATGATTTTGCCGTGGTCTATGATGGCGATGCGGTGGGCGATGCGCTCGGCTTCCTCCATGTAATGCGTGGTCAGGAAGACGGTGACCTGCTCGTCTTCGTTGAGTTTTCTAACGTGGGTCCAGAGCTGGTTGCGGGTTTGCGGGTCGAGGCCGAGCGTGGGCTCGTCGAGGAAGATGATCTTGGGCGTGTGCAGAAGGCTGCGCGCGATCTCTAAACGCCGGCGCATGCCGCCGGAGAATTGTTTGACGGGGTCGTTGCGGCGCTCCCACAACTCGAAGAGCTTGAGTAGGCGTTCGATGCGCTCTTTGCGCAGGGTGCGCGGAACGCTGTACAAGACGCCGTGAAAATCCATGTTCTCGTAGGCAGTCAGCTCGTCGTCGACGCTGGGGTCTTGGAACACGATGCCGAACTGCCGGCGCGCGGCGGTTTGATGGGTGACGGGGTCCAGGCCGTCGAGCTCCACGCTGCCACTGGTGGGCGTCAGCAACGTGGTGAGCATTTTGATGGTGGTGGTTTTGCCCGCGCCGTTGGGGCCCAGGAACGCAAAGATCTCGCCCTTGGCGACATCGAAAGCGATATTGTCGACGGCGGTGAACTCGCCGAATTTCTTCACTAGGCCTTGGGCGCGAATCATGAAGGGCTCAAGGGCCTAGTGTAACCGAGCGGGCGGCGCGGCTGGCGGACTATTTACTTGCAGGTATTGCGCAGCTCGTTGGGGGCGCCAGCCGGCGGCGTGCTGGTCATATTGTCGATGCACGGGATAGCGCTCAGATACGTCCAGATCGCCAGGAGCTGGCGATCGGTCATATGAGAGAACGCGGGCCAGGGCATGACTTGCAGAAGAGCGCCGTCGGTGGGCGGGAAGTAGCAATTGTCCGTGACGGCGCCGCCGCAGTTCAAATGCACGTGATCGTAGTCGGTCCCATTGCGCATGATGTCGACAAAGTGGGCGAAAGAAGTGCCGCCTTCCGGGACTCCGTTCTTGTCGGGCGTCAAGTTGCGCGTGATGATATCCGGGCCGGCGCCGGTAACAGTGTTGGTAATGCCGCCGCCAACCGGGCCGAAGTCCTGGCCGCCGGCCAGGTAGTTGGCCGGATTGACCACGGTCGGGTGTTGATTCAAGTAGGGGTTGCCGCCGGCCTTGTATTCCATAGTCGGGTCAGAGGTATGGCAGCCATTGCAATCCGCTTGCGCGTTTACGATGAAGCTGCCGAGGCCTACCAACTCGCGGTCCTGCGGTTTGTAGGTGAGCTTGACGGGCGCGATCTTGAGGCCGATTTCAGAAAGGTCTTCGGCCTTAGTGTCGGCCTGCGAATCGGCGTGTGCGCGCGGTGAAGTGAGCACCAGCGCGCCGATAATCAGTAACCCCACCGAGCTTGCCGCAACTGCTGTGCTGAGGGTCCTGGAAAATAGACTCTTCATGATTTGTAATCCTCCGTTGAATTGTGGTCCCCGATCGGCTCAGTATACATCCGGGAATTTGCTCTTGGCGGCTATCTTTAGATAGGCGCTTGATGCGCGCGGGCAGCGGGTTGGCGTATTCTGACAACCAGGAGAGTGAATGTGAAAAAACTCGATTCAAAAAAAATTCAGAGCCTGAAACATCGGCAGACGGCGCCCTTGAATACGCCTACCGACTTAAAGGGCACAGCTACCAAAGACATTAGCGGCGCGCTGAACGCGCTCCTGGCGGACGTGTGGGCGATGTACCTGAAGACCAAGAATTTTCACTGGCACATGAGCGGGCCGCACTTCCGGGATTATCATCTGCTGTTAGACGAACACGCGGATCAGATTTACGCGATGTCCGATCCCATCGCCGAGCGCGTGCGCAAAGTGGGAGGGACTACGCTACGGTCCATCGGGAACATTTCCCGCTTGCAGCGCGTGGCGGATAATGACGCCGATTACGTCGAGCCCGAAGACATGCTGGCTGAACTGCGCGAGGACAACACCGCGTTTGCCGGACGGCTGCGGGAGGCGCATGAGGTCTGTGACGAGCATCACGACATTGCCACTGCCAGCCTGATCGAAGTGTGGATCGACGAAACCGAACGGCGCGCCTGGTTCCTGTTCGAGGCCAGCCGTCACAGCGATTCCACTGGACATTAACAGACGCGGCCGGACATTAAAAAACGCGGCCGGATATTAAGTCTTGAAGAAGTAGTGGTGTCCGAAGCGCAGGCGGCGTTTGATGTCGGGCCAGAATTCGGTCATCAGATTCGAGATCGCGTCGTTGCCGACCGCCATACCAAAGCGTTCGGCGGCTTCCGACGGCGAACGGCTGTCGGGATAATAAGATGACGTGATCGCGACAACCGCGGCATTGCCGGCGATTTCAGAAACATAGAAGCGCGGCTTACCGCTGTCGGCGCGAGTGATCAGAATGCGGGAGCCTGCGTAGTAGACACGACGCCAAAAAGTTCCCGCGCCCAAGCGGAAGTAGCGCGGGTCTTCGTGCAGGAGGCTGGGCAAAATCGCTTCGGTGACGTAACTGCCTATGATCTGGTCGCCGAAGGCTCGTGCGTAATACTGGGTGAATCCTGTGAAACCGCCGTTGTGGCTAAAGCCTCCCGCCGCCACCTGCGACTGCAGAGCGAAGCCCGCCAGCAGAAAGTAATTCGGCCAATCGAAGCTGTCGCTGCGGGCGATGCGGTATTTCTGGGCGGTGGTGAGCGGCTTATAGGTATCCTGCGCCTGGTCGGCGCGGTAATTGGGAATGACCCCAAAAAGACGCTTCGAAACGGGTTCGGCGGCGCTTTGCGGGATTTCTGCAGGGGCTATCTCGGAGACTTCACTGCCGTCGGCCCCCCGGTCAGAGTCCACTGCAACGGGCTGTTCCTGGGCGAAGGCGGCTGGCAATGCCGTAAAAACTACCAGAACTCCCAGTCCCAACCAAGCTTGAGTCCGCCACACCATCTGTCTCTGATAGGACGGTGAAAGGCGCTCCCACGGCTACACCACCCCCCATTTTTTTTACAGGCCGGTTAGTCGCGGACTGGCGATACCAGCGGCGAAGCGGTGCGGAACATCTCCAGGAAGCGATGTTTGGCGGGCTCAGGTTTACCCGCGGGCTGATCCATCAGCTGCGCCGCGAACTCGGCGAAACTTTTGCCCAGCTCTCCGGAAGGATCGATAAGCTTGCCCTCTTGGACGGAGTGATTCACCGCCTGGTAGTCATTGGGGAACACGCGCACCACCGGCATCCCCAGGACATCCTCCACCTGATCTTTCGCGAACAGGGGCTTTTTGTGCATACGGTTGAGAACGATGGACACGCGCGCGCTGAGGCCCAAATCCTTGAGGAAGGCCATTTTTTCGCGCGCCAGGTGGAGCGATGGAATCTCCGCCGTGCAGACTAATATGATGCGCTTGGATTCCTGCATCAGCTCGAGCGAGTAACGCTCCAGATTGCCGGAATGATCGAAGCACAGGACGCTGTACATGCGGCGCATGAATTCGACCAGCTGTCCGATGTGCGTGGGGTCGATGCGCAGGTTGGGATTGAGGCGGCCGGCGTGCAGCACGTCCATTCCCTGGATGGTGGTGACCAGCTGCGGCCACAGATTTTCGTCCATGTCCCGTAAGCGCTCGATGGCGTCGGGCACGGAATGCTCGTTGGTCAGCTTCAGCATGAATCGCAGCATGCCGGAGCTCAGATCGAAATCGGAAAGCAGCACGCGGCTGTCGGGCTGGCGTCCCATGGCGGCGCACACGTTGGCGGCGATGGTCGACGCGCCCACGCCCGCCTTCGAAGGCAGGAAGGAAAATACCTGGTTGGTGGATTCGTGAACCACCGGCTTTTTGTCCAACATCTCTTTGATGTTCGCCAGGGTATCCATTACCGCCTGCCGCGGGAAGGGACCGATCAGGAACTCACGCACGCCGGCGCGCATGGACTGGCGCAGAACGTCGGGGTGGGCCTGCTCGTCAAAAGCCACGATCTGCACCTGGGCGGCCCGGGCTTCGAGCAGCTTCACGGTGGCGAGCGCTTTTTCGACGTCGGCAAAGTCGACGAAGACGACTTCGGTGGCGTTGGCGCGCACCGAGCGAAGCAGATCGGCAGACTCGGGATAGCCGTCAATCTGGCGGGCGATGTTGACGTGGCCGGTGGCCTCGAGCGCCGAGGTCAGGCTTTTACCGATTTCGTTCTTGGTGGAAATAACAATGCTGCGAAACAGATGCGCCTCCAGAACTCATACTGCTTTCAGGTAGGTTGATCGGCGTTCGGGGTTACTAGGTCGCCCCCGAAAGCCGGGGAAAAATACCTTAGGGCGCCCTAAGGTGTTTGCCCTGGATGATTCGGTGAGTACCATCCCGTATTCCCACACGGCAGTGCGCTACAGTTGGCCGCCGCGAATGCCGATGTCAAGGAATCTTGGTAACCACTGACGCAGCGCAGCGCCGGAGGGACCTCCGCAAAAAGAGCGAGGCCCGGGTCGTCCGGCTACAAATGAATGACCGCATGGGGAATCCGAAATGGGTTACCGCCGATCTACTGGACGTTTCCGACGGGGGCATCGCGATTTCGGTGCTCACGCCGCTGGTGACGGGCGCAAAGGTAATGGTCCGCGGGAAGTTCGGGGAGGACCAAAGTGAAGTGGCCAGCACCGCCACGGTGCGCTGGTGCACGGAAAAGATCAACGGCAATCTGCACGCGGGTCTGGAATTCAACGATCGCGAAGCGACGCCGAACAACGAAAAGGTAGAGGGCCTAGACGAAAAAACATCGGACGAGCTGGATTGTTACGAAGTGATGCAGTTGAGCCCCAATGCGGACATGGACACGGTGCAGCGCGTCTACCGCATCCTGGCGCAGCGCTATCATCCGGATTCGATCGAGACCGGGAATAAAGAAATCTTCCTGCGCTTGTGCGAAGCGCATCGCATCCTGAGCGATCCGCAGTTGCGTGCGCAGTATGACGCGCGCTATCGCGAAACCAAACAGATCCACTGGAACATTTTCGACCGCGTCACGGCGGCCAAGGGGCCCGAAGCAGAACAGCGCAAGCGGCAGGGCATTCTGGAATTGCTGTACGCCAAAACGGCGCAGGATCCCGAGCACGCTTCGATGACGGTGTTTGAGTTCGAGCAATACCTGGGCTGCCCGCGCGAGCATCTGGAGTTTGCCTTGTGGTATCTGAAGGGCAAAGGCTATGTAAAACGCGGCGACAACGGACGCTTCACCCTCACCATTCCGGGTTCCGATCAAGTGGAAAGCTTTGGACAGACGGGGGAAAACCGCACTTTCAAGCTGCTGCAACCGGCCGCTTCGGCCGAAGAAGCCTCTTAGTTACCGCCGAAACTAATGTAAACACCTGAGTCAGCCGACTTATAAATAACAAGCGGTAACAAGGAGATAAGTCGATGAATGACGTAGTCGCGAATGGCCCCTGGATCGTCGCTCAGATGCTGCGTGTTCGCAAGCTCGAAGACGACGTCAAGAGTCTGCTGTCGTTAAAGAAGACTCCGCCCACGCTGCTCAAGGGCCGCATGGACGAGCTGAACTTTGAGCTAACTTTGCTGGAACTTTCGATTCATTAAAACTCTAGCGGCGCACGACGCTCATCCGCCCCTTGTGTTCGTACATGGCGGCATCGGCGCGCTGCAGGATGGTGGTGGGTGTATCGCCAGCTTGCCAGGATGCCACGCCGCTGGCCGCTCCGATGTGAACTTTGCGCGGGCCCGATTCAGTATCTACGATGTATTCGCCGTCCACCCACTTTTGGATACGCTCGACCTTACCGGTGGCGGCGCGGAAGTCGGCATCCACTAACACGATGAACTCGTCGCCGCCCCAGCGCCCCACCGTGTCGGTGGTGCGGAAAGCGGTGCGCAGCTCTCCGGCAAACTGTTTAAGCAAGTCGTCCCCGGCTTGATGTCCGTGGCTGTCGTTGACAGTTTTGAAGCCGTTGAGATCGATAAAGATCACCGAGAAGGGCCGCGCCAGGCTCACCAGCAATTCGAGTTGTCGTTCCAGCTTGCGGCGGTTGGCCAAGCCGGTGAGAGGATCCTGGGAGGCGATGCGCTCCACTTCATCAAGGCGCGCTTCATAAATGCTCATTTGCGCCCGCAGCGCACTCACGGATTCCTGGCCGTCCAGGGTCATTTTACTGACGCAGGTTTCCATTTCCGCGACGTTCTTAACCAGCGCCTGGCGGATGGTGCTGAGATCGTTCAGCTTGGCGGTGGCTTGCAAGCGCTCCGTCAGTTTCCCGAATTGCTTGGAATAGCGTTGATCACGCTCGCCTAACTGCCTAGTGGCCCTGGCCACGATTTCCAGGATCTCCCGCACTTCGTCGGTTTTGCCCTGGAAGAAATGGACGACGCGTGCGCTCCAGGTCTGCAGCTCCGCTTCGAGTAGCTGCTCGGTTTCCTCAATGGCGTGGGCCGACGCTTCGGCGTTGAGGCGCTCGCGCAGGTTCAGGAGACTTTCCTTGAGTTCTTGGCCTACCGGCGGGCACGCTTGTGCTCCCGCCTGTCCCACGGCGATGAAAACATCTCCGTAGGATTTCAGCGCGGATTGCAGGACTTCTTCCGCTTGCTGTTCCATCGACTTCCGCAACGAGATCATTCAATATTCCCCAGAGCTATTCAGGACCTGATCGTGGATTCCAAGTATCCTTGGTCTGAATTAGTTACCTGTAGATCGGGCGAATGACCAGGGCACTTTAGTAGAAGTTACCGCAAGTGCAGATCGCGGCCGGTCATTTCTTTGGGCGGCTGGATCCCGAAGAGAGCAAGCAGGGTGGGCGCGATGTCTTGCAGGGCGCCGTTGGCGCGCAGCGGGCGGCGAGCTTCGTCGACCACGATGAAGGGCACCGGGTTGGTGGTGTGATAGGTGTGCGGACCGCCGGTCACGGGATCGATCATCATCTCGGCGTTGCCATGGTCGGCGGTGATAATCCAGCGGCCGCCTTTGCGGCGGAGGGTGTCATAGATCTCGCCCAGGCAGGCGTCGACAACTTCTACGGCCTTGACGGTGGGAGCCATCTTGCCGGAATGGCCCACCATGTCGGCGTTGGCGAAGTTCATCACGATGACGTCGAAGTCACGCTTCTCGATGGCGCCGGTGACTACGCTGGTGATTCCGGCGGCGCTCATTTCGGGCTTTAAGTCGTACGTCGCAACTTTAGGGGAGGGAACGAGTTCCCGCTCTTCGCCGCCGTAGGGCTTTTCGTTGCCGCCGTTGAAAAAATAAGTCACGTGGGCATACTTTTCGGTTTCGGCAACGCGCAGGTTCTTCCAGTTCATCTCCGACATGACGTTCGCCAGGATGTGGGTAGGGAGTTCTTTCGACAGCACGAACGCGGCGGTTTGCGACCTGTCGTACTGCGTCATGGTGGTGAAGTGAAGCTTTAAATCTGACGCGGTAAGAACCTGCGTCATTTCGCGGCCGCGGTCGGCGCGGTAGTTGAAGAAGATGCAGGCGTCCTCGGCTCGGATGAGGCCGGTGGGTTCGTTTCGCTCAGTAACGATCACGACCGGTTCGATAAATTCATCCGTCACGCCTTTTTCATAGGAGCGTTTGGCGGCTGCCACGGCGTCAGTGGATTTCTCGCCAATGCCGTCGACCATCGCCGTGCGGGCGCGTTCGATGCGGTCCCAGCGCTGGTCACGGTCCATAGCGTAGTAGCGGCCGGCGACGGTCGCGATGCGGCCGATGCCGATGCGGCGGATTTCACGCTGTAGCTGCTCGATATAACCGGCGCCGCTCTCGGGCCGGGTGTCGCGGCCATCCATGAAGCAGTGGATGGCGACGTCGGCCACGCCTTCGCGCTTGGCCATTTCGAGCAGCGCGTAGAGGTGGGTGTTCATGGAGTGTACGCCGCCATCGCCGAGCAGTCCCATGAGATGCAGGCGGCGGGTACGGGCGTGAGCCATGGCGGCTTTGAGCGTGGGGTCGTGGAAGAACTCACCGGTGAGGATCATGTGATCGATGCGGGTGACATCCATGTGGATCACGCGGCCCGCGCCGATGTTGAGATGACCCACTTCGCTATTGCCCATCTGGCCGTCGGGTAGGCCGACGTAAGGACCCGAGGTGTGAACCAAGGTGTTAGGGAATTCGCGCAGCAGGCGGTCGTAGTTAGGTTTGTTGGCGGCGGCGATGGCGTTGCCTTCGGCTGCGCCTGCAGGTGAAAAGCCCCAGCCGTCGAGAATGGTCAGGATGACGGGGCGGCCTGACATCATTGCCGGAACGCCTTGCGGCCTGCGTAGCGCGCCGCCGTGCCGAGCTCTTCTTCAATGCGGAGAAGCTGATTGTATTTGGCGATGCGGTCGGTGCGGCTGGCGGAGCCGGTCTTGATCTGGCCGGCGCTGGTGGCTACGGCCAAGTCGGCGATGAAGGTATCTTCGGTTTCGCCGGAGCGGTGGGAGGTCATCGAGGTGTAGCCGGCGTCCGCCGCCATCTTGATGGCTTCGAGCGTCTCGGTCAGCGTGCCGATCTGGTTCACCTTGATCAGAATCGAGTTGGCGATGCCCTTCTGGATGCCTTGCGCCAGGCGCTCGGTGTTGGTGACGAAGAGATCGTCGCCTACCAGTTGAATCTTGTCGCCCAGTTCGACGGTCATGGTCTTCCAGCCGGTCCAGTCGTCTTCGGCCATGCCGTCTTCGATCGAGATGATGGGGTACTGGCGGACCCAGTCGGCCCAGAACTTCACCATCTGATCGGAAGTGCGTTCGCTCTTGTCGGATTTCTTGAAGAAGTACTTCTGTTTTTCTTTGTCGTAGAACTCGCTGGCGGCGGGATCGAGGGCGATGCCGATCTGGTCGCCTGGAGTGTAGCCGGCGAGCGTGATGGCTTCGAGCACTACTTCGAGGGCTTCCTGATTCGATTTCAGGTTGGGCGCGAAGCCGCCTTCGTCGCCTACGGAGGTCGAGTAGCCGCGCTTTTTCAGTACGCCCTTGAGGGTGTGAAACACTTCGGCGCCCCAACGCAGAGCTTCGGAAAACTTTTCGGCGCCGTAGGGGGCGATCATGAACTCCTGCGGGTCGACGGAGTTGTCGGCGTGCGCGCCGCCGTTGAGGATGTTCATCATCGGCACGGGCAGGAGACAGGCGTTGACGCCTCCGAGGTAGCGGTAAAGCGGGGCATCGTGCGAGATCGCGGCGGCGCGGGCTACCGCCATTGAAACGGCGAGGATGGCGTTGGCTCCCAGGCGCGCTTTGTTCGCGGTGCCATCGAGCGCGATCATGTGGCGGTCGATCGCGGACTGCTGTTCCGCTTCCATGCCGGTGAGCGACGGGCCGATCTCTTCGATGATATTGCGAACGGCTTTGCGGGTGCCCTTACCCAAGTAGCGCGACTTGTCGCCATCGCGCAGCTCGACGGCTTCGTGTTCGCCTGTGGAGGCGCCGGAGGGAACGGCGGCACGGCCCATGCTGCCATCGGCCAAGTGAACGTCAGCTTCGACGGTGGGATTGCCGCGGCTGTCTAAGATTTCTCGTCCTGCAATGCGTGTGATTTCCATAGTGAAAGGGACACTCGACGCGGAGGGTAACTCTCAGCTTAATGGGATCGCGGCTGCGGGGGCAAGTGGATTCGAGCTACGACAAACCCTTCCAGATGGCGCTTAGCTGGAGGATGAATCCTGAGACGGGTCCATCGCCGGCCAGCTTGGCGATGCCGCGGTGGATTTTTGGAGCGTGGCCCTTCCGGTACACGTAGACGGTCTGGGCGTCACCGTCGATCAGCCAGACGAGCTGCGCGCCGTTGGCGATCCATTGCTCCATTTTCTCTTTGGCTTTTTTGAGGCGGTCACTGGGGGACATGACTTCGACTACGAATTCGGGGCAGAGGGGGAGGAATTCTTTGCGCTTCTCTCTGGGCACGCGGCGCAAGGAGGCATTCGAGACCCAGGCCGCGTCTGGAGAAAGCGCGGAGCCATCGCCGAGCATAAACTGCGAACTGGAGTCGAATACCTTACCTTCGCTGTCTTGCTCTACCCACCTGTCCAGCTGGGCCGTTACTTTAGAATTTCGATAAGAAGATTCGCTTCCGGCTGGAAGCACGATCAGGATTTCTCCTTCTGCCGTGCGCTCGACGCGCAGGTTCGGGTTGGCCTGGCAAAACGCGAGGTATGCCGCGTCGGAAAACTTCTCGCCGCTGTAATCGGAAAGTTTTACGGCAACGGGAGAGGGAAGCGCCACGACTTGCATGTCTCAATCGTAGCGGACTACTACTTGGCTAAGGGGACCAGTTGCGAGCGTCGTATGCGGCGATCGCGTGTGACCAGGGGAATGCGGTGGACCAAGCTGGTTGCGGCGATAATCTCGTCGGCAGGATCGCTCTCGAAATCGAGTTTGGCAATGGCGCGAGCTACGGCTAGGTCCAGCGGCCAGATTCGGACCCGGGCGATGACCTGGGTCCATTCCACGGAGTCAAAATCCACGGTGATGCGTTTGCGCTGCGCCAGCTTGGCAATTTCCCACAGTACGATCGCTGAGATGCTCCACGATTCGCGCGCCAGAAGGGAGCGCTCGCGGGGCGTCAGGCTCCCTGTCAACGCGTGAAGCAGGATGTGGGTATCAAGATTGAGCATCCCACTCGATACCTGTCGACAGGATGTCGCCGTGGATCTGAATCTTGCTCTTCATGCTGCCAATCAGATCCTGGCAGGCGCTATCTGCAGGAATCAGACGGGCTATCGGCTTACCGTGCTTGGTAATGATGATGCCTTCGGGATCCAGATGATCCAGCACTGCCAGGCACTGTTCCTTGAATTTGGATGCGTTCATTTGCTGCACGACACGAGTGTAGCATGTGGTCGCTTAAAGTGACTAGTCAGTAATTATGACCAGTTAGCTGGCGGCGCCTTTGCGTTTGACCTTCGGCGGGGCGGTTTGGGAGGCGACGGGTTTCTTCGCGGGGGATTTGCGGCGCAGCAGGCGGTTCACGGAGCGAACCAAATGAGAAACTTCGTTGGCGCTTTTCTGAATCACTACGTCGGCGCCAGTGGAGGCTTCATTCATCCCCATGCTATCGACGTAGCCAGAGACCAGGATGATGGGCAGATCCGGCGTGTATTTGCGCAGACGTGCGATCAGCTCCAGTCCATCCATGCGCGGCATTTTATAATCTGTCACCACCAGGTCGAACTTGGAGGCGGCGAATTGCTCGAGCGCATCGGCACCGCTGGTGCAGGTGACGATGCGATAGCCCAGTTCCTCAAGAACGCTCCTGCGAGCGGCCAAGCCGTTCGCGTTGTCGTCGACTAAAAGAATTCGCGCGCGGGTCATTGAAGGTGAAGAATTTCGGGAAATCATTGTCGGGGAACATCGCGAATTTAGCAGAGCGCTGAAACCGTGTCAACGACTTTGTAACAAACTCAAAACGGAGAAGATTGAGTGCTTGACAATCGCTCCACTACAATTCATGCAGAGTATGTTGCCGTGAGGTTACGATCGTATGACGAAACGCGCGCGTTACTCGACTTCGCGCGGCGCTGTGTAGCCCGTTTTTGCGACCACTTTGTACTTGATAGGCTTGCCTTTATCGTCGTTCAAGCGTACCGGTTCGTTGGTCTCGGGATTGATTAGCTCGACTTTGATGCGGCGCACTTTGCCATCGCGCGCTTGATTGGAGGGATTGTAGGTAAGCACGTAATTGCTGCGCAGGGTTTGTTGTATGCTTTGAAAGATTCCGGGAAACTCCCCATAAAAGCGCGGAAAATAGCTCATGCCGCCGGTCTCCGTGGCGAAGGTTCGCATCTGGTTGTCGGCTTGCAGGAAGTCCATTCGTTGGATGGGCCCGAGGGCTCCAGCGGCGTCGGCCATCTCGCGCGCGCTCTGCATCAGACCAATCGTGTAGACCGGCACGCCGGCATCCTGCACGGCGCGGCGGGCTTTGTCGTAGGTCAACTTGCTAAAAGTGTCGATGCCGGAGGAGATCAGCAGGATGGCTTTGCGGCCTTCGATCTCCTGCATGCGCTGCTCGGTGTCAACGAGCGCGTCATACATGTTGGACTCGGAGAAGCCGGCGATGCGCAGGCGTGCCATGGCTTCGGCGGTTTGCTGCCGGTCATTGGTGAAGTCGGAAAGAATTTCCTCACGCAGGTCGTAGGCGATCACCGCTACATAGTCATCGGGCTTCAGCGTTTGGACGAAGCCATAGGCGGCGGTGAGGGTCTGGAACCAGGCCTGTGAATAAAAACTTTGGAAGCGGTTAGAAAATTCGATGAGCAGGCACACTGTCATCGGGGCCTCGCCCAGCGAGTAACTGGCGATCTGTTGGGGGACGCCGTCTTCGAGGATGCGGAAGTTTTGCTTGGGGATGTTGGGGATGAAGTGGCCTTTGTTGTCGAGTACAGCAGTGTCGACCGTTACGGTGATGGCGTCGGAGCGGAAGGTAGGCACGCCCTCCGGCACTGTGGCGTCTTTGGGCTTGTTGAACTTGGAGGGAATCTTGGCTTGGTTGGGGTCCGCGGCAGGCGCGTTGCCGTCGGTCGATGGCTTGCGCGGCTTGGCGACGGTGGTGCTCGAATCGGAGTTGGGACCTTGCTGAGCGCTCAGCACCAGGACGCCCAAAAACGTGGCGACAAGAACCCTTTTAGCCTTCATGCCTAAATTATGACGCAAAAAGCCGCGGGAGGGTTGCCGGCGGCCGGGACAAAACTAGTGGATGGTCCGGTCGCGGTCGGAGCCTTTTTTACGCATGTAGACTTGAAACTTCTTCTTGGCGCGCTCCAGCTTCCAGGCGCGGTAGGATTCGCGCAGTTGGCCGACGGGGTCGACGCCGCGCATCCGCGGAAGTTTGATGAAGACGTAGCCGAACAACATGCCGCCCAGGTGCGCGACGTCGCTAACGGGGCTCGCGGGGTTAAAGGAATTCAGGAAGGCGATGGCTCCGATGATCGCGACGAAATACTTCATCTTGATGGGGATCAGGAAGTAGAACAGCATCTGGCGGTCCGGCCACATGACGGCAGAGGCCAGCAGGATTCCGAAGATCGCACCTGACGAGCCGACGGTTCCGATGTCGGGATTGCCGAATAAGTAATTGCCGAGGATCACGCACAGACCGGCGCCTATGCCGCAGAAGAAATAGAAGTTCAGAAAGCGGCGGGTTCCCCACAGGCGTTCGAACTCGGTGCCGAACATCCACAGGGCAAGCATGTTGAAGAGGATGTGCCCGATGCCCTGGTGCAGGAACATGTAGGTGAACAATTGCCAAATGTAGCCGCGGGTCATTACGTCGGACGGGCGGAGCATCAGCAGGTCCAGCGTGCCGGCCAGCCTGTGGCCTGCGAAGAAGGTGATGACGAAGACGGCGACGTTGGAGATCAGCAGGGCGCGGATTCCAGGCGGAAGTCCGCTGGAGGATAGATAGCCGCGCGTATAGGACCGAGTTCCGATTGCCATGCCGGATCTAACGCCAGCATAACATTGTGGTCAGGCTATCCTGAAAAGCGGGAGGCAAGAATCTTGCGAACGAGTCTATTGATGTTGGCGCTGCTGGCCGCGCCGTTGTTTGCGGCGGACCCGCTGGCTACTTTTTACGATGGGCAGTTGAAGGGCGTCGAAGGGGATGTGATGAGTTTGGCGCGCGCGATGCCGGCCGATAAATACAACTTTGCGCCTACGGCGGGAGCGTTCACGGGCGTGCGGACTTTCGCGCAGCAGGCTAAGCACATTGCCACCATCATCTATCAGGTGTCGGCGGTGGCGTTGAATCAGAAGCCGCCGGTGGATATTGGGAGTACGGATAACGGTCCGGATTCGGTTAGGTCTAAGGAGCAGGTGCTGGACTACTTGAAAGGGGCGTTTGCGTTTGCGCATAAGTCGATTGGGACGTTGACGGCGCAGAATCAGATGGAGACTTTGAAGTCGCCGTTTGGGGGGACGATTCCGCGGGTGTTCACGGCTAGCTTCGTTACGGCGCATAGTTTTGATCATTATGGGCAGATGGTGGTTTATGCGCGGATGAACGGGGTTATTCCGCCTTCTAGCTTGCCGGCGAAATAAATAGGGACGGAGCCTGATTATGGTTCCGAAGTGGAACAATCCCGTTTTGGGGCAATAATCAGGCTCCGTCCCTATTTATTGTTTCTAGGGATTGGCGGGTGGTGCGGGGGCCTAGGATGCCGATGGCCAACATTACGATTAGCATGCTGCCGGCTATGAAGGTGAAGACGCCGGGGACGCCGAAGCGGTCTAACACGAAAGCGATTACGAAGGCGCTGAATACTACGGAGAGTCGGCTCCAGGAGTAGACGAAGCCTACTGCTAGCGCGCGGATGCGGGTGGGGTAGAGTTCGGCCTGATAGGCGTGGAACGAGAATGACAGGATGTTGTTCGACATGGTTAGCAGGATGCCTAGCGTGATCAGCAGCGGCGCTTGCGTCATTTGCGCGAAGAGCACGCCGAAGGCCGCTACGCCTAAAGCGGCTAGGACGATCTGCCATTTGCGTTCCAACTGGTCGGCTAGTTTGTAGGCTACCAGTGGTCCGAAGGGGGCGGCGATTGCGATTAAGAACGTGTATTCCAGGCTGTTGACTACGGGGATGCCGCGCTTGATTAGGAACGTAGGGACCCAATTGGAGAATCCGTAGAAGCCGACTGTCTGGAAAACGTTGAAGACGATCAGCATTAAAGTTCGGGTGCGATATGGGGGCTTCCAGATTTCGGCGAAACTGCCACCCGGAGATGGTGGGTCCGATTTGGCGGGCGTCGCCAGGACGACGCCGGACTCCATGGCGATGCGGGTTTCTAATTCATCGAGGATGGTCTTTGCTTCTTCAAGTTTGCCTTGCTGCGCCAGCCAGCGCGGGCTTTCGGGAACGCTGCGGCGGATCCACCAAACGAAGACTGCGCCGCCGGCTCCGATGAGCACTACCCAGCGCCAGCCGTCGAGACCTAGCGGCATTCGCGGCACTAGCAGCCACGCTAGTAGAGCTACTACTGGCACCGAAGAAAACTGAATGGTTTGGTTGAAGGCGAAGGCGCGGCCGCGTAATTCTTTGGGGACCAGTTCAGATAAGTAGGTGTCGATGGTGACTAACTCCACGCCTACGCCGATTCCGGAGATGAAGCGCCAGAGGTTGAGTCCGAAGACATCGTTCTGAAACGCCATCATGACGCTGGCGACGGTGTACCACAGGAGCGAATAGGTGAAGATGGTGCGGCGGCCGAAGCGGTCGGCGACGAATCCGAAGAGCGCTGTGCCGAGGAACAATCCGGAAAACATCGCGGCGACGAAGCTGGCGATGCCGGTGGTGCCGAAGAGTCCGTGGGTGGATGCCGTCAGAATGCCGCTGCGGACTAAGCCGGGGGCGATGTAGCCGGTGAAAAAGAGATCGTAGAATTCGAAGAAGCCGCCAAGCGAGAGCAGCGCGACCAAGCGCCAGATGGTGCGCGTGGCGGGCAGGCGGTCGAGGCGGGCGCCGATGGTGCCCGCGCCTTCGGCGGTTGTCATTCCGTGCCGAAGGCTAGCAGGACATTGCCGGCCATGCCGCCGTTGCGCGGATAGCCGGAGTTGATGAAGATCATGCCTCCGGAGATCACTGGGCCCGCGCCGTCAAGGGAGCCGCCTTTGGCGGAGACGCCGTTGACGGTGGGGAAGTCGCGCACGGTGTCGAAGTCCCAGAGGACCTTGCCGTCTTCGGCATCGAACGCGCGCATGTGGCCGTCGAGCGAACCGGAAAACACTACGCCGGGGATCATGGTCACAGCCATTTCCTGGGCGGGACTGCAGCCGGGCTTGGGAGGGGCGCAGGCTTGTGGTGGCGCGAACCAGGCTTGCGATCCGTCGCCTAAACGCAGCGCTGTTAGGCCACCGCCTGCGGTTGGATCGTAATTGGCGTTACCGAGGACGGAATCGGTGCGAGAGCCGCCGGACATCTTCAGCGAATCGCCGGTGGCGGCGTAGACTTTCTGGCCGTCGCTGGCCATGCCCCATTGCACGCCTCCGTTGACGCCGCCTTTGCCGACGCGTTTCTGCCAGAGGATCTTGCCTTTTTGCGCGGGGTCTAGCGCGTACACTACGCCGGATTTCTGTCCGGCTACCAACATTTCTTTTCCTTCGGGGGTGTGGACTAGCAGCGCTGAGGAACCGAAGTCGTAATCGGGGCCCGGGTCGTCTGGACAATTCGCCGCGGCCTTATTGCCGCAGGAGGAATTGTAGACGTCGTTGGGGAGGGTCTGCTGCGACCATACGATTTTGCCGGTTTTGATTTGGAGCGCTACGATGGCATCGCTGGTTTTCGTAGCCGGGTGTGAATAGTTATCGCCGGTGGTTACGTAGAGCACGCCGCGCTTGGCGTCGATGGTAGCGGCCGACCAGATGCCTGCGCCGGACGGGCCGTAGGTTGCGGTGCCTAGTTTGGTGACGCCGGTTTTCTTGGGCACATCGATCATATAGGATTTCCAGGCTACCGAGCCATCGCGGACGCGCAGCGCGGTCAGGCTGCCGCGGAAGGTGCAGCATTGGTATTGCGGATCGAGCGAGCGGGTCTCTTCCCACGACGCGGCGGGGATGTAGACTACACCGTCGTGCGCGACCGGCGAGCCGGTCAGGCGCGTGGCTTCGTGATCCTCGATGCGTTTGCGCCAGAGTTGTTTGCCGGTGACGGCGTCGAGCGAATACACCCAGCCTATTTGGTCGCTGAAAATTAGTGCCGTAGTCGCGCCACTGGGCACCGCAAGAATCGCCGTGCGAACGGGACCGTTGGCTTCAAACACCCAATGCGTGCAGCCGGTCTTCGCATCGATGGCATAGATGTTGCCGCCGGCGCTGCCGGTGAATACGGTTCCGTTGAATACCGTGGGCGCGCCGAAAGCGGTGATGTCGCCGGGGAATCCGAAGGCCCACTTGAGTTTCAAGTTGCGCATCTGGCCGATGCTCACGCCGCCTTTTTCGGTGGAAACATAGCGGGCATTGTCGAGAGTGGGGCTCCAGCCATTCCAGTTGCTCGCACCGTTGGCGGAGATGGGAGTTTTGCCGGCGGGGCAGGCGTTGGTTAGAGGCTGCGACTCGCTGGCTGCGACTCCGAGGAAACTGGCTACGGCTTCGCGTTCGTCACGTTTCAGGGTATAGGCGATGTTCATCATCAGGCCGAAATCGAGCGTCTTGAGGATGCGCGTGGCGGGTAATTTACGCAGGGCGTCGCGCGGCGGAATGCGCGGGGTGTTCTGGTCATGGCAGGCGGCGCAGTGGGCCTTGTACACTTCTTCGCCGGAGGGCGTGGCGGCTGCTGCGCAGACTGTGAGGATCGACAGAAGGACAGGCTGTTTCATGGCGTTGAGTACCAGTGTAATGCGATAATGCCGGATATGCGGCAACTACTCTTGATTCTAGTTTTATCGTTGCCATCGGTAGCGGCGGATTTGACGAAGATGAAGATCGTGGTGACGAACGATCTGGGGAAGCCGGTCGACCGCGCTGACGTTATCGTGCGTTTCGGCGGGCGTTCGGCGGTGAAGTTGGGGAAACTGGTGCGGACCACTTGGGAGATGCGGTCTAGCCAACAAGGTGTGGCGGAGATTCCGGAGATGCCCAAGGGGAAGATCCGGGTGCAGGTGATTGCGAAGGGGTACCAGACGTTCGGGCAGACCTTCGACGTCAACGAAGACGAGCGCACGATTGAGGTGCAGCTCAACCCGCCGCAACCGCAGTACTCGGCGCACTGAAGGTCTTACGGGTAGTGGAATTGGCGGCCGCCGCTTAAGAGATCCAGCACTAATCTGCCGTCGGCTTGGGTGGCGCCGTCGCCCGAATAGCTGTCGCTGCCCTGCGTCAGTTCCAGGGCGGAGAGTTTCCACTTTGGTCCGGCAGGTGTCATGTTGACGGAGAATCGTCCCGCCACGCGACGGAATTCGGCGTCGGGCGAAAAGGCTACGCCGCGGCCGCGGAGGGTGCCTTCGGCGTTCACGCTGGCGAGAAGAGACGCGCCGGTTCCGGCTGCGGTGACTTTGCCAGTGAAATCCAGCGTGCCGCCCTTGTAAGCTACGTCTTCTAGTTTTCCGTCGAAGCGATAGGCGGGGGCGCGTCCGGATAAGTCAACGCGCAGATCGCCGGTTAGCGCGGCATCGGCTACTTTGCCTTGGATGCCGGAGACTCTCACGTCGTCGCCATTCCACGTTACGCGCGACGAGTTTATGCTGAAGCGGGTATCGTTCAGGGTCAACGCCTGAATCGAAACTGTACCTTCTACGTTGCGCTGCGTGAGCCACTCGGGGGTGGCGCCGGCGGCTCCGAGACGCAGGGTCCGCGCGATCAAACCACCTTCGCGGGAGGTGGTGGGTTCAAACAGGCGCTCGATTTCGGCCGGAGCGGCTTCGGGAATCTGTACGCGGAAACGTTGGGGTTGAGCGATGTCGCTGCTCCAGCGATATTCGCCGGTGAAGGCGACGTCGCCGGCTTTCGCGCGGAGGCGGGTTACCGACACTTGGTCGGGGTTGACGGTTACCGACGCTGACTGGACGCGCACGGGATCGGCAATGCCGTCGACGGCGAGACTGGTGTTTTGTACTTCGAAATCGCCCGACCAGTCACCGGCGGTTGCTACCGGCTTCTGATACATTAATGTTCCGCGCCAAGTGCCGTCAGTGACGCGGTCGAGCAGCGGGACGGCGCCGGCGAGCGTGCGCAAATCGGCAATGTTCATGCGGCGGGTGGCGATCTTCACTTCCGTGCCGCCGCCTTCGCCCAACTGGTACGTGGCTTCGACGTCGGCGGCTCCCTGTTCGCCGATTTGAACTGTGTTGGGACCGGCCACTATCGTTTTGTCCTTCAGGAAAATTGTCGCTGTGGCGATTTTCAGGGATGCTGCATCGGGTATGGTCACGGTGGCGTCGCGCACTTCCAGGTTGCCGCCTAAGCCCTCGGTATTGCGATAGCGCGCGGTGCCGGAGACGACGCCTTCGGCGGTCATCCTCTCGGGCAAGGGCGCGCCTAGCTTGCGCGCCATATCGATGGCCGAGCCTAGCGAAGCGTCCAGGAAATCGGCGGAGACTTCCCATTGCGGCGTGGTCAGCAAGTCGCGCGTGATGACATGCAGGCGCGTATTCAGGCCGGGAGGCGAGGTGGAATCGAGTTCGAGTGTCTGGGCCGCTAGATCCAGTTTGCCTTTGTAGCCGACGCGCCACTCACCGGCGCCGTCGAGTTGCAGAATGCCTTTGACGTCGAGGGCGGAGGGGGCTCCGGAAAGTTGGGCGTCGAGCGAGAGCAAGCCTTTGAGACCTGGGCCGCTACTATCGAAAAGGCGCGCTACGGCATCGAGCGCGCTTGGTTCGAGCTCCACTCTCAAGTTGAGGGAAGGCGCGGCGGTGCCGCGGATGTAAAAGTGTCCGAAGTTTTGCGCGGATTGATCGGTGCGCGCGGGCACGCCGGAAAAGCGTAGATCTATGGCGCCGTTGTAGCCGGGCGAGACGTCGAGGTCGGTATCGTCGAAATACAGCACCGATTTGGTTTGCGCGAATTTGAAGTTGACGCGTCCGCCGCGCACTTTTATGGTCGGCAATGAAGCCGCCGCGGGCTCGGTTTGATTCAGTAGCAGTTGAAAATTCCACGGAGCGTTGTCGGGCTTCACCAGGTTGAAGGTGGCGTCGTTTAAGTGGAGGCTTGAAAACTCCAGGCGGCCGCGCAGCAATCCTAGCAGGCTGATGCGCGCGTCGAGGGTGTTGGCGTAGGCGAAGGGTTCGATGCCGGCGCGGGGATCGTCATGGATGGTGACACCGTCGAGCGAGGCGCCGGGTCCTGAAAACAGGGTCAGGGAAACGGCATCGACTTCAACTTTTCTGCCGAGGCCGCGTTCGAGCGCCCGTTCCAGCGGAGCTTTCAGGAAATCGACGGGGGCGTAGGGCAGGGCGACGCCGAGGACGGCGATCGCCGCAACAACGCTGATCGCGATGCGGATGCCGCGTTTGATTCTTGGTGTCACGAGGCGGCCTCGGAGAGACGGCGGTAGGTTTCGCGGTCGTCGATGTCGATCAAGATGCCGGGGTCGTCCACATCTATATATAAGGTGTCGGGCAGATGGCTATGAATCACGTCACGAGCCTGCGCGGTGAGCGGCAAGGCGTTCAATTCATCGGCGATGGCGCGGGTGGCGAACACCGGGTGGCCGCGCTTGCCTTGGTAACGCGGGATGACTAGCCGGGTGGCGGGATCACGGTGGCCGAATGCGGCGGCCAGGCGTTCCACGGTGGCGATCTCTACGGCGGGCGAATCGACCGGCGTGAACAAAAAGCCTTCGGCGTTGGGCGGGAGCGCGGCGAGTCCGGTTTGCAAGGAGCTTAACTGGCCGCGTTCGGGAGCGGGATTGACCACGATGGTGGCGTCGGGAATGGCGGGGCGCAGGACTTCGGCATGGTAGCCCAGGACCACAATCACGGGATCGCACACGGCAGAGAGAACTCGCACGAGTCTTTGAATAAAAGTTTCGCCGCGATAATCGAGCAGGGCTTTGGGGCTTCCCATCCGGCTGGAGGCACCGGCGGCCAGGATAATACCGGCGATCACTTCAATAGCGCCCGTAGATTGTCGTGGGCGAAAACCGATTTCGAAACCGAGCGCCAATCCACATCCGGTGTCCGGCGCATGGCGATCATTTCGGCTACCACTGAAATCGCGATCTCTTCGGGGGTCTCGGCGCCGATTTCGAGACCCATAGGCGCGAAGATCTTCTCGAACAGATGGCGCGGAAGGCCTTCCTTTTCGAGCTCCTTCACGACCGCGATGGTCTTGCGTTTACTGCCGATCATGGCGACGTATTTCGCGGCCGTCTCGACGGCCCAGCGCAGCACGCGCATATCGTCGCGATGGCCGCGGGTGACGATGATGATGTAGCTGGTGGAGGTGATGGGCAGCTTGGGGAAGACGGTTTCGTATTCTTCGGCAAAGACTTCGTCGGCTTCAGGGAAACGCTCTTTGTTGGCGAAGGCCTCGCGATCGTCGATGATCACGGTGGCAAAACCGGCCAGATTCGCGACCTTCGACAGGCTCTTTGACACGTGTCCGCCGCCAAAGATGAAGGCGCGCGGCTGGGGCGTCACGGGCTCGACAAAAATATTCAACTGGCCGCCGCAGATCAGGCCGTTGTCGTAGGCGGCGTCCTCGCCGAGGCTGAAGTTGAGGTGCTTGGGCTTGTCGGTCTCGATGACTTCGCGGGCCGCGGTCCAGACTTCGGCTTCGACGCAGCCGCCGCCGACGGTGCCGAGCATAGAGCCGTCCTCGCGCACCAGCAGCTTGGCGCTTTCATAGCTGGGGATGGAGCCGTTCACCTGTACGATGGTGGCTACGGCGCACTTCTGGCCCAGGCGGCGAAGACGCACGATTTCATCGTAGATATCCACTGGGATTCATTATATCTTGAGCGGAAAATGCGGGCAGCGCGCATCCTCGATTCTCAAGCTGGCGGTGAATGAAGCAAGCATCGCAGACGGTCTTGGTTTATTGACTCCAGACGCGACCGCCCGCTACACTCGGAACGGTTTGGCGAAAGCAAATTTTGTTCTGGTTTTGTCCGCTGTGACGTTTCTGTCGACCACCGCACTGGCCGGGCCGCCGTTTCAGACCGACGATCCGCAACCGATTGACTACAAAAACTATGAGTTTTATACCTTCGCGTCGTCGGACGGCACGAAGCTTGAAACCGACATGGTAACTCCGGGCTTCGAGTTCAATTGGGGGGCGCTGCCCAACGTTCATCTGCACATTATCGTGCCCGCCGCCGGAATTTATCCGGCCGGCGAGCCGCGGGCTTTTGGCGTCGGCGACATCGAACTGGGAATCAAATACCGTTTTGTGCAGGAATCGAAGCACCGTCCCATGATCGGCACCTTCACAATGTTTGAGATCCCTACCGGCAATGCCGATAAAGGGCTGGGCGTGGGCAGAACCTGGTACAAGCTGCCGATTTGGGTGCAAAAAAGTTTTGGGCCCTGGACTACTTATGGCGGCGGCGGAGAAACGGTCGCGAACGCTCCGGGGTATCGCAACTTTCCGTTTGCGGGGTGGTTAGTTCAGCGGGATCTGGGCAAGAAGGTCACGCTCGCGACGGAAGTGTTTTATCACGGGCCGGAAGGGGATGGGACGCCGTTCCCCAAGCCAGCGACCATGGTGGATGCCGGGGGTTACTACAAGTTTCGCGACCCCGGTTTTCAGTTGCTGTTCTGTTACGGGCACACGGCCATCGGGAAGAGCGAAAACTACGCCTATCTGGGGCTGTATTGGACTTGGGGCAAGAAGGCGGATGCCGATAAGGCGGGCGATCCGGCGGGTGCCGCGTTTAATCCTGGAGTTCATTCGGGGCTGATAGGGCGCATGTAAAGGAGCCGCCTCTGTGGGTAGTTTTTGGCTAATGACCCAACCGAACAGGGCGATAAGGTTGCCAAGTGTATCGCAGCATCCTTATTTCACCGGACGCGGAGGTGGGGCACAAACTGACGCTGGCGCTAGAGGCCAGCGGTCAGGTTGACGTTGCCCGCACGCTGGATCATTATCCTACAGGCGTCGAACTGATCCGCACGGTACGGGCCCTGGCGGCGGACGTGTTGTTTCTCGACTTCGGGAATCTGAAGAAGGGTCTGGAGATCGTTCACACTCTGGAGGCGGAGGGCAGTCCGCTACAGATCGTGGGTTTCGACCGCAAGCTCGATCCGGCGGTGCTGCGCGAGACCATGCGGGCGGGCGTCCGTGAATTCCTGGGGGAGCCGTTTGAGGCGCGGGCGGTGCTCGAAACCCTGGCCAGCATCCAGGGCCAGATCGACCGGCGGCCGGCGGTGTACCAATCCACCAACCAGATTTTTACGTTTCTGCCGTCGAAGGCGGGGGTGGGCACCTCGACTATCGCGGCGAATGTGAGCGCGGCGCTGGCGCGGCGGCTGAACACGCACGTGCTGCTGGCGGATTTCGATTTGAGCTCCGGCATGCTGCGTTTCATGCTGAAACTGACCAACGAATTTTCAGTGCCGGACGCTCTCGAACGCGCCGCGGACATGGACGAAAATCTGTGGCCGCAGCTGGTCACGACAGTCCAGGGGATGGATGTGCTGCATGCTGGCCGCTTGAATCCGAGCTACCGGATTGATGCCGCGCAGATCGGTAAACTGATGGCGTTCATGCGCCGCACCTATCAGGTGTTGTGCTTCGATCTGTCGGGAAATCTGGAGAAGTATTCGCTCGAATTGATGCAGGAATCCAAGCGCATTCTGCTGGTCTGCACCGGCGAGATTCCGTCGCTGCATCTGGCTCGCGAAAAGATGACGTTTCTCAAGGATCAGGGCTTAGGCGCGCGCATCGCGGTGGTGCTCAACCGCATGCACAAGCATCCGCTGTTTTCAAAAGATCAAGTGGAGGATTTGCTGGGGGTGCCGGTGGTGCGGGTGTTCGCGAACGATTATCAGGCGGTGAATCGAGCGGTTGAAACCGGCAAGCTGCTGGAGCCCGGTTCCGAGCTGGGCAAGAGTTTTGCGGAGTTTGCGGCGCAGTTGCTGGATCAGCCAGGGGTGAAAGCGGATCCTGCGAAGCGGAGGTTTCTTGAATTCCTGCGGCCTCCGGCGACGGGCGCTGCGCCGCGCGCAGTGCGGCCGCATCAGAAAGAGTTGGGCCCACGTTAGCACTGCGCTGTTCCTCCAGCTTCGTGCGACAATCGTGGAGCAGATGGAGGCGGTCTTTGGGTGGGTCGCGACGTACGGCTACGGGGCGCTGTTCGGACTCCTGATCTTCGGCATTGTCGGCTTGCCGATTCCGGATGAAACGCTGCTGGTTTTCTGCGGGTATCTGATCTTCAAGGGAAAGATGAACCCGGTCGAAACCTACTTCGCGGCGCTGGCGGGGAGTTGCTGCGGGATCACACTGAGCTATTTCATCGGACGCACGGCGGGGCTGGGCGTGGTGCACCGTTTCGGTAAATATTTGCACGTGAATGAGCGGAAGCTGGCGCGGGTGCATGGCTGGTTCGAGCGCAGCGGCCACTGGGCGTTGTTTGGAGGATATTACTTAGCCGGCGTACGGCACTTTACGGCCATCATCGCGGGCGCATCGAAGCTGGAATTTCACGCTTTCGCGCTGTTTGCGTGGTCGGGTGCGGCCACCTGGGTGGCGGCGTTTCTGACGCTGGGTTATTTCATCGGCGACGAGTGGCGGCCGGTGGCGGAGCTGGTAAACCGCTATCTGCTGTACACCTCGGGCTTAGTGGTGGGGGTGGGGTTGCTGATCCTGGGAGCGCGCTGGTACTGGCGGCGGCGCACGATTTCCTGATGGTTTCCCTGAGACGGAATCTTAGCTCCTGTAAGGTTCCTAGGTGTCCCGTGTAGGGTGAGTGCCTGACGGGCATAAATAGAAGATGCGTGTAAATTAGATGCATGTTCCATTGGATCTGCCCGGAGTGTGGCCGGGAAATCGCTCCCACGGTACGGGAGTGCCCGGCTTGCGATCCGGCAGCAGCCACAGTGGAAAATGCGCTCGCGGGTGAAGTGGAAGCGCCCGCGCGCGCACTGGACCCGGCGCCGCAGGTCACCGAAATCGCGGCAGAACCCGCAGCATCCCGCACGGTACCGCGACTTGAAGCAGCGGACTCGCTCGGCCTGCCGCAGCGCACTGGCAGCGACGCGCCCCCCGCACTCGCCGCCCGCGTCGAGGCAGTTTCGCCGCAGGTGGCTCGGAATTCCAAGCGCGTGGCGGACGCGGATTCTCTCGATGCACTGCCGCAATTCGGAGCGCCCGTAGGGGGACGCCATCCGCTGGATCAATTCTCCGCCATGCTCGATTCGATGGAGCCGGAACCGCCGCCTTCGCGCCAGACGCTGGCGATGCCGATGCGGGCGGTGCCTACGGTCCCTGCGTCGCTGCGTGCTTTTATCGCGGAACTGCAGCCGGCGGGGACTAAGGCGAATGCTCCGCTGGCACCTGTGCAGCGTGTGCAGGCGGCTTTCGAACCGCCGCTGCTGACTTCGCCGACGCGGCTGTCACTGAAGTCCTATGCGCCGCTGGCTTCGCCGCCGTTGGGGGCTAAGCTGTTGGCTTTGCCGGCGACGCCGTCGCATTCGTTGCAGCCGAACGCGCTGGATTTGGCGCCGTCGCTGGCGCCGTTGGGTCATTATTCGCCGCTGGCGGGCAGGCCGCTGCAACCGGCCGTTCCGGAGACGCAGGTTCTCAAGCGGGAGTGTGCGCCTCGCACGACGCTTCCGGGTCCCATGCTGACGAGGCGGCTGGTGAAGTTTGGAGACAGCGAACTCAACGCGATCCCGCCTGGGTTGCTGCGCATGAAAAAGCGCCTGATCCCGGGATGGATGGCGAGCGCCTTGATTATCGGAACGCTGCTGGGCGCAGGGTTCACCAGCGTGATGTCGTTGGTGCGTCCGGCGGCCGATGGCAAGCAGGTTGCGGTGGCGGAAGCGGCTGCGCCGGCGCCAGTGGTGCCCAGCGCCAGTGTTGTGACGGCGTCGTCACCGATCGAGGTGACCGGGTTCCGCATTCAAACCGATGCCGCCAAGAAACCGGAGATCCAATACCTGGTGGTGAACCACTCGCCCTTGCGCTTGACGGGCGTGAATGTGAACGTGACGCTCTACGCGGCTAACGCTAAGGCGGGGCAACCGGCGCTCTGCAGCTTCCAGTTTGCGGCGCCGAACCTGGGGCCGTTCCAATCCAAAGATATGACCAGCGCCATCGATCCCGAGACGCGGCCGGTGAGTGTACCGGATTGGCAGGAACTGCGGGCGTCGATCGAAATCGTGCCGGCTAACTGAGGGTCTTCCACAGCAGCAGGGCGACTGCGGCCAAAAAACCTAGAGCGGCCTGGTATTCGCGATTGTAGCGATACAAACTCCAGCGGAAATGTTTGGATGATTTTTCGCGCGGCGGGCGCGGCAGCAGCTGCGGGACGCGTTGCGTGTAAGCGGAATAGGCGGGGAACAGGCGCGCCAGGTGCTGCTCTTCCAGATCCACCACGGGCAGATAAATCAACAGGAAAACCGAAGCGAATAACACCACGAGTTCCCAGCGGCGGGCGGCGATGGCGAATCCGGCAGCGGCGGTGAGCGTGCCGAGGTAGAGTGGATTGCGCACCCAGGCGTAAGGTCCGCTGTCGATGAGGGTGCTGTCTTTCTGGAGATGTCCGGCGGCCCAAGCACGTAACGCCAGACCTAACAGGGCGATGGGAAGTCCGGCGGCTAGCGATGTGAGTGTAGGCGCGGACAACCACAGGAACGCGGCTACTAACACGAATCCGCAGGGGACGCGCAGCTTGGCGACGGCGTCGGCGTAAGGTTTGGAGAAGGTCACGCGCGGCAACCTGCGCTTGCGAGAACTTCGGCTAGTGCGTCAGCGACCATGCGCGGTGAGATTGCCAGCATGCTGGCGTGCGGGGTGGCGCGGCGGGAGTAATCATCGACAGCATCGGGCATTCGTAACGTGCGCATCGTTCCACCGTAGGGGCCGTGGCGCGCGGGGTTGGTGGGTCCGAAGATGGCGACGCCGGGTTTCGCGAGCGCGGCGGCGAGGTGGAGGGGTCCGCTATCGACGCCGATCACCGCGTGCGCGCGGCGGGTGGCGTCGATCAGGCCGGGGAGTCCGGAGAGATGCACGTGAGCGCCGCGGATTTTTTCGAGAGTGGGCGCGGCGTCGGGCGGTCCGTTGACTACCAGCGGCAGATCGAGGAGAGCAGCCAGTTGCGACCAGTGTTCCAAGGGCCATTGCTTGGCGCCCCATCCGGCTAGTGGGCTCGTCAAAACAAACTTGCCGGTGGGGAGCGAGCCTTCGGGCTTGCCGGCGGGCAACGGGAAAGTGCGCAGGAGCTCGGTCGCGCCGGCGCCGGCGGCGAGTTCCAGGTTGCGCTCGATGGCGTGTTCGGCGTGGGTCTCGATTTCGGCGGAGTAGAAGAAGGCGGCTGGGCGTTCGCGCACGCGCTTGCGGTCGAAGCCGACGAGGCGTTTGGACTTCACGACGGCGGCCAGCGCGGCGGATTGGATGAGACCTTGAAAATCGACGGCGAGATCGAAGTGGCGGGCGCGGAGGCGGCGGGCTTCCATGAAGGAAGCGGCGAGAGAACGCTCGACTCGAATGATTTCGTCGAGATACGGATTACCTTCGAGCAGCGGTGCCCAGCGTGGGCGGATCAACCACGTGACGCGGCTGCCGGGAATGCTGTGCTGGAGGCTGGCGGCGGCGGGCAGGGTATGGATGACGTCGCCCATGGAGCTGAGGCGGACGATCAAAATGCGGAATTCCGGCATCGAGTTCAGGACGCGGCTCGTTGCCGGGCGTGTACATGAACGATTAGCTGGGTGAGGAGCTCGGCGTGTTCGTCTTCGAGTTGGACTTGAGGGGTGATGCCGCCGGGGGCGTCGCAGACGTAATCGACGACGGACAATCCGGCGATCAGTTGGGCGCGGGCGAGGGCGGGGAGGATGGCGTCGGGCGGAGTGGCGATCAGCACCAGGAGCGGCGTACCTTCGCGTTTTAGCGTGGTGAGGCGCTCGGCGTGGGAGGCGATCATGGGGTCGAAAAAGCCGCTTACGACGGTGGCACCGGCTTGGGCGATGCGGGCGGCGTGGGCGGTGTCAATGATTTTCGTTCGAGTGTCCAAGGTTCTATTTCAGCACGAAAAAGAGGGACGGAGCCTCATTATTGCCCCAGAACGGGATTCGACGAGGAACCGGGACGGTACATTCGAAACCGACGCTCCTATCTTGTTGAATGCACAGTCGTGCGACTGGCGACTGCGTGTGCTTTCCCTATTCGGGTACCGCTTTGGAACAATAATCAGGCTCCGTCCCTATTTATTAGGTCTAGGGCGGCGGTGGCTACGCGGGTGGCGCTGACACGGGTCATGCAGCGGTGGTCGATGGGGCATTCGCGTTTTAGGCACGGGCTGCAATCGACGGGTTCGCGGATCACGCGCGCCAAGGGGCCCGTCGGGCCGGTGCCCAGATCGTCGGTGGCGCCGAAAATAGCTACCGTGGGAACGCCTAGCGCCGAGGCCACATGCATGCCGCCGGAATCGTTGGTCAAATATACGCGGCAGGCGGCGGCTAAATCGATGTATTCCGCCAGCGTGGTTTCACCGGCGAAATTGTGGACCGGAACCGGGATCGCGGCGGCGATGGCGCTGCACAATTCACGCTCGTCTTTGGATCCGAAGATAGCTACGGTTGCTCTGAGCTTGCTCGCGACACTGCTGGCGGCTTCGGCAAAACGTTCCGGCAGCCAGCGTTTCGCAGTGCCATAGGCTGCGCCGGGACTCATGCCCACGACGATGTCTCCCATGCCGAGTTCATGAAATCGTGCGAGGCCGGCGGCGCGCGCTTCCGGGGCGCCGTCCAAGCGGATGCGGTCGTTCTCGGGCAGTGTGTCGAGGATGCCGGCGCGGTGCAGGAGTTCCAAATAGTAAAAGCGCTCGTGGCGCGGAATTTCTCCGCGGCGGGGCACGGGAATGGCGCGGGTGAGCAGCAGGCCGCGGCCGTCACGCGAGTAGCCGATGCGCTCCGGAATTCCGGCGGCGTAAGCGACGGCTGCGGCTTCGAAGGCGTTCTGCAAAAGAATCGCGCAATCGAAATGTTCGGCGGCGAGCGCGCGGCCGGCGGCCCACTTTTCGCGGAAGGTTTTGGGAGTGTAGGGAATCATGCGGTCACAGAACGACTCGCGATGATACAGGTCGGCTACCCACGGTTTCGCTAGAATCGCGATTTCGGCTTGCGGAAAGCGCTGGCGCAGTGCGCGCAAGGCGGGCAAGGACATGACGGCATCACCCAACCAGTTGGTGGCGCGGACCAGGATGCGATTGTAAGACACTCTTCTTAAGAGTAACGGTAAGCTGAATATATGCGCGACGTGCTGCTGGCGATAGCGGGATTGTGCGGCATCTACGCCGAGTTCATCTGGCCTTGCAAAGTCATCCCGGGCGCAGCGGGAGGCGTGGTCTTGATGCTGGGCCTGGCGGGTATGATAAAGGGGCCGGTTGATGTGCACGCAGTTCTGCTGCTGGGGGCGCCGTTCGCGCTGCTCACGATCGCACTGCTGGCGATCGCATGGCGGGCGCGACGAAATAAGACCACGGCTTAACCTTTACGGCGCGACCTTTGGGACGCAACCTTTAGGGTGCTACGACGGGAATTGTTGAAAACTGTCCGGAGGCAGGGAAGCGTAGCCCCAGGACGCTCACCGGTCCGTTCGCGGGTGTGAGGAACTCCACGGTTCCGCTAATGTTTCCGGTGGAGGGGAATTGATCGGACAGTACAAAAGCGCTGTGGCCGTTCGCCTGAAGATGCACGGTGCCAAGGCCGAAGGGCGCGCCGGTGTTATCGCGGATCACGGCGCCGAGGGTCACCGGCAACGCGCTCTGATTCGCCACCGCGACGCCCGTCGCCAGACCGCCGGTATTGTCGAACGCCAATATGTAGGAGCCGTCGTTGCGCGACTCAATGGGCACGATCGCTTCCTGGTCTCTGGGGGCGTAGCGGAAACGGATGAAGCCGCTTATTTTTCCGTTGGTAGTCAATTGCGCCGAGCCTATTTGCAAAGGCGCGCCATCCACGGCGTTGCTTTGAATCACCAGGTGCGCGTGGGGGGCAAGTGTTTGATCGACGGAGGAAGCGTTGGTGGAATTCCCTCCGAAGGTGAGCGGAAGCTCCACGGGGCTGCCCAAATCGTCGAAGAAGTTGACGTGCGCCTGGGCAAAGCTGGCGGAGAAATTAATCAGTTCGACGGTGGTGCTCCAACCATCCCCGACCGTGAGATGCGCCATCGAGCCGCCACCGGGGTCTGAGCTCGCGACCACGGGAATGGTGGTAAAGCGTCCGCCCGGCGGGAAGCGAATTCCGATCACGCTGATGCGACGGTCGAGAGGCGTTTGAAATTCAACGGTACCGGTCGTATTCACGGTTGCGGGCAATTTATCGCTCAAAACGAACGAGGTGTGTCCGGAAGCCGGAATGGTCAAGGATGCGGTGCCAATGGTGAGACCGGTATCATCGCGAATGATCACCGGAACGGTGGCGGATAGCGGCGCCAAATTTGCGACGGCTACTCCAGTGGCGATGCCGTTGGTGCTGTCGTATGCCAGCAGGTAGGAATCCGCCACGCGGGTTTCGAGCGGGACGATCGCATCCTGGTCAATCGGGGCGTAGCGAAAGCGGATGAAGCCATTGACGCCGCCGCTGCCTTCAAAACGCGCCGCGCCGGTCTGCACGGTCTGATCCAGCGGGCCGGTTTGCGAGACCACCACAGTCGAGTGAGCGCTGAGATTGGTGCTCATGCCGGTGCCTGCCAGCGGAATCACGGCGCCATTATCGTCGCCGAATTGGAGCCGCACATTCGAGGTGGTGTTGGAGGGATTTATCAGTTGAATATTGCTTTCCCATCCATTCGCGATGGCCAAGTGCGCCATCGATCCCTCGATGGCTCCGACTAGAAAGGGCTGAATTCTGAACGCAAAAGTGCTTGCGGTTTGGTTCACATCCTGAGCGCCGAACGACACGCGCCAGGTGCCGGGATGATTTGCGATGGCAATCGACGCTTGGTCGAGTGCAGCCCAGGCGCAACCCTCCCCGGCAAAATCAAGAGTCGCTGCCGAACGCATATAGAGCAAACCGTTGGGATCAAACCAATCGAAAAAGAATTGAGACCCGGGAACGCCGTTCAAGAGGGTCCAAGCATAGATGCGTTGCGTGGAACCGTCAAACCAACTGGAAAAATAAGGGGGATAACAGCCGCTAAAAATGGGGCCCGACGTGAAGAGCGGAAATTGTATCCCAGGGGCCCCTATGACCGTCGGGATGGTGTCCCCGAGTTTCCACGGGATGACACTGGGATTGAAGATGAGTCCGGGGACTTCCGGCGTGAAGGATCCCACGCCGCTTGGGGGCGCGGGGAAAGAAACGGATCCGGTGGAACCAGAAAACGCGAAATCCCCATCGTCCCCGCTCACCGGCACATCGGTTATCGGCTGTCCGTTGGGATATTGCAAAAAGGCGCCAGGCCCGATTGCTTGGGCGATGGCGAAATTTTGATCGATTTGATCCGATGTCACATTGGAATACGTGTGGCTGATTTCGCCGCAGCAAGTAGACGTCGCCGTAACCTTGCCGGAGAAACCGCTGGGCACGATCACAGCGTATTGCCCTAATCCGTTGGTTATTGACCCGGTGCCGTCCGGAAGTTTCACCACGATTCCTTTACTGGGGAAGCCTCCGGCGATTGTAATTGTTCCTTGAATTTGGTAAAAGTCCGCAGCTTGTCCCGGGTGCGCTATGGCCAGGAGGAGTGCTGTTACCAGGAGCAGGAAATTCGGGAAGGTTTTCATAAATAGAGATATGGGGCGCAGGATAACACAAAGGAATGCCTCGAGGGAATTGTTTAAATTAGGGGAGCCTTTAAACCCGCTCTTATTCGGCGGTGCTGCCGTAGCGATGCGTGCTATTCGCGGGGCGAAAAGCGTGATACGCTCGATCCCAATGGAGGTGTGGCTTATGCTGCGCTTTTGCCTTGGGATTCTGACGCTGACGACGGTGGTGGCAGCTGCGGATGTATCGACGCCGGCGGTCACTTTTAATAAGGACGTTCTGCCAGTATTACAAAAGAATTGCCAGACGTGTCATCGGCCGGGTGAGATTGGTCCCATGGCGCTGCTGACTTATGAGGGCACGCGTCCGTGGGCCAAGGCCATCAAGGCGGCGGTGCTGAGCAAGAAAATGCCGCCGTGGTTTGCCGATCCGCAGTATGGGCACTTTTCGAACGACCGCAGCTTGAGCCAGGCGGAGATGAATACTCTGGCGGCTTGGGCGGATCAAGGCGCGCCGGAGGGCGATCAGAAGGACCGTCCTGCGCCGGTGAAATGGATGGAGGGGTGGAACATTCCGAAACCCGATCTGGTGGTGGAAATGCCCATAGACGTCGCGGTACCGGCGAAGGGGACTGTCGAATATACCTATATGATCGTGCCGACGGGCTTCACGGAAGACCGCTGGGTGCAGGAGATGGAAGTGCGTCCGGGCAATCGCGCGGTGGTGCATCACGCGAATGTTTACATCCGGCGCGCGGGCTCGCCGTGGCTGCGAAAATATCCGGTGGGCGTGCCGTTTGTGCCGGACGAGCAAAAGTTCAGCTCGTCGGCGGGGGCGCCGCTGCTGGATGAAAACGTGGCGGGATTCACGCCGGGCAAGCAGACGGTGGTCTTGAATTCGCGGCAGGCCAAGCTGATTCCGGCGGGGTCCGACATTGTTTTCCAGATGCATTACACGTCGAACGGAACGGCGGGAACGGACCGGTCGAAGATCGGGTTTGTGTTTGCGAAACAGGCTCCGGAGAAACGCGTGGCGCGGATTCTGGCGGCCAACACTACGTTTGCGATTCCGCCGGGAGCGGACGATTACCGGGTGGATGCGTCGACGGTATTGCAGTCCGATACCGAGCTGGTTTCGCTGAAGCCGCATATGCATTTGCGCGGCAAGTGGATGGAGTTCCGCGCGGTTTATCCGACGGGAGAGAAAGAAATTCTGCTGCGCGTGCCGCAGTACAGTTTCAATTGGCAACTGGAGTTTGTGCTCGACCGGCCGAAGCTGCTGCCGAAGGGGACGCGGCTGGAAGTGTCGGCGGGGTTCGACAACTCGCCGAATAACAAGTTCAATCCGGACCCGCAGAAGGAAGTTCGGTGGGGCGATCAGAGCTGGGAAGAAATGATGATTGGTTATTTTGAAGTTGGGTTTAATCCCAAGCTGGATATACCGGACATGATGGGCGTGGGTCGAAAGCAGTTCGAATAAAGGGGGCAACTGAGGATGCGGAATATCTGGTTGGCGGTGACGGTGTTTGCACTGCCGCTGCTTGCGCAGCAGGCGAATCCGACGCCGGGGTGCACGGCGACTCCGGCGCAGCTCGAAGCGAATAAGAAAGTAGCGCTGGCGTTCTTCAGTTCGACGGGCGCGGACCGGGTGGCGCTGGCTGATCCTAGTTATAAACAGCACAATCCGGCGTTCAAGAAGCGCGCCGAGGACAATAAAGTCACTGACTACGAGGAATTCAAAACCACTTTCATGAATCAGGCGGGGCGGGGAGGGCGCGGGCCGGCTACGGGGCCGCCGCCACCTGCGGGGAATCAGTTGGAAGTGGTGACGGCGGAGTGCGATATTGTGACCACCATTCATAAAAACTATCGCCAGGATCCGACGGCGGAGCCGGGCAAGTTTTATGAAGTGTTCACATTCGATAGCTTCCGCGTGAAGAACGGGAAGCTGGTGGAGCATTGGGACGGCGCGGTGATTAATCCTCCGGCCCCGGCGGGCGGACGTTAACGGGCCGGCTCAAAACGCAGGAGGCGGACGCGGGTGTCGTCGTAGGTGCCGTTGTGATACGTGCGCTTAGCGGTTACGCCAATGCCTTTGCGAAACCAAACGTAGTTGTCATCGCCCGAGGCTAAATTCGCTTCGAGCCGCCACGCTTCGGGGCCGGCCGCCGGATCATCGTCACTTTTTGGGCCCACGCCGGCTACGGTCCATAGATGGCGGCTTTTTGTGGGATCGCCCCAGGTTTGGCCGCGGCGCAAGGGGAAGCAGGCGCTGGGCAAAACTTCTCCACGGTTCAAATATTCGCGGAACTGCACGCCGAGTTGGTGCTGGGCGGGGTTCCAACCCCAGCCATGATCGTTCGCATTTAAAAAGTAAATGCACGCGCCGCGGATAAGGATGGCGGATTCGTCGGGGACGTGTGGCCGGAGAGGGGGCGCTGTATTGTTTAGCAACCGGATTTTCTGGACCAGCACCGTTCCCTCGGGCAGTTTGTCGACGGCGATCGTGGTTTCTTCCTGGACCCAATGTTCGACGTCGGGATGGACGCGGCTTCCGCTGCGCGCTTCCACATCGTAGACCCAGTGATCTCCGACTGACATGGGTAACCATTGGCGCACGACGTCTTGCGAAAAGGAGACTACGGGCACCAGTAGCGAAATTAAGAAGATGCGGGTGGATAACATCGAGCTGCTTCGTAATTTAGAGCCGTCGCGGGGTGGATGCAAGGGGGGTGGGTGAATGTAGAATGTGGGGATGGTAAAAATCGTCGTGCTGGGCTTGCTGGGCGTCGCGGCGGCGTTCGGGCAAAAAGTCACTATCGAGTTCGATCAGGCGGCGGATTTTGCCAGGTACAAAACTTTTGCGATTCGCGATGGGCAGTTGAATAGCAGGAACCCGGCGTTAAATAGCGAGTTGGTGAAGAAGCAGATCGAGAATGATATTGTGCGGGATTTGTCGGCTCGAGGGTTGGAGGTTACTACTGGGCGGGCGGATCTTAACGTGCGGTATCGGTTTGGGTCGGCGCGGAAGGCGGAGTTGGAGTCGTATCCGGCGGGGTGGCGAGGGTTGGGGACTCGCGTGGTGCGGGTGCCTTATACGGAGGGGACGCTGGTGATTGATTTGCGGGACCCGAGTACGCGGTCATTGGTGTGGCGCGGGATCGCTAGCGAAGAGAAGAGCGACGGCGCGAAGATCGAGGGCAAGTTGGACGCGATGGTCCGCAAGGCGATTGAAAAATATCCGCCTAAGAAATAGTTAACCGAACTGGTTAACTGAACATCGGGAACGGTTGGAAGTCGCCGTTCAGGAGTTCAGTGGTGTCGCGGTGGCCCAACCAGCCGGAGATCATGGTCGCGTAGACGCGGCGGAAATCTGTGGTGTGGATCAGGTTGTCGCCTTCGTCTAACCTGGTCAGGCTGGGAGGCGCGCCGTATTGGCCGCCCTTCACTTTGTTGCCGGCCACGAACATCAGGTTGGCGGAGCCGTGGTCGGTGCCGAGGCTGACGTTTTCGGGGACTCGGCGGCCAAATTCTGAGAACGCCATTACGACCACGTCGTCGGCGCGGCCGATGCGTTTCAGGTCTTGCATGAATGCGGCTAGGGCGTCGGACGCATACGTGAGCAGGCGCTGGTGGACGTCGTTTTGGAATACGTGGGTGTCGAAGGCGTTGTTGCGGTACGCGGTGTAGTAGAGGCGCGTGGGCATGCCTGCTTCGATTAACGCGGCAACTTTCGGGAGGTCGAGGCCGACGATTCCGTAGTCGACGGGGGAGTGATATTTCGCCCAGGCTTCTTGCACCAGCGTCGAGGCGTCCTTCGCGCTACGGGCGGTGTCGAGGAGAAACTGGCGCGACGGGTTGCTCACTTTGCCGGCATCGGGAGCCGATTTCAGCAGCGCCATCTCGTCGTAAAAACTATCGCGCGTGAATTTATTGGGATCGTCGAAGACTACCGGGACGTGGCGGCGGCTGCGCACTGCCAGCGACTGGTGCGAGTCGATGTTGACCAGGAAATTCGGGGGCGCTTCGGGGGCGATGGTGTCGGCCAGGCGTCCGACCCAGCCGTATTGCTCGCCGCTGTTGGGGGCGGCGGTGTGCCAGTAGGCCATCGATGAGAAATGCGAGAACGACGGGTTGTCATATCCGCAGCCGTGCACGATGGCGAGCTTGCCGTCCTTATATAAGCGTTCGAAGCCGACCATGCCGCGGTTGAAACCGAAGTGATCGTCGATGGGGCGGAGCTCTTTCTTGGCTAAGCCGATTTTGGGGCGGTGCTTGTAATAGGCGTCGTCGCCGTAGGGGACCAGGTGTTGAGGCCGTCGTTGCCGCCGGAGAGTTCGAGGACGACCAGGATCTTGCCGTTGGATTCGGCGTCGGCTGCGAGTGCCGCTGCGGCACGGCCGAAGACTCCGACGCGCAGCGCAGTGCCGGCGGCCATGCTCGAGGCCGGTGAGTGCCGGCTGTTCGAGAACATCTCGACGAGTGAGTCTTCATGGTTCCCTCTTAACTTAGTTGATACTCGGGCTGGCTCATGATCAGGTGCAGGAGCAGGCGCAGCGGCTCTTCCAAATACGTGCTGGCGGCGGCGATGTCGGAGGTGCCCAGTTCGTGATCTAGGAAAGCTACCAGTTCGTGGCGGACCGTCTCGCTGGGCGGGACGCGCATGAAGCGGGGAATCAGGTAGTCGACTACCTGCGTGGTGTTCTTGAGATTCGCGGCTAGCACCATTTTTGCGAGGTGACTTGGGCGGTGTCGCGCGGGATGGGCTTCACTCGTTCAAGCGCTAGTTGCGAACCGCGGAAGCTGCCGTAGCGGGTGTTGAAGTCTTCATCGCGATCGGCGGCCATGTTGGACTCGGCCATTTCGCCGGACTTGGAATCGGGGATGGTGGCTTTGGTGATGTCCATGCCTTGGCGGATGCGGTCGGCTACGCGGCGCACTTCTTCGCTGGCGGCTACGCGATCGGGCGCTACGAAGTTGATGTCGGGGAAGAGGACGTCGCGCGCGAAATTGCCGCGCTCGAGCAGGAGGCCGGGCGTGATCCAACTGCGGCCTCCGGCCCAGCCGGCTACGGTGGGCGGCGAGAAGAGGCGCTGGCCTAAAGCTGCCGTTTCATTGTTGAAGTCGGGAGCGCCGGGGATGTTCGTCGAGGCCGAGTTTTTTGTAAGTCGAGACGGCTAGTTCCACGGGGCTTTTGATTTGAGTGCCAACGGAGGCGGGGCTGTAGAAGTCGCGCGAAAGGAACATGGTTTCGAGCAGCGGGGCGATTTCGTAATGGTTGTCGCGGAGCACGGCGCCTAACTTTTTCTGCAGATCCGGTGATGAGATCTGTCGCGGACGAAGAAGCGGTAGAGCTTGCCTGCGATGTAATCGGCGGTGGCGGGCTGCTGCATGATGATGTCGATGATTTCGACGCCATCGAAGTTGCCGGTCTTGCCGAGGAAGGTCTTTTCGCCGTCGTCGTGCTGATCTTTGTTGACGACGAATTTCAGATCCACGTAATTCCAGCCGGTGAAGGCGCGGGCGGCCTCGCGGATGTCCTTTTCGGAGTAATGGCCGACGCCCATGGTGAACATTTCCATGATTTCGCGCGCGAAATTTTCGTTGGGAGCGCCTTTGACGTTGACGCCGGCGTCGAGGAAGGTGAGCATGCCGGGGTCCTCGGCCATGGCGACCATGAGGTCACGGAAATTGCCGGTGCCGTGGTTTTCGTAGAGCTGCAGTTCGGCCGAGGAGCTTGCGGTAGTCGCGGACTTTAGGCTCATTGACGGCGTAATGGCCGTGCCAGAAGAGCGCCATCTTTTCCTGCAGCGGGCGCGGGCTGGTCAGCATGCGGTTCGCCCACCAGTAGGCGACGCGGTTGGTTTCGAGCATGCTGGCGCGAAGCCAGTAGAAGAACTCGTCGACGATGGGCTGGAGGCGGCGGTTGCCGGTGGGCTTGACCTTGATGCCGAGCGCTTCGCCGTTCTTCTTGGCCATATCGGTGACGGCGGGGCGGCTGGGCGGAAACGGTTCGAGGCCGGGATCGTGAATGCCGGATTCGTCGAAGGCGGGCATGTGGCTGACGTCGGTTCCTTCGTAGCGGACCAGGCGGGCGATGGCTTGCTGCGGCGTCAGTTTAGCGAGCGCGTCGATTTCAGCGGGCGTGCCTCCGAACCCGGCGCGTTCGAGAGGTGCGCGGCGAGGTCGCGATTCCAGTCTTTGGCAGCTGATGGGCGTGAGGTCGTTCTGCCAGGTGGCGGGCCCGGCGGTCTGGGCTAGTGCGGGAGTGAGTGTGATCGCGAGCGGCTGCGGCGACCGTTAGGATAGCAGCCTAGGGAATCCACTCTTCTCATGTGTTCTAACTCCTTTAGATTGCGCTATAGAAGATGTTCCCACGAAATGGGGAGGGATGCTAGTGCGGGATGGCGGACGGTTTAACCTGGATAATATTTAACTGAGGCGGGCCCACCAGGAGAGGTAATGGCTTCCGTGATTGCGTGTTCGATATAGGGAGCGGCGTGCGCTGAGAAGCTATCGGCAGAGCTGTCGGTCAAGGTCCGGAGCGCTTCCAGCAAACCGTCGTTCCCATGCTGGATCAGGTCTAGAATGTAAGTGCTATTGTTCCGGTATCCTTCCGCAATTGATACGACTAAGTGTAAATTAGCTTCCACCAGACGTTGGCCGGAGGATTCCGCCTGGGAATCTCGGGCTCGCATGTGCTGAACACAGCGAACCTCTTCCTCCCGGCTCAATAGCGGAACCTCGCCCAGTGCGGCCAAGTAAGCTCCCATGGGGTCATCAGCAAACTTACGATCGATTTCCACTCGGGTCTACTCCCCAACTCCGGACTCCTGTTGAGTCCATACGACCTTTGTACACCCAAACTATCAGCCAGCCAACGATAATGTGGACTACGGCGCGGGTTCGTCAACTTGCCTCAACTCCGAGGCTATGCCAGCGCCGGGTTTGCTTTCTAGCCAGATTCGACCGCCCAGTAGCTCGACTAAGCGGCGGGAGATGGTTAGTTTGAGATGTTCCCACGAATTACCGGGGATGCTAGCGCGGGATGGCGGAGCGGGCATTGGTAGGCATTGAATAGGCCCACACGGAACCTCGCCTAGGCCTTCTTTCCGAGAGTACAAGCTCTAGTTTCGAGCGTTATGCCGATGAGACTCTGCAGACGGCTCAGGTATGCGGACGCACAGTCTCACATGTGGAACCACATCTCGCAGCATTCTCTCCGCTCACACACACGGACCGGCGGATTCTGCTTGATGCTCCCATTCCTTGAAGATTGCTTGCCGGTTCCCAGAGCGATTAGCGCGGTCCTACTGTCTTTACTCGTTCTCTTGGATTCGGCGTCCGCGCTGGCGCAGGATCCGGTGCCGGGCAAAAGCTTGACGGACATGAGTCTGGAGGAATTGATGTCGCTCCGCATTGAGTCCGTCTATGGGGCCTCCGGATTCAAGCAAAAAGTGACGGAAGCGCCCGCTTCGGTCACCATCATTACCTCCGAAGACATCCAAAGATATGGATACCGGACCCTGGCGGATATTTTAAGGAACGTGGCGGGATTTTATGTCACTTACGACCGGAATTATAGCTACTTGGCAGTGCGAGGGTTTGGACTCTCGGAGCAATACAACGACAGCATCGCCCTGCTAGTGGACGGCCATCGGCTCAACGATAACATCTACGACGGAAACCTGATTGGAACGGAGTTCCCGATTGATGTCGACCTGATTGATCGCGTGGAAGTAATCCGCGGGCCCAATTCTTCGCTGTATGTCGCGAGCGCGTTCCTGGGGGTCATTAACATCATTACGAAACACGGCCAGGATGTGCCCAAGCTCAGTGCAGCGGTTTCCGCAGCCAGCTACGGTACCTATCAAGGCCGCGTCACCTACGGCAACAAGTTTAAGAACGGCCTGGAATTGCTAGTTTCCGGCTCGGCCTATGATTCGCATGGGCAGGATGGGCTCTACTTTCCGGAATTCGACAGCCCCGCCACCAACTACGGTCTTGCGGCGAACGCGGACCGTGACGCGTCTCAGCAATTTTTCGCTAATCTCTCCTGGGGCGGATTCAAGTTGCAAGGAGTGTTTGGATCCCGCGATAAGGGGATTCCGACCGCTCCCTTCGGAACCGTCTTTAATGTAACCGATACCCAAACCATCGACGTGCGCGGCTACCTGGATCTAGACTACGAACGCAAGCTGGGTCACGGATGGAACCTTACCAGCCGGACGTCCTTCGATGTAGCCAATAACGACGGCACATTTGTGTACGATTATTCCGCATCGGGTGGTCCTTCCCGAGTGCTCAATAAAGATTTCTCCTACGGCAAATGGTGGGGTGAAAACGTAACCTTTTCCAAGCAGATTCTTGAGACACACAAATTCAGCGCGGGTGCCGAATTCCGTGACAACTTTCAGCAAGACCAGGGAAATTATGACCTGCAACCCTTTGTGCAATATTTTAGCCTCAGTAAAACCTCGACGGAATTCTCACTGTATGCTCAGGACGAAATACATCTTCGCCAGGACCTCATCCTGAATTTGGGCCTGCGCTATGACCACTATTCGATATTTGGCGGCACGACCAACCCGCGCGCCGCTCTCATCTACAATCCTCGCGAGAAGACGACTTTCAAGTTTCTTTACGGCCAGTCTTTTCGTGCGCCGAACTTGTTTGAGCTCTACTACGATGCGATCGGAAGCGAAGCCAACCCGTCGCTCCGGCCCGAAACCGTCAAGACCATGGAGTTGGTTTGGGAGCAATACTTCGCCAACCACTTTCGAATGACGGCCTCGGGATTCTATTACCCCATCCAGAGCCTGATTAACCAGCAAATCGATGTCGCAAATGGAAACGCGGTTTTCGTCAATGCTGGATCTTTGCAACTGCGAGGTCTTGACTTTGCCTTATCGAGAAGTTTGCCGCGCGGACTGGAAGGCACGGTCAGTTATTCCTTTCAGGACGCAACCAACACAAGTACTCGAGTGCCTGTGACGAATGCTCCGAAACACCTGGTACAGGCGAGCCTGAGCGTACCCCTTATCAAACAAAAAGTCTTTGCGAGTATGGATCTTCAATACGTCAGTAAGAGAGTGACTCTAGCGGGCCAATACTCAGGAGCCTACGTCGTTCCCAACTTTACGCTGTTCGCCCGAGACATTTCAAAAAAGTGGGAATTCTCTGCAAGCATCTATAACGCCTTTAACCAGAAATACGGCGACCCTTCCGGCAACGGCCTGGTGGAAGACATCGTCGTTCAGGATGGCCGAAGTTTTCGAATCAAAGTCGGATACAAATTCGAGTGACCAATGCTCGCTGGCTGCGGAGAAGCTCCTGCGTGCTTCTCATGGAATACCCGGCGCAACGCGACGGTCTGAAAATTAGTTCGAAACTCGTCAGCTTGGCACAAATCGTCAACGATAACTTGCGCTGAGCTGACAGCTGCCGCCGTCAGCTTACCAAGGATAATGTGGGCCGTGGCGCGCGTTCGTCAGTCGCATGGGCGGCGATGCCGAGGCGGGCGGTGAAGTGGAAGGTGCTGCCGGCGCCGGGCTCGCTTTCCACCCAGATGCGGCCGCCCAGCAGTTCGACTAAGCGGCGGGAGATGGTTAGTCCCAGACCAGTCCCGCCGTACTTGCGGGTCATGGAGTTGTCGGCTTGGGTGAAGGAAGTGAAAATTTCCTTTTGCTTTTCCGGGGGGATGCCGATGCCGGTGTCCTTGACCGAAAAGTGAACCGTTGCATTTTCGGCATCTTGGGATTCGTTGCGAACCATTAGCGTTACGCCGCCGGAATCTGTGAATTTGATTGCGTTTCCGACCAGGTTTACGATGATCTGGCACAGGCGCACCGGGTCGCTCGAGACTTGATCAGCGACTTGCGGATCCACCTGCCAATGGAGATCTAAACCTTTTTCCTGCGCGGAGCGCTTCAGCGTCTTAAAAGTCTGAGCCAGGGTTTCGCGGAGGCTGAAAGTGACGGTCTCGAGATCCAGTTTTCCGGCTTCGATCTTGGAAAAATCCAGAATCTCGTTGATCAGCTTCAACAGACCTTCGCCCGACGCTTTGGCCGTTTCCAGACAGTCTCGCTGTTCGGCATCGAGCGTGGAGTCAAGCGTCAGTGAGACCATGCCCAGAATGCCATTCATGGGAGTGCGGATCTCATGGCTCATATTCGCGAGAAACGTGCTCTTGGCCTGATTTGCCGCGTGCGCCGCTGCCTCGGCCTGTCTGCGCTCTTCCATCTCCTCTTCCAGCTTTTGATTCACCGTGCGCAGGGCTTCGCGCTGCAGATGCGCTTTCAGGGCCAGATGAACCACCACGCCGAAGAGAGCTGCGCTGGCGAGACCTCCGAGCAACGTCAAGTTGGTGAGCAAGTCGTCCTTGCTTTGGTTCTTGGATGAAAAGGCTTGCCAGAGCCCGACTCTCATGATTGCGAGAACAATGCTGCTGCCGATGGGCACCCAGAGAGGCTCGCTGATAGCCGGTTGCGTCAGGTCGAGCGCGGCGGCGGCGAGACCGAGTCCGAGCAATACAAAGCCAGCTCCGGTGTGAACGGCTACCCGGTTTAGATTACCCAAGGCGAAAGCGTCGGTGGTTCCCGAGAGTACGCTGATGCTGCAGGTGGCGCCGATAGCGGCCACCAACAAACCGGTAAGGCCCAGCAGTTCGGATCTTCTGCTGGAGCGGCAGCTTTGGGCCAGCAAAGTGCCAGCGGCGAAAACCAGGAAACAGACGGCAGTGGTTGGCGACATGCGGCCGTGGTCGGGGGAGTGGGTGGTGATGAATGCAACTCCCAGAAGTTCGTCGATTCCAAAGTTCGCGTGAAAGAGGTATTCGAGAAGGGAACCTGCGGAGAGAGCAGCCGTGATCGCGGAGCCGATGAGGATCAAGCGCGGTTTGGCAATGACGATGCCTAGCAGAACGATCCCCGTCAGGATGAAATTAACTGCGGTATTGCGCTGCATGGGGGCCAGTTTTGGCGCCACCTGGATCAGGAGGGGCGAGTGGAGCACCCATCCCAGCAGCACGACGGACCCGAGCAGGATAGAAAGCACGCCACAGAGGGCTCCGCTCATTCGCAGCGGAGACAAACCTGTAGTGCTCGGCCGGGTCGACATTACCTTCACTTCTTGCTATCGACCTATCTACAACAAAGCTTTAGCGGTTAGTTGATCGCTACAGTAGTTCGGAAGCGGCGAAGAAGAAGGGGATTTCGACCGCGGCGGTTTCGGGGGCGTCGGAGCCGTGGACGCAGTTGCGCTCGATGGAGGTCGCGAACTGCTTGCGGATGGTGCCTTCGGCAGCGTTGGCGGGGTTGGTGGCGCCCATGGTGTCGCGCCATTTTTTGATGGCATCGCCGGCTTCGAGTACCAGGACGACCACGGGGCCTTCGGTCATGAATTTCACGAGCGAGGCGTAGAAGGGGCGTTCGCGGTGGACGCCGTAGAAGTTTTCGGCCTCGATCTGGCTGAGGCGTTTCTGCTTCATGCCGACGATGCGGAAGCCGGCTTTCTGGACGATGGCGAGGATCTGGCCGGACTGGTTGGCGGCGACGGCGTCGGGTTTAATGATGGCGAATGTGCGTTCCATTTTAGAAGTGCTCCTTTTACTTTTTCGCCGATTTCGGCGGGGGTTGGGCAGACAATGATGCCGGCGGCGGTCATGGCGGCCATTTTGTCTTCGGCTTTGCCGCTGCCTCCCGAGATGATGGCTCCGGCGTGGCCCATGCGGCGGCCGGGAGGCGCGGTTTGGCCGGCGATGAAGCCGATCACGGGTTTCTTCACGTATTGCTTGATATAAGCGGCGGCTTGCTCTTCGGCGTTACCGCCGATTTCGCCGATCATCACGATCACGTGGGTGTCGGGGTCTTCGTTAAAGAGCTTGATGGCGTCGGTATGGGTGGTGCCGATGATGGGGTCGCCGCCGATGCCGATGCATGTGGATTGGCCGATCTTCAGATTCGTAAGCTGGCCGACGGCTTCATATGTGAGCGTTCCGGAGCGGGACACTACGCCTACGTGGCCGGCTAGGTGAATGTGGCCGGGCATGATGCCGATCTTGCACTGGCCGGGAGTGATGATGCCGGGACAGTTGGGTCCGATCAAGCGGGTTTTGGGGTGCGACTTCAGATATTCCCAAGCCTTCACCATGTCGTTGGCGGGGATGCCTTCGGTGATGCAGACGACGAGCGGGATGCCGGCGTCGGCGGCTTCCATGATGGCGTCCGCGGCGAAGGGTGGGGGCACGAAAATTACGGTCGCATTGGCGCCCGTGGCTTTCACGGCTTCGGCTACGGTATCGAACACGGGGCGGTCGAGATGTTTTTGGCCGCCTTTGCCGGGGGTGATGCCGCCGACTACGTTTGTGCCGTAGGCGATGGCCTGTTGGGCGTGGAAGGTGCCTTCTTTGCCGGTGAATCCTTGGACCAGCAGGCGAGTGTTGCTGTTGACTAGGACGCTCATGCAGCTAACTCTCACAACTTTCGTGGCGCCGTCCAGCATGTCTTCGGCAATGGTGAAGTTCAGGCCGGAATCTTTCAGAATCTGTCGGCCCAGTTCTACGTTGGTGCCTTCCATGCGGACCACAATCGGGTGCGTTACTTTAAGTTCGCGCGCGGCCGTGACTACGCCGGTGGCTAAAGTATCGCATCGCAAAATGCCGCCGAAAATATTGATAAAGACGGCCTTAACGGCTTTGTCCGACAAAAGTATACGGAAGGCGTTGCGGATCTGGTCGGCGTTCGCGCCGCCGCCGACATCCAGGAAGTTGGCGGGGCTGCCACCGGCGTACTTGATGATGTCCATGGTGGCCATCGCCAGGCCGGCGCCGTTGACCATGCAGGCTACTGTGCCGTCAAGTTTGATGTAGTTCAGACCGAACTTCGAAGCCTCTACTTCAAGGGGATCTTCTTCGTTGAGGTCGCGGAGTTCGAGGAGATCTTTGTGGCGGAAGAGGGCGTTGTCGTCGATGGTGACCTTGGCGTCGAGGGCGTAAACTTTGCCGTCCTTGGTCAGGATGAAGGGGTTGATTTCGGCTAACGAGGTGTCGAGCGCTTCGGCGGCGCGGGCGAGGGCCATCATGGCGTTGGCGGCGGCGTTAGCCATGGGGCCGGGGATGCCGATGCCGAAGGCTAGCTTGCGCGCTTGGAAGGGCTGGAGTCCGATGCCGGGTTCGATGGTTTCTTTTAAGATGCGCTCGGGGGTTTTGGCGGCTACTTCCTCGATTTCGACGCCGCCGTCGGCTGAGGCCATGAAGGTGTTTTTGCCGGTGGCGCGATCGAGGACGATGCCCAGGTAGAGCTCGCGCTCGATGGGGAGTCCTTCTTCGATGAGCAGGCGCTGAACTATTCTTCCCTCAGGGCCGGTCTGGTGGGTGACTAACGTCATACCCAGGATTTTTTCGGCAGCGGCGCGGGCTTCTTCGTAATTCTTGACGACCTTTACGCCTCCGCCTTTGCCGCGACCGCCGGCGTGAATCTGGGCTTTAACGACGACGGTGCCTCCGAGTTTCTGGGCGGCGGCTTCGGCTTCGACTACGGTGTGCGCCACTTCGCCGCGCGGCACGGGCACGCCGTAGCGCGCAAGCAGGGCTTTGGCTTGGTATTCATGGATCTTCATGTGAATGATGGAAACGGGAACCTCTAATATAGCGCACATGGGTGGAGAATGAGAGCGATGCGGCGGGTGCGATTGTTTCATTGGAATGCGAAAGAGGCGGGAGCGTTGATCGCAAAGTTGCGGGCGGCGGGGTTTGAGGTGTTGCACAACCCGGAGACACAGTCGCCATCGGTGCGGGAGTTGAAAGAATCGGGTGCGGTGGCGGTAGTGGTCGATTTGTCGCGGCTGCCTTCCCATGGGAAATATGTCGGTGCTTGGGTGCGGGGATCGAAGGGGGCGCGCCACCTTCCGCTGGTGTTTGTGGGTGGGGAGGCGGAGAAAGTGGCGGCCATCAAGAAGCAGATTCCAGATGCGGTGTATTCGTCCCTGGCGGGCGCGGGTGCGGCTTTGAAGAAGGCCATCGCGCGGCCGCCGAGCGATCCGGTGGTACCGAAACAGATGATGGAGACTGCGCCAGGACGGACGGCGGCGCAGAAGATGGGGATTCGGGAGGGATCGGTAGTAGGGCTGATCGATCCGCCCGCGGATTATTTGAGAGTGCTCGGCGAGCTGCCGGAGGGTGTGGTGCTGGAGGAAGAGTCGCAGCGCGCGTGTCCGGTTACGGTATGGTTCGTGCATGATCCCGGCGAGTATGAAGCGGCGCTGACGACGCGGCGGGCGCTGGCTGCGAAAAGCCGCTTGTGGATCGTTTGGCGGAAAGGGCGGCGGGATGGACTCAACGGGAATTTCGTGCGTGAGGCAGCGCTCGCGATGGGGCTGGTGGATTACAAGATCTGCTCGCTCGACGGGGTCTGGACGGGCATGGTGTTCGCCGTGAAGAAGGCGCGCGCTTAGCCGTTAGTTGGCGTGATGAGATTCACCGGTATGTTCGGCCGCGCGCGCCCGAATGGCTTCGAACCGCGCGTGTTCTTCCCAGACTGCGTGGGTGCGCTGGCGGGGGAGCGTGCGCCCAATTAGTATTTCCGTGGGACTCACCTCCACCCCGTCCGCGGTCCAAGCCACGAAGGCGAAGAGCAGCCAGAACATGGCGCCGACCACCAGTGCGATTTGCAGATGAATGGGCGTCATGCGTTCCCATGCAGCGAGGTTGGCGAGTACATAAACGCCGATGGTCACGCCAGCGGCGAAAGTCCAAAAAACCCAGCGGCGAACGGCGAAATGATAGTAATGCGTCATCATCCCCTCTCAAGTTGCTGGGGGCGATCCCAATTCCATGCTACATCTGGCGATGCTCGGGGGGAATCCCCTGGATGCATGAGGCGGCGAGCTAAGAGGGTTTTTCAGTTACCAGAGCGAATTTGTGACGGGTCGGATTGAGGTGAGTGTCCTTGAACTGGGTGGGGTGTTTTAAGCCGTAGCCGAGCATGCGGTCGAAACCGATGTGTGCGATCCAGATGAAAGACAGGAGCAGCAGCGAGGGATGAGCGGTCTGGACGGAATAGCCAGCGAGTGCCAGCGGGTCCAATGATACGCGAAAAGGCTGGCGATCAGGACGGCGGCGCCTTCCAGATGCAAGAGTGGTCGCGGGGTCATGCGGTCCGCCTAGCGGCGTTCTTCTAGGTGGCGCAGGCGCGCGTCGATGACTTCTTCGACGCGGCGGAGTTCGGCGCGCCAGAGGTCGCGCATGTCGTCGAAGCGGCGGTCGATGGCGTCGAAGCGGGCGTTCACGCGCAGTGAAAAGACCCGCAATAACACCGATCAACGTAGCGTTGAACAGCATGGGGATGCCAATCGCGAGATAGAGCTGTTGGTTGGTCACCACTATCAGTGCGCTCCGCCTGGCTTTATTCTCCCACGAACGGGGAGTGCGCGATGATAGAAGATCCAATGCCACTTGCTCCTTTTCTGCACCGCGTCGCGGCGGGGGCGGATCTCACTTCTGAAGAAGCTCACGCGGCCATGACCCTATTGCTCGAAGGCGGGCGTGGGGACGCTGTGGTCGGGGCGTTTCTGGTCGCGCTGCATGTGAAGGGCGAGACGGCTAGCGAACTCGCGGGGTTTGCGCGGGCCATGCGCGAGCACATGGTGGTAGTCGACGCGGGGGCGGACGTGATCGATATCGTCGGCACTGGCGGCGACGGGGCGGGGACGTTTAACATTTCAACGGTCGCGGCGATGGTGCTCGCGGGGGCGGGCGCGCGAGTCGCCAAGCACGGGAACCGCGCGATCTCGGGAAAAGTGGGCAGCGCGGATGTGCTCGAAGCGTTGGGCGTGCGCATCGCCATGTCGCCGGAGGAAGCGGCGGGTGCGGTGCGGGAGATCGGGCTGGGATTTTTGTTTGCTCCGCATTTGCATCCGGCCATGAAAAACGTACAGGGCGTGCGGCGCGAATTGAAGATGCGCACGGTGTTTAATTTGCTGGGTCCGTTGGCGAATCCGGCGCGGGCGCAGACGCAGGTGATTGGAGCGCCGTCGGCTGAGTTCGCGCGGGTCATCGCGGAAGCGCTGGCGGAGTTGGGCACGGGACATTCCTACGTGGTTCACGGCGGCGGATTGGACGAGGTGAGCACGGCTGGTTCTACCGACGTCTATGAGGTCTGGAGCGGGCGGGTGGCGAAAAGCGTATGGATGCCAGAGGATTTCGGGGTCCAGCGGGCTTCGCTCGATGCGCTGGCGGGCGGCGATGCGGCCGAGAATGCGCGCATTACCGGGGAGATTTTGGGAGGCATGAAAGGCCCCCGACGGGACATCGTGGTAGTGAACGCAGCGGTGGGGCTGCTGGCTTGCGGGCTGGCGTCGACGCCGCGCGAGGGTATGGCCAAGGCGAGCGAAGCGATTGATTCTGGGCGGGCTTTGGGCGTCCTGAATCAATTGCGAAAAAAATTTGGCAAAGAGTGATCCGGTTCCTGACCCGAACGCGCGTATTCTGATGACCGACGTTCGGAGGAACAGGTGGCAGGAACGCCTGGTGGGCCGGCCCGGGTACCCAGAACTCAGGCCGGCTCCGTCGGAACCTATGCGGAACCAGCACGGGAGGTTCGGGATGTACACCAACCTCGCATTGCTAAAGACAAACTGAGACTCCCGTAATTGAATCAGGAGGCGTCCTATGTTTGATCTGACAGACTGGCAGCTTTCGTCATTGTCGCCCACCATGCACGGCGTGAACTTGATCGTCAGAGTAGGTGGGGGACCGCTGCACTTTGACTTTAAAAATAAGAGCAGCGGCGCAACGGTGCCGTTCGATGCGCTGGGTTACACGGTGGCGGGAACCTTACCGGTTTGGTCGAGCGCCGTGCGCCCGTGGGTTTCTACTGTGACCAGTGGCCGGGTATTGACGACACCGTCAGCGCATCAACCTTTCAACATCGATCAAATTCGCAATAACTTTGGAATTATCTGGGCCTACGACGTCGCTAGCGCTCTGGGGGTGCTTGCGTTCTCCTACACTCCGCTCGTGCCACCGTTCATTCATCCGTTCCTGGGGGCCTTTGTCTTCGCCACTTGCGTATTTGCGTTACCGACAGCCTTGGCGTCGAGCTTGGCGGCCGGGTACATTACGTTTTCGCATATACGATGAATACTATTCGGCGAGTTGGCGAGTGAGCTCGGCGACCGCGGGGTTGGGTGCGGCCGCGCCTAACTGCTGGTAGATTTTCAGGGCCTTCCGCAGCTTTTCCGTGCCGGCGTCCTTAGCGCCGCTGCGCAATAGGAGCTCGCCTAAGCGGCGATTCGCGGCGGCCTCTTCATCGAGAGTGCCTGGCGTCAATTGCGACCCTTCGAGTGCAGCCAGACCTTCGGTGACCTGCAAAGCGCGGGTGTAGCTGGAGGTTGCTCCCGCCAGATCGCCCAGGTTTACTTGAGCCGCGCCTAAGGCGTTGGCAGCTACCATGACGTCGCGCTCGGCTCCGGCGTCGTGGGAGTTCATCAGCGCCAGGGCTTCGCATTGGGTGAGGGCGTCGCGATAAAACTTGACGGCTTCCTGATGGTTGCCGCTGGCCTCGGCTGCGTCGCCTAGGGCGCGCGATGTTTCAGCCAAGTCCATGCGGGTTTGCGGGGCACCGGGAGTTGTGTGGAATTCAAGTTGGGCGGTGGTGTAGGCGGCCTTGCCGTCGTGGGCGCGCGTGTAGGCGGCGATCAATTCATGGCGGGTCTGTTGCAGCGTGCGCTCCGCTGTCTGGCGCGCGGAGACGGCGAGGCGGGCCGAGCGTTCGGAAATCGCGGCAACCGTCAACAGGGAGGTGCCGACCAGCACCGCTGCTCCAATACTCTCCGGATGGCGACGGACGAATTTTGCAATGCGGTAGCCCGGCGTGTCGAGACGTGCCATCACGGGATGGCCTTCAAGGTAACGGCGGATGTCCTCGGAGAACTGTCCCACGGAAAGATAGCGGCGGTGCGGTTCCTTGCGGAGCGCCATCAAGATAATGTTGTCGAGATCGCCGGAAAGTTTTTTGCGCAGGCGTTTGCGGGCTTTGTCGCGGGTTTCGCTGAAGGCCTCGAGTTTCTGCGTGGCCTCGGGAACGGCCGTCGATTCGTCGCTAAGAATCTGCGCACTAGGACGGATCGGCTCCTTCTCGCAGATGGCGTTTTGCATGGCGGCCTGGGAACGGAGGTTCGGGCCGTAGGGCATTTTGCCGGTCAGCAAACGGTAGAGAAGAACGCCCAGCGAATAGACGTCGGTGGCGGTGGTGATGGGTTCGCCGCGAACTTGCTCGGGGCTCGCGTAGTCGAGCGTCATGGGACGCATCTCGGGGCGGGTTTGCGCCAGATCGAGCGTTGAGCCTTCGGGGCCGAGCAGTTTCGCGATTCCGAAATCCAGCAATTTGGGGATGCCGTCGGGGGTGACCAGTATATTGCCGGTCTTGATGTCGCGATGAACGACCAGGTTCTGATGCGCGTAGTGAACGGCGGAGCAAACATCGCGGAATAGCTGCAGGCGTTCGGAGATGGTGCACTTCCAATGGTCGCAATACTGATCGATGGGAATGCCTTCGACGTACTCCATCACTAGATACGGCAGGCCGTCGGGCGTGGAGCCGCCGTCAATCAGGCGGGCGATGTTGGGGTGGTTGAGGCTCGCGAGCACCTGGCGCTCGGTACGGAAGCGGCGCAAAATTTCCTGCGAGTTCATGCCGCGCTTCACCATCTTGATGGCTACCTGCCGCTTGTATTCTTTGTCGAAGCGAGTGGCGAGCCAGACGGCTCCCATGCCGCCGCGGCCGATGCGGCGCTCGAATTCGTAGGGTCCGAGCCGGTAGCCGTGCGGATATTCGCTGATGTCCTCTTGCTGGGAAACGATCTGGCTTAACTGCGCTGCCGGGGTTTCGAGAAATTCGTCGGATTGCTCGTGGCTGCGCAGCAGGCTTTCGACTTCATGGCGCAATTCTTCGTCGCGGGCGCAGAGGACGCGGAGGTAGGCAGCGCGGTCTTTGGCGGGGCGTTCGAGGGCGCCGTCAAAAACCTGCCGGATTTGCGCCCAACGCTGAGGCGTCAACGGAACCTCCGGAGATTTCGCGGTGCAGAAAAGCGCGCGCGGAGCTCCAACTGCGCTTGATGGTGGCGGGCGAAACGCCCATGACTTCCGCGGTTTCTTCCACCGACAGTCCGGCGAAGAAGCGCAGCTCGACCAGCTTCGCTTGCTTGCTGTCGAGGATATTCAGTTTTTCGAGCGCCGAATCGAGCAGGATCATGTCGACGGGGCGTTGCTCGCAGATGGCCATGGTGTCTTCGAGCAGCACTTTTTGATCGTCACCACCGCGGCGGGCGGCGCGGTGTTTACGAGCGTAATCGAGCAGGACGCGGCGCATCTGGGTGGCGGCGACGGCCATGAAGTGGCCGCGGCTTTCGAGGGGGGCGCGCTGGTCGACTAAACGGATGTATGCTTCGTGAACTAAAGCGGTGGGCTGCATGGTGTGTTCGCCGCGTTCGCGCCGGAAATAGGAGCGCGCCAAGCGGTGCAGCTCGTCGTAGACCAGCGGGAGCAGATTGTTGACTGCGTCTTGCTGTCCGCGGCCGATTTCCCCAAGGAGGCGAGTGACTTCGCCGCTGTCGCCCAAGGCGGTTTCTTCCATAGGCTATTGGGCAATTATATCGCGAGGGGGCTCCCGGTGTACTGGTACTGCACCTAGATGGTCGCGTTGGATTCTTCGCTGAGCGCATCGGGGCCCAGGATGTGCGAGCCGCGGCCGCCGCTCCAGCCGAGGGAGGTCAGGCGTTGGGGATTCGCGGATAGAACGATTTGCAGAGGGCTGGATTGGTCGGCTTCGGGGGGCCGCGCGCCGATGCGCCGCGAGACTACGGCCAGGTATTTGAGGATGTCATAGACGTCGCCTTCGGCGGGCGCGGCGAGGTCGAATTCCTGGGTGCGCAGGCGCACGCGGTGGCCAGTGTCGGCGAGACGGAAGGCGACGAAAGCGGCACACTCGACGGCGGTTTCAAACCAGGCTTCTTGATCAGGCGTGGCGTCGAGGTCGAGGTAAATGACGATCATCTGATCTTCGTCGCGGGCGAACTCGCGGACTTGCAGGGAGCGGGTGTGGGCGGTGGCTTTCCAATCCACGTGGCGGGCGCTTTCGAGGGCTTCGTAGGGGCGGATGCGGTAGAAATCGTGGCCGGGGCCGCGGCGCCAGGCTTCGAGTTCTCCGGCGAGGGCGTCGGCGAGGGCTTGGAATCGGGGCGCGGTTCGAGGCATGGATAGACGATGACTTCGTGGCGCAGGGTGACGCGTTCGCGGCGTTCGGCGAAACCGAAGGGGAAGCGGGTGGTGAGTTGGAAGGTGCGCTCGCTGTAACGGCCGCGCGCGGGGAAGCGGAGATCTATTGCTTCTTCGAGGGCGACGCCTCCGGGGATGGCGGGGAAGAAGAGAGCGCCTTCGTAGCCGCTAGGATGCTTGCCATCGGTTGCTCCCGTGACGTGGATGCTGAAGGACGGCATCCAGCGCTTGAGGTTCTTGACGCGCACGATGGCGCGGAATTTTCGGCGCGCGGAGATGTGCGGCGGGAGCAGGAGATCGATTTCGAGTCCGGCGAGGGTGAGTTTGCTGACGAAGCCGGAGACGGCCAGGATCGAGAGCATCGCGGCGAGGATCAGGAACAGGAGATTGTTGGCGGAGAGGACGGCGGCTAGGGCTACGACGACGATGGCTCCGCTGTAGGCGAGTCCGGTGCGGGTGACTTGCTGGCGGAGGGCACCGGGCCAGAGGGTGCGGAGGTTTTGCCACCAGTGCATGGGTTAGTCCTATTCAGGATACTGATTCGGGTTTGACGGCGGCTTGGGCAACGCGGGCGATGGCGTTCACGATTTTGCGATAGGGGAATTTCGTGGGCCATTCGATGTCGATCCATTCGCCGTCGCGCCAGGTGGATGTGTACCAGCGGGTGAGGATGGCCAGGTGTTCGAGGTTGGGTGCGCCTTGGGGTTCGAGGGTGGCGACGATGTCGCGGAGGCGGCGGTCCATCGACTGGCCGGCTCCGGCGACTTCGGTGAGCATCAGGCGGCGCGGGGATTGCCAATGGGCTCCGATCAGGAACCATAGGTCGATGGCGTCGGGGATGGCGGAGGGGAGGACAGCGACTCCGGCCAGGCGGTCGAGCGTGCGCGGGAGTTCGCCGGCGGCGGCTTGCACTTCGGCGATGCGGGCGGTGCGCTGGTGGAGGCGCTCGGCTTCTTCGAATTGCATTTCGGCGCTGGCGCGGTCGCGGGCTTGCTCGGAGGGGTCTTTCAAAGACGCGCCGCCGGTGCGCAGGAATTGTTCTACGCGGGCGGCTTCGGCGCCATACTCTTCGATGGACACTACGGTCTGGCAGGGCCGCAGGCAGCGGTTCATTTCGCCGTAGATGCAGCCGGGGTGGGCGGGCGAGGGCTGCAGGTTTTCTTCGCAGCGGCGGATTTGGAACAGGTCTAGGAGTTCGTTATTAAAGTGCTCGGCGGCGGCGCGGGTGGCGAAGGGGCCATAGTAGAGGCCGCGGCCGAGGCGCGTGGTCACCATGGTCCGCGGAAATTGGTTGTCGAGCGTGAGGCGCAGGAAAGCTGGCGGGCGTAGGCGGACGATTCGTTGCCAGTCTTCGGGGAAATACTTTTGCGCGAGTTCGAGATGTGTGAGTGAGGATTCGAGTTGCGAGCCGGTGGGCCAGTATTCGATGCGCTCGACTACGCCGCGGAGGTTGAGGACGCGGGAGGTGCGGTCCTTTTCAGAGAGCAGGCGGCGGAGGCGACGGCGTAAGAGTGCAGTGCGGGCGAGGTAGGGCGCGCCTTCGCTGGCCCACAGCAGGAAGACGGCGGGGCGGTCGGGAACGGAATCGAGATCGGTTGGGCTCGCGGTGCGTGGGTCCCGCATGAATTCATTGTCCGCCAAGCCACGGCGTTGTCGCCAAGCGGCGCGTGTGAAAGCTACAATCAAACCGTAAATGGAGAATCGAGCGATTGCGCGGATGTTGTCGGAGACGGCCGACCTGATGGAGATTTCGGCGGAGGATTCGTTCCGCATTCGCAGCTACCGGACGGCGGCGGCGGCGATTGAGGGGCATCCGGAGCAGTTGTCGGCGATGCTCAAGGATCCGGCGAAGAAGCTTACTGAGATTCCGGGCGTCGGCAAGGGGATCGCGTCGGTGGTGGCGGAGATCGAGGAGCGGGGGAGTTTCGAGCGGCGAGATGAGATGCTGGGCAAATATCCGGCATCGCTGCTGGAATTGTTTAGCATTCAGGGGCTGGGCCCGAAAAGCATTCGGCTGCTGTACGACACCTATAAGGTGCAGTCGGTCGATGACCTGGAGCGGATCTGCAAGGAGCAGAAGCTGCGCGATCTGCCGCGAATGGGGGCGAAGCTCGAAGAGAAAGTGCTGCGGTCGATTGCATCGTACCGGCAGAGGGCTGGGCGATTTTTGTTGTCGTTTGCGGAGCGGGCGGCGGCGGAATTGATTGAGTATTTGAGCGCGGTGCCTGGAGTGGAGAAGGTCACGCCGGCGGGAAGTTTGCGGCGCGCTAAAGAAACCGTGGGCGATTTGGATTTGCTGGTGACGGGGCCCGGGGCGGCGGAGGCGCTGGAGAAATTCGTGGTGCATCCGCGGGCGCATGAGGTGTTGGGGAAGGGTCCGAACAAGGCCAGCATCAAGTACGGGCTGGAGGGGTTGCAGGTGGATCTGCGGGCTCTGGCGACGGAGAGTTACGGGGCGGCGCTGCTGTATTTCACGGGAAGCAAGGAACACAACATCGTGCTGCGCTCGCGGGCGCAGAAGATGGGGTTGACGCTCAACGAATATTCGCTGGCGCGGCTGGATGACAACATCGCCGGTGGCTAGCGCTACCGAGGAAGAGATTTACGGAGTGCTGGGGCTCGACTGGATTCCGCCGGAGCTGCGCGAAAATTCCGGGCGAGATTGACGCGGCGGCGGAGCATCGGCTGCCGAAGCTGGTGGAGCTGGGTGACATGCACGGCGATCTGCACATGCACACTACGGAAAGCGACGGGCGCGCGACGCTGGCGGAGATGGCGGAGGCGGCTCGCGAACGAGGGCTCGATTACATCGCGATCACGGATCATTCGAAGTCGCTGGCGATGACGAATGGGTTGGATGAGAAACGGGCGGTGGCGTTCGCGCATCAAGTTCGCGAGATGGATCAGCATGATTTGCGGGTTGCGGGTGTTTTCGGGGCTTGAGTGCGACATCATGCGCGACGGGGCGATGGACTTGTCGAATGATGCGCTGGCGGAGCTCGATCTGGGTGGTGGGGAGCGTGCACAGCTACATGAATCTGGAGCCGGCGGAGATGACGGACCGGTTGCTGCGCGCGCTGGAGTGTCCGTATCTGCGCGCGATCGGGCATCCGACGGGGCGGATTTTGCTGCATCGCGATCCGTTTCCGTTCGACTTTGAAGTGGTGGCGGCGGAGGCGGCGCGGCGAAATGTGTATCTGGAGATCAATGCGAGTCCGGAGCGGCTGGATCTTTCGGCTACGCTGATTCGCACGGCCAAGGCCAAGGGATGCAAGTTTGTGATCTCGACAGACGCGCATCATCCGAAACATCTGGCGAACATGAGTTACGGAGTGCGTATGGCGCGGCGGGGGTGGCTGGAGGCCAGCGACGTCCTCAACACGAAATCGGCCGGTGAGTTTGCGAAAGCGATCCGATGAAACTAATCTCTTCCAAAGAAATCACTAAGAACCGTATTTTTACGGTGACGCAGGATCACGCGGTAGACCCGGATGGCTTTGAGATTAAGCGCGCCATCGTGCATCATCGAGGCTCCGCGGTGATGATGCCTGTCGATGAGAAGAAGCGCATTTTACTGGTGCGGCAGTATCGTCTGCCGGCGCGGCAGTTTCTGTGGGAGTTGCCGGCGGGATCGGTGGATCCGGGGGAGAAGCCGCTGCAGACGGCTCGCCGGGAGCTGGTGGAGGAGACCGGGTATCGCGCGAAAAAGTGGACCAAGATGGCAGAGTTTTATCCCAGCCCGGGGTTCTTGAGCGAGAAGATGACGATTTATCTGGCGACGGGTCTAACGGCAGGCGAGCCGAAGCCGATGGAGGACGAACGCATCGCGACGCGTTGGTTTACAGCGACGGATCTCGATGAGATGATTCGCACCGGCAAAGATCAAGGACGCAAAGACCAACGTCGGATTCCTCAGGTGGAAGCGATACTTCGCAGGTAAGTGAACATCGCGGCGAGTGCACGGCCGCGGTGGCTCACTTGCATCTTTTGTTCGATGGCTGGCCTCGCCGAAGGTGCAGCCGAAGGCGGGGCAGTAGAACAGGGGATCGTAACCGAAGCCGCCGTCACCGCGCGGTTCATCGATGATGTGGCCTTCGACGGTGCCGCGAAAAGTTTTCACTAGCTTGCCGTCTCGCACTAGCGCTATGACGCAGACGAAGCGGGCGCTGCGGTTCTCGATGCCGCGCAGACTTTCGAGCAACAAGGCGTTGTTAGCGGCGTCGGTCGCGTGATCGCCGGCGTAGCGGGCGGAATGAACTCCGGGCGCGCCGCCTGAGCGCATCGACTTCGAGGCCGGAATCGTCGGCGAAAAGATAGCCATCTGCGTGCCGACCGTACACAGTGGCTTTTTCTATCGCGTTGGCTTCGAAGGTGTCGCCGGTTTCGTCAGGGGGCGGGACGGATTTAGGAAGTGCGCGTATGTCGAAATCAGGTGCGGCTAACTGAAATTCGCGCAGCTTGCCCTTATTGCTGGTGGCGCAGTAAACGATCATGCGGCTTCGAGAGATTTCTGGACGATGATCAACTCGGCGATGCCGGTGCGGGCTAGTGAGATCAGCGAGGCTAATTGCTCGTCGCCGAAAGCGCTCTTTTCGGCGGTGGCTTGCAGTTCTACGAATTTGCCGGAGCCGGTCATCACCACGTTCATGTCGACTTCGGCTTGCGAGTCCTCTTGATAGCAGAGGTCGAGCATGGGCACGCCGCCTACTACGCCCACGCTGGTGGCGGCTACGTAATCGCGAATGGGGCTGCGCTTCAGGGTGCCGAACTTCACCAGCTTGCGAACGGCTACCGAGAGCGCGATATAGGCTCCGGTGATGGCTGCAGTGCGTGTGCCGCCGTCGGCTTGGAGCACATCGCAATCGAGGATGATGCTGCGTTCTCCTAGGGCGTCGAGATCGATAATGGAACGCAAAGACCGGCCGATCAGGCGCTGGATTTCCATGGTGCGTCCTGACGCCCGGCCTTTCGACACTTCGCGTGGGGTGCGCGTGGCGGTAGCGCGGGGGAGCATCGAATATTCCGCGGTCACCCAGCCTTTGCCGGAGTTGCGCAGAAAGTGGGGCACGCTATCTTCGATCGACGCGGCGCAGAGGACTTGTGTGTTGCCCACTTCGATCAGCACCGAGCCTTCGGCGGTAAGCAGGTAGTCTGTCGTGATTTTCAGCGGACGAAGTTGGTTGGGTTGACGTTGATCGATTCGCATGAGGGTTAGCTGCCGGACTTCAGGAGCTCGTAAAACAGTAATGAGATGAGCGCGGCTCCTACTAATATAAGCAGCAAACAGGGGATGGCGGCTGCGTTGGTGCGCGCAGCCGGGGCTTTGCGCGAACCGGCCGCTTTGAATTTTGCCATAGAACGGTAACTCTTAGATGTAGCACAATGAATCTATGAACCCGAGCGGCGTGACCGCGGCTCCGCGCATTGTGAACCGGTTTTTCGAGTTCTCGTTGCTAGGAATGCTGGCGGCGGGGTACTTCGCGGTGTTGGGCTCGGGGTTCCTGGATTGGCCCACGGCGGCGCTCACGCTGGTGGGATTGTGCCTGCGCGCGCTGACGGTGGCGGGAGTGATTGCGTTCGAGCCGCCCCCTCGCGTGGTGGCTGCGTTGGCCATCGCTTATATGGGGTTCTTCCCCGTGGATTATTACTACATCTCCGGAACATTTCTGTCGGCCACCGTGCACATGGTGTTTTTCCTGGCGGTGCTGAAGCTGCTGACGGCGAAGACTCCGCGGGATTTCGGATATCTGAAAGCCATTGCTGGGCTGGAGTTGATCGCGGCGGCGATTCTTTCGGAAGGGCTTAGTTTTCTGGCGTACCTGGCCGTGTTCGTGCTGTTCGCGATCGCGACGTTTGCGAGCGGGGAAGTGCGGCGGGCGGCGGGGGCGCAAGTAGTGGTGTCGCGCGGCGGGCTGAAGGCGTTTCCGCGGCGGTTGGGTGTGGTATCGGCATGTCTCTTCGGCGGAATTCTGTTTATGACGGTGTGCCTGTTCTTTGTGCTGCCGCGAACGGCGCGGGCAGCGTTCGAACGGTTTGCTCCGGCGCGGTACCGACTGACGGGATTCTCGAATACGGTCACGCTGGGCGAAATCGGGCGGATCAAGCAGAGCAGTGCGGCGGTGATGCATGTGCGGTCGTATCAAGGCGAAGGATTTCTGCCGGTAAAGTGGCGCGGCGCCGCACTGGCGGAATTCGACGGCAAGACCTGGTTCAATCCCCCGGGTCAGGAACAAGTGGTGCAGGTGGATGAGGGCGAAGTCGTGGTGCGGTCGGCTACGGAAGGCGCGGGGCGAGGACCGAATCTGGTTTATCAGGTTCACTTGGAGCCGCTGATCTCCGACACGCTTTTCTTCGCGGGTACGGTGGAGACGATTAAGATCGACGTCCGCTATTTACGGTATTCGCGCGGCGGCGGGTTTCACGTAGCGCCGCGGTTTGGAATTCGGGGACTGAATTATAGTGCTTACGGATTTCTGCCCAATGAGTGGGCTCCGGGGCGTTATACCGCACAACTTCCCTTGGGCGCGATGCGCGAGTTGTTGAGTCTTCCGGAGACGACCGATCCGCGGATTTCGGAACTGGCGCTGCAGATGACGGTGGGAGCGGACACGCCGGCACAAAAAGCACGAGCGATTGAAAATCATTTGCGGCAGGACTACGGCTACACGCTGGAGCTGCTTTCGAAACCTGTAGCTGATCCGCTGGCTTATTTCTTGTTCGAGCGCAAGAAAGGACATTGTGAATACTTCGCGTCGTCGATGGCGGTGATGCTGCGCACACTCGGGATTCCGTCGCGCGTAGTGACCGGGTTCCAGAGCGGCGTGTACAATCCCATGACGGGCTGGCAGGTGATTCGCGCCTCTGACGCGCATAGTTGGGTGGAGGCGTGGATTGAGGGGCGCGGCTGGACCACGTTCGATCCCACACCGTTTGACACGTCGGGAGGAGAGGCGGGGGTGCTGAGCCGGCTAGCGCTGTTGACGGATGCGGCGTCGCAATTCTGGAATGACTGGGTCATGAGCTATGACTTGAGCCACCAGATGGCTCTGGCGTCACGCATTCAGGAGTCCGGGCGCACCATGCGATTTACGGATTTCGACGACTTGGCCCTGGCGCTGAAAACTCACGCGCGGGAAGGCGTGCGCTATTTGCTATTGCTCATCGGGATTTTGGCGCTGGCGGTTGCAGGAGTATTGTACGGTCCCGCGGCGATGGCGTGGTGGAAGCGGCGGGCGCAGGCGCGCAAGATCGGCGGCGGATTAAGTGAACCGTCGGACGCTACGATTCTGTACCAGCAGATGCTCGATTTGCTGGCGAAGCGCGGCGTGCAGAAGCCGGCCTGGTACACGCCGGTGGAATTCGCGAAAGTGGTGAAGACTCCGCAAATGGCGCCGCTGGTGGAAGAAGCGACGACGGCGTATAACGAATTGCGCTTCGGCGGGCGCCGCGACGCAGCGCCGCGCATGCTGCGGGTGCTTGAGCAAATCCGGCAACTCTAATCTCACTGTGGCTGCCGCCGAATACAGCGTTCGCGAACAGCGTGGGTGGTATCTCTACGATTGGGCCAACTCGGCGTTCGTGACCACGGGCGTCGCGCTGTTTCTGGGCCCTTACCTGACTGTGCTCGCGAAGGCCGCGGCGGATGCAAATGGCTTGGTGCATCCGCTGGGCATCAGCGTCGATGCGCGCAGTTACTGGAGCTATCTGGTCAGCTTGTCGGTAATCCTGCAAGTGCTGGTGTTGCCGGTGGTGGGTGCTGCGGCGGATTATGGGCATCGCAAAAAACAGTATCTGGGGGCGACCGCGTATGTGGGCGCCGCGGCGGCTACGGCGATGTTTTGGCTGCAGGGAAGCGCGTATTTGTGGGGCGGGGCGCTGTTCATTGTCGCCAATGTGAGCTTTGGCGCATCGGTGGTGGTTTACAACTCGTTCTTGCCGGAGATTGCTCCACCGGAAGAGCGCGATGCGGTGTCGTCCAAAGGCTGGGGGATCGGCTACATTGGCGGCGGCGTGCTGCTGGCGTTGAACCTGTTGCTGTATCTGAACGCTAAGCGTATCGGCATTACGGATGCGATGGCGGTGCGGATTAGTTTGGGGTCCGCCGGAGTGTGGTGGGCAGTGTTTACGATTCCGACGCTGCTGACGTTGCGCAATCGTTCCGTCCCCAGAGCCCACACTGCCGCGGCGGGAGCGGTATTCGGGCAACTGCGCCACACATTGGCTGACATCCGGCGCTATCCGCAGACCATGCTGTTCCTGATCGCCTACCTCTTATACAACGACGCGATTCAGGCGGTGCTGGCGCTGGCTTCACAATTCGGCAGCGACGAGTTGAACATTCCGGTGGCGTCGTTGACGATGGCGATCTTGATGGTACAGTTTGTGGGGTTCTTCGGGGCCATCGGATTTCAATGGCTGGCGGCGGTCACCGGAGCGAAGCGGGCCATCGCGGTGAGCTTGGTCTTGTGGACGGCTACGCTGATCTATCTGTTCAAGTGGGTCTACGATACTCGCGAGTTTTTTATTGCCGCCGCGATCGTGGCGATCGTGATGGGCGGTAGCCAGGCGCTGAGCAGGTCACTGTTCGCGCAACTGATTCCTCCGGGGAAAGAGGCCGAGTACTTCAGCATTTATGAAGTGAGCGATAAGGGAACCAGTTGGGTGAGTCCGCTGGTATTCGGTCTGGCGCTGCAGATCACGCACAGCTACCGGCAGGCGATTTTGTCGCTGATCGTGTTTTTCATTGCGGGGCTGGTGGTGCTGACGAAGGTGGACGTGAAGCGTGGCGAGGCCGACGCTTTAGCGGGCTAGCAGCGCCGCTGAATTCCGACCGTCGGGCAGGGTGACGGAGTGAACCACGCGTCCGCCGCGGCCGAGCGCGCCCACATAGGAGGCTTGTGCGCGCTCGGGGCCGAGGAGCACGACGGTGAAGCCGCGATCGGGGTAGCGCAGCAAATAAAAAACACTGCCGTCGGGCGAGGGGCGCGAGCGGGTGGATTCGGGATAGCCAATGCGCCCTACAACGGATTCGTAATCGTCGGCGGCAGTGAAAGGCAGCGCCAGGCGGGTGGGGTTCCCAAAGAAGCGTGCGCGCGAACCGGCGGTGGCGTCACGGAAGATCACCATCCCAACGATACAAGTGAGAATTCCGGCGGCCACCGCACCCATGAGCTTGCGGCTCTTTTGCGATTCGGCGCTGCTTTCGACGCGGATTCCCACCACTGGCGCTAATTGCCCGGGCTGCGGGGCGTTCAGCCATGGCCGCGGCACGTCGTTGACGGCGACGGGCATTTCGAGGACGCGGCGCACTAGCGGGACTACGACGCCTTGGCGGTATTCCAATTCCTTGAGCAAGCCCACTATGACGAAGGGCTCTTCGATGCTCGACACGCCGCTCAGAAAGCGGCGGGGGATCCACAATTCCTGTTGCGATTTGGTGTTGACAACTTGAATTTCGTCGCCGCGCGCGCGGCAGAACTGCCACTCGTTGTGCTGGATGCTCTGGATCGCCGGGTAGAACGAGAACGGACGATTCCCTAGTTGTTCGAGCGGCGTCGGGATGTGCGGCGCGGGCACGTTCTCTTTATTCTACGCCGATTGCAGGCCCTCGCTCAGCTACAATGTGTAGCAGTGAAATTCGCCGGGCTGCTGCTGAGTTTAGTCGTCGGTTTACGCGCCGAATCGCCGGTCACTTACGATTGCCCGCCAAAGGATATTGAACTCTTCGGTTTGAATTGCACCGACGAAGAACCGTGCCCGGTGTTGCTGGAGCTGACCGCGGCCGAGGGTGCGGGCAACCGGGTTCTGGTTTCCGGGAATCTGCACACCCGCAACACAACGCTGTTCAGTCTGCTGCTGGCGAGCGATGACAACGGACTGATTTGGACGGAGCCTGCGCCGCGCACGCGCAATTCCGCGCTCGAGCAGATCGAATTCTGGGACCCGCAGACGGGTTGGATCAGCGGCGAGTCTATCGATCCGCTGGCGCGCAATCCGTTCCTGCTGCTGACGGCGGATGGCGGACACACTTGGCGCCAAAAATTGCTATCCGAAGATGAGAAATTCGGCACCATCGCACAGTTTCATTTCGATTCGAAAACCAACGGCGAGCTGGTGGTGGATGCGGGTCAGGGCAAGATCGTGCGCCAGGAACTTTATGTCAGCATGACCGGCGGCGAGAGTTGGGAACTGAAGGAAGTGAGCAACAAGCCGCTGCGGTTGAAGAACGTACGCCCGGCGAATCAGATTGGGTGGCGTGTGCGCGCCGACGCCCCGCATGGAGCTTATTTGCTGGAGCGCGGCGCGGGCAGGAACTGGGAAATGGTGGCGAGCTTTCCGATTCATGTTGCGGATTGTCACTGATGAACGCCATTGAGCTGGAATTATTCCGCCACCTGCTGACTTCGATCGCCGAGGAAATGGGAATCGTGCTGCGCAAGACTTCCTATTCGGCAAACATCAAAGAGCGGCGCGATTATTCCTGCGCTGTTTACGACGCGCACGGTGAGACGGTGGCGATGGGCGACCACATGCCGGTGCACCTGGGCGCGATGCCGCTTTCGGTGCGGGCGGTGCGCGAGGCGTTCGAACTGGGACCCGGCGACGTGGCGCTGGTAAACGATCCCTTTCGCGGGGGAACACACTTGCCGGACATCACGGCCGTCGCCCCAGTGTTCACGCGTGGCACGAAGCCGTCGTTTTATCTGGCGAATCGCGCGCATCACGCGGATGTTGGCGGGATGAGTCCAGGATCGATGCCGCTGGCTCGCGAAATCTATCAAGAGGGCTTGCGGATTCCGCCGGTGCTGATCCAACGCGGGGGAAAGATCGATCGCGAGTTGCTGGGTTTGGTGCTGGCGAACGTGCGCACGCCGGTCGAGCGCGAGGGCGATCTGATGGCGCAGTTGATGTCGATCCGTCGCGGGGAAACACGGCTGCGCGAGCTGGTGTCGAAGTATGGCGAGGCGGTAGTGGAGCGCAATATGCGTGGCCTGCAGAATTACAGCGAGCGCATGATGCGGGCAACGCTGCGCGGGCTGCCGTCTGGGACGTATCGTTTTGAAGATGTTCTGGAAGGCGAACGGCCCGGCGAATTCTTTCCAGTGCGGGTAGCCGTGACGCTCGCAGACGATACGGCACTAGTGGATTTCACGGGGTCTTCGGCGCAAGTGGATGGTCCGGTGAATGCGAACCTGGCAGTGACCACGGCGGCGACCATGTATGTGTTCCGCTGTTTGGTGCCGGAGGAGATTCCGTTTACGTCGGGGATTTTGCGGCCAATTCAGATCGTGGCTCCCTGGGGCAGCATCGTAAATGCGAAACCTCCAGCGGCGATGGCCGCAGGGAATGTGGAGACTTCACAACGGATCACGGACGTGATTTTGGGCGCGCTGGCGAAGGCCGCTCCCGAGCGCATCCCGGCGGCGAGCTGTGGCACCATGAACAACTTGAGTTTCGGCGGCGGCGTCGTCAGCCGGGAAGCATTTGCGTACTATGAAACCATCGCCGGCGGGATGGGCGCTTCGGCAAAGGGTGGCGGGCACAGCGCCACGCACACGCACATGACGAATAGCTGGAACACTCCCGTGGAGGCGTTCGAGCATCAGTATCCGGTGCGCATCGAAAGCTATCGAGTGCGTAAGAATTCGGGCGGCGCGGGCGCGCATCGCGGCGGGGATGGCATCGTACGCGAATTTCGTTTTCTCACACCCGCAGAGGTCACGGTCCTGTCCGACCGCCGCGTGCGCGGGCCTTACGGATTGCAGGGCGGCGAAGCGGGCAAGCCTGGACGCAACACTCTGCTGCGAAGGGGGCGGCAGCCAGAAGCTCTTCCTGGGAAGACGCGCTTTGAGATTGCGGCGGACGATGTTCTGCGCATCGAAACACCCGGCGGGGGCGGCTGGGGAAAACGCTAGTGCATTCCTAACGATTTCTTGACTTGCGCCTGATACTCGGCGGCTTTGAGCATGATGGAGCGCGCATCGAGCGTCAGCATCCGGCGATCGCGCACGATGGGGCGGCCGTTCACCATCATGTCGCGAATATCGGAACCCTGCAGCGCATACACCAACTGCGAATAGACGTTGTAGAGCGGAACCGCGTGCGGTGCGGTCAGACTAATCGTGATCATATCCGCGCGTTTGTTTTTCTCCAACGACCCGATCAGTTTATCCATGTGCAGCGCGCGGGCGCCGGTGATGGTGGCCATTTCGAAGGCCTGCGTCGCGGGTAGCGCGCGTGGGTCGCCGGTGGCTACTTTCTGAAGCTTCGCGGCGAGGTCCAGTTCCACCATCAAGTCGTGATCGTTATTCGACCCGGCCACGCCGTCAGTGCCCAGTCCCATGGGAATGCCGAGACTGAGGATCTTGACCACCGGTGCGATGCCGCTGGCGAGTTTCATGTTGCTCGACGGGTTGTTCGCGAGGCCGGTATCGCGGCGTTTGAGGATGGCCATGTCTGCATCGTTCAACCAGACGCCGTGTGCAGCCACAGTCCAGCCCGTCAGAACTCCTAAAGACTCGAGCGCGGCGGTCGGCGTCATTTTGCGTTTGGCGAGCGCTTCGTCGTTCTCGGTCTTGGTTTCTGAAAGATGAATCTCCAGCGGTTTTTGATAGCGATTGGCCAGGGCGCGGGCTGCTTTCAGCACATCATTGGGCACGGTATAGATGGCGTGGGGCGCCACGGCGGGCACGATCAACGGGTCGTTAGCGTATTGTTTAAAGAACTGTTCGGTCGCGGCGAGCGAGGCTTGCGGAGTCTTGTAATCCGGAGCGGGGAAGCCGATTACGGTCTCGCCCAGCATGCCGCGGAGACCGGCCTGCTTGGTGACTTCGGCTACGGTGTCCTCGAAATAGTACATGTCGGTGTAAGTCGTGGTGCCGGAAAGTGCCATTTCGAGCACCGCTAAACGCGTACCCCAGCGCACGAATTCGCGATCGACATTTTTGGCTTCAGCGGGGAAGATGAATTTCTGAAGCCAATCTTGCAAATTCATATCGTCGGCAACGCCGCGGAATAAGGACATGGCCGCGTGAGTATGGGTGTTGATCAGACCGGGGGCGAGAATGGCGTCGGGGCGGTCGAGCCGTTGCTGCGCGGTGTAGCGGCGGTCGATCTCGGCGCGCGGGCCCACGTCGACGATGTGATCGCCGCTGACGGCTACTGCGCCGTTCTCGATCACGCGGCGCTGCGGGTCCATGGTGACAACCCAACGCGCACTCCAAATGGCATCGACGCGCGTGGGGGATTGAGCCCATACAGTCGCTGCGAATGACAAGAGAAAAAGTTTAAAGATAGGACGCATCAAATGCTCTCGGGAACAGGTCTTTGAGTTGCAAAGTTTCGGTTTTGCCACGGGGATTCAGCAAGGTGATTTCGATGTCGCCGCAGAACTCCCACAGAATCTGGCGGCAGGCTCCGCAGGGGGGCGTGAGGGTCTCGGTATCGGCCGCGATAGCGATCCGCCGGAATTGGCGCGCGCCTTCGGAAATGGCTTTGAACACCGCCACGCGTTCCGCGCAGAGTGTGAGCCCGTAGGTCGCGTTTTCGACGTTGCATCCGGTGTGCACGCGTCCGCTCGCATCTTCGAGCGCGGCGCCTACGCGGAAGTGTGAATACGGCGCATGGGCGTTTTCGCGCGCCGCCAGTGCGGCGGACGCCAGGGGATCGGCCATGAGGTTAGAGTAACGCGTCGACGAGTTGTTTGTAATCCGACGGAGCGAGTAGATGAAAGCGAATTTCGAGCGCGGTGAAAGGGCGGAGCGCAGCGGTCATGGCAGACGTTGGTAGGTCTGGACTCGCGAGCAGCAGACTACCGTCGGCGATTTTGAACGGCAAAACCCGCCATTCGCGAGACACGCGCTCAGGTAGCGTGCGCGCCACTCGCAACGGAACTTCGCTGGGGTCGATCCGAGCGATCGGCAGGCCTTGTTGCAGGCTGAGCGCTTCGTAGAGATTTACTTCAGTGAGCTCACCGTTCGCCACCAGGAACGCTCCCAACTGCGTGTCCGATGGGCAGGCCGCGAGAGCAGTTTGCAGCGCGGCGGCGTTCAGAAAGCCCAACGCTTGAAGAATTTCTCCCAGCGGGCGTTTGTGCGAGAGCAGCGCCGCGCGGGTCGGGTAGGAGTGTTCGGTCTTGACCCAGCGTAGCGGGAGTCTTCGCATCCGCGCATTGGCATAGCGCGTCGCGGCTTGCACCGTCGCGGCGGCATTCAGCAAATTCGCGTAAGGCAGGCGCAGTGGCACGCCGAGGGCGAATACGAAGCCGTAAACGCGCGCCACGCAACCCATGCGGATGATTAAGCGCAGGAGTTGAAATGCGAGTGTCACGGAAGTGAGTTCGGTCGCAAGCGGCGTCATACGCGTCCACATGGCCGTAGCCAGGCCGTAGAGAAACACAGCGTTCGCAACGACGCCGAGGGGGTTGCCGAGCAGGCCTTTGCGATCCCGCCACAGCCAATAAATTTCGCTGCGTGTTCCGGCCCAACCGAAGCGTTCCCAACCTTGCAGCGCGATCCCCATCACCCAGCGGGTTCGCTGTGCGAGTGCCGTTTTCCACTTCGTGGGAAAGAATTCGCGGGTCGCTACGAATTCGCGTCCCGTGGGCTGCAGACGCGTGAGCGGAACAAACACCTGACGGCAACCGAGGCGGTACAGACGAAGTCCGCTTTCATAGTCCTCGGTAAGTGAAGCGGGTTCAAACACGCGATTTTCGGAAGCTCGCGCGAGAGCAATGAGAGCGTCGCGACTATACCCCGTGCCAACGCCAGATCCAGGAATAAAGCATCCGAACGACGAGCGGACTACCATGTCGCGTGTGTGGTATTCGGCGAACTCATCGCAATATACGCCATGCGTGAAGGACCAAAACGGCGTCGCCAAGGCCAGCACCGGGATCTGGATGAAGCCGAAGTGAGTGGCATAGGCGTTGATCCAGCGCAGTTCTTCGGGATGAATCAAATCCTCGGCGTCATGCGTGATGATCACTTCGAACGCGATGCCGTTTTGTTCTTCGTAGAGTCCGACATGCTGGTAAATCCAGTTGAGGCAATCGGCTTTCGAGGTGGGTCCGTCATGCGGGCAGACCGCCAGGTGAACGTTACTAAAACGCTCGGAGATAGAGGCTACGGCTTCCTCGGTCAGCGCGTCGTTCGCGTAGATGCCGGCGAAAATGTGGAAATCGGGATAGCGGATGGCGGCGAGATTGTGTTCCAGCATGCGGGCGATCACGGCGTGCTCTTTCCACAGCGGAACGAGGATGGCGATGGGGCGCGGAGGCGCGTCGGGGATGCGGCGGGCATCGCGGGGCGAGACGGTGAGCCGTTCGGCTGCCCAGGCGTAGAACCAGGCGAAATCGACGGCGAGGTCGTCGAGTCCACTCAGCAGGAAGACCACCGCCAGAGGCGTGACCAACCACAGGACAAAATTGTCGATGGTATGCGCGAGCACTTATAGATGAGTGGCGGCGGCCGCCCAAGAATCTCACGCGTGATGATTTAAGGGGCCGTTTCCCGCACCCAATCCGGGAGCGGTGCGAATGGCCTCCGTAATAAATGCTTTGGCGCGGGCCATGGCGTCCACGAGGGGTGCGCCTTTCGCTAGCTCAGCGGTGATGGCGGCCGAATAGGTGCATCCGGAGCCGTGAGTATGGCGGGTTTCGACGCGCAACGCGGTGAATTCGTGGATTTCGCCGCTGCGGAGATACAGGAGATCCAGAGCATCGCCGCGTAGGTGGCCACCTTTGACCAGTACGTTGGCTGCGCCGAAGGACGCTAATGTTTGAGCGGCGCGGGCCATGCCGTCGCGATCGTTCACCACCAGGCCGGTGAGCGCGGCGGCTTCGTCCAGATTGGGAGTCAGCAGAAACGTTCGCGGAATCAATTTTTCGATCAACGCCCGGGTGGCGTCTTCGTCGATTAAGCGGGCGCCATGTTTGCTGATCATCACCGGATCGACTACCAGCGGGAAGGAGAAATGCGCGGCCTCTCGCGCTACCGCTTCGACAATCTCGCGAGATCCCAGCGCTCCCACTTTTGCCGCTTGCGGCGGAATGTCTTCGAGAACTGCCCGAATCTGCGCGGCCACCAACTCCGGGTCAAGCGTCGAGACACGCGTGACTCTGCGAGTATTCTGCACGGTGATCAAGGTCACCACCGCCTCGCCGTACACGCCGAAGCGATGAAATGTTTTCAAGTCGGCCTGGAGGCCCGCGCCGCCGCTGGGGTCCGAGCCGGCGATGGTAAGCGCAACCGGGATCATCCATTTCAGTCTAGGGAAAGTTCAAGCGCGGCGTGGTGACTACGCCGGCGGTATTGGTGAGAGTCACGGTCACGCCTCCCACTTGAGTCACGTCGCCGGTGACCGGAAAGGAAACGCGCATGAGAAACGAGCTGCCTGCGGTCTGCCCTTGAAAGAACGTGGTGAAGCTGGCGGTGAAGTCGGCGGCGAGCGATGTAATCGATGCTCCGGCGCGGTCGAAGAAGGCGAAGGACATGGCGCCGACGGAATAGGTATTGTCGAAGCCGGCTATCACCACGTCGAGTTCATTGGCGCGGCTGGTGGCGCCGGTCGAAGAAATGGCGATGAGCGCGGGCGGGGTTGTGAGAGAAGTCGACGGGCTTCCCGAAAGACCGAAGATTCCGGCATCGACGGTGAAGGTAAGAATGCCCGCCGTGGTTCCGGTGGAGAACACGATAGTCGGCAGCGCATTGATGGTGAGGGCGGTGGCTCCGGCAGGAATCGTGAACGAAGCTACGCGTTTGGAGGTGGCTACGAATTGAACGGCTGCATCGTCGGTTACTAGCGTTGTCAACGGCGTGAATGTGAGCGTCAGCGTTCCGGCGGCAGACACCGGTGCCGGTGCGGAAAGCTGCAGGCTGAGCGTGTGCTGCTCGCCGCTGGAGATGGCGGTGGTGTCGAAGCTCCACACGAGCGCCGGCAGCGGCGACGAAAACCCGGTGCCGGATAACGTGTATGTTCTGGTTCCCACCGTGAGTGTTCCCGAGTAGGCGGTCGCATTGGTGGGGGCGAATTGGATGGTGAAGGATGACGATTGTCCCGCCGCGATGGTGACTGCGTTTCCGGCCGTGGTGCTGAACGCAGCGCCGCTGAGAGTCAACGGCGAAACCGTGAGCGCTTGCGGGAACGGATTCAAGATCGAGAGCGTGCAGGATTCTTGCGTGCCTTGCAGAATCCGTCCGAAGCTGATGGTCGAGTTGGCGTCCGGGCCGGTGCACGGAGCCGCCACACTCAAAGTCGGCGCCGGCACTACCGTGGCGAGAAGGATCGCAGTCACCGTCTGGTCCACCGTACCCACTTCCAAGGTCGCGCTGTAGCTGGTGATGTCGGTGGCGGAGAATCCGGCGAAGAAATCCATCGAACTGCCGGGGGCGACGACGAACGGCGTCGAAGAGCTGTTGACAATAGAAAATCCCGCGCCGGTGTTGTTGATCACTTTGAGTAAAGTGATCGTGATCGACGCCGTCCCGGTATTCAGCGCGCGAAAGCGAACGATACTCGTATCGCCTGCGGCTACTTGTCCGTAACCGTAGACGGCGCCGAGCGGCGAGGGAGTGATGCCGTCGAGCGAATAAAGTACGATTTGCGCCTGCAACAGTGCGGGCGCGAGTGCCAGTAGAAATAGCATTCGTGCTTTCAACGGGAGCCTCCCGGCAGGAGAAATACTTGCTCGTTACCCGGTTGCGTATCGAGCGCCCACATCCCGCTATCCGTAATGGCTTCGATGTAACGGTTACTCATGCGCACGAACCCGCCGGCTCCCGGCACCGCGAAGTCGACCTCCGTGCCATCGGCCCGCAGCAGGCGCACTTGGCCGTCCACAGCCAGCAGCGTGCCGCCATCGTCGAGCAGGAAAATCGCGTGGGCCACGCCCAGGTTCTGATTCCCCACCCAGATCCCGTCGTCACGCGCGATGGCGTAGGCGAAGCCGTTAGCTCTGATCGAAAGCACATCGCCGCCGGCTGCGAAATCGAACGGATACAGTTGACCTTGAAACCAGATCGCGAATTGACGGGTTTCGACGAAATACACGTATGCTATATCGCCTATGAAAGCGATGATCGCGGCGCCGGGTGGCGCGTCCGCGGTCTCGCCGGCGGAGGAAATCACGGCCGTCTCGGTTTTCGCGAGACAATTTGTTCGCGAACACGCGAGCGAAATCACGGGTCCGTCGAACAGTGGATCGCCCAGCGCCGCCGCGGCCCGCGCGCCGGTAACCGGCCGCGCGAGTCCGTTTTCATCCAGCATCACGCCCAGTGACGGTCGCTCGATCTGAGCCCATGCAGTTGCGCTTACCAAAAAGAAAAGGAAAAGTTTCATGAGTGCCCCAAACTGATAGTCGGCGTGCCGATTTGCAAAGGCGTCACGGCGCTGCCGGCCGGCGCCGCCGCAGCGCCTTTGCCCGCCACAACTCCCGCGACGCCTGCCACCGCGGCTCCGGCAATGATGACTGAAATCCACAGCAGCTTGTGGCTTCCGTGGGTCCTAGGCGCGGCGGCATCCTTCACCTCCGGAGCGTCGCTCAGGAATTGCGAGCTCACGGTTCCGGCGCGGGCTTGCCCCTTCACAGCCGTGATGCGGATTTCGAATGGTCCGGATGTTCGATTCCATTGCATCCCCCACACCGCCGCGCGGCCGTCGGCGTGGGTGGTGGCGATTTCGGTTCTGGTGCCGGAGCTGAACACTCCGCTGGGACCTTCGCCCGGCAGCGAAAAGCTGACCGTCGCGCCCTCGACGGGACGCCCGGTTTCGTCAGTAATGAGCACCGTAAGGCCGCGGGTGGCGCGCGAACCTTTGGCGTAAATGGCGCCATCGCCTTCGGTCAAGCGAATCGCCAGAAGGGCCGGATTTTCCGCCCCGCAGGCGAGGACCGCCGCCAGGATAGCCGCCAGGGTTTGGGCTACAGGTTTTAGCTTCACACCGAATAAGTGCGATCCGGACCCAATAACTCTCCGGTAGAGGTAAGGTTCCCGCCGTTGGGCGGAAATCTATGGATCTTTAACCGTAATGTGTTCTAATAGTAGGAGTTCTTAACCCTGTATGGCAGCCAAGCCGCTCCGCGCGCACCGCAATTGGAAAGCTTTCACCCGCAGAATGCGGGAGTTGCGTCTCATCGCCCACGGGGCCTTATCGACGCGCCACCCCATCATGGCGCACATCATTCCCATCCGCCGCTGCAACCTGTCTTGTTCTTATTGCAACGAATACGACGACGTGTCGAAGCCCGTGCCGACCGACGTTGTCATCAGCCGGATCAACAAGTTAGCGGATTTGGGCACCAGCATCATCACGCTTTCGGGCGGGGAGCCGCTGCTCCATCCGGACCTCGACGACATCATCGCCGCCATGCGCCGCCGCCGCGTGATGGCCGGGATGATTACCAACGGCTACCTGCTGGTTCCGGAGCGCGTGCAGCGCCTTAACCGCGCGGGTTTAGATCACTTGCAGATTTCGATCGACAACGTGATGCCGGACGATGTTTCGAAGAAGAGCCTGAAGGTGCTCGACAAGAAGCTCGAGATTCTGGCGGAGCATGCCGATTTCCACGTGAACATTAACTCGGTGGTAGGCGGCGGAATCCACAATCCCGACGACGCGTTGGTGGTCGGGCGTCGTGCTGTCGAACTGGGGTTCTCGGCGACCGTCGGGATTATTCACGACGGCGACGGCCAGTTGCGTCCGCTGAGCGATCGCGAACGCGCTGTCTATCACGAGATGAAGGCGATGGAGAATCGCAACTTCGCCCAGTTCAATTATTTTCAGGACGCCATCGCGCAAGGCAAGTCGAATGACTGGCGCTGCCGCGCCGGCGCTCGCTACATGTATATTTGCGAGGACGGCCTGGTGCATTACTGCTCGCAGCAGCGCGGCTATCCCGGCACGCCGCTCGAACAATACTCTGCCGCCGACATCCGCCGCGAATATTTGAGCGAGAAACCCTGTGCGCCCTACTGCACCGTGAGCTGCGTGCACTACGTGTCGTACTTCGATTTCTTCCGCGCTCCGCAGACGCTTAAGAGCGGCCTGCCGGATCAGGCGGCGCAAACGCTGGTGAAGATTCAATCAGCGAAGTAGTTGTCTAAAACACTCAATCCAGATTTATTGCCGATAGATGGGGAATGCGGGAGTTCGTCTTCTATACCCGCGCGCCCAACGGAATCAGGCTACTTCCGCGAGATAATCGTTCGATTAGTCGAATGATCCGTTCGGCCCGTTCACTTAACCGCTAAACTACGATTTCCAACCGATCCGCGATGCGATAATAGGCCTTCAGTCCCCCGATGTCACATGCAGCAGATTTATGGAGCAGGCAGAACCGCGTACCAATCCTTCTTACTAGCGCCGTAATCATTCTGATTCTGGCGGTGGTCGACTGGCTGACAAAGCCCTACTTCTCAATCGGTTTTTTGTATTTATTCCCCATCATGCTGGCGGCCGGATTCCTGCCGCGCTGGGCCATTTTGTTGTTGAGCGTCGCCTGCGCGGTATTGAGCGAGGTTTTCAGCTCGCTCGACCCATCGGGGCAATCCGTGCGCTTTGTTTTCGTGACTCTGGCGATTGCCGGCTGCGGTATGTTCGTCGGCGAGCTGGTCCGCAACCGCCGCTTGACTTCGGAGGCCAACGAGCGCCTGCGCATTCTGGTTGAAACCAGTCCGGCTGCGATTCTAACGATTGGTGAGAAAGGATTTATCGAAGTGGCCAACCGCGCCGCCGTCGAACTGATCGCCCCCCGTGACGGCATATTGGTAGGCCATCCTATCGCGGCCTTCCTGCCGGAATTGCATTTTGCCCTACGCCGCGAAGAAGGCCCGCAGTTCCGCGCATCCATGCAGTGCGCAGGGCATCGCGACAACGGCGAGCATTTCATGGCCGACGTCTGGTTTTCCACTTATAAAGAAGGCGCGGATCCCAAGCTAGCCGCGATCATCGCCGAGGTCAGTGATGAAAATCCGCTATCCGGTTCCCATCCGGCCGCTGACATCAACCACAATGGACAAATTTCGTTGAACGGGCGCGAAGTCGAAGTTCTGCGCTTCGTGGTGCAAGGATTGGCGAATAAGGAAATCGCCGCGCACATGGACGTTTCCGAAAGCGTCATCAAGAACACTCTGCAACAGTTGTTTGCAAGAACCGGTGTCCGCACCCGCAGCCAACTGGTTCGCGTGGCGCTCGAAGATTACCGCAATCTTTTATAGTCATTCGTCAGTCGAACGGTTTGTCGAACGATACCCCCGGCTGGAAACAAGATTCGTGGCTTTGCGGCGCGGTAGCGGATACAGTCGAATTTGATCCGACGCATCGTCGATTTCGCACTCAACAACCGCGTTCTGGTATTGGCCATCGCGCTCCTGCTGTTCGTGTGGGGCGTGATTTCTTTCCGCAGCCTTCCCGTCGAAGCCTATCCGGACGTGGCGAACAACTACGTCCAGATCATCACGCAGTGGCCCGGGATCTCCGCTGAGCAAATCGAGCAGCAGGTCACCATTCCACTGGAAATCGTAGTCAACGGCATCCCGCATCTGGAGCACCTGCGATCGGCGTCGCTGTTCGGGCTCTCCAGCGTCTCTTTGATTTTTGACGACGAGTCCGAGAATGACTGGAACCGGGAAAAGGTGCTGGAGCGAATTTCTCAGCTGACTCTGCCACCCGGCGTGCAGCCACAGATCGGCACGGACTGGAGCCCCGTCGGCCAGATCTACTTCTTCACCTTGCGCAGTACCAACCCCGATTATGACGTCACCGAGTTGAAGTCGCTCGAAGACTGGACCATCGAAAAACAATTCAAATCGGTGCCAAATGTCGTCGATGTTGCCAGCTTCGGCGGCCCCACGCGCGAATATCAAGTCCGTGTCGACCCCAACAAGCTGGTTTCCTATGGCCTTACCCTAGCCCAAGTCGAACAGCAGATCACGAACAACAACGCCAATGGCGGCGGAAGCTTTATCGAGACCGGACTCCAGCAAATCAACGTGCGCAGCGTGGGATTGGTCAAACAGGTCCCCGATATTCAGGAGACCGTGATCACGACCAAGAACGGAACGCCCGTGCGCATCGCGGACGTCGCCGTGGTGCAAGAGGGACCGAAAATTCGTCTGGGGCAGTTCGCAAAGACGGTTCATCCGGAACCGGGTCGAGTCATCGATAACGACGACGTTGTCTCCGGCATCGTCCTCCTACGCAAAGGCGCCGACTCGGATTCGACGTTAGAAGCCATCCACGCCAAGGTGAAAGAACTCAACGAACACATCCTGCCGCAGGGCGTGACCGTGGTTCCGTTTCTCGACCGCAGCGATCTGGTCCACTACACAACCACCACTGTCGAGCACAACCTTACCGAAGGCATTGTGCTGGTCGCCATCATTCTGTTCCTCTTTCTAGGTAATCTGCGCGGCGCGGTGATCGTCGCGTTGACGATTCCATTTTCCCTGTTGTTCGCCTCCATTTGCCTGGATCTGCGGAAAATTCCGGCCAACCTACTGTCTCTAGGCGCACTCGATTTCGGAATGGTTGTCGACGGCGCGGTGGTGATGGTGGAAAACATTGTCCGCCATTTGACTCACGCCAACCCCGAGGGGAAGAGCGTCAAGCAGCAGATTTTTGAAGCGGCTCATGAAGTCCAGCGTCCGGTGTTTTATGCGATCGGGATCATCATTACCGCTTACACTCCGATCTTCACCTTGCAACGGGTGGAAGGGCGTTTATTCAAGCCCATGGCGTGGACGGTGGCGTTCGCTTTGTTAGGAGCACTGGTATTTTCGATGATTCTGGCGCCGGTGCTGGCCAGTTTTCTATTCCGCAACGGCGCCAAGGAGTGGCCCAACCCGCTAATGAACTGGCTCACGCGGATCTATAGCGGGCTGCTCGGATACGCGATCCGCTGGCGCTGGGTCACTGTCGGCGTGGCGCTGTTGTGTCTAGTGGGCGCGTATGGGCTGACGCAAGCGATCGGATCGGAATTTCTGCCGCACTTGGATGAGGGCGCCATCTGGGTACGTGGCACTCTCGCGCCGAGCACCGGGCCCAGCGAAGGCATTCATCTGGCGAATCAGGCCCGCATTATCCTCGCTTCTTTTCCGGAAGTCACGGTAGCCACCAGCCAAGTGGGGCGGCCCGATGACGGAACCGACACCACCGGCTTTTTCAACACCGAGTATTTTGTCGACTTGAAGCCGAAGGAGGCCTGGCGCCCGATGTTTCGCGAGCGCAAGGAAGACCTCATCGCGGCCATGAATCAGGAACTCGCCCGGATGCCGGGCGTGATCTGGAATTTTTCGCAGCCGATCTCCGACAACATGGAAGAGGCCGTCAGCGGCGTCAAAGGCGAGCTGGCCATCAAAGTTTATGGCGACGATCTCAAGACGCTCGAAGAGAAGGGGGACCAGATCGTCGACATCATGCGCACAGTCCCCGGCATCGAAGACCTGGGTCTGTTTCGTGTGCTGGGCCAGCCGAACCTGAACTTCACAGTGAGCCGCAAGGCCGCGGCGCGCTTCCAGATCAATGTGGCGGATGTCCAGGACGCCATTCAGACCGCTGTCGGCGGCAACGCGCTCACTCAGGTTCTCGACGGCGAGCGGCGTTACGACCTGGTGCTGCGCTATCTGCCGCAGTACCGCAACACCAAGGAAGCCATCGAAAATATCCGCCTGCTGGCGCCCTCGGGAGAACGCGTCTCTTTAGGGCAGCTCTGCAATATTGAAGTGTCCGACGGCGCTTCCGAAATCTATCGGGAAGGGAATCAGCGCTACATCGCGATCAAGTACAGCGTCCGTGGGCGCGATCTGGGTGGCGCCGTGGAAGAAGCCATTAAGAAAGTCGACCAGCAGGTGAAACTGCCCGCCGGCTATCACATCGATTGGGCCGGCGAGTACGAAAGCCAGCAACGCGCCCAGCGGAGGCTGATGCTCATCATCCCGCTCACCCTGCTGTTAATTTTCTTGATTCTACATTCGATGTTCGGCTCCATGAAGTGGGCCAGCCTGATTTTCGGCAACGTGGCGGTCGCGCCCATCGGAGGAGTGGTGGCCCTGTATCTGACGGGAACCAACTTCAGCGTGTCTTCCGGCGTGGGTTTCCTGGCGCTCTTCGGCGTCTCGGTACAAACCGGCATAATCATGGTCGAATACATCAACCAACTGCGCGCCCGCGGGCATTCGGTATTCGACGCCGCGCGGGACGGCGCCATCCTGCGTTTGCGGCCCATCCTGATGACCATGCTAGTGGCGACGCTCGGGCTCCTGCCGGCCGCCACCTCGCACGGCATCGGGTCCGATTCGCAGCGCCCCTTTGCGATCGTCATCGTCGGCGGACTGCTCGCGGCATTGATGATGAGCATCTTCCTTCTGCCGACGCTGTATGTCTGGATCGCGCGTGAAAATGACAAACTGCCCCGTGCGGACCTCGAGTTCGAAGAGCGATGAATCTGTTCATCAGCACGATGGCCGTGGCGTTGGGAATCTTCGTGGCTGCTGCGCCCATGCGGGCGACCAAACTGTGGGGCTGGAAACAGTTCGATCAACTGGAGCCCAGGCACAGAGCCCTGTACCTACGCTGGTACCGCGTCTTTGGGTTATTACTAGGGCTTGGCGGAATACTATTTGCGCTGGACAGCCTTCTGAACTTGCGTTGACACTGGTTCCGGAAGTTAGTGTCTGAGGAAAGCGTGCGGTGGCCCGACCGTCTTCTCACCCGCTTAAGGGGGCAAATGAACCAACGGTACTATCCGATTGAAACCTTCTTCCTATCGCTCCTTATAGCGCGTGGAGCTAGTATGGAACCACGATGGCTTGGGAAGTGATTGTCGCTCTTAATCTGGTCTTTGCGATTTCAGCAGCCTTGCTCTGGAAGACCTGTTCAGGTTCACAGAAAGTCCAGGTCCGCAAAGGCTCCATTCGACACCGGCACGATGAGTATGAGATCGACCCCGCCGAGGTTCCACACTTCAAATCGACGTGGCGAAACGCTCAATAGGCCGTATTATCTTCGCATTTGCCAGATCTGAAGCGACTTGAGTGGTGTCATTACTTCGCTGTGCACCCTACTCCTGCACATGTGCTGTAAAGGGAATTCAAGCTTCGCCCCGCAGCGGCCCCACTCAATACTTTATGGACCTCGGCGGCCTTTTGCGCATCGGTGGCCTTCTTGAGCAGTCCGATTCTTTGATCGTGATACGAGTCTTTAATCAAAAGTGCTTTTGATACACGATTGAAAGGCGCATCAAGTTCAGGGTTTGGTGAAGTTCCCAGTGTAGCGTCAACCAATTTCTGAACATTGGCAACTGAGAGCTTCGCGGAAGCAAGCTCTATTAAGCGGTTAATATCCGCCTCAAAGGGCGCAAGGATGAGTTTGTCTTGGAGGCGACTCGTCTTTTCTGTCAGTTGGCGTGCTGTATCCCGAAGCTTCGTGTTTTCAGCGCTGAGTGTATCGCGTTCATGAGACAAGCTCTTCAGTTCAGCCCCAAGCTCATCTCGTTGATTTGTGAAGTCTCGAACATCTCGGTCTAAAATCACTCTCTGAGCCGTCAGGCGCTCATTCAGGGCATTAAAATACCCGGTCTGATAACCGACGAAGACAGTAAGGCTCCCCAGGAATACCGGTGCCAGGGCGGCGATGTACGAGGCTTTTTGCCACCACGGACGTTTCAGGTCTCGAATGTCGGGTAGTAGTTTCTCGCGCTGCAATTCCTGATCAGGTATCGAGCTGGTACCGGTCCCGAGCGCCGCCCCGACTTCCGCACGTACCATTTCTGCGGCGATCCGTTTACGCTCTTCTTCTTCAATGAGGATTTGCCCTTCCGGCGTCAGCATTAGGAGGCTCCCTTAGCAATTTCAGCTCTTAATATACGTGGTCAAGTCCGTCACACGACGCTCCCGTCTGGGTTCCTCGGTGATACTCAATCACCTGCGACGGGGGAAGCCGGGCGAGTGCATCGCGGCGGCGGGAGTTGAACTCGCGTCCGCCGTCAGTCGGAAAGTTGCAAATAAATCTGGTGGTGGGAGTATGCGTTCGGCAATGGCATCTTGTATGGCAATAGCCCGGCAAGTTTCATCAGGTGCCGCTGAAGCCCGATTTTGAGCGCTTCATTGCCATGGATCGAAACAGAAATTCGAACTTGGCTGTCAGCCTTTGCGTAAATGTGGTGACTGCCGCTGATGCGTTGCCGTGACCATCCATGTGACCCCGGCATTCGGGCGAATTCCTAGCCGGAAAGTGCTTTCACAGCGCCAGTTCAATCACCTGATCATCGGCGTGCGTGGACGGAATCTCTACCGGAACCGACAGACATCCTTCGATGGCTTCCCGCAGATTCGACCGAAGTTCTTCCATCGTCTCGCCCTGCGTAGCGCAGCCAGGGATGGAGGGAACTTCGGCCCAGAATCCCCCTTCTTCGGCTTTATGAACGATGGCGCGGACTGTCATGAAAAATTGGTGGAGGCGGCGGGAGTTGAACCCGCGTCCGAGAAAGTCAATCGCAAAAAGACTACGTGCGTTTCCGGTTCGGTATTTTTCGACCACCCCATGCGGAACCGGCAAGAGGGGGATGGCTTAGCCTGATTGATCTCGGCTTTCGGCTCCAGACGGAAGCTTTAGGCCTATCCTGCAAGATGACGCTCTCAAAGCCGGTGCAGGCCCACGACCCCAGAGCGGCTACTTAATTAATTAAGCAGCGTATGCGAACTGCTGATTATTGGCAGTTGTTGTTTTCCGATCGTTTTACGGGAGCTCGGAACCCGGCACGACTTCCCACGACGGATGCAATCCCGTCGAATCCGTTGCGCCCCCTTTCCATTTCATTCTACCATTTGAATGGTTGCCAGCCCCCACCGCTACTCCAGAAACCGGAACCCGCGACGCCGAGCGTCTCGAGCCGCTCTTCCACGTCATCCTGCTTGACGACGACGATCACACCTATGATTACGTCGTCGAAATGCTGGGTGCGCTGTTTTTCCTTCCCGTCGAAACCGCTTATCAGCATGCCGTCGAGGTGGACACCAAGGGTCGCACCATCGTAATCACCTGTGAGCGTCCGCACGCCGAATTCGCGCGCGACCAGATTCACGGCTATGGCGCGGACCCGCGCATGCCTAAATCCAAAGGGTCGATGAAAGCCGTGATTCAGCCGGTTTACGCCGGTCCAAGTTAAAAGACGAGAACTAAGGCTTGACTGGAATGTCAGGCTTGCTGCCCGCCCAATAGTAGCCGTCGCGGGCTCGAATGTATAAGCCCGGCTTGAGCACCTGTACGACAATGTTGTGATAGCCAGCCTCGTCCTGTACCTCAGGGGTGGGCTTGTATGTCAGGAGGTATTGGCTGTGCAGTTCCTGACCCAAGTCAGAAACCGCGCGGTCCAAATCCCGCTGCGTCTTGAAGGGGTATTGCTGGCCGCCGGTGTAGTTGGTATACACTTTTAGCGGGTTCGCGACAAACACTCCCTTGGCCGAGTCGTAGATGTCCTTTAGGAGAGGCACCCAGTTCCCCAGCTGCATTTGCGTCTGGATGGTGGGCGTTTCCACATTGCCCATGGGCAAATTCACGGCTCCGGGCGGCCGGTTGTCGTTCACGTTATAAGTCACCGGAGGTGGCTCCTTGAGCTGAGCCATGGTCTTCGAAATGTCGATCGAATAAATCACGACGTTGGCGAATTCGGCCGCGCTCAGCACTTCACGCGGTCTGAGTTCGCTGCTCTTGTCACCCGACTCGCTGATCAGCAGCAGCACCTTGCGGCGGCTATCCGGACGCTTCTTCAACAGATTGATGCCTTCAATCGTCGCGTCGTTCAGGCGGCTTTGCGAGCTGCCAGCCTTCAACTTTTTCAAGGCTGCCGCGAGTTTATCGGGGTCTGAGGTGAAATCGGTTAAGGTCTGAATCCGATGATCGAACTCGATCACCGCTGCCTCGCCATCGTCGCCCAAGACCTGAGCCTGAATCGATGACGCCAGCTTTTGGATCATCGGCAGCATTTTTTCCACTTCCAGGTCGGCTTGTACGGCGATCACCATCGAGATCGGGTGAATGGCGATGTCCTCGGTGATGACTTGCCGCTTCTTGTTGTCTTCCAGACGAAAATCGTTGACGGTCAGGCCGTTGATGATGTTGCCGCTTTTGTCCGTCACTGTAACCGGCGTCATCACGAAGCGGGTGGTGATTGAAATGTCGGCTTTCTCAGATGGTGCCGGGTCCTGCGCCCAGGCCGTTACCGAAAATAGTGCCGCTGCCAGTACGCTTGCTGCGAATATGTTACGCACGATGCTCTGTCCTCCCGTGTAGCAAATCGACGACATGCGGGATCAATCCTGCCACCGCCTCTAGTGATTCCACCGCGCCCTTGGGCGATCCGGGCAAGTTCACAATCAGCACCTCTCCGCGCGTGAAAGCGCCCCCGCGCGACAGGTGCGCGAACTTGGTTTTCTCCATGCCCTTTAACCGCATTAGCTCGCCGAATCCGTCGATCTTGCGATCGCTCACCGCGGCGGTCGCCTCTGGTGTGACGTCCCGCAGAGCCACCCCGGTTCCGCCGGTGGTCAGGATCACGTCAACCTCCGATAGCTCGGTTAAGACAGCCGAAATATGCTCCCGATCGTCGCTCACGACTTTAGTATGAGCAAGTGCCCAGCCAAATTCACTACTTTTTTGCACCAGAGCGGCGCCAGAGCGGTCCTCGCGCGTCCCCGCCGCCACCGAATCACTGATGGTAACCACCGCGACACGAATCATTTTTTCTTCCCGCCCCGCACGAAGTCCCCCGACTTACCGCCGGTCTTCGAAAGGAGATAAACATCCTGGATTTCGATGCCTTTGTCGAGCGCCTTGGTCATGTCGTAGACCGTGAGCGCCGCTACCGACGCCGCCGTTAGCGCCTCCATCTCGACGCCTGTTGGCCCCAGGATCGTGGCGGTCGATGTAATACGCACACCTTTACTTTCAATAACACAGCTAACTTCAACATGTGACAGCATTAATGGGTGGCACATCGGAATTAGCTCGGAGGTCTTTTTGGCCGCGGTAATGCCCGCGAAGCGGGCCACTTCCAGCGGATTCCCTTTAGGATTATCCGGCAACTTATTGAGTACACTTCGTTTAATCCTCACGAAAGCATGGGCCACAGCGGTTCGTTTGGTTTCCGGTTTGGCTGAGACGTCCACCATACTGGCGCGTCCGTTTTTGTCGTAATGCGAGAGTTTTGTCATTTCAAGAGTGCCCGAATGTCGTCACCTGCCGCCCACTCCGACTGCTCCGGCTCGGTTACCAGAAAAGCATTGCAGCGTGCCAGCGCCGCCACGTCCCCGGAGCCGTGCGACACGCCTGGCTCAATCGTCGAGCCATCGGGGCTGAGGCGTGCGGGCAGGAATCGCGTGAGCCCCGGCTTCTGTTTAAAAGGACGCGTTAGACGCGCGCGCAGTAGCGGTAGTGTCGGTTCGCGAAGGCCCTGCATTTTTTCGAGGGCGGCGCGGCCGATCGTTTCGAAGGTAATCATGGTCGAGCCCGGGTTGCCTGGCAGCCCGAAGAAATACTTGCCCTGGGCTTTGCCGAAAACCAGGGGCTGACCCGGCTGAATCAGCACTCGGTCAAAGAAGAATTCCGCCCCGAACTCGGCCAGAACTTTTTCGACCAGATCGTACTTGCCCGCCGAGACGCCGCCCGACAAAAGCAGCAGATCCGCTTCGAGCCCCTTCCGGACCTGCGCCCGTGTGGACTCGTAGTTGTCCCGCGCGACGCCCAGAATGTCCGGCTGCCCCCCGGCGCGGCAAACCTGCACCGCGAGCGACGCCGCGTTCGAATTGCGGATCTGGTGCGCCCCGGGCGTCTCGCCTACCTCGACGATCTCATCGCCCGTCGAAACGATTGCGACCCGCGGCCGCCGGTAGACCAACACGCAGGTACGCCCCGCCGTCGCCAGCAGCGCGGTTTCGGAGTATCCGATGCGGACCCCGGCAGAAAGCACCACGTCACCACCGCGCGCCTCAATACCTCGCGGATTGAAATTTTCGCCGGCCTCTATCCCGCGGTCGATTTTCACGCGATCGCCGGTGCGTTGCGTGTGCTCCACCATCACCACGGCATCGGCGCCATCCGGCACGCCGGCGCCCGTCATGATTTCGACGGCCTCGCCCGACGCAACGCGGCCGATGAAGGCGTCGCCCGCGCGCACTTCGCCGATCACCAGCAGGTCGCCCGGGAGGTCCGCCGCACGCAGCGCAAATCCGTCGCGGGCGGAGCGGGGAAACGGAGGATAGTCGCGGTCGGCTCGGATCTCTTCGGCCAGCACGCGGCCTGAGGCCTCGGCAAGCGCAACCGTTTCCGTCCCCATCGACACGCCCACTTCGCGTAGAACGCATGCCCGGGCTTCGTCGAAGGTGAGTGCCACCAAAACTAGGTTACCTGATTAGTTCAATGCGATACGGCGGATGGCCGTGGCGCGGCCGGTCGAATCGTCCACTTCCACCACCACGCCGTGCAATTCGGCCCCATGCCGGGCCGCTTCCATGCGCACCGGCATTTGCGTGAGAAACCGCTCCAGAATGATTTGTTTCTCAACGCCAATCACCCCGTTATAAGGCCCGGTCATGCCGGCGTCCGTCTGATACGCGGTGCCGCCAGGCAGAATCCGCGTATCGGCGGTCGGAACATGCGTATGCGTCCCTACCATCGCTGAAACGCGTCCGTCCAGATACCACCCCATCGCCACCTTTTCGCTGGTGACCTCGGCGTGGAAATCGACAAACCGCACTTTCACGTTTTCCGGCAGCTCCGCAAGCAGCTTGTCAGCTTTGCGGAAAGGGCATTCCGTAGTGGGCATATAAACTCGCCCCTGCAGATTGATCACCGCGCAATCGACGCCGTTATGCGCCTGCACCGTCACCACGCCCGCACCCGGCAGGCTTTCGACGTAATTGGCGGGCCGCAGCAGCCGCGGATGGCTGGTGAAGTAATCGTAGATCTCGCGCTTGTCCCAAACGTGGTTGCCGGTGGTGAGGACATCCAGCCCGAAGTCAAACAACTCCTCCGCCAGTTGCGGCGTGATGCCGAACCCTCCGGCTGCGTTCTCGACATTGGCGATGGCGAGATGAATTTTCTCCGCCGCCACGATGTCTTTCAAGTGCCGCCCTACGATGGCGCGGCCCGGAGACGCGAAAACGTCGCCGATAAACAATAAATTCGTCAAATGGTCGAGGACAGCTTTCTAAGCGCCAGCGGCGCGGGCTGAAAACGTAAACGGAGCGCACCACCTTGCCGTTCCAACCACCGTCATTTGACCCCGAACTAAAGGGGGGAACCCTCCGCGCGCCATTAGGCGTCTCCATGGCAGCGCGCCCTTGCGGGACGCCACCGGAGCTTGCTCACCGGCGCGTTAACGAGACAGGTTCCATGACATTGAGCATTGGATCAATTTTTGGTGGCCAAAACCAACCTAGCAGGAACGCTCCTCATTCGATGATACCAGAGCGGCTGCTATTCGCTCTCGATGTTCACCGCGTAGTAAGCCACCGTCTTTGTGGGGACTTCCTTGAACCAGTGCGGAGTCTTTGCCGGGATCGTGATGACGTCGCCTTTGCTCAAATGGTAGGTCGTCCCGCCTTCGGCCGAAGGGGCGCGCATTTGATCCGCCGCCGTTCGCTTGGGGTTCACCATTGTCCCTCCCACGACCAACGTTGCCTCGCCTTCGACGATGATGAACACGTGGTTGGTGTGGTCGTGGAATTCGACCTCCCCGGATGTCCGGCGGTTTGCCAAAATGACCAGGCCCGGATCGCTTACGATGGGCCCGCCCTTCGACATCACCTCCGTAACTTTGTCATGCCCGATGTAGTGTACCGCCGCCGGAACACCGCTGCCGAGCGAAACCGCAAGCGCGATCACCAAAGCTGCCGCTGTTAGCAAGATCCCTCGTCTGAGTGGACTCTTCATTGCATTCCTCCCTTTCCGCTTTTTCTGCCTGCTAAGTCTAACTCACCGCCCCATCAGTGTAAATATATAGGAATGAAACTGTGGATTCTCGCCGCTCTGCTGGCAGCAACGGCGCTTGCACCCGCGCAGTGGTTGAACTATCCGACCGCAGGCATTCCCCGGACCGCCAATGGCAAACCCAACCTCTCCGCACCAGCGCCCCGCGCGCATGGAAAACCCGACCTCTCCGGTTTATGGCAGACCGACAGCGCGCCCTCCGCGTTGCTCGAACGCCTGATTCCCTCCGCCACCAATGGCGCCGGTGAAGAACCGCTATCGCAGTACTTCATCAACATTTTTTCCGATTTCAAACCCGAGGACATACCGTTTCTTCCCGCCGCCGCGGAGCTATACCGGGAACGCGCCCGGAACTTTACGAGTCTGTCTCCCATCTCGCACTGCCTCCCGGAGGGAATGCCGATGCTCGAGATGGCTCCGGCTCCCTATAAGATCGCCCAAATGGCCGGCGTGACCTTCCTGCTTTACGAACGCGACACCACCTATCGCCAGGTGTATACCGACGGCCGCAAACTTCCCAATGACCCGCAGCCGTCGTGGCTAGGATACTCAGTCGGCAAATGGGATGGCGATGCGCTGGTCGTAGAAACCATCGGATTCAACGACCGCAGCTGGCTGGATGCGCGCGCCCACACCCACAGCGAAGCGCTGCACCTGACCGAACGCTTTCATCGCCTGGATTTCGGGCACATGGAGGTGCTGCTGACGATTAACGATCCGAAGACTTACAGTAAACCGTTCACGGTCAAGCTGAAGCAGCGCTTGCTTCCGGATACGGATTTACTCGAATCTTACTGCGCCGAAAACGAAAAAGACGTGAGCCATATCGAGCACAAGTAGCGCTCGTATTTTGCTCTAGGTCCCTTTCAAGACTTCGGCGATTTCTTTCTCCGCAATGGCGCCCTCGCGGATCACGCGCCAGTAAGGTTCGGTCACGTCGATGGTGGTGGCCCCTGATCCAGCTATGGTCCCCCCGTCCAGTACTAGATCTACCGAACCGTCCATGACCCCAAAAACTTCAATCCCGCTGGTGCAGGTCGGCTGTCCCGACAAGTTCGCACTGGTAGCGATCAACGGTTGCGCCAATCGCTCGAGTAACGCATTGGCAACTTTCGATTGCGATTGCCGCAGCGCTAGCCGCCCCGTATTCCCGGTCACCTTCAGCGGCACCCGCGAAGAAGCCGGAGCAATGATGGTCAGCGGACCCGGCCAGAACTTCCGCGCCAGCAAATAAAAGCGCGCTGAAACCTCCGACGCCAGCTCCTCCGCCATTACGATGTCGCTCACCAGCAAGGGCAGGGAACGGATGCTTTCGCGCCCTTTGGCGGCGAAAACCCGCCCCACGGCGTGTAAGTTTAAGGGGTCCGCGACCAATGTATACAGGGCATCGGTGGGTATCGCCACCACTTCGCCACGCCGCACGGCCGCGGCCGCGCGTTCGATCGCCCGCATACTAGGACGTTCCGGGTCGATCTCAATCAGGTCCGTGGCCACTTGATGAATAGTGTAACTGACCGGGTACAATAAGGGTACTGAACCCCTCGACACGCCAGCAATTGGAGGACGCGCTGGCTCAGCGCATCCTGATTTTAGACGGCGCCATGGGCACCATGCTCCAGGCGCACAACCCTACTACGGCCGATTTCGGCGGCTCGCACCTCGAAAACTGCAATGAAAATCTGTGCATTACGCGCCCGGAATGGATTCGCGACATCCACCGCGGCTACCTCGAAGCCGGTTCCGACATCATCGAAACCAACAGCTTTCAAGGCTCGCCCATCGTGCTGGCCGAGTTCGGATTGGCCGCGCAAACCCGTGAGTTGAACGTGGCAGCGGCGCGCATCGCCCGCCAGGCGGCCGACGAATTTTCGACGACTCAAAAGCCGCGCTTCGTAGCCGGAGCCATGGGTCCCACCACCAAATCCCTGACCCTGCGCGGCGACGTGACCTTCAAGCAATTGCGCGACAGCTACTATCAGCAAGCGCAAGCCTTGATTGAAGGCGGCGTGGATTTTCTGCTGCTTGAAACCGGTTTTGACACGCGCAACATTAAGTCTGGCTTGGTGGCGATCCAGCAACTGGAGCGCGAGTTAGGCCAACGCATTCCCATCATGATCTCAGGCACCATCGAGCGCTGGGGAGCGATGCTCGCCGGCCAACCCGTCGACGCGTTCTACGCATCGGTTGCCCACGCCGACCTGCTCGCCATCGGACTCAACTGCGCCACCGGCCCGGACTTGATGACCGATCACATCCGCACCCTGGCGAATATCGCGTCGACGCGCATCTCCTGTTATCCAAATGCCGGGTTGCCCAATGAAGACGACCAGTACTTGGAGACCCCCGAATCGCTAGCCGGACAGCTGGCGAAGTTCGTCGAGCAAGGCTGGCTGAACATCGTAGGCGGCTGCTGCGGGACGACTCCCGCGCACATCCGCGCCATGGTCGAAATGACCGCCGGTCGCGCCCCGCACGTTGTAAACCCGCCCTCCCATCGCGCCTATTATTCCGGCGTTGAGCTAGTCGAAGCTGAAGACTCCAGCCGCCCGCTGATCGTAGGCGAGCGTACCAACGTCATCGGCTCACGCCTCTTCAAGAAAATGATCGCCGAGGAAAAGTGGGAAGAAGCCAGCGAAATCGCCCGCTGGCAAGTGAAGAACGGCGCCCACATCATCGACGTATGCCTGCAGTCTTCAGACCGCGAAGAGATCAAGGACATTGACCCTTTTTATTCCAAGCTGATGCCCAAGATCAAGGCTCCGGTGATGGTGGACACCACCGATCCGAAAGCCATCGAGCGCGCCCTGGTCTGGTGCCAAGGCAAGTGCATCATCAATTCCGTCAATCTTGAAGACGGCGAGGAAAAGTTCGAACTGGTGTGCCCGTTAGTAAAAGCCTACGGCGGGGCATTGATCGTTGGCACCATCGATGAAGATAAGCAACAGGCGCAAGCCTTCACCCGCGAACGAAAACTGGCCGTATCTCAGCGCTCAGTGCAGATCCTGACCGAAAAATACGGCATCCCGCCCGAAGACATTATCATCGACACCCTGGTTTTTCCGTGTGCGACGGGCGACGAAAACTACATCGGAGGCGCCGTCGAAACCATCCAGGCAATCCGGATGGTGAAAGCCGAAATCCCCCACGTCAAAACGGTGTTGGGAGTTTCCAACATCTCTTTCGGCCTCCCCGCCGCCGCTCGCGAAGTCGTGAATTCGGTGTTCCTCTACCACGCCACCAAAGCCGGCCTCGACCTGGCCATCGTCAACGCCGAGCGCCTGGAACGCTTCGCGTCGCTGCCCGAAGAGGAGCGCCGCCTGGCCGAAGATCTGCTTTTCAACACGCCGCCGCCCAGCATTCCCGCTCCCGAAGACTGGCGCCAGCAAACCCGCGAACAGAAAATCGCCATCAACCAGTTCCACATCGCGGCGATCACCGAATACTTCCGCCGCGCCGGCAAGAAAGCGCGCATCATCATTGCCGAACTGCCCCTCGACATGCGCCTGGCGCGTTATATCATCGAGGGCACCAAAGACGGCCTCATTCCCGACCTGGAATTGAAGCGCCAGGAAGGCGCGAAGCCCCTCGACATCATCAACGGACCTCTGATGGACGGCATGACCGAAGTCGGCCGCCTGTTCAACGACAACGAGCTGATCGTCGCCGAAGTGCTGCAATCTGCCGAAGCCATGAAAGCCGCCGTGACGCACCTCGAGCAGTTCATGGAAAAAGCCGACACCGCCTCGCGCGGCAAAATCGTGCTCGCAACAGTCAAGGGCGACGTCCACGACATCGGCAAAAATCTGGTCGAGATTATCCTCGCCAACAACGGCTACAAAGTCATCAACCTCGGCATCAAAGTCTCCCCCGACGATCTGATCCAAGCCTGGCGCGAGCATCAGCCCGACGCCATCGGCCTCTCCGGCCTTCTCGTTAAGAGTGCGCATCAAATGGTTACCACCGCGTCCGACTTCCGCGAGAGCGGCGTCGACGTGCCGTTGCTGGTAGGCGGAGCCGCACTTTCCGAACGTTTCGCCACTACCCGCATCGGCCCGGCGTACGGCGGTCCGACCTTCTACGCGAAGGATGCGATGACCGGCCTGCGCATGATGAACGAGTTGATGGACCCGGCCAGCCGCGACGCCGCGCTCGCCGATCATATTTATCTTGCCCTGGAGCCGGTGTTAGAAGCCGAGATCCCGACCGGCACGGAAGCCGGAAGCGCGCGCAGTCCGCGAGTCCGCGCCGACATTCCGATTCCGGCAGTGCCGTATCTCGACCGCCGCGTGCGCGACGTCCCCAATCTGCAAGAGCTGTGGACCTACATGAATCCCTACATGCTCTACGGCCGCCACCTGGGTTTCAAAGGCAACTTCGAAAAGATGCTGAAGGCGCGCGACCCGAAAGCGCTGGAATTGTACCAAGGCGTCGAACGCGTAAAAGAGAAGGCCGCGAAATTTCTAAAGCCGCGCGCCGTCTGGCAATATTTCGAAGCGGAGCGCCATGGGAACTCTGTGCACCTGTTCGCTCCCGGCGGTTCGACTCCGCTCTACGTCTTCAACTTCCCGAGGCAGCCGAAATCTAACGGCCTCTGTCTGAGCGACTACGTATTAGACCCGCGCGATCATCTGGCCGTATTCACGGTAACCGCCGGCGAAGGCGTCCGCGAACGATCTGAGGAAGCCAAACACAACGGTGAATTTTTCCTGGCGCACGGCCTGCAAGCCCTGGCCATCGAAACCGCCGAAGCCTGCGCTGAGTGGCTCCACCGCCGCATTCGCGAAGACTGGGGCTTCGCCGACCCCGCCAACATGACCATGCTGGAGCGCTTCACCTCTCGCTACCGGGGTAAACGCTACAGCCCCGGCTACCCCGCGTGTCCGGCGCTCGAAGATCAGCAAGGCATCTGGACGTTGTTACATCCTGAAGAAATCGGCGTCCAGCTAACGGAAGGCTTCATGATGGACCCGGAAGCCAGCGTCAGCGCCATCGTGTTCCACCACCCCGACTGCGTCTACTTCAACGCCACCGAATCCCGCGAATAAATAGGGACGGAGCCTGATTATTGCCCCAAAATGGGAATGGTTCAATGTGGAACAATAATCAGGCTCCGTCCCTATTTATTACTTGCGCGACCTCAATCGCCATATCATAACGCCCGAACGGAGCGCTCAACTGCACCCCGGCCGTTAGCGGACGCACTCGCTCCACCATCTCTTGCGCGATCGCGATACCTGCAGCCCGCGCCGCCTCCGCCGTATCCGCGCCCCGCATGCGCTCCATGTACTCGTCCGGCACCGGCACCCGCAGTTCGTTGACCATGAACTCGGCGTTGCGTAGACTCGTCAACGGCCAAATTCCCGCGATCACCGGAATCTCAAACTGCGCCGTCCGTTCCAGAAACGCTTCCAGCAACCGCAGATCGAACACCGGCTGCGTCACGAAATACTCCGCACCCGCCTCCACCTTTTTTTCAACGCGCCGCAGCTCTTCATCGATGTGCACCGACCCTGGATTCGCCCCCGCCCCAATCAGCAGGGAAGTCTGGGACCCCATCGGATTCCCGCCCAAGTCCAGCCCCTGATTCAAATTGTTAGCGATGCGAATCAGTCCAATTGAATCGACATCAAACACCGCCGTAGCGTCGGGATAAGTCCCCATGCGCGGCGGATCGCCCGTGATGCAGATCAAATTCCGCAGGCCGCCCGCGTGCGCCCCCAACAACTCGCTCTGGATGCCTAAAATGTTCCGGTCGCGGCAGCAGAAATGCAGCACCGCCTCGATCCCCGCGTGCTGCTGAATCAACTGGCAGGTAACCTGAGCGCTCAACCGCGCGCTCGCCCGCGGCCCGTCCGGCACATTGATGCAATCGATGCCAGCGTCCTTACACAGCTTCGCTCCCGCGATTTCTTTAGCGGCATCGACGCCCTTAGGCGGAAGAATCTCCACAAAGCTAACGAACTGACGAGCCGCCAGCTTTGCGCCTAATCCACTGCGATCCGGCAGTGGGAGTTTCGGCTGCGCATGCGGCGCTTCCTTAGGTTCCTCCACTTGCACGGTGTGCGCCTGACCGCCCGGCTGAAAGCTGCGCGCCTCGTTGCGGATCTCCTTGATGTGCGCCGCCGTAGTCCCGCAGCAGCCGCCCACAATCTTCGCTCCCGCCTCCAGAAACCGCCTCGAATACTGCGCCATATATTCCGGCGAGCACAAATATAAATTGCGTCCGTCTACCGTCACCGGCAGCCCGGCGTTCGGCATCACGCTCAAAGGTTTGGTAGTGTGCGGAGCCATCGCCTCGATCGCCTCCAGCAGCACCCGCGGCCCTGACGAACAGTTCAACCCGATCACATCTACCGGCCACTGCGTCAGCGCCAGCGCGATGTTCGCCGCCGAAGTCCCGTCCTCCAGCGTCCCGTCGTCTTCAATCGCCACCTGAGCGATCAGCGGCATTTCGCGTCCGGCAGCCTCGCGCACCGCCAGCACCGCTTCGCGCAGCTCATCCAGATCGCGGAACGATTCGAGAATAATCAAATCGACGCCAGCTTCGACTAGCGCCGTCACCTGCTCGCGAAACAAATCCCGAGCCTCCGCGAAACTCACTGGACCCAAGGGTTCCAGCCGGACTCCTAACGGCCCCACCGCCCCTGCGACAAACGCCTGATCCTGCGCGACCTCTTTAGCAATCCGGACTCCGGCTTGGTTGATTTGCCGCAGCTTTTCTGCGAATCCAAAACCAGCCAGCCGCTTGCGATTCGCGCCATAAGTATTGGTCTCGAGGATCTGCGCCCCCGCGCGCAAATAATCCTGGTGAACGTCGCGGATCAAGGCCGGCAGTGACAGATTCAGTTCGTCGTAACAGCGATTGAGGAAAATGCCCTTCGCGTAAAGAGCCGTTCCCATCGCTCCGTCAGCCACCAGAACTCGATTGAGTAGCGCATCTTTGAATTCAGCACTCCGATTTTGAAAAGTAGTAACACCCATTAGATATCTCTACGATACCGCGCCCGGCCTCAGCGCCATTCCGGAAACAGCGGGAAGCGTCCGCGCTTGCACGCCTCGAGCAGTTCCACCACCCGCTTGCGCCGCCGCAGCAATTGCTCGCACAGTTGATACAACGCCTGTTCGTCGCCCACAATCCACGCGGGAGGGATTTGCTTCAGCGCCAGGTCCACCACGGACTCCGGAAAATGCACGATGCGATCGAGCCAAGGCTGAAAATCGTCCAACCCGCGCACGCCCCGGTATACTTCCGGACGAAAGTACAGACCCTGCAATGGCGAGTCCGCGAAGCGCCAGTGCGGACCATCGAAGGTGAAGCCGTGATCCACCATCTGCGCCACGAATCCCAAGCGCAGCGGATGCGCTTCGTACGACGGCAGCCACTCCCGCAGCCGCGCGCGAAAGAAAATCGCCTGCCGCGAATCCGCGTTGCCCATCCATTGATCGAACGCCAGCATCCCCAGAAAGTCCGCGCGATTCTCCACCTGCGCCAGTAGCGTATCGGGCAGAAAATCGTAGACCACCAGCCGCGCCGGATCGCCTGGAAAGCGCGAACCGAAATGCCAGCCTGACTCCACCGGCAGCCGTCCCGAACCCAACTGCAGGTACACTTCCGGATTCTCGTTGAGAAACTCCCGCGTGACGCGGATCACCGCCGCTTCCGGCGTAGAGAAACCCAGATAGCGCAGGAACACCGATGCGATCCATTCGTTGACCAGGATCCGCCGGTGCTGCGGGTTATTGAGGAACTTAACCACGTAGCAGTGGCCGTCCGCCGCTTCGATCAAGTGTGCCTGCGCCCCGCCGCGCATCTTGCGAATGAGGCGGCGCGCATCAACCGGCATAGCCGTGGTTCAAATGCAGTACCCTAGAAGATTATATGACGGACGACAAAGACACCACTGTAACCCCGCCACCCGCGGGACGCTCCACCAAAGAAGAAGTAGCCCTAGAACTGATGAAGTTTATCGCCGGAACTACTGGGTTCGGCAAAGGATCGGGAGGCGCCGGCTTCGGCGGCAAGGCCCCCAAGACGCCGGAGGAACAGGTGGAAGCGCTGCTGCAACTCTACGAACGCTGCCGCACGGCCGTAGCGAAGTAGAGCAGAGAAAAGGGGCAGCCCGCAGCCGCCCCTCCTCAAAAATTATTTCTTTTTCTTCGAGCTCTTCTTCGAAGAGGCTTTCTTGGCCGCCTTTTTGGGAGCAGCTTTCTTAGCGGCCTTCTTGGGCGCTGCCTTCTTCACGGCTTTTTTGACGGCCTTTTTCGCGGCCTTCTTGGGAGCAGCCTTTTTCTTGGCGATGGCCTTCTTCTTAGGAGCCGCTTTCTTAGCCGCCTTTTTCGGAGCAGCCTTCTTAGCCGCGACTTTCTTGGGTGCCGCTTTCTTCGCCGACACAGCAGCCTTCTTCACTGGAGCCACGGCCTTCTTCACGGGCGCAGCCGCCTTCTTTACGGGCTTGCGCGCCGGCGGAGCCTCCACGGCAACCACTGCAACCGGAACTTCCTCAACCTCGATCACTGTGGTTTCTACCAAAACCGCGGCGGGCGCTGGCGGGCGCGGCACAAACCCCGGGACAGCCAGTTCCTCATCGTCGTCGTCGAGACCGTAGTCTCCCATATCATCGTCTAAACTGAGTTCGGCGCCCTCATCAAAATCGTCGAGTTCATCGTCTTCGGGCGAAAGCCGGTACTCTATCATGGCCAGGGTCTCCTCTTACGGAATGAGTTCAGTTCTGCAGAATCAGAAACCAGAATATCGCTTTTTCAAGCGAAGGCAAGTGAAAAGTGTCTGCCTTATGAATGTTGAGCAAGACAGACTTAGCCCGCCCGGCCCGTCGCGCCCTTAGCCGCTGAAGCTTTGGTAGGAGCCTTCGCCGCAGGCGCCGCCGCGCGCGTCTTAGGCTTGTTGCGGGACGCGGTCAGCACCGGTTTCTTTGCCGATGATTTACCCGCGCCGTGGCCCGTCGTCCTGACCGCCGTCCGCACCGGAATGCGATCGCCCGGATAAGCCGCCGGAATCACCACCAGCGAACCCGCTTCCGGCAGTTCGTCGTGATTCGCCGAGCTCAGCAGCGCCGCCGTAGTACCGTAGCGTTTCGCCAGCCCCGCGAAGGAGTCTTCGCTATCCAGCTTGTGAACCCGCCATGTGTCGCGACGGTTCGCAGGCACCGCCCGGAACGCCGCCTCAACCTGCGGCATCGTACCCTTGGGCACATGCAGTGAGGTCCCCGCCGGAGCCACCGACCGCAGCACCGAGGGGTTCAATTCCTTCAACTCCGTCAGCGGACGGTCAATCGCATCCGCGACCAGCGACAGGTGCGTAGGCGATACCAGCTCGATCGTCTCGTATTCCAGCGGCCGCTCCAGATCCAGATCGTCCAGCCCGTAGTCCTTGGCGTTCTTGCCGATAATGGTCATCGCCAGGATGGCCGGAACGTAGTTGGCCGTTTCCTTCGGCAGCACATTCATGCGCCGCAGTTGCCAGAAGTCGGCGTAACCGGTGCGCTGAATCGCTTGATCCACGCAGCCCGGCCCGCAATTATAGGCCGCCATGGCCAGGTTCCAATCACCAAAATGGTTGTAGAGATCGTGCAGATGACGGGCGGCCGCGCGCGTGGCCAGCTCCGGGTCCATACGGTCGTCGGTGGCCGGAGTCTGATTCAGGCCGTATTCCTTGCCCCGGAAGGCTGCAAACTGCCACACGCCCACGCAACGTGCCCTTGACATCGCCCGCGGAGTGAATCCGGATTCCGCCTGCGCCAGGAAAATCAACTCCTGCGGTACGCCTTCTTCGCGCAGGATGTTCTCGATCATGGGCTTGTAGCGGCCCGAGCGCCGCAATCCGTAAGCCAGAATCTTCTTGCCCCGTGTGGACGAGAAGTAATTGATGTAGCTCACCACCGCGTCGTTCTGCTCCAGCGGAAGCTGCGACGCCGTCACCCGAATCTGCTCCTGCACCTTGTGCCGCAAGCTGGGGTCGATCGGAAACGTCATCTGCAGAATTTCGTCGATGGGCGACTTCTCGAAGCGCACTTCTTCATCGTTTTCGGAATTGGCCGCCTCATCCACGTCATAGCGGTAGATCCGTTCGATCAGTTCGTCAATATGGCGCTCCAGCCTGGCCCGGTCCTGCAGATTCTCCGGAGCCGTCACCAGCACATCCAGCACGCGGTCGAAATCCGCGCGCGAATCCGCGGTACGCCCTTCCTGGAACGCCCGTTTGCCCGAAGCAAACCGGTCGTCAGCTTTCTTGATCAGGAAATCGACATCAGAGGGGCGGGAAAAAGAGGGGAGGGAAGAGGAGGTAACCAGGGGTGCTTCGTTCGCATAAGCCAGGGCCACATTCGGCGGCTCAATGAGTACCCGATCTCCCTGCGGAGCCCCGGCCCGCGCCGGCGGTGCGAAAAAGGTTCTGAACTGCTTCGGAGGCGCCGTGGAGGCGCAACTGCTAAGGGCGATAACGGCCCCGGTCAGGATGCACCCTGCGGCGATCCCGGCCCTCATCCATTAGCTCCGGTTATACGCATAACGGTGAGTGTAACAAATCCAAAGGACCCTATGTAGGCCCGGTCTCCAGACCGCCCTCCGTCGTCCATCCCCCGTCCATCGGCTGTTTTTCGCCAATCCGCTACCCTAGCAGCATGAAGAGCTTCCGCAAGGAATTGTGGTTCGAAGTCCCCTCCCGCCGTGGATTCATAAACATAACCCGCCAGGTAGAGGATTGCCTCCGCGAAAGCGGGGTCCAGGAGGGCCTGGCACTGGTCAACGCCATGCACATCACCGCCTCCGTCTTCATCAACGACGACGAAAGCGGACTCCACCAGGACTACGAAAAGTGGCTAGAAACCCTAGCCCCCCACGCCCCGACGTCCCAGTACCAGCACAACCGCACCGGCGAAGACAACGCCGACGCCCACATGAAACGCCAGATCATGGGCCGCGAAGTGGTGGTAGCCGTGACCCAAGGAAAACTCGACTTTGGCCCCTGGGAACAGATCTTCTACGGCGAATTCGACGGCCGCCGGAAAAAGCGGGCGTTAGTGAAGATCATCGGGGACTGATGGACGGCCCCAACGGTGCCGGGAAGACGACGGCTTCGAGCGACCTCCTCGCAGGAGCCCTTGGCGTCCACCACTTCGTCAACGCCGATGAAATCGCGCTCACCCTGGGCGGCGAGCACGCCGCGATAGCCGTCGGCCGAATCATGTTGGAGCGCCTGCGCGATCTAACTGCTCAACGCGCCAACGTAGCGTTCGAATCCAAGCTGGCCAGCCGCTCGTTCGCCCCCTGGATCAGGCGGCTTAAGGGCTCGGGCTATTCCTTCAACCTGTTCTACTTCTGGCTGCCAACGCCCGAGATGGCGATCAAGCGTGTTCGCGAAAGATCCTCGGAGGCCATTCGGTTCCCGAAGTAGACATCCGGCGCCGCTACCACCGCGGACTACAAAACTTCTTCAAGATTTACCGCCCGCTCGCCACCGCCTGGGAGCTCTACGACAACACCCAGTCCGACCCTCGGCTCATTGCTGCCGGTGATCCGGAAGCAGTTAGCGACCACGCGCTTTGGACTAGAATCAAAGAAGAGGCAGATCGTGGAGACAGCGAGTAAAGCGCAATCGATCAACGAGATCATCCGCGAACACACGCAAGTCCAGGCAGCTCTGACTCGCGGCTTCTACCGCGCCGTCCTGAAACATCGCGCGGGCAACGTTCCCATGGTCTTCATGCGCGACGGCAAAATCGTCGATGTCGACGCCCACGAAATCCCCATCCCCAACGACATCCTGGCAGAAATTTCCAAAGTTTAAACCCGATTCGCCCGCCATCGCGCCACCAGATCGCGAGCGGCAGCCGCCCATTCAAGAAACTGAAACTCGAAACCGGCGTCCAAAAGGCGCCCGGGAACAACGCGGCGGCTTTTCAGTACCAGCTCCGATTCAGTCCGCATCAGAAAAGTGCCGATTTCCAGCATCCACCACGGGCTGGGAATGCCCAGACCGCTGCCCCACGCAGCACGCAGCTCCCGCATAAAATCGCGATTGGGAAGCGGGTTCGGAGACGCCAGATTGACCACTCCCGTAAACTCCTCACGCGCGATTAAAAAATCAACCGCCCTTACGAAGTCGTCTTCATGAATCCAGGAAACAAACTGATCTCCGGCCCCCTGCCTGCCGCCCAGCCCGCGGCGGACCAGCCCTAGAAAGACATCGAAAACTCCACCTCGGTCGGGACTGAAAGTCATGGCGCTGCGGATTGCTACCTTACGAGTCCCTGGCGTCGAGCCTGTGAAGAAAGCTTCCTCCCACCCCTTTGCGACAGCGATGGAAAAGTTCCAGGTGTCGGGAGCCCCCGCCTCGTCGCCGCCTAATTCGCCATTGGCCTCGTCCATGGCGCGATCCAGGGCATGCCGGTAGATGGTTGCCGTACTGGCGTTGATCCAAAGCCGCGGAGGGCGCCTTAGGGAAGCGATCACGCCATTCAACAATTGCGTGCTGCGAATTCGCGACTCATAAATGACGCGCCGGTTCGCCGCCGTATACCGGCAATTCACACTCCGGCCCGTCAAGTTGATACACACATCGCTCCCCTCAAGATGATCCCCCCAATCGCCCCGGGTCAGACCATCCCAGGAAACCACGCGCCACGGCGGAACTCGCGGATGGCGGCTGAGAACAGTAACCTGGTGCCCTCCGGCATGGAAATGGCGCGCCAGGATTTGCCCCACCTGCCCGCTGCCTCCGGGTATGACAACCCTCATGCGCCGGCGATTCCAGGCACATACTGCTGCCATGCGGCGGATTCCGCAATGTCCTTAATCGCTGCATTCCGCTCGCGAAGGAGAGCCCCCATATAGCGCCCCAGGAACAGGATCTCCGCCAAACGCCCCAGAACCGGCAGCGGAGCGGCGAAGGAAAAGACGTCCTTCATTTCCGTCTCCTCGGGCGAGAATACACGGAAAAAGTGGTCGTGCTTCATGCAGCGGAAGATCCCGCGGATCATCGTGTCCTGGAAGTATGCCGGGCGATCCAGCGCCGTGATCTCGCTGGTGAGGTTCTGCCACACACCAAAGTGCTTTGCGCGCCAGGTCACACGCTGCCCGAAGGAGACCAGCCCTGAAGTGATGCCGGCCGTGGCCACCGCCGATTCACCCCAATGGACGTTCCCGGCGAGATGCACTTCCACACTTCGTGCCAGATCAAAGCAGCGTTCGACAGGTGCGCGGATGATGGTTAAATCGACAATCGTCACCACGAACTAACAATAGTAGCGGAGGGAAAAGAAGGAAGGTGGGGCGGCAGGAATCCGCCGCCCCTGGTACGCTAGCCGAACGAGCGTTATTGTTTCTTCCCGCCAGCTCCCGGAGGATTAATAACAGCTTCGTCCCAATGCTCCTTGATCTTGCCGCCCTCCGTGCGCACCACGTCATAGTGGTTCCACACATACATCTTGCTGGGATCGGCGGGATCCGGAACCTTGCGGTCCCACATCATTAAGGAATACGGTCCGTTGATGAGAGTCAGCACCGGCTCGTTCTTCCACTCCGGCTTGATGTCCTGCGGCGTGCGTCCCGGGACGCGGCTCATGAACGCCTTAAACCCATCGCGTCCCTGCGGCACGTTCGGATTGTGCTGGATGTAGCCCGGGTCCATGGTCTTGTCGGCCAGTTCCAGGTGCCCATACTGCAGCATGTCCTTCAACTCTTCGGTAGCCATCGCCAGCGTCTTCTTCTCTTCGCCGGATAGCTTGCCGGTGTTCCACTGCATCGGAGGCTTGGGCGAAACACCATAGTCGACCACAGGCGACATCGGCGTCCGCTGCGCGCTATCCCAATGCTCTTGCACCTTGCCGTTCTCGAAGCGAATCACGTCAAAGGTATTAAAGTGATACGTCTTTTCGGGATCGCGCGGGTCTTTCTGCTCGCGCTCCCAGATCAGCCATACAAAATCGCCCTTGGCGCCCATCACCACCGGGGGATTCGCCATCTTCTCAGGAATCGGGTCCACCGGCGGACGCGAGCCGAAAATCTTCGTGAACGCATCGCGGCCGGTGTTGATGTTGGGATTGTGCTGAATGTAGTTTTCCGCTTGATACTTGGGCGCCAGGTCCACATGGCGCGCCTGAATCACTTCGCGCCACCAGGTCAGCGCAGTATCCAGATTCTTTTTTTCCTTCGCCGTCATGGGCGCGGTTTGCGGGGTCGTGGGAGGGTTGATCGATTCGGCTGACAAGACCGTCGAACCCGCCGCGAGCAGCGCCAATGCGCCAGCCAGCGTGGCTTTTGAGAATTTCATAGGGTAGTTCTCCTTCCTGGACAGTATAGCGTTGAACTATTCCGGGAGGAAGTGCAAGAAGGCAGGGATGGCGAGCACCACCCCTGCTCCAAAACTGCCCGACTATTTCTTGTCGGCGGGCGGACGCGGCGGATTCTTCTTGGCCGTGTCCCAATGCTCCTGGATCATGCCGTTGTCAACGCGCAGCATGTCGAACCAGTTGTACTTGTAAGTTTTCGATGGATCGAGCGGATCTTTACCTTCGTTCTCCACCAGAAAGAAAACGATATCGCCGCTGGTCAGAATCAGCACCGGCTTTTTCTTCCACTCGTCCTGAATCGGCGTCGGCTTGGCGAAGCGCCCGAAGAATTCCTTAAACGGATCGCGCCCCGTCGGCACGTTGGGATTGTGCTGGATATAACCCGGCGCCATCACCTTATCCGCCAGTTCCAGGTGCCCGTACTGCAGAATGTCTTTCATCTCGACAATCGCGATGTCCTGGTTCTTTTTCTCTTGCGGTGTCAGCGTGCCGGTGCTTTGCGCCGCTAGCGTCAAGCTGCCTAGGGACGCGACTACCATTGTGCTCATGAATTTGTTCATATGATTATTCCTTGCCCCCGCCGCGCGGAGGATTCTTCATCGCACCATCCCAATGCTCGACGAACTTGCCGTTAGCCACGCGGAACAAATCGAAATCGTTGTACTTGTACATCTTCGATGGGTCCGCCGGATCTTTTCCTTCGCGCTCCCAGATCAGGACAACATAGTCGCCCTTGGCAAACGCCATGGCCGGCATTCGGTCCGCTGGCAGCACCGCCGGAATCGGATTCATCGGCGTGCGGTTCTTGAAGAACTGCTTGATCTGCTCGTTGCCGTTGCCCATGTTGGGATTGTGCTGGATCATATCCGCCGACAGATATTTATCGATCACTTCCGCATGTCCCGCGACGAACCCCTCGCGCCACCAGTCGAGCGCCATCTTCAAATTCTTCTGCTCCTCGGGAGTCATATTCTTCGACTGCGCCGCCAACGGCAGCGACGTCATCGCCACCAACGCAAGCGCGCCGGCCAACCATTTGAATTTCAAAAACTTCATCGTTTCTCCTTTAAATTTCACGAACGCACTCGCTATCATATCTGGTCCCGATAAGTCTTTTCGAGCCGCTCCACCGCCTCGCGAAACCCCTTGGGATCGACGAAACGGTCCGGATTGTAAGCGTCCCCCGGCTTGTACTTCTCATGCAGCTTGAACTGCGCCGCATGCGACGCCAGCCACACATCGATCTTCATTTCCTTCTGGTCATGAAACGTGCGCGCGTAATCCTGCAGGATTCCCGGATACTTCGGCATCCCCTTAACATCGACGCCAGGATTGATCGACGCCATGTTGACGATCCCCACCCGATAGTTCTTCCCGCCTTCACGAACATCCAGCGTGAAACTGGTAGCGCCCTTGGTGTGCCCCGGATGATGATGCGCCGTGATCACCGTCCCGCCCAGCGATATCGTATCGCCGTCCTTCAACTTGCGATCCACGGTAACCGGTGTGAACCGAGCCTCCGGCGAATCGCCAAAGCGAAAGTCGGCTTTGCCGCCGCTATCGAGCAGCTCCGCGTCCTGCTCCGACATCACCATCTGCGCGCCCGTCATTTTCTTGAGCGCCGCCATCCCCGCCACGTGATCGAAATGCCCGTGCGTAGCCAGCAGAATCTTGGTGTCGGACATCTTGAACCCCAATTGCTCCACGCCAGCCTTGATCAGCGGCACCGTCTCCGCCAACCCGCTGTTGATCAGAATGTTCCCCTGCGGCGTTGTTATCAAGTAGGTAGAAAGGTCGTAAGTCCCGACCCAATAAATGTTCCCCAGGATCTTGAACGGCGGAAACGGCTTCGTCCACTCCGGATTCTGTTGCCCGAACCCCGCCACTGCCAACGCCAAAAAAACGATAGACCGTTTCATAGGATTCACCGCGGCGGCAGCGACCCCAGGTAAGCCGAGATCGAAATAATATCGTCTTCAGAAAGTTTCGCGACGGACTTCTTCATCAGCGCCGCGTTCGTCCCCGCGCTGCTCCCGTTTTGCAAACAGATAAGCTGCCGCGCAATGTAAACCGGTTGCAGCCCAGCGATCCTCGGGATCTCGCCCAACCCGTGCAACGAATCCCCATGACACAGTGCGCACTGCCCACTCTTCACCAGCGCCTCCCCCCGAGCAATGCTCCCCGGCGGAACGTAAGCCACAAACCCCGAGTGCGGATCGCGATCGTTCGTCCGCTGCGGGTCTTCCGGAATCTCGACGATCCGGTGCCCGATAGGTTCTGTCCCGCCCTCCGGAGACAAAACCCGATGCCGCCCCGCCGTAGCAACGAACGTTTTCGGAGGCGTCGCCGTCTCCATCACCTTGACCCAGACCCGCGGCGTGAGCCCAGCAAAATACTCCGCCGACTTCCGCACATCCTCGTCCGAATCCGCCTTAGCAATCGGACCCATCCGCCCGTCATCCTTCCGCGCCCCACTCTTGAAATAATTCATCTGCCTGATCAGATACTCCGCTGGCAACCCCGCCAAATCCGCCGATTCCGGATGCCCCTGTCCCGACATCAAATGGCACGATCCGCAAGCCATCGGCGTAGCCCCCCCCTCCCCCGTAACAATCCGCGGCGCCGCTCCATGCTCATCCGGAAACCAGTCCGGAGGCGTAGCATTCCCCGCAATCTTCGCCGCCTCATATTCCTTTGGACTCCCCGGCACCCGCACGACGCTAGCAGCCGGTTTAGCCGGAGGCTGCACCTTGTCAGGAATGTTATAAGCCCAACTCGGCAACCCATTCGGAATCGTCAACGGCGCCTGCGCCGACACCACCACCGACAGCACCACAGCGGCAAGCAGAACTCTAAACCCAGTCTTCATAATCGTTAGCTCACGAATACCCGTGAGTATACATCGCCAGCATGTGCAAGGATGAACACACATGGAGCGGAAGACCAGCGCTCTAATGAAGAACATCATCGACGATGAGGACCTTCCTGCTATCCGCCTCGATGAAGTTCGCTCGCGGATTGACGATGGGTTGACTTCCCTCGATCGCGGCAAAGGAACGGACGGCGAAGGGTTCATGCGAGGGATGCTAAGCGATCTCGATTCGCAAAAAACAAAATCCAAATCCGCGAATCGCTAAGGCGGATGAGCCGCTACATTCTCGCCCGTGCGTTGGGATTTGACTACTCGAAGATGCGATTGGGCAGCAACTCGATGCCGAGTTCCGGTATTTGCAGCGAAGTGACTTCCACCAGACCCTGATCACGCATATACAACCGCTTGGTATGCGGGTCCACCAGCCACACGTGCGGAACACCCCAAGCCTTATATTCCTCAAGCTTCTCCCGCACAGCCGTCAGCCGGTCATCGAGCGACAGCACCTCGACCACCACCAGCGGAGGCGTATCCGGAACCTGCGCAGGCTCGCTCGGATAAAACACCGCGACATCGGGAATCAAGACGAGGTTCGAACGAAGCCTCATACGCGTCTCCACGCAAGGAAACAGCGCCAGTTCAGTACGCAGCGCCCAAAAGAACGCAAAAATCGCGCCCTGGACTCTGCCGTGCAGATAGTCTGGCAAGCTTCTCTCCACAATTTCGCCATCCCGGTATTCCCGGTCGACGTCGGGAAAAGTGGTGTGCAAGTACCGCTCGAGCGAGATGGCCGTCCTAGCGCCCATGGTTTGAGGATATCGCACTGGAGGGTGTTGGATTGGTTTCAAATGAGTCGGCCCAAGCGCGAATTTCGCGTCGCAGCGTGTGAGTCAACCCATCGTGGAGGTTGAATGTGCGATACGAAGCCTCTGCGTTGATTGGATAGATGTTTATTTGAATGTGCCCCACGCCGGACGTCGACGGGTGTATTGCATAACGAATAGGTTTCCCAGTCTCGACTTCTAACATCTTGAGAAACTCTTTTACGGCCTCCTTGCGATTCATTGCTGAACCTATCTAATAACGGGCGGATCGTGAGAAGTACCATCGAACACCCTATGCAGGATGAACCTACCTGATTGTGGTTGATCCTCACGCCATCCGTCGGGCTGTTGGATAAAAACCTCGCCCGTTTGTTTATCTAAAACGCTCAGGTGGCTGTCGACGCTAATCATAGTGTAACGATCAACCGATACTCGAACTTCAGATTGGTGTCGATTATTAGAATAAGTCGCAGCAGCTTGAAGTAATCCTACGAGGACGAGCCCCGCCGTCAAGAAGGCGACGCGACTTGCAATCTTCCCCGTGGATCCCACAGCGATAAATTCTCGGCGCTTAATTTCGCCCGCTAGCGCTCCGCGATTTATTGAGGTCTCGCTCGCATTTGTGTGGCGCTTAAATAACTCGTCATTCGAAAGCTTTCTGATTTCTTCTTCGGGCATCATGCGGCAGTTGTCCTCCTCTTAGCGGATCGTACCAAAAGATGGCGGGACTGTCTATTGCTAAGTTATTGATTCTGAAATACTAGTTTTAATTCGGACCTTTTAGCTGATTGCTTAAGTAAATGTATAATTTCGCATTCGGGCCTCTTTGCGAATCACGCCCCTGACTCTCGCTTGGTCCTCCAGGTTTTGCCATTTCAATTGGAGCTCGATCCTTGGGTTCGTTTGGTAAGTTGATTGGCGACGCAGAAACGAACGTTGCCCGCCTCTACTTTACCCCCTACCTCATGCTAAAATAAAGGCTTAGCGGCCCCCGCCGCATCCCCCGAAGGAGCACTACTTGGCAGATCCTCAGGACCCCACCACACCGCCTCCAGCCCCGCCCGCGGGCCCCCCGGGTGGCCAGATCCCCCTCGGCGGCGATGGCGGCAACAACAAGAGCCACATCCCCATAAACATCGAAGACGAGATGCGCCGCTCCTACCTCGATTACGCCATGAGCGTGATCGTCGGCCGCGCCCTCCCTGATGTCCGCGATGGCCTCAAGCCGGTCCACCGCCGCATCCTTTATATGATGCAGGAAATGGGCCTGCACCATAACCGGCCCACCAAGAAATCCGCCCGCGTGGTCGGCGACGTCATGGGTAAGCTGCACCCGCACGGCGACGCCTCGATCTACGACGCCTTGGTCCGCATGGCCCAGCCCTTCTCGATGCGCTACCCGTTGATCGATGGCCAAGGCAACTTCGGTTCCGTCGATGGCGATCCGCCGGCGGCCATGCGGTACACCGAAGCCCGCCTAGCCCGCATCTCCGCCGCCCTGCTCGAAGACATCGACAAGGAAACCGTCGACTTCAAGCCCAACTACGACGAAAGCGAATACGAGCCCGAAGTCCTGCCCACGCGCATTCCCAACCTGCTGGTCAATGGCAGCGAAGGCATCGCCGTCGGTATGGCCAGCAAGATACCGCCCCACAACCTGCGCGAGATCGTTGAAGCCTGCATCGCGCTGGTGCAGAACCCCGCCATCCAACTCCCCAAGCTGATCGAGATGGTGCAGGGCCCCGACTTCCCGACAGGCGGCATCATCCTGGGCCGCGAAGGCATCTACGATTACTTCAAGACCGGTCGCGGCTCCATCAAGGTGCGCGCGAAAGCCGCCACAGAAAAGATGGGCAAGGACCGCGAAGCCATCATCGTCACCGAGCTTCCCTATCAAGTCAACAAAGCCCGCCTGATCGAATACAGCGCCGGTTTAGTCAACGAAAAGAAGCTAGAAGGCATCTCCGAAATCCGCGACGAAAGCGACCGCGACGGTATGCGCATCGTGTTCGAGCTCAAACGCGGCGAGCAAGCCGAAGTAGTGCTCAACAACCTGTACAAGCAAACGCAAATGCAGGTGAACTTCGGCGTCATCCTGCTAGCCATCGTCAACGGCCAGCCGCGCGAGCTCGGCCTGCTCGACGCCCTAAAGCGTTTCATCGAACACCGCATTGATGTCATACGCCGACGCACGGATTACCTTCTTCGCAAGGCCCGTGACCGCGAGCACATCTTACTGGGCTTCCAGCGCGCCCTAACCAACATCGACGAAGTCATCGCCTTAATTCGAGCGTCGAAGACCCCGCGTGAAGCCCGCGAAGCGTTGATGAATTTCATCACGCCCGCCGAAGCCGCCGCCTACGCGAAGATGGTCGACGCCGACCCAACGTTGACAGCCGCCGATGGCGGCCGCGGCCCCCGCTTCAGCGAGCGCCAAGCCCAAGCCATCATCGAACTGCAACTTCAGCGCCTCACCGGCATGGAGCAGCAGAAAATCATCGACGAACTAGCCGACATCCAAAAGCAGATCGCCGAATACCTGGACATCCTAAGCTCCGAAAAAGTCCTGCGCGCCGTAGTCGTCAAGGAACTGAAAGAAGTCCAAAAAGACTTCGGTGACGACCGCCGCACCGAAATCGTAGAGGACACCGGCGAGATTCGCCTCGAAGACCTGGTGCAAGTAGAAGACGTAGCCGTAACCGTAACCCGCGGCGGCTACCTCAAGCGCACCGCCGTCGACACCTACCGCCGCCAGACCCGCGGTGGCAAAGGCCGCATCGGCATGTCGACGCGCGCCGAAGACGTCGTCGAGCACCTGATCATCGCCTCGACGCACGCCTACTTGTTGATCTTCACCAACAAAGGCCGCGTCTACTGGCTCAAGATCTACAACATCCCCGACGCCACCACCACCGGCAAAGGCAAGCACAGTTCCGGCCTTATCAACCTCCAGCCCGATGAATCCGTGACGGCATTCCTCCCGGTGAAGGAATTCGTAGCCGGCAAATTCATCGTCATGGTGACCAAACAAGGTGTGATCAAGAAATGCGAGCTCACCGAGTTCGACAACCCGCTGCAGCGCGGCATCATCGCCCTAGGCATCGACGACGGCGATGAACTCCTGGCCGCCCGCTTAACAAACGGCGAAAACTACATCTTCCTCGGCACCCACGAAGGCATGGCCTGCCGCTTCAAGGAATCCGACGTCCGCCCGATGGGCCGCCCCGCCCGCGGCGTCCGCGGCATGGAACTCGAAGAAGGCGACTACCTGGTCGGCGTCGAAATCGTCGAAAAGGACGGCCTGATCCTCTCCATCTCCGAGAACGGTTTCGGCAAGCGCACGCCACTCGTCGACTACCGCCTAACCGCCCGCGGCCGCAAGGGAGTCATCAACATGAAGACCACCCCGCGTGTCGGCAAAGTCATCGGCATCCTCTCCGTCAAGGAAGATTCCGACCTGATGATCATCACCAAGCAAGGCCAAATCATCCGCATCGAGTCGGGCACCATCCGCCAAGCCGGCCGCTCCACGCAAGGCGTCCGTCTGGTGAACGTAGAAGCCGGCGATCAAGTCGCCGCAGCTAGCCTCATTCCGGAAACGGAAGCCGTCGGTCCGCAGGAGGACCTACCGCTGCAGTAGAGCCTCAGCAGGTACGGTTTCCCAAAAGTAGATCTCGTTGCCGTCGGGGTCGTCGAAGTGAACGAACCGCCCCGACATGTCGTTGACGACGGGTCCGGTGATATTCGCTCCCCTCGCGTTGAGCCGCGAAATCACGCCTTCGATCGGCTCATCGATCTCGAGGCCGAGCATCATCGCTCCCTTGGTCCCCGGCGCCGGGTACTTCGACGAAGCCGGGTGCAGACCGATCGTCAACCCCTTGCCCGCCTCCACCGTCGCCCAGTGATCGCCGAATCGATTACTCAGCTTCATCCCCAGCACGTCGCAATAGAATTTGACCGCCCGATCCATATTCGAAACGAAAACCGTCGCATTGCCGCCAGAAATCATAACTATCCCTCCTCGGCCAATCATCCCCCAAAAAAGTTAGGATGAAAAGGTCCACTTAGGGGAGCCACTTTGCGACGCCGCCAGGACCTCTTCATCCCGCCGATCACCGTGGACCGCGCCGCGCCTGAAGCCTTCTCCCGCCAAATCCACCGCCAGATCGTGAGCAGCATCACCCACGCACCCACCAATGCCCGCCTCCCCTCAACACGCCTTTTGTCGAAGCTACTAGGAGTTTCCCGCAACACCGTGCTCGCCGCGTATGAAGAACTCGCCGCCGACGGATTGATTCATGGCTCCCCCGGCGCCGGCATGTTCGTGTGCGTTCGAAACGCGCCAAGTGATCGCAAAGGATTGAGCCGAGCAATCCGCGCCGCCCACTATCCGTCGCGCACCGCCGAACTCCCCGACCCCGACGGCAACCCGCTCTACTTCAACTTTTAGGGCGCCTTGGTGTGGCTCTTCGACCACTCCACCGCCGCCTTCTTCGCCTCGTCGATTTGCGCCGCCGTCATCTTGCCGGCCACGCCCGCAATGTATTGGTTCGCTTCCTGGTCCCCGCGCACCGCAGCCATCACCAGCCATTTGTAGGATTCCACCGGATCGATCAGAACCCCTTCGCCCTTGTCATACATCTCGCCCATACTGGTCCAAGCCTTGGGGAACGCCTGTTCCGCCGCCTTGCGATACCACGTCAACGCATCCGCCGGACTCTGCTTCACGCCAGTGCCGTAGCGGTACATGTTGCCCATGAAATACTGCCCGGGGGCGTACCCTTGGTCCGCCGCCTTGCGGAACCACATCACCGCCTGCTCCTCGTTCTTAGCGATCCCTTGTCCGTTGCCCATCGCGATGCCGAGGTTGGTTTCGCCTTCCGGGAATCCCTGCGCCGCCGATTTTTGGAACCATCCTACGGCCTCGGTATAACTCTGCGGAACGCCGAACCCGGAAGCGTACATGCCGCCCAGCGTCGATTGCGCCCGCGCCATCCCGCCCTCCGCCAGCGGCCGCAGGATTTTGACCGCTCCTTCAAAGTCTTTTTTCTGCAGCGCCGCCCGGGCCTCCAGATAAGTAGCCTCCGGAGTCTGCGCCAACGCCGCCACGCCCAATACCACCAATACAACAATCGACTTCATGAATCCACTCTACAATAGGATCATGGATCAGAAAGAGCGCCATCTCTTCACCGCGCTCCAAGATATGGGCAGCGTGATTGTCGCTTACTCCGGAGGCGCCGACTCCGCCTACCTAGCCTGGGCCGCCACCCAAGTCCTCGGTGCCAATGCAGTAGCCATCACAGCCGACTCCGCCTCGCTCCCCGAGTCCCACAAATCCGACGCCGAGTCTTTCGCGCGCGAGCACGGTATCCGCCATGAATACGTAGAAACCCGCGAGTTCGACAACCCCGCCTACGTAGCCAACAACCCCGACCGCTGCTTCCACTGCAAAGACGAACTCTTCACCCGCCTGGCCGCCGCAGCAGCCGAACGAGGCATCGCCCACGTGATCTACGGCGTAAACGTAGACGACCTGGGCGACTACCGCCCTGGCCAAGGCGCCGCAAAGCTGCATGGCGTGAAGGCCCCGCTAGTAGACGCCGGTCTGACGAAATCCGAAATCCGCGCCCTGTCACAACGAGCCGGCCTCACCACCTGGGACCGCCCCGCGTCAGCCTGCCTAAGCAGCCGCATCCCCTACGGAACCCCAGTGACGATTCAAAACGTGAAGACAGTAGACCGCGGCGAAGAAGCCATCCGCGCCCTAGGCTTCCGCCAATTTCGCGTCCGTTTCCACGGCGACATCGTCCGCATAGAAGTGGCCCCCGAAGAACTAGACCGCGCCATGACGCTCGAAATGGCGCAAAAGTTCACCGCCATCTTCAAGCCCCTAGGCTTCCACTACGTCACGCTCGATCTGGAAGGCTACCGCCAAGGTTCGCTGAACGCGGTGCTCCAAGCGTAATGGACCACGCCACCACCAACACCACTACGCACCCGATCAAGTTGTACCAAAGGTAAGCAATCGGCGTGAATCGCGCCACCGCGAAAGTAGTCGCCTGACCTGCCAGGACTCCCCAAAACGCCGCCGTCCCCCCCGCGCGTTTCATGAAGAACGCCACCACGAACACGCCCAACATACTCCCGTAGAACAACGACCCCACTTGATTCACCGCCTCAATCAACGCCCCAAACCCCTGCGCGAAATTCGCGAACGCGACCGCGTAGAGCCCCCAAAACACCGTAGCCACCCGCGACGCCATCAAAAAATGACGATCCGACCCTTGCCGATGAAAGTGCCGCTGATAAACGTCAATCATGCTGACCGTAGCCAGCGAATTGATCTCCCCCGAACTAGCCGACATCGCCGCCGTGAAAATCACGCCCAGAATCAACCCCACCAACCCCCGCGGCAAATAGGTCGTCACGAACGATAGAAAGATATAGTTCGTATCGCTGTCCGAACTCAACTTCCCAGCCTCATCGCGTACCGCATTCACTTTCTGCTGAGCCGCGCGAAATTCGTCGCCGGACCCGCCGTCCTTCATCTTCCGCGCCGCCGTTTCCCGCTCATCGAGCGCCTGCCGGTACCGCCCCTCCAACCCCCGAAACTCCGCCGTCTGCTCCAACCGCTTCAACTCCACCGGCTGAAACAACAATGGCGGCCGCTCGAAAATGAAAAACACGAACACCATCGCGCCGATAAACAAAATGAAAAACTGCACCGGCACCTTAGCCATCGCGTTCAACAACAACCCCAGCCGGCTCTGCCCGATCGATTTCCCCGTCAGATATCGTTGGACCTGACTCTGATCCGTACCGAAATAAGCCAGCATCAAAAACGTGCTGCCGATCAACCCGCTCCACAAGTTGTACCGGCTGTTCAAATCGAAATGCGTGTCGACCGCGTTCAGCCTCCCCGCCGCCCCCGCGATCCGCACCGCGTCCAAGAACGAAACATCATGCGGCAGCTTCCAAATCGCGATCACCAGCGCCAGAATCAGCGCCCCCATGATCATCATCATCTGCTGCACGTCAGCGTAAGTAACCGCCTTAATGCCGCCCAACGTCGTGTAAAGAATGATCAGCCCGCCCATCACGAGCGTCGTCAAGTAATACGGCCACCCCAGCACCACCGACATCACGATTGAAGGCGCCGCCAGCGCAATCCCCGCGCCCAGCCCGCGCCCTATCAAAAAAATGATCGTGACCAGAGACCGCGTCTTAGCGTCAAACCGCTGCTCCAGATATTCGTAAGCCGTGTAAACCTTAGCCCGATGAAAAATCGGCACCGCCGTAGCCGATAGAATCACCATCGCCACCGGCAGTCCAAAGTAGAATTGCACGAAACGCATGCCGTCGACGTAAGCTTGCCCCGTAGTCGAGATGAAAGTGATCGCGCTAGCCTGCGTGGCCATGATCGACAGACCCATGGCGTACCACGGCATCGTCTTTCCAGCCAGCAAAAATTGATTGACGCTGTTCGATCCACGCCCGCGCCACAGCCCGTAGGAAACCAGGAATGTCAGCCACCCGAACAGGACAATCCAGTCAAGCGTGGTCATCGTTCAGGCTGGCGGAGCGTAATGTTTCGTGAACAACCAGGCGAGACATATCACCAACGCGAGGAAGGCCAGCACGAAGTGGTAAACGCGTCCCCAAGTCCCCAAGAACGGCGGTGGTTCGTCCAGAATCACCTTCTCGGGAAGCGGCTCCATCACTGAACTTTCGCCGCGCTTAGCATGTTGGCGAACAGCCGGTACGCCCCAGGCACTCCCGCCGGCAGCTCGCGGAACCAGTCATACGAAGTGAATATGTAAGCGCCCTTGCCATAGCGCGTGTACAATTCCCCGCCCAACAGTTCCTTCTCCCCAGGATCGTGCGATTCGAGCACACTCTGATACCGCGGATCCCACTCCGAAGCAAAGTTCAACCCGCGCTCCTGCACCCACCCCTCGAAATCCTTCGCCGTGATCTCATTCGGAGAATGCAGCAGCACGCTATTCGGATTCGGAAACGTCACCGGAGCCTCTTCAATCGTCACCCGGTCGCGACCCGTCTTAATCGGATAAGGACCCACATGCGCCAGCGTCGAAGTCTCCGCCGCCTGCGCCGATCCCGGAGGCCCGCCGCCATCCGGAGTGTTGTATTGCACGATGAGCGTCCCGCCCTCTTCCGCGTACTTGAACAGCCGCTGATAATTCAACCGCAAGTCAGGCCGAGTATTGAATGCGCGCACCCCAGTCACGATCGCGTCGTACTTACTCAAATCCCCACGCGCCAGATCTTCCGGAGAAAGGAACATCACCTCGCACCCCATCTGCCGCAGCGCTTCCGGCACTTCGTCGCCCGCGCCGGTAATGTAACCAACCGTATGCGCCAGCGTTTTAATGTCGCTGCGCACCAGCCGCGCGTCCGAGGTAGGGAACAGCGTCTGCGCCGGAAAGTGCGGATAATCGATCACGTGCGTGCTGCTGGCGACCACGCGGTCGCCCACCGTCGCCACCGCCCGCAGGGACACATCCGAATCTCCCGCGGGAGGCGACAGCGTGAACGCCGCCATGGTCTGCTCATCCGCACCCGCCAGATCGAATTTCTGCGAAGCCGGTTCCACCTTCCACCCGGCCGGTACTTCCAGATGAATCTCGCCCGACGCCTTGCCGGTAGTCGACATCACTGGAATCTCCACCCGTCGCGCTTGGTTATTGGGAAACACCAGAGCCTCTCCGCCAAACTCCACGCTCACCGGAGGCACAATCGCCAGCGGCCGCGTCAGCTCTCCGTAAACTCGGTCCACATACTTGCGCTCCACCGCGCGCTTCAGCGTGATTTCCGTGCCGCCCACCTGCACTCGGAACTCCGCCGACAACACCGGAGCATTCTCCGGATCCCCAACCTCTTCCTGCTTAGGCACCGAATACATCGCGTTGTCCTTTGGCAATTCCAGCCAATAAGGCTGCGAATAAGGCTGCGCCTCCGGCACTTTTATAGTGACCGGAAATTCCACCGGCTTGTTGTAAACCAAAACCGTCGACGCCACCGTCGGCTGCGCCACCCCTTCGATTCCCGACAACTTCACGCCGCGCAGCGTGACCTCGCCCGGATTCCGCGCGAGCGCCGTCAACGTGACTTTGAACGACGCCCCCGGCGTAACCTGAGGCCTGTCGGATTGCGCTTCCACCGAAACGCCCCCGGCCAGCGCGATCGCCTCATCCAACTCCACCAGCCTGTCCCCAGCCAACGGACTCTTGCTCGACGCGACCACCGCCGCCATCGCCGCCCGGGTCTTCGACAGCACCGGCAGCAGCGCCTCCGGATGCGCCGGCACAAACGCCGCCTCAGCCTGTTTCAGCAGCGCATCCACCTCGGCGCCGCCCTCCAGCCGCGACCATCCAATATTGATGCTCTCGAATATATCCTTGGTGGCTTTATCCCCGCGATCCGTCACGAAATAATTGATGAGCGCGCCCTTGCGCTGCGCCGTCCCCATCCCCTGGCTGCGATGCTCGCTGCGGCTCATGCCCGCAATCTCGTTATACGAATACCCCAGCTCCGGCGAATAAGCGCCCAAATCCACGGCCAACTTCTCCGGAATCTTCTCCACCTCTTTTTGTTGCTCGGCATTGAATGCCGCCAGGTTCGTCATCAACCGTTGTGCCTGCCAGGTCTTGACGTACTTCAATTGTTCCGGAAACCGCGCCGGATCCGCCGCCGCCGTAAACGCCTCTTTGCCCAGGATCGCCGAGGCCTGATGCTGCCCATGCCCATCCCGCGGCGTCCCCGTGAAGCGCAGAATAATCACGTCCGGCCGAAAACGCCGGATCGCCCAGACCACGTCGCCCAGCACCTTTTCGCGAGGCCACTTGTTCCCCAGCGTCTCATCCACCGTCTTCGTAAACCCAAAATCGATAGCGCGCGTAAAATACTGCTCCGCACCATCGATGCGCCGCGCCGCCAGCAGTTCCTGAGTGCGGACGATCCCCAGTTGGTCCCCTTGCTCGCTGCCGATCAGATTCTGTCCGCCCTCGCCGCGGGTCAACGAAAGGTAAGCCGTGCGCACATGCCGCCCCCGCGCGAGGTAAGCGAGCAGTGCCGTATTTTCGTCGTCGGGATGCGCCGCAATCATCATGACGCTGCCGAGATTATCCAGCTCGTCCAGCATCAGCCGCATTCGCGTCTCGCCGGATAAATCTTTCTGCGCACGCGCCGGCGCGGAAGCGAGCAAAATCGCGAAAGCAATAGTAGACAGGGATCTCACGGCGTTTTCTCTTAAAGCTATCTTAGCAGCGCCGGAAAGGAGGGAAGGGAATTGAGGTTCTAAGGTTTAAGTCTCAGCCCACTCGCGTTCCAGCATCCGCGAGTATTCACCCGATGCAAAAATCTCCAGCTCAAATCCCCGCTCGGAAACATCGGTGAACACAGCCTCGCCCTGCCGGATCTGGAATAACTGATCGGCATAGCGGTAATAGTGGCGAATAAACTCATCCGTCAGCATCTCGCGCTGCGGCACTTCGCCGAACACCGCGCTCAAGCCCAGCGCGCGCGAAAAAATCGACCGGTAATCCGACACGCCCCACTTCTTGAGTTTCGCCTGCACGGCTTCCGGCGTGTGGCCCACTAGATACGCCGCGAAGCTTTGGTACTTAATACCGGTGCCGGATAATTCAGGCGTCCGCTCCACCAGTTCCAGGCACTGTTCGATCCAGCGCAGCAAATCCTTGCCCACATAAAACAACATGCGGATTTCGCAAAACCGCCCTTCGAGCAGCGTCCGCTCAACGTCCTGCGTGTTGCGATCCCCCGCCGGCAGCAGTCCCTGCAGCACTAGACTTGCGCGCGAGCTCTCGACCAGCTTTTCCGGGCCGCCGGCGTCCGCGAATGGGTGCAAAATAAGTGGGGGTAATTTGCGAGCGTTCATTTGTCTCCAGCTTGTCTCTGACAAACTCAGTATGACAAATTACCTTCGCTCCGTGAGCAGTACTTTCGCATCAATTGTCTGGTCCCCGCGCAGCACCTTGACTAGTACTAAGTCCCCCGCTTTACTGTCGCGCAAAGCGTACGTGAAGTCGTAAAGGTTGCCAATAGGCTTGCCTGCGAACTCAATCATAATGTCGCCCGGTTTCAGCCCCGCCTTAGCCGCGGGACTGCCTTCCCGGATATCCGCAAAGCGCACGCCCTTGGGAGGCTCATTGAAATCCGGAATGCTGCCGAAATCCGGCCCGTATCCCGAAGCCCCACCGCCACCACCCGACACCGGACCCGCCGGTGGCCGCGCCACGCGCACGAAAGTCGGACGATCCGCGTCGTCCGCCAGATGCGTAGCGATATCGGCCACATAGTCCAGCAACTTCGCCGCGTCGACCGCGTCGATTTTATCGGCCGTGTCACTAGGCTTGTGATAATCCGCATGCAGCCCGGAAAAGAAAAACAACACCGGAATCTGTTTCGATGCGAACGACGCATGGTCGCTGGCATCGCTCATATTCGTCCCCGAGTTCTTGCCCGACTCATCAATCCGCAGCGGCGCCGGCAGCTTCACTTCTTCGAGGATCTTCGCAAACGTAGTCCCCGTCTGCGCCCCACTGACGAAAATCTTGCCACCCTGGACCCGTCCGATCATGTCCAGGTTCAGCATCGCCACCGCGTTCGCTTCCGGCAGCGCCGGATGGTTCACATACCAGTTGCTGCCCAGCAGTCCCAGTTCTTCGCCTGCGAAAGTCATGAACAGAATCCCGCGCTGCGGCTGCGGCTGCTTTGAAAACCAGCGCGCCAGTTCGATCACACCAGCGGTGCCCGAAGCATTATCGTCCGCGCCCGGATGCACCACGCCCATCTGATTCGGAGCCAGCGAATGCTCATCGCCCAACCCCAGATGATCGTAATGCGCGCCAATGATCACGTATTCAGAAGTCTTCCCGGGCAAATACGCCGCGACATTGTGAACTGTCTTGGTTTCGTGAATCAAATCCACCGACAAATCCACGTCCACTTTAGCCAGCGCAAACGACCGCGGCTTCAGATCGCTGTCAATCTCTTTTTCAACCTGCCGCAGATCCCGCCCTTCCGCGCGGAACCAACTCTCTGCCTCGGCCGCCTTCATCTGCACGAAGAAAATCCCGGCATCGCGCGGGCCGCCGTTCGACCCAAACTTCTCCAGTTTGTCATCGGACCCCGCATGCGCCGCCACGTCATTGATCAAAATGACCCCGCGCGCTCCATGCATCTTAGCGTTCACCATCTTGCTGATGAACGTCGCGTGCTCGGTCAGCTTCTTTCCGCCGAAAACGCTCTTGTCATCGCTTTCCTGCGGCTCATGACGCAGAATCAGGACCAGCTTGTCCTTAACATCGATCCCTGCGTAATCGTCGTAGTTGTATTCCTTGGCCGTGATGCCGTACCCGGCAAACACCACCGCCCCGTTGAACTTCCCGTTGGTAGAAAAATTGAACGGAACGAAATCCTGGCCTTCCTTCAATGTCTGTTTAGAGCCCGCGTCACTGACTGTGAACCCATTGTCAGTCCCGAGCCTCGCGCCCAGCTCCGCCGGAAAAGCCAGCTCATAACTCTTCCCGCTGATCGGCTTCAGACCGAAAGATTGGAACTGCCCAGCAATATAAGCCGCGGCCTTTTCAAGTTCCGGACTCCCCGTCGCCCGCCCCTTCAACTCCGGCGACGCCAGATACTTGATGTGCGCCAGATACGTGTCCGGATTAACATCCGCCGCGAGAAGCGCCAGCGGCGACAACAACAAAATCCACTGGGCTGTTTTTCGCATCAAAGTTACTTCTTGGCCCCGAGCTTCGGAATCTCGACGGTGCAGCAGCTGTCGTCCTTCTTAGGACTCCCCGCCGAAGCCACGGTCTTCGCTTCCGCCGCCTTATGATCGATCTCAATCTGCAACAACTGCTGCAGTACATTCCAGTCCATGCCGCCGTCCAGCTTGCGTCCATTGATGAACAGCGTGGGCGTCGCGCTCACCGCGAGCCTGTGTCCCAGATCCATATTCTTTTCGACTTCCGCGGACGACGTCTTATCGTCCATGCAACGCCCTAGCTGCAACGCATCCAGGCCCTTGTTCTTCGCGAACTCCTGGAACTTGTTATCGAAGTTCTCCAGCGTAATGTCCTTCTGGTTTTCGTAAACCCAATCGTGATAATCCCAAAACGCCGCTGGACTCATCCGGTAAGCGCAACGCCCCGCAACCGAGCCCTTCATCGCCCAAGGATGAATCTGCGTCAGCGGAAAATCGACGAACGTCACACGCACTTTATCGCCGAACGCCATTGGGATGTTCTTGCGCAGCTCCTGCTCTTCCTTTTGGCAAAACGGACACTGGAAATCGCTGAATACCACTAGGTTGACCGCGGCCCCCGCGCCCGCTCCGTAGCTAGGCTGCGAGTCCGTCTTCAGCAAGTCCAGGTTGCTTTGGAACGGACTCCGCGTGACGTTATAAGTCTGCCCTTTGATGATGTTCTTGCCGTCTTTGGAGACGTAATAGAACTCGTCCTTAGTCGCCCCGTTGTAAACCAAATGCACGTTGACGTCGTAATAACCATCGAGCGTACTCGATGGCTTAGGATCGTCGATATTTACCGTGACTTGCGGAATCCACAACTCCGCGTAACGCAGATACGCCTCTAGCGTCGGCTTGTCGAGCGCGGACTTGGCAGTGTTCTGGCCCTGGCCGAGCACGGCGAAGCTGGCCAGCAGGAAACTCGCGACAATTTTCATTTCTCAATCCCTCTGACGCGCCAGCCTTCAAGATGTTACGAGCGCGTCGCTTCATTATACTGAAGACTTGTCGCGTAGCTGGCTCATTGTCCCTCTGCTGCTGTTGTACGTTTTGCACTTGGGCGGAGTCGGCTTCTTGGGCCCCGACGAACCCCGCTATGCCGCGATTGGCCGCGATATGGCCGCCACCGGCGACTGGATCACCCCGCGCTTAAACGCTCAACCGTGGTTCGAAAAGCCCCCGCTGACGTACTGGCTGACAGCGCTAGGCCATCTCGCCCGTCTCCCCGACGAATGGGCCGCCCGCCTGCCCGAAGCGTTAATCAGCGTAGCGTTCCTGATCTTCTTCTACGCAACTCTAGCGAGAGAATTCACCCCGCGCCTCGCGTTAGCCGCGACTGCAATCCTAGCGACATCCGCCGGCTGGATGGCCTACAGCTTCGCCGCCCTGACCGACCTCCCCATGTCCGCCGCCCTAGGCGCCGCCATACTAATCGCAGTCTTCGATGACCGCCGAGCACTTCTAGCCGGCGCATTTCTCGGCCTGTCGATCCTAGGAAAAGGTTTCGTCCCCGTAGTCCTGTTCGCGCCAGTGCTTCTCATCACCCGCAAACGTTTTCACGTCCTAGCCGCCGCCGTAATCGTAGCCGCCCCCTGGTTCGTCTTATGCTGGCTCCGCAACGGCGCAGCCTTCTGGGATGACTTCTTCTGGAAACAACACGTAGCCCGCTTCCTGACCCCGTCTCTAGAACACGTCCAGCCCATCTGGTATTACATCCCCGTCCTCTTAGCCGGACTCTTCCCCTGGACACCGCTAGCCGCCCTGCTCGCGAAACGCCAGCTCTACAACGACCGCCGTCTTCTCCTTCTCGCCCTGTGGCTCTTATACGGCTTGTTGTTCTTCTCGATTGCAAGAAACAAACTCCCCGGCTACTTGCTGCCGCTGCTACCCGGCGTCGCGATCCTCTTAGCAGCAGCCTGGGAATCCGCCCGTTTCAAAGCGGTGTGGCTAGTGTCGTGCGCATTGTTACTGATCGCCCTCCCCACCGTAACCGCGATCCTCCCCGCCGCCCTGCTATCCGGCCTATCCCGCACCCACGTAATCTTCGCTCCCATCGGCCTGATCTTCCTCGCCCCCGCGATAGCCGTCTGGCTGCTGTCAAAGAAACCCGATTGCGCCCTACTAACTGTAGCCTTAGCCGCCGCAATAGGCGTCGCATACCTGAAATACGCCACCTTCCCCGCGTTAGACAACACCGTGTCCGTCCGCGCCTTCTGGCGATCGCACCAGGACGCAATCCCCACCGCCTGTATAGAAAACGTCAGCCGGACTCTGCAGTACGGCCTAAATTACTACGCCGCCCGCGAGATTCCCACGTGCTCCACTCTCCCGCCCGGCCGTCCATCCATCACCACCCGTAACCGAAAACTCGTCCTTGAATCCTCGAAGACCGACAGGGAATAGGTGTCCCCTTGTGCTTCCTCAGAAATGGGAGTAGCGTGGCGGCCATCTGAAGCGAAGTTGGCTTCGATTGTCGTAAAGGAGGGATCTATTCCCATGAAAAAGACTGCTGTGTTTTGGTCGATTTTCCTGGTCCTCACTAAACTAGGAACGGGAATCTCACACGCTGACGAAATTACTGACTGGAATGTGATCATGTTCCAGGCTGCGCATGTAGCCAATACGAATCCGCTAGTCACCACTCGCGTAGCGGCGATCGTCCAAGCCTCGGTCTTTGACGCCGTGAACGGCATCGAGGGGCGGCATACGCCCCTACACGTCACCGCCGACGCACCGCATGGAGCCTCCGAACGGGCCGCAGCCGTCGAAGCCGCTTATGCCAGCTTAGTCCTGCTATTTCCGAGCCAGCAGACTACACTCGATAACCAACGAGCGATCTCCCTCGCGGGTATCGCCAGCGGGCCTGCGGCTGAGCATAGCGAGTCCATTCAGCGCGGGATTAACTGGGGCGATCAGGTAGCCGCCGCCATCTGGGCCTGGCGCAACACGGATGGGTTCACCCCCACGCCGCCTCCCTTCTTCGGAGTCGTCGCCATCGGAGTATGGCGCACCACTTCGCCGGGAGTGCCATTCGCCGGTCTGCAGTTTTCCTATATGACCCCGTGGTCGATCAACTCACCCAGCCAATTCCGGCCAGCCGGCCCTCCGGCTCTCGCTAGCACACAATACGCCACGGACTTTAATGAGACCAAACTATGGGGCAGCTTAACGAGCGTCGTCCGCTCGCCCGACGAAACGCTGTATAGCCTGTTCTGGAATGCGAGCACAGCGCCCTACTATTGGGATCAGATCGCCATTTCGCTCGCCACCGCCAATCACCTTGCCTTCTCGGAAAATGCGCGCCTTCTGGCTTTAACGAACGTCGCCATGGCCGACGCCGCGATTGGTTGCTGGGAAGCGAAAGCTCACTATCTTTTCTGGAGGCCTATCACCGCTATCCACGAGCCTACCGACACCGCCATCAATCCTGCGACGTCGCCCGATCCCACCTGGAACCCGTTGTTCGCGACGCCCGTGCATCCCGAATATCCATCCGGCCATTCCTGCGTGAGCGGCGCGGCGGGCCGTGTCCTGGCGAACTATTTTGGCGATCGGAATTCGTTCAGCGTGACTTCCGACGTGATGTTAGGCGTGACTCGCTTCTTCTCAAGCATTTCGGCGGCTAACGATGAGGTTCGAAACGCGCGGGTTTTTGCCGGTATTCACTTTCGCACCGCCACCAACGTCGGGCAGGCGCTCGGAACCAACGTAGCCGATTGGGTCCAGACACATTCGCTCCTGCCCGTACATGGCAAAAGAGTGGGGCAGATCCAACACTAGGCCCAGTTTGAGGGAGGGGCCGCCGGACAACTCCCGGCCGCCCCTCACTTCAACTCGCGCCAACTCTTCTCCTTCACATCCACCCCGTGTTTCTTAGCAGCGGTTTTGATGCGCTTCCACGCCGCGTCCCGCTCCTGCTCGCTCACTCCCTCCACCTGATTGAAGCGAGCAATCGCGTTCCGCACGTGGGCCGCATCATGAATCGGTTCCTTCTTTTCCTTAGGAAAAGCAAAATTTGCATCCGCGATATGCTCGCGCGAAGCCTCAGTGATTTTAGCCATACACTCTCCTTAGCACCCCACGTACCATCAAGCCCGCCAGCGCAAAAACGCCCCCACGCCTCCCACCGCCTCAAGCAACGCCGGATCTTCGATAAAAGTGACCTCAGCACCCGTCTGCTTAGCCTTCGTGACGAGCAAATCCGGCAGCGAAGCCTGCCGTGGTTCCAGGCTCTGAGTTCCACCCTCCGCATCCGGGATCTCCGGCGCCAGAATCGCGTCCACTTCCTCCGGCTCAGGATGGCTCTCCTCTAGCGCGCCACTTACCAGCAACTCCTCCACCTGGCCATTCGCCAGCGCCTCCAAAGCCTCCTCCGGACCCACCACCGCCAACCCCCGCGCCCGGTATTGCGCGAGCAGCCGCTCCACTTTCTCCGCCGACGTCTTCACGTCCTCTTCCTGAAGCTTCTCGAGCGTAGCGCTCAATACATCCGAGTCCGAAGCATGAATATCCATCTTCATGGTCTCGACCATCGCCACCATCTCCTGCGGCAGCAGCGCCTCGAGCAACGGCATCACCACCGGATCGCCCGCCAGAACGATGTGCGTCACCTTGTCCTCGCGAACAATCTCGACCAGCCGGTCCACCACTTCCTTCGCGTGCTCCTGATGCGCATTCCCCACCCGCCGCTGATAGCGCGCCTGTGACCATCCGCCCACTTTCACCCGGTGAACCTTCTTGCCCTTCACCTCTTCCGCCCCTACCACCTGCCCCAGCCCGAACACAAAAATCCGCGCCGTATTCGTGTCCGTCAGCACCGCCGCATAGCGCGGATACTGCTCCTCCAAATGCGCCAGATGATATAGATGAGGTTGGTTGTAAGCGTAAACCCGGTTATCGCTCACCGGAGTGGTCAACTGCACCGCCTCGAAAAATTCCCCCGCGCCCCAGCACGCGAAAATCGCAACGCCATTAGCCGCGTGTTCGATTTGATCCGTAGCATAGGCTACGATCCGCTCCACGTCATGATCGAAACTGTGACGCTCGTCAGATCCGGCCGCCCAAGTCCGCGCCAGCGCTTTGAATTCGCGATTGAGATAAGGCGCCATCTCCGGCGCCCGCCCATGCTGATCCGGCTGAGTGTTCAGATAAACGCTCAACACCGGAAGGGAAGTAGGCTCGAAAGCCACCAGCCGCGCAAGAGGTTCTTCTAGATCGGTCGCCAGTGGCTCCGGGATCGCAGTTGACATGCCAATGCACAAGCACGCCGCGGTCCAATCACTTAGTTAAGGCAGCCGTCAGCTTTAACCGGGTGCTCTCCAGATCCTCCGGCAGCACCCGCGTCTCCCCGACAGTCGTAATAAAACTGGTATCGCCCGCCCACCGCGGCAATCCATGCAGGTGAATGTGCCCTGCAATACCCGCCCCAGCCGCCTGCCCGATGTTGAACCCGAAGTTCATCCCGTCGGGCCGATAAACTTTGCGCAACGCCGCCTCACACCGCTGCGCCACCCGCATCATTTCTTCGAGAGTGCCGACCTCAGCATCCTCCAGCGTCGAAACGTGCGCGTAAGGCGCAATCATCAAATGACCGCTCGAATACGGATACCGGTTCAGCAACACAAAACACTGCTCCGCCCGCAGTACCACCAGGTTTTTTGCGTCCTCGTGCGTCCCCTGCGCCACCAGACAGAACAAGCAGAAATCTTTCCCCGCCGGAACCCCGCCCGCGGAGGAGACATATTGATATCTCCACGGGCTCCACAAATGATCCATACGAAGCCGCAGCTATGCGACCGGCGCCGCCTCACCGCTAGCCGGACTGTGGTCGTTATTCACCAGATCCTTCAATTCCTTACTGGGCTTGAAGTAGGGAATCCGCTTCGCCGGCACTTCCACCCGAGCGCCCGTCTTAGGGTTGCGGCCCACTCGCGGTTGCCGCTGCCGAGTCCGGAAGCTGCCAAACCCGCGAATTTCGATTTTGTCGCCGCCACGCAAGGATTTCACCACACTATCGAAGATCGCCTCTACGATGACCTCCGAATCCTTGCGCGTCATTTCCACCACGCGCGAAACTTCCTCGATCAATTCGGCCTTGGTCATTTTACCGGTCTTCCCCTTTTCCGCGAATGTGCATCGCTTCCTCTATTGTCATAGTAGCGGCTGCCGCCTGCCGTTGGTAATCTTCCAGGCGGGTGCGTTCCTCGTCCTCGGCCACAGCGCGGAGGCTAAGCCCGATCTTCTTCTCGCCTTCATTCATTTTAATGATTTTAAAGTCGTATTCGTCCCCCCGCGGCAACGCACTCTCGGCACTTCCTTTATCCGGCATCGGCGGGATCTCTGACTTGTGGCACAACGCCTCCACCCCCGGCGCCAACTCCACAAAGACTCCAAACGCCGCCGCCCGCGCCACCCGCCCGCGCACCATATCGCCGACTTCATGCGAGCGGAAAAAACTCTCCCAAGCATCCGGCTGCAGTTGCTTCACGCCCAAAGAAAGCCGGTGATTCGGCGCATCGATCCCCAGAATCACCGCCTGCATAACCTGACCTTTTTTAACCACTTCCGAGGGATGCTTAATGTGTTTCGTCCACGAGAGATCGGATACATGCACCAGCCCGTCCACGCCCTCTTCAATCTCCAGAAACGCCCCAAAATCCGCCAGCTTCCGCACCCGCCCTTCGACCACCGAGCCGATACTATAGCGCTCGCCCACAGTAGTCCAAGGATCAGCCTCCAGTTGCTTGATCCCCAACGAAACCCTTCGCTCCCGCGGCTTCACTTCGAGCACGACAGCCTCGACCTGGTCCCCAGCCTTCACGAGCTTGCCCGGATGCTTCATCCGCCGGCTCCAAGTCATTTCCGAGACGTGGATCAGCCCCTCGACCCCCGGTTCAATTTCCACGAAAGCCCCGTAGTCGGTAATACTCATCACCCGCCCAATGACTCTACTCCCCGCCGGAAACCGCTCGCCGAGCGTCTCCCAAGGATCAGGAGTCAACTGCCGAATCCCCAGCGATATGCGTTCTTTCTCGCGATCGAACTTGAGAACTTTGACGGTAATTTCGTCGCCCGGATGGACCACTTCAGAAGGATGATTCACCCGCCCATGCGACATGTCGCTGACATGCAGCAATCCGTCAATCCCGCCGAGGTCCACAAAAGCCCCGTATTCCGTGAGGTTTTTGACGATCCCAACCACCACCGCCCCCTCCGCCAAATGTTCCAGAGCCGCAGCCTTGCGCGATTGCAGATTTTCTTCGAGCGCCGTCTTGCGAGACACCACCACATTCCCGCGCCGCCGATTCAGCTTGAGAACTTTAACAGGAATATCCTGTCCTACGAACTGATCCAGATCGTGAATCGGCCGCACATCCACCTGCGACCCCGGCATGAACGCAGGCACGCCCACGTCTACAATAAGCCCGCCCTTCGTGCGCTCCAGCACGCGCCCCGAGACCAGCAGTTGATCCCGCATGGCCTGTTCGAGCGTGTCCCAAATCCGTAGCCGGCTAGCACGCGAGTAAGAAAGGAGGATGTACCCTTCCTGCGGCGGCCCTGAGCGATCGACCATAACGTCGATTGGATCCCCGGCCTTGACCGCAACACTACCGTCCGCCAGGCGGAGCTGTTCTATAGGTACCAGGCCCTCGAGCTTATACCCAAAGTCGACAATAACTTCGTTGGGATTGACCTTGACGACGTGCCCCTGCAACAGCTCCCCCTCAGACGGCGGGGCTAAATGACTATAGTCCTCAATAAGATGTGCGTAATCTTCCTCTCCCGGGAAGTTTACATCCACATCCGGTTCGTCTGTGGCGGCCATCGTCGAAAACCTCGACAAATCATTGAAACAGCAGGTACTTCAGAACTATACAGGAGCTTCAAGGCCTTGTCAACTTGGAGGCGGGACAACTTAATTATATCCCACGCCGGCACTATATTCGTACCCCCAGTTGCCTGTCGATAACAGCGGGTGAAGGACGAAATCATTAAATGGGATCGATTGCCAGTACTCTTAACTCCATCAACAACTCTCTGCTCAACGAGATCAGCAACTCCGCGACGTCGCAAGTAGCTTCGGCGACCCAAGGCGCCTCTACCACGAGCACAACGAGTCCCTCATCTTCGGACACTATCAACGTCTCCGCGTTCGCGCAACTGTTTCAGCAGCTCCAACAACTCGAAACCTCCAACCCCACCGAGTTCGCGAAAGTAACCGCCGACGCCGCCTCGAAATTACAGCAGGCCGCCCAACAGTCAACCGACCCCGCGCAAGCGAGCTTCCTCTCGAGCCTGGCCGCCCAATTCCAGCAAGCCTCCCAAAGCGGCAACCTATCCCCCTTCGACGCCGGCGCCCAAGCCGCCTCCGGTCACCACCACGGCGGACATCACCACCACAGCGGCGGTAGTTCGTCATCGGACACCAGCACCCAAGACAGCACCAGCGCGACCGATCCCCTGACGGCCCTTCTAGCCAGCACTTCGTCAGGCTCCGACAGCGGCGGGCAGACCTCGAGTACAGGCTCCGGTTCGTAGGGGGGCGGGCGCTGGCATCAAGTGACTATTAATCCTTTCGAGAACGACCCAGCTCTGTCAGATGGGTGAGCGCCCGCAAATCCTTCCGCAATTGCTGGTCAATAGGCCATTGATGATCTCCATAGGCGCAGTAGCCATTCACCGCCTCATCTGCATCGAGAAGCCCACGAACTTGGGCCACAGTGTAACGCAGTTGGCGTAAATCCATTCCGCGACCCGGACAGTTCGGCGTCAAACATTTTGCTTCGAAAACAAGAATCAGAGACATAAGTTACCTCAGAATATTGACTGACATAACGAGTGGCGTCGCATTAACTCAGCCGCCGCACTTCGCTATCACTCACCGTATCGGGTGCTTTTTGGGGCGGATCAGCATTCGCGGCAAATTGTTAACGGATTCTTTTGCGAAGCACTTCAGTTGCGGGGCTGCGACGCAGGGGCGAGGCACCGCGATTTATAGCCCAGGGACGGAGACGCTTTTTCTATCCTTGGAGATTTTAACAGGACCAACCGTTCCAAAGGCTTTCGCAGCAAGAATTTATCCATTATCGAAGAAACGACATCGCCCATGAACAGCTCCGCTCGAGGACCCACATAGACGCCGCTGATCAATTGATCCAAATCAAAGATCACTGGAATACCCTCAATATCGGTGCGAAGATCCTGGTATAAAACTGCCCGCCACTCGTTCTCGAACTCGTAACAGGAGCGCTTGTGTAGGCCCAACTGAAGAACCTCGCTCCACAGCCCAGATCCTACTGGAATGTGACTACGGAAGTCTCGCTGGATGTCGGGAGATGAATCGAGGTCATCGTGATACTTGACGTTACCGAAAGCATACTGCGAGGAATTTACTTCGAACTTGGCTGCTCGCTGGTATCGGTTGATAGAAGACTTGAGAGCCACACCGGAGCCAAGTGAACCGTAGATTTGCCACATTGCCATGGACTCAGATTCACCTAAGCACCAAGAATTCACGTAGAGATACTCGCGCGCGTTCTCACAGACTTCAGCCGCGTTATCGCTAAAGTCCGCCATCATTTGCCTAGGGGAAATTTGGGATGTGTTCCCGTCAGGCATTTTCCTAGCAATCCATTTAGGAACGTCATAACCCGGTGGGACTGTAAGACGAGCCGCCTTGGCGAATCCTTCATATGAATCGTCGCGTAGGGTAGCTGCTTTCGCGAACCACAACCTACGCGTAGCTAATATAGAGACGAATCTCGCCAAGTCCATGTACCGCCAAATAGTCACGTCCCCACGAGTTAAGTCTTCAGCCTGATTTTGCATATTTTTGGCAGAGATTACACAATGATTTCCGCGGGAATTGCGATCTGTCCATTCGCAGTAACGGTACCTTGAAACCCGCCTACCTCGATCGTCGAATTCCTAACTTTATGGTCGCATTTTCGGGTCCTGGGCCGCAGCGTCTTCCTACCAGTTCGAAGTTGAGAACACTGAATGGTGGAGAGTTGCGATAATGGACTAGGCTACCCCATGCAGGCAACCAGCTTCGAACGGATCACCGTGAACCCGAACCAGATGGGCGGCGTGCCCTGCATCCGGGGGCTACGCATCCCGGTTGCGACCGTTCTCCGCATGCTAGCCGGCGGCATGAGCGAGCAAGAAATCCTAGCCGACTATCCCGACCTTCAGCTCGAGGACATCCGCGAATGCCTCCGCTTCGCCGCCGCCTCTGCGATGGAGCGTGAACTCGCTTTCCCTCGGCCCGCGTGAAATTTCTGATCGATAACGCTCTCTCGCCAGGAATCTCGCGCCTACTCGCGGACGCAGGTCACGACGCTGTCCACGTTCGCGACTATGGTCTTCAGGCCGCGGAAGACTCTGTGATCCTAGACCGAGCCGGAATGGAAGAGCGAGTAGTCGTCTCGGCCGACTCAGATTTCGCGATGCTTCTGGCCCTCTCGCGGCGCAACAAGCCATCCTTTATACTTTTTCGCGAAGCCGAAATCATAAGGCCTGAGGACTACGCCAGCCGTCTTCTCGAATGTCTCCCGATACTCGAAATCGACCTTGACGCAGGGTGCGTAGTCACTTTCCGTCGTGGTCGAATTCGTGTGAGAACCTTACCGATTTCAAGCACGCACGATTGAGTCTGATCGCCCCCGTTGCATTCACCCATCCCCCACCCCTCAACCACATCCCGCTCCCAACTCCCCGCCACCCGCCACACCCTCCCGCACAATCCAATCAGCAGTAAGGCTTGGCCAAGCCAGTCGTCGTAGTTTAGTGGAATCCGGCCCGCGGAACTTGGGGGTTCGTCCCCAGGCGAAGCGGGCTAGCCGCCCCGGAAACATTGAAGAAAGGGCGGGACACGGAATGAATCGCGATTCTTGAGTAATACGAATCGTCGCAAAAGCGGCGTGAGGTTGCTAGCGAAGGAAACAGGAGAGAGCAAATTGCCGGTTGATTCGGCACTACTTTTTTAAGACCGGTAGCCGCCCGTCTCCATCACCACCCCGGTGGCCTGTTTTTCCGAATAGCCCACCGCGAGACGATTTTGAAATCCGAATATCCGCGTCCATCGGTTCCCATCTGTGAGCCAAAATTCCATCAGCCGACGTGTCTCCCAACCCCCCGTTGTACGATAACCCTATGCGACCCCTAGCCCTCGCAACATTCTTCGCCATCACCGCCGCAGCCCAAAACCGCGTCTCCCCCGAAAAAGCCGCCAGCATGAAAGCCGATCTCACCGGCCAGATCGACTCCATGAAAAAGCAAGCCCAAGTAATGGTCGACAGCGTCTTCAGCTTCGGCGAGCTAGGCTTCCAGGAATTCGAGACCTCCAAATACCTAACCACGCTCCTCGAAAAGGAAGGCTTCAAAATCGAGCGCAACGTAGCCGGCATCCCGACAGCGTTCGTCGCGACCTGGGGGCAGGGAAAGCCCGTGATCGCGCTCGGCTCCGACATCGACGACATCCCGCAAGCTTCGCAGAAACCCGGCATCCCCTATCACGCGCCCATGATCGAAGGCGCCCCCGGCCATGGCGAAGGCCACAACTCCGGCATGCCGCTCAACATCGTAGCCGCGCTCGCGGTGAAGAAGGTGATGGAGCGCGAACACCTCTCCGGCACATTGAAATTGTGGCCCGGCGTGGCCGAAGAACAACTCGGCACAAAAGCCTTCTACGTTCGCGCCGGCCTCTTCAAAGATGTCGACATCGTCCTCTTCGCTCACGTCAGCGATAACTTTCGCGTGCAAGCCGGCGCCGGAAATCAAACCGGCTTAGTCTCGATCGAATATACCTTCAAAGGCGAAACCGCCCATGCCGCCGGAGCCCCCTGGCGCGGCCGCAGCGCCCTAGACGCCGTCGAGCTCATGGACGTAGGCTGGAATTTCCGCCGCGAACACATCCGCATCGGCAGCCGCGTCGCACTATGTGATCACCAACGGCGGCGACCAGCCCAACGTCGTTCCCGCCAACGCCTCCGTTTGGTATTACTACCGCGAAGCCGATTACCAGCACGTAATGGACTTGTGGAAAATCGGCGACGACATGGCGCAAAGCCGCAGCCTTGATGACCAGCACCAGCGTGACCTCGCGCCTGCTGGGCTCGGCGTGGCCCGGCCACTTCAGCGTCCCCATCGCCGAAGACATGTACGACAACATGACCAAGGTTGGCCTTCCGCAATGGTCCGAGCAAGATCAGGCAGTGGCGAAAGCCCTCCAGCGCGACCTGAAAGTTTCCGAACGCGGCCTAGCCATGAAAATCCCCGAGTTCAAAAAACCGCAACCGCCCAAAGAGGAAGATGTCGACGAAGGCCCCGGCCCCGTAGGCGGCGGATCGGATGACATCGGCGACGTCTCCTGGGTCGTTCCGACGGTGACCCTCAACTATCCCTCCAACATCCCCGGCGGCCCAGGCCACAACTGGGCCAACGGAGTCTCCATGGCGACGCCCATCGCCCACAAAGGCGTAATCGCCGGCGCGAAGGTACAAGCGATGACGATCCTCGACATCCTCACGCGCCCCGAGTTGGTCGACAAAGCCTGGGATTATTTCCGCAACGTGCAAACCAAAAATACGAAATACCAGACGTTCCTACGTCCGGATGACCAGCCCGCCATCTGGCTGAATCAGAAAATAATGGAAGTGTACCGCCCGCAAATGAAGCCGTTATATTATGATCAGTCCCGGTTTAATACATACTTAGATCAACTGGGAATCAAATACGGCGAATGGAAGTAGTTACGTTTCGGCTTCCGCTTCGTCGTGATGCTGGACGAAGCTCAGAATGTCGAAATGCTTAATCTCGCGGCCCGGGAAAAAGCTATTCACCGCGTCCGTCTCCTCGCCGAACACTTCGAAAATGGTGTGCAGACGCGTCAGCGCCAGCAGCTCCACGTTGCGCTTGTTCAGGTTTAGCAGCTTCAGCGCACCGCCGGCCTTTTTCACCTGCGTATAACTGATGACCAGGTTTCCCAAGCCCGTGGAATCGATGTAATCCACGTGCTGCAAGTCGAGCACGATTTGCACCTGCGCAGCCGCTACCAGCGCGCTAATCTTATCCCGCACCGGCGACACCTCACCCACCGTGATGCGGCCCTTCAAAGCGAGAACCGTAACGCCCTCGCGCTGGTGCTCAGCGAAGTCCAAAGCCATAGGATTAGTTTAACTTATATCGATGTGGTCGCCGGTTCGGGCGCCGTTTCCTGCGAAGCCATGGCCGCCGGCAGGCGAACGATAAAACGGCTGCCTTCGCCTGGCTTGCTCTCGACGTGAATGGTGCCGTCGTGCGCGGAAACAATCCACGCCACGAAGCTCAAGCCCAATCCCAAGCCTTGCGTGTAGTTCGTCTGAGCGTTGCGCACGCGATAGAAGCGGTCGAAAATGTGCGGCAGATTTTCCGCCGGAATCCCCACGCCGTTATCTTCCACTTCCAGGCGAATCCATCCTTCTTCGCGATCCCGCGCCACGCGCACATGCACTTTGCCGCCCTTGGGCGTGTATTTCACCGCGTTCGAGAGCAGGTTCGAAATCATCCGCTCCACCTGCGTCCTGTCGGCGCTCGTCACCCATCCGGGCTCGAGCGTAGCCGTCAGGCTGACGCTTTTTCCTCCGCCGGAATCTGGAATTGATCCACCACGTCCGCCACCACCTCGCCCAAATCGAGCGGCGTTTTGAGCAGCGCCAGTTGTCCCGATTCCGCCTGCGATAGCAGCAGCAGCGCACGCACAATGCTCGAAAGTTTCTCCACGTCTTCGAGCGCGTTCACCATGGCGTCGCGAAATTGCTCGGGCTTCTCGGCCGTGAATAGCGCCACTTCCAATTGCCCACGTATGGCCGTCAGCGGCGTCCGCAACTCGTGCGAAACATCGGTCGAGAATTGCCGCATCTGATCGAAGGATTGGCTCAGCCGCGCCGTCATGCGATTGAAGCTGTCGATCAAATTATCCAGCTCATCGTTAGCGTTGCGCCGCGGAATGCTGCAGCGAAAGATTCGAACCCGTAATTTCCTGTGCCGTCGCCGCCACCAGATTCAGCGGGCGTATCGCGCGCCCAGCCAGCGCCCAACCGAGCAGCGCGGTCACGAAGATCATCCCCGGCAGCAACAGAAAATAGCGGCGCATGAAGTTATCCACTGTACGTTCATTGCTATCGATGGCACGCCCTACCGCAAAAAAGTACAGGCTTTCCCTTATCGCCGCGTATGGAGCCGGCCTTGATCATATAAGGCACGCCGTCGGAGTCGCGCCGTACATGAATCTCCGGCTGCGGCAAACGCAGAATGCGAAAAATCTCCTGCTGCGAATCAATGCCGATCGAATCGTAAGTCTGCGAATGCTCCAGCACTTTGCCGTTCGAATCGGTAAGCAGGTAAACGTGGCGCAGACGCTCGACAATGTAAGCTTCTTCGGGATCGGTAGCATCCGCAATCCACACCGGCCTCCCGGCTTCCATGTGCAGATAACCCTTGGCCGCGCCCCATTCTTCTTCGAGCGCGGAGCGCGAATCGTCGTCCATCTCGAGCTGCAATGTTTTCTCAAACAACAACCCGATCGCGACCAGCAGCACCGTAAAAAACAGAACGTAGCTCAGCGTCAGGCGAAAGCGCAGGCCGCGATAGAATTTCGCCCCGTGCTTGGGAATCCGCAAGTCTGGCGCGCGCCGCAGCATCCCTAAATGCCTTTCTCCACCGGGCGCTCCTGCGAATCCAGCATGTAGCCAATGCCGCGCACCGTCGAAATCATCTTGTCAGACCACTTCTCATCGATCTTGCTGCGTAGGTGGCGGATGTAGACGTCAACGATATTGGTGAGCCCGTCGTAATCCATATCCCAAACATGTTCGACAATCATCGTACGGCTCAGCGGACGCCCGCGATTGCGCATCAGATATTCAAGGATGCTAAATTCCTTCGGCGCGAGCTCGATATTTTCGCCCGCCCGCGTGACTTTCCGGCGAATGCAATCGAGCGAGAGATCGCCCACCTGCAGCCGTTCCGGAGTAGGTTGGCCGCGGCGCAGCAGCACTCGAACACGCGCCAACAGCTCGACAAAAGCGAACGGTTTTACCAGATAATCGTCCGCGCCGCCCTCCAGACCCTTCACGCGATCGTCCACCGCATCGCGCGCACTCAGAATCAAAACCGGAGGGCTGGTCTTGCGCGTGCGAATCTTTTTCAGCACCGCCATGCCGTCCATATCCGGTAATCCCAGGTCGAGAATGATTAAATCGTACTCGGTCGCGTGCACCATTTCGACGGCGGCATTCCCGTCGCCGGCAACGTCCACCGCGTAGCCGCCGCTTTCGAGGCCGCGCGACAAAAAGTCGGCAATACGTTTTTCGTCCTCGACGACCAGAATTCTCATGTTTTGATTTTACATCGGTAAATGTACGGGTAGGATAGAATCGTTTGAACGATGACCAATCTGAAGCCCGTTGACGTAGCGATCATCGGCGGTGGCTGGAGCGGCCTCGCCACGGCCAAAGAGCTCACCACCCGCACCGCGCAAAGCGTGCTGGTGCTGGAACGCGGCATTCCCCGCAAAACTCTCGATTACGCGCTCGACATGGATGAGCTCGATTACGCCGTGCGCCTGCGGATGATGCAGAACATCGCGGACGAAACCATCACACACCGCCACGCGCCCGGCGGCACCGCGGTTCCGGTGCGCCAATATGGATCGTTTCTGCCGGGCTCGGGCGTCGGCGGCGCGGGCGAACACTGGAATGGAGCAGCCTGGCGCTTTCTTCCGGATGTCTTCACGCTGCGTTCGCATCTCACCCAGAAGCACGGAGCAGCGAAGTTGCCTGCCGATCTCGCGGTCGAAGACTGGGGCGTCACCTACGATCAACTGGAACCGCATTACTGGTACGGCGAGCAGATGCTCGGCGTCAGCGGCAAGGCCGGCAATCTCCGCGGCAAGATCATCGAAGGTGGGAATCCGTTCGAAGGCCCGCGGCAGAATGAATATCCGACGCCGCCTTTGAAGGACTCTTACTATTCGACGCTGTTTGCCGAGGCCACCAAAAAGCTGGGCTATCATCCCCACACGCAGCCCGCTTGCAATCTGAGTCAGACCTATAAAAATCCCGACGGCGTCACGCGGCCCGCCTGCGCTTACTGCGGCTACTGCGAACGCTTCGGCTGCATGATCGGAGCAAAGGCGCAGCCGTCGAATACGCTGATGCCGGTACTCACGCAACGCAAAAATTTCGAACTGCGCACGGACGCATGGGTGCGGCGGATTATACACAAGGATGGGCAGGCAACCGGTGTCGAATACGTCGGCCCCAACGGCGAAGAATTCTTTCAACCCGCGGGTATCGTCGTCGTCGCCACCTTCACGCTGAACAACACGCGACTGCTGTACTTGTCGAAAATCGGCACGCCTTACGATTTTTCTAGCGGCAAGGGCACGCTCGGCCGCAACCTGACGCATCAGGCCGAAGGCACCACGCGCCTCTATTTTGACAGGCCTCTGAACTCCTTCATGGGCACGGGTGCGCTCAGCATGCGGCTTTCCGATTTCGATGGCGATCACGGCCTGACCGGATCGGAAGGCCTGCTGCGCATGGGAATGATTTGCGCTAACGCCTTTGGCAACAGGCCGATTCAGAGTTTTGAAGCGGCCCCGCGCGGTGCTGCGAAAAGCAATTGGGGTTCGGAATGGAAGGCCGCGAATCTCAAGGTGCGCGATCGCAATGCCGGCATCAGCCTTTCGGGCGAACATCTCTCCTATCGTCACAATTTTATCGACCTGGATCCCACTTATACCGACAAATTCGGCGATCCGCTGCTGCGCTTCACGCTCGATTGGACGGAACACGAACACCGCCAGCGCGCCTTCTCCCATGAGATCGCCCGCAAGATTGCGCGAGAAATGGGAGCGACGGTCGATGACACGCCGCCGGCGCGCGGGAAGTACAACGTCGTCAATTATCAGACCACTCACATTCAGGGCGGAGTGATCATGGGCGCGTCGCCGGATACCAGCGTCGTCAACCCGCACTTGCAGCACTGGAACGTGCCGAACTTATGGGTGATCGGCGCGTCGGCATTTCCGCAAAACGCTTCGCATAATCCGACGCTCACGGTGCTCGCACTCACCTACTGGGCGGCAGATGCGATGATCAACCGCTATTTAAAGAACCCGGGCAAGTTGGTCTGAGACTTGTACAGATTGTTGTACACTTAAGTCATGGCACAAGCACTGGCGAAAAAGCGGGCGCGAACGAGCGTGGGCCGGGCGCCGCTCGCGATGGCGGAAGCTCGCAAGCAACTGCCCAAGCTGGCGGATGCGCTCGAGAAACATCCGGAGATCGGGGCCATCAAGATCACGCGCCACGGGAAACCCGTGCTGGCAGTCTTGTCCTGGGATTTGTACGAGTCGGTAGTCGAGACCATGGAGATCATGTCCGACCCAGAAATGATGGCGGCGTTCCGGCAAGGCGTGAAAGAAATGAAGGAAGGGAAGGGCATTCCACTTGAGCAATTCAAGCGGGAGCATGGCTTTTGACCTATCAAGTTGACATCCTGCCTGCAGCGCAAGACATGGTTTTGGAAATTGCCGACCGGCGCATTCAGGAAAAACTCCTGGAGCGGATGACGGCGCTTGCCAACGATCCGGAATTGCAAGGGAAGCCGCTGGGCGACGACCTCGCCGGTTATCGCAGCATTCGCGCGGTGGCCCAACGCTACCGGATCATTTATCGTGTGGAACGTTCGATCGTGACGGTCGTGGTGGTCGCGGCAGGAATCCGCAAACAAGGCAGCCGTGAGGACATTTACCGGGTAGCCGAAAAGCTCATCCGGCTTGGCTTGCTGTGATCCGCGAGACGTGACAGTATGGACTTCTCATGACCAATCTAAAACCTGTTGATGTCGCGATCATCGGTGGTGGTTGGACCGGTCTGCTGATGGCCAAGGAGATCACGGCCAAGACCTCGCAGTCGGTCGCAGTCTTCGAGCGCGGCGTTCCGCGCAAGATCGACGACTACGCGGTGACCATGGATGAGCTCGACTACAACATCCGTCTGCGCATGATGCAGAACACGGCCGAGGAAACCATCACGCACCGCCATTCCTTGAAGGCGACCGCCGTGCCGGTTCGCCAGCACGGCTCGTTTCATCCCGGCACCGGCGTGGGCGGAGCGGGCGAACATTGGGGCGGTGCGTCGTTCCGTTTTCTGCCGGATGTGTTCACGCTGCGTACCCACCTCACGGAAAAACACGGCGCCGCGAAGTTGCCGCCGGACCTGGCTGTACAGGACTGGGGCGTCACCTACGATGAGCTGGAGCCGCTCTATTGGAAGTCCGAACAGTTGATGGGCATCAGCGGAAAAGCCGGCAATCTGCGCGGCCAGAAGATTGACGGCGGCAACGTTTTCGAAGGCATCAGGCAGCAGGAATACCCGACGCCTCCACTGAAGCACTCTTACGCGTCGAGTATGTTCGAAGATGCCGTGCGCAGGATGGGCTATCACCCGTATCCGACGCCCGCGGCGAACTTGAGTGAGACCTACAAGAATCCTGACGGCATCACGCGACCGGGGTGCGCCTATTGCGGGCACTGCCAGCGCTACGGGTGCATGATCGGAGCTAAGGCGCAGCCGACGAACACGTTGATGCCGATTCTCGCCACCCGCAAGAATTTTCAGTTGCGCACGGGCAGTTGGGTGCGGCGCATCGTACATAAAGACGGGCGCGCCACCGGTGTTCAGTTCACAGATGCCAGCGGCGAAGAATTCTTTCAGCCCGCCGCCACCGTAGTGCTGGCGTCGTTCACGCTGAATAACACGCGGCTGTTGGCGCTGTCGAAAATCGGCACGCCTTACGATCCCGTTGCACGCACCGGAACCCTGGGCCGCAACCTCACGCATCAGGTGCAAGTGAACACGCGTGTCTTTTTCGACAAGCCGCTCAATGCTTTCATGGGCGCGGGCGAGCTCGGCCAGCGCATCTCGGATTTCGACGGCGACGTCGGACTCACCGGCACCGAAGACGGGCTCCTGCGCGTTGGCATGATCGCGGTCAGCAGCAATGGCGACGGGCCGATCGGCTCGTTTGGAATCGTGCCGCGCGGCGCGAGCGAAACCAATTGGGGTTCGGAGTGGAAGAAAGCCTCGCTCCAATGGAAGGACCACACGGCCGCGATCAGCATGGCGGGCGAGCACTTATCGTACCGCCAGAACTATATGGATCTGGACCCGACCTACACCGACAAGTTTGGCGATCCACTGCTGCGCTTCACTTTGAATTGGACCGATCACGAATATAAGCAGCGTGAGTTCGCGGCGCAGATTCAGGCGAAGATCGCGCGTGAGATGGGCGCGAAGTTTGACGAGGCGCCGCCGAACCGTGCGCCCTATAACGTAATCAATTACCAATCGACGCACATCCAGGGCGGCGTGATGATGGGGACTTCGCCCGAAACGAGCGTTGTCAATCGCTACTCGCAGCATTGGAATATGCCCAACCTGTTCGTCGTCGGGGCATCGGCATTTCCGCAAAACGCAGCGCCGAATCCGACCTTGACGGTGCTCGCGCTGACCTATATGTCGGTCGATGCCATGATCAACCGCTACTTCAAACATCCGGAGAAACTCATATGAAACGCCGAGAGTTTTTGACTGTTCCTGCGGCCGCGATCGGCGGCACCCTGCTCTACACGCTGGCGGGTGAGCCGTTCCGTTTGCAGGCTCAAAACGGCAACGTGAAAGTGCCGCTGCGCTTCTTCACCGCTGACGAAGCTCGCGTCGTGACGGCCGCGTGCGAGCGCATCTTCCCTAGCGACGCCTCCGGACCGGGCGCGACCGAGGCCGGCGTAGTCATCTTCATTGACCGGCAACTGGCCGGGCCTTACGGTCGCGATAAGTATCGCTACACGAAGGGTCCGTGGGTGGAGTCGGTCCCTGAGCACGGCTACCAGGGGAAGGAGAATCCGCAGGAGATCTACCGCAAGGGGATCAAGGATCTCGGCAACTTCGCCAGCCTGTCAGCCGAGGAACAAATCAAAAAGCTGACGTCGATCGAGAAGACCCGCTTCTTTCAACTGCTGCGCACCCACACCATCGAGGGCATGTTTAGCGATCCCATGCATGGCGGCAACGCTGGGTTGATCGGGTGGCAACTGGTCGGTTATCCGGGTCCGCAAATGAGCTACCGCAACGACATCGACAAGCATTTTGGGCAGCCGTGGCGGCCCAAGCCGGCTAGCCTGGAACAGGTCATGGGGCGCCCCGGAAAACCTTGGGAGGACGAGAAGGGCTAGCGCCCGCATACCCATGTATGGTAATCTCGATAGGGAAGGAGGCCTATGTCGATTGCCGATGTGTTGACGGAACAACAACTCGTGGAGCAGGAATACGATAGGGTCGTCCGCGAAGATATTGAGCTATTCCGATCGCAGGCCGCTTTGCGGACTGCGGGGCAGATGACGGATGACGAATTGCGGCCCCAGCGCCTCCGCCGCGGCGTCTATAGCCAGCGCCAGGCGGACGTGCATATGATCCGCACCAAGGTGCCGGGGGGGCTGCTGACTTCCGAGCAGATGCGTCAAATGGGTCGCGTCGCCGATGAGTTTGCGGGTGGCAAGGGCCACCTCACCACTCGCCAGAACATTCAGTATCACTTTGTGCCGCTGCCCAAGGTCGCGGATCTCCTGCACATGTTGGCCGATGTCCGGCTGACGACGCGCGAAGCCTGCTACAACACTGTTCGCAACGTAACCGCTTGCCCGCTGGCCGGGATTCATCCCGAAGAGCCATTTGACGTGCAGCCTTATGCGCGCCGCGTGGCGTTTGCTTTTCTTCACAAGGAACTCACCGACAGTTTGCCGCGCAAATTCAAAATCGCGTTTGCCGGCTGCCCGGAAGATTGCATCGCGACGGCGATCAACGACGTCGGCCTGCGCGCCATGATTCGCGATGGCGTGAAGGGCTTCCGCATGACGGTGGCCGGAGGCTTGGGGCCGCTGCCTACGGAATCGAAGGTTCTGCACGAGTTTATTCCGGCCGACGATCTGGTGCGGCGCATCGAAGCCGTGATCCGCGTGTTCAACGTACACGGGAATCGCAAGAACAAGAACAAGGCTCGTTTGAAATTCGTGCTGCGCGAGCGCGGGTTCGAGTGGCTGCGCGACACCATTGAAGAACAGTATCAGGACATTTTGAAGAACGGCGGGATCGCCATGCCGGCGGACGTGCCGGAGAATTTCGGCGGCTTCAAGGCGCTGCGTCCTCCACTCGCGTCGGGCGAATTGCTGCCGGTGTGGGAGCCTTCTTCTACCGCGTTCTCAGATTGGCGCAAAACCAACGTGCGCGCCCAGAAACAGAAGGGCTATTCGATCGTCACCGTCACCGTGCCGCAGGGCAACTTGACAGGCGATCAGATGCGCGGGCTGGCGGACATTGCCGATCAAGCCGGCGACGGTTTCCTGCGCTTCTCGATGATCCAGAATGTGATCTTCGGATGGGTTCCCGATGGCGCGCTGAAACGTGTCTACGGAGCGCTGGCGAAACTCAATTTGGCCGAAGGCGGCGCGGATGAAATCACCGACGTCATCACGTGCCCCGGCGCTTACAGTTGCAACCTCGGACTCACCAAAACCATGGGGCTTGGCGAAGGCCTGCAAAGCGTGCTTGTGAAGCAGACCGATCCCGAGATCCGCAAGCTGCGCATCAACGCCAGCGGCTGCCCGAATTCCTGCGGCCAGCATTGGGTGGGCGACATCGGATTCTACGGCAACGCGCGCAAGCTCGACGCTCCCGGTGGCGGTAAGCGCGAGGTGCCGTATTATCTAATGCTGCTCGGCGGCACCTATGAGCAGTTCGGCGTCGCCGTACAAAGTATTCCAGCGAAACTGGCTCCTGTAGCCGTGGAGCGGGTGCTCGAACACTTCAAGCAGAATCGCGAAGAAGGCGAAAGCTTCCGCGCGTATGTACTGCGCCACAAGGTGGAGACATTCCGCCAGCTCACGGCGGATTTGACCAAGCCACCACTGGACAATCCCGAGATGTTCCGCGACTGGGGCGACGACCAGGAATACAGCCTGCAACTCGGCCGCGGCGAGTGCGCCGCCTAGCTGTCCGCTGACTTCAGCTTCTGATAAACTGGCGTGCCTGTGAAGACACCGCGGGGAAAGCTCGTAACGCTTGCGTACATCGTAGCTTTCGTAGCAGCCGCGATCGAATTCATCAACCTCGCTTCAGGTCAACTTTCCGGACTATTTTTTCCGGTTTTCTTGTGCGCCGGAATCGGTATTCTTCGACGCCGCGCGTGGAGCGCTTTTGGACTCGCTCTAGTGATCACTGCGCAATTCTTGATTCTCGTGATCAGTTTACTTAGAGCCGCCGGACTTGAAGCGTCTAAAGGATTATTTGTAGCGGGGCTGGTGCTCGGCTCGATTCTGATAGGGCTCTTCTTTTTTACCGGCAGATCTCTTGCCGCGACCGATGCGCCTCGCGGAAGTGCTCTACCCTGGGTGATTTTGGCGGTCTTGCTTCTCCTGCCTTTCGTTTTTTTGCAGCCCTTTGTCATTCCCACGGGCTCGATGGAAGATACGATCCTAATTGGCGATCATATATGGGTGCTTAGGCTCCCGCTTACGCTGCCCAAGCGCGGAGACCTAACTGTTTTTCGCAATCCTACGGATCGCCGGCAGGTACTTGTGAAACGTGTGATTGGGGTCGCCGGCGATCGGATCAAGATCGTCGGGAAAAGGGTATACCGCAATGGCGGCCCGTTATACGAACCCTATACCAAGCACAATAGCGACTATATGGATCCCTATCGCGATAATTTTCCCAGCGAGCCAAACGGGCCACTATACCCGCCTGCCGTTTCAATGCTCAAGGATTCGGTCCGGGATGGCGAAGTAGTGGTCCCGAGCGGGAGTTATTTTGTGCTTGGCGACAATCGAGATAGTTCTTTAGATAGTCGGTACTGGGGATTCATAGAACCCGGCGATGTACTCGGCAAGCCACTGATAATCTTATATTCCGAAGAACGAACAACAGAGGAGATTGGCGGCGACGAACCGTCGGTTCCCGTTCACAGTCACATGCGATGGGAACGTTTGCTGAAGCGTTTATAGAAAAAGCCCCGGAATCCTGAGTATCCCGGGGCTTATTTGTCCAGTCTGTTTTTGTATTAGCTTCTCTTCGAGCTACGCGCGGTTTGGATGCGCACGGGCTCGGCGGAGGCGCCGCTGGCCGCGGCCATTTCCGGCATGCTTACCGAAGTGTCCACCAGTCGTGCCATTTCCTGCACCGGCAAGCCTTCGCATTCGCGGGCGAAGCGCAGGATTTTTGCGCCCGCATCGTAATCGACGCGAATCCAGTCACCGCCGCGAACCTGCTCGGTGGCGATCAAGTTGGACATCGGTTGCACCAACAAACGCTCGATGGCGCGCTTCAGGTGACGAGCGCCGTATTTGAGATCCGTGCCCTGTTCCAGTAAGTAATCTTTACTGGCATCAGAGACAGTAAATACAAACGCACGGTCGGCTGATGTGTTGAAGATGCGTTGCTGAACTAAATTCAATTCGATGTCCAGCACCTTCTTTAATTGCTCGCTGCCGAGCGGTTGGAAGGTCACGATCTTGTCTAAGCGGTTAATAAATTCTGGTGTGAATTTACGCCGGGCCGCTTCCATGCCGGAGCGCGCGAGCTTTTCGGTCATGCCTTCTTCGACTTCACCTGTCGCCATTTTGGCACGCGCCGCGCCGGCTCCGAAGCCCAGCTTGGGAGAGAGCAGGTTGCCCATTTCGGCGGCGCCCAGGTTACTGGTCATGAAAATCATGGCGCGCGAGAAATCGACCTTGCGGTTGTCGCCCAGCGTCAGCGTGGCTTTGTCGAGGATCCCTAACAACAGGTTCCACAACGCGTCCGAAGCCTTTTCGATTTCGTCGAACAACACAAAGCTGAGCTTCATGCTATCGGTGTGATATTGGTTGAGAACTTCCTGAGACAGCAAAGGATGCGTCTCGCGATGTCCCAGGTATCCGGGAGGCGAGCCGATCAGCTTCGCGATCTCGTGACTGTGCTGGAACTCGGCGCAATCGATCTTGATGACGGCGCGCGGATTCTTGAGCAGCGCTTCGGCGGTGGCTTCGACAATGCGGGTCTTGCCCGAACCGGTAGGTCCGAGGAACAGGAAGTTCCCGATGGGACGCCCGGGGGCGCTCATCCCCGTCAAATTCATCTGATAGATGTTGACGATCTGTTGGATCGCCTCATCCTGACCGACAATCATTCGCCGCAGGCTGTTCTCGAGAGATACCGCCTCTCGTCCAGTCTTACCGGGATCCAAAGGGATGTTTAGCCGTACCATATCAGCCACCTTCCTGGCACTTCTCAGGGGCCTTATTGCGCCCCCTTTCCACAGATCATCAGGCAATCCAAGTGCCATTTCTTTAGATGCTCCTAATATCGACACGATTCGTGCTCTATCTTTAAGTACGCTTGGGCTTAGCCGGCCGGATTTCGACTTGGCTCACTATGGTTCTCTCGGGCATCGCCAGCAGGGTCCGCACCACTGCTGCCACATCTTCGACATGGACTTTCCAATCCTGTCCCAAATCGGCACTGCCTTCATTCCGGCCAAACTCTGTGGCGACGCTGCCCGGCAGGACGGTGCTCACCCGGACGTTGTCATACCTCGTATCCAATAGCAGCGCTTCGCTAAAACCGATCAACCCGAACTTCGACGCGTTGTAGCCGGCGCCGCCCGCGAAGGCGTTTTTCCCAGCCAAACTGCTGATGTTGACGATGTAACCGGCACCCCGCTTTTCAAATCTTGATAAAGCTTCACGTGAACAGTAGAACGCAGAATTGAGATTCGTCTGTATCATTTTGTCCCACTCCGCCAATGTAAACTGGGACACTTTCGCGAATATTCCCACGCCGGCGTTGTTGATAAGTACGTCGAGACCGCCGGCTTCGCGGTCGACAAACTCGAACAACGCTCGAACTTGTTCATGCTCACTTACATCGGCAGCTTTTCCCTTGACTTTACCTGGCCACTTGGCGTCCATTTCAGAAACCGCACGGGTGACTGCATCCGGCCACCGGCTGCAAACCACCACCACGGCGCCCTCGGCAAGCAACATTTCGGCAATCGCCCGGCCGATGCCGCGGGTGCCGCCGGTGACCAGACAGACTTTCTTTTTCATGCTTTCGGGGTTTTTCATGCTTTCAGGATACGGACGAATCCGGCACACCGCCTGGGGACGTAGAATAGTAGACATCGTGACCATGGCGGATTCCAGCATCTTTTGGCTGCGGCTAGCGGCGTTGCTTTATGCCGTTGGGCTGCTACATTCGCTACTGGCCATCCTGCGGCGAACTCACGGGTTTTATGCTTTTGCCCTGGGCGCGTTTCGTGTAGGCGTGGTTTTGCACGGCGTGGCGATTGTCGAACTGGCCATGGCCGAAGGCCGCCTGCCGGTGGAGAACTTCTACGGCACCATCGACCTGTGCGCTTTTCTGATCGCGCTCGCCTTCTTATTCGTCGACTGGCGGTATCACTTCGCCAGCACTTCTTTAGCTTTATTCCCCCTGGTCTTCTTAATGACATTAGTGGCGGGAATGCGACAGCCGGTGTCGGCTTGGTCCGATGTGCGGGTGCGCGACGCCTGGCTGATCGTTCACATCGTATTGGTGCTCGCGGGTTATGCGGCGCTGCTATTGACGGCCGTGTCCTCGGTGTTTTATTTAATTCAGGAGCGGCGGCTCAAAACCAAGAAGAGCCAGACGCTGCTCGAGAAATTGCCGCCGTTAGGCACGCTGGATGACTTGATCAGCAGCTCCATGGGATTTGGATTCGTCTTCATCACATTGGGCGTGGTATTCGGCGTCATGTGGGCGTACATTGAGCTCGGCACCAAGTGGGTGGGCAACGCCAGCATCTCGCTGTCGTTCCTGACCTGGGGATTGTGCCTGGCGATGATTTTCATGCGCGCGTCGGCGGGATGGCGCGGGCGCAAGGCGGCCGTCATGGCGCTGGTGGTGCTGGGTTGCGGCGCGTTAACTTGGGTGGCGCACGCGGGGTTGAGGCCCACGCTGATCCCATGAAGCTGCTGATCACAGGGTTGAGTCATCACACGGCACCGGTGGAAGTGCGCGAGAAGCTGGCGTTTGAGGAGAAGACGCTGCCTGAGGCGCTCGACCGCTTGTGCCACCGTCCCGGCATGGTCGAAGGCATGATTCTCTCCACCTGCAACCGCGTGGAAGTGGCGGTGACGGCGGAGGAGCAGTGCGACCCTACGGAATCGGTCGACCGTTTTTTGGCGGAAGCGCGCAGCGTGGAGCCGGCTTGGGTGTCGCCCTACCTGTATCACTACAACGGTCCGGATGCGATCCGGCATGTGTTCCGCGTGGCTTCGAGTTTGGATTCGATGATCGTCGGCGAGCCGCAGATTCTGGGGCAACTGAAGAACGCTTACGCGCTCGCAAAACAGCATGGCTCGGTGAGCGGTTTTTTGGATCTGGTGATGACCAGAGCTTTTAACGTAGCTAAACGGGTGCGCACGGAGACGGAGATTGGTTCGAGCGCGGTTTCCGTGAGTTACGCGGCTGTGGAATTGGCGCGCGATATTTTTGGAGAGCTCACGGGCAAACGCGTGCTGCTGGTGGGGGCGGGGAAGATGGCGGAGTCCGCAGCCCGGCATTTGCGGAGGGCCGGGGTTTCCGACATCTTAGTCACGAACCGGACTCGTTCGAGAGCGGATGCGTTGGCGGAAGAGTTTCACGGCGGTGTGGTGGAATACGACGAGATGACGGAGATGCTGCCGGAAGTGGACATCGTTATCGCGTCCAGCGGGGCTCCGCATTTCATTTTGACGCGGGACGTGATGCGCTCGGTGATCAATAAGCGGCGCAACCGGCCGATGTTTTTGATCGACATTGCGGTGCCGCGCAACGTCGAGCCTACGGTGAATACGCTCGACGGAGTTTTCGTCTACGACATCGACGATCTGGATCGCGTCGTCAAAACCAATTTGGCGGAGAGGATGAACGTGGCGCAGGAGGCCGAGGACATCATCACCGAGGAAGTGGAGCGGATGATGCTGCGCCTGAAGACTCGCGAGGTCACGCCGACCATTGTGAGTTTACAGGAGCAACTCGAACAAGTACGCATGGCCGAGATCGAGCGGGTGCGCGCGAAGCTCGGGGTGCTGACGCCGCAGCAGCAGGAGGCCATCGAGGCCATGACGCGCGGGATTATTAATAAAATCGCGCACGCGCCGATTACGGAGATGCGGCGCAAGGCCAACGATCCCGAAGGCATTCAGCTCATTCACACCATTCGCAAGCTATTCAGGCTGGGAGAAGGGTAGAGCGCAGTGATCGTGATTGGATCGCGCGGGTCGCAACTCGCGCTGTGGCAGGCTCGGCATATCGCCGGATGCCTTCAAAAGCTGGGCGTCGAGACGCGCCTGGAAATCATCAAGACAACCGGCGACAAGATCACCGACGTGCCATTAGCGCAGATCGGCGGCAAGGGGCTGTTCACCAAGGAAATCGAAGACGCGTTGCTCGCCGGGACGATCGATCTTGCCGTTCATAGCTTGAAGGACATGCCAACGGGGCTGCCCGCAGGCCTGACACTAGCGGCGATTCCGGAGCGCGAAGATCCGCGCGATGCTCTGATCGGCAAACCGTTAGTAGAGCTAAGCGCCGGTGCCAAAATCGGAACCAGTTCGCTGCGGCGGTCGGCGCAACTCCACGCGCTCGGGCGCGGGTTCGTCACGGAAAATTTGCGCGGCAATGTCGACACCCGTCTGCGGAAGTTGGACGAAGGCCACTACGACGCGATTGTCTTAGCGGCAGCGGGACTACGCCGGCTGGGCTGGGCGGAGCGGATTCGCGAGCTGATCGACGTCGAAGTCATGTGTCCAGCGGCAGGACAAGGGGCGCTGGCGATTGAGACTCGTGATGATGGCGGCGCGGGGCAGGAGATCGCGCGCAAGCTGGATCACGCTGCAACCAACGCGGCGGTGACAGCGGAGCGGTCGCTGCTGGCGACGCTTGAAGGTGGATGCCAGGTGCCGATCGGCGCTCACGCAAAGTTCGAGGGAGAAGTTCTGCACCTAATGGCGGTCGTAGCTTCGCCTGACGGGACGCGAGTGATGCGCGACCGTGCGTCGGGTCGCGATGCAGTCGCGCTGGGCAGGGAACTGGGCGAGCGCATGTTGGCCTCGGGCGCGCGCGATATCTTAGCGTCATGAAGGTCTATCTCGTCGGCGCGGGGCCGGGAGATCCTGGGCTCATCACAGTCAAGGGCCGCAAGATTCTGGAGCGCGCCGATTCGATTCTGTACGATCACCTGGCGAGCGAGCGCTTACTGGATTTGGCTCCGGCGCATGCAGAGCGAGTTTACGTCGGCAAGAAGCGGGCGCTGCACGAAGCCACGCAGGAAGAGATCACCGCCATGCTGATCGAGCGGGCGCGTCGCGGCCAAACCGTCGTGCGGCTCAAGGGCGGCGATCCTTTTATCTTCGGACGCGGCGGCGAGGAAGTGGAAGCTCTCACGGCCGCTGGTATTCCTTTCGAGATCGTGCCGGGCGTGACGACGGCCTTGGGATTGGCGGCGTATAGCGGCGTGCCGTTGACGCATCGCGAGCATACTTCGGCAGTGACGTTCGTCACGGGCCACAGCGTGGCGGCGATTGACTGGAGCAAAGTCGGGGCTTCCGAAACCATCGTGCTGTTCATGGGACTGGTGAACTTTCCGGAGATTGCCCGCGAGCTGATCGCACATGGCCGTTCCTCCGCGACACCGGCAATGGCCGTGCGCTGGGCGACGCGACCCGACCAGCAGACGATCGTCGGAACCCTCGGCGATCTAGCTGCGCGCATTGAAGCCGTGGCGATGAAGCCGCCGGCGACCATCGTCATCGGCGAAGTAGTCGCGCTGCGCGAGCGCTTCAATTGGTTTGAGAAGCTGCCCTTGTTCGGCCAGAAAATTGTGATCACGCGCGACCGCAGGCAATCGTCGCTGCTGGCGGAACCGCTGGAGGAACTCGGCGCGGAAACTTTGTTCGTTCCCGTGATCGAGATTGCCGACGCTGCGGAAGCAAGTTCGTTGGAGCTGGCGATTCAGAATCTGGCGTCTTACGACTGGCTGATTTTTACCAGCGTCAACGGAGTGCGCCACTTTATTGAAGCCCTGGACCGCTCTCATTCCGACCTGCGGGATCTGAAAGCCAAGCTGTGCGCGATCGGCCCGGCTACGCGCGCAGCGCTCGAGGCGCTGCATTTGCGTGTCGATGTCATGCCGCAGGAATACGTCGCAGAGAGTTTGGTCGAAGCGCTCGCGGCGGAAGACTTGAAGGGTAAACGGGTGCTGCTGCCGCGCGCGTCTGTGGCTCGCGATCTGGTTCCGGACACGCTGCGTGAACGCGGCGCGATAGTGGATGTCGTCGAGGCGTACCGCACCATCATTCCAGCCGATGCGGCGGCTCGCGCGAAAGCCGCGCTGGCGCACAAGCCGGATTGGATCACGTTCACCAGTTCGTCGACAGTCACGAATTTCTTGGCGGTGACGGGCAGGGAAGCGCTGGCTGGAATCAAAATCGCTTCGATCGGTCCTGTGACATCGGCGACGGCTCGTGCGGCAGGATTAGTGGTAGACGTTGAGGCGGACCCGCACACGATCGACGGGCTAGTAGACGCGCTGGCCGCTAAGCCAGGTCTCTAGAATTTCAACGCGGCCATTGTCCATGCGGAAGCGAACCAAGTCTGCGCGGGATCCCGGCTGGAGGGCGCGCAGACGGCCGGGGACTCGACCTACGCGGGCCGGGTTCGTCGACGCCATGGTCACGGCTTGCGCCAGCCCGACGCCGGCGCGTGACATCACGTTGCCGATGGCGCGATCCATGCGGAGACTTGATCCGGCGAGGCGATCCCCGCCGCGCAGCGTGACGCGGTCATCCTCCCGCAACTCGACGGGCACGCTGCCTAACATGTAGGGGCCGGGCTCGCACATAGCGGGCGCAACGGCGTCGGTCACCAGGATGCTGCGGTCGACCCCTTTTAAGTCGAGTGCCCGGCGCAGGAAATCGTCGGGCAAGTGGTGGTGATCGACGATCAACGACGCTGCCAGGCGCGGCTCGCTGAGCTGATACGCGATGAAGTCTTCGCTGCGAGTGCGGCTGCCGGCTCCATTGCCTAAGTGGGTCGAGAGCGTCGCACCGGCGGCGACGGCGTCGCGGAGTTGCGCTGGAGTCGCGCGAGTGTGGCCGATGGCAGCTACCACTCCGAGTTCGGTGATCTGTTCGATGTAGCGGGGCGCGCCGGGCCATTCCGGCGAGAGCGTGACGAGCCGCACGCAACCTTGAGCGGCATCTTGCCAGCGCTGGAATTCCGCGAAGTCGGGTGGGCGAACCCACTCTTTGGGATGCGCGCCGCGGGGGCCGTCTTCTGGCGAGATGTGCGGCCCCTCGACGTGGAAGGCTTCGATGGCATGGCCTTGCGCCAAAGCGGCACGGGCGGCTGCCAGGTTACGCAGCGCAGCTAACATCGCCTCGGGAGCGCCGGTGATCACAGTCGGGAACACGCGAGTGACGCCAGTAGAGAAGAGCGCCACCAAGGCGCGATCGATCTCCTCATGCGAGGCCGCGGGCGAGTTGAAATCAACGCCGGCGAAGCCGTTCACTTGCAGATCGACGAAGCCGGGCGCGATGAAGACTGCATCTTCTGCATGCGAAGTCAGCAGCGGGTCGACATTTTTGATGGCCGTGTCGAATTCGATTTCGATGCGCTCGCCGGAAATGGCGCTTAGTCCGCTACATTTCATCGTCAAAGTGGTTTATACACAGCATACCCACAGTAACGCTATCGTAACCCGGTCAAAGCATGTGGGAAACAACTGTTGAAATCGGCGCGATCGCTCTAGCTAATCCGCTCGCGCCTTGGTACAAACGATATCAGATTTCTGCGCGGAGCTGGTGAGTGTGTCAGTCTCGGGGGAGGTGGCCGCAAGCTGGTTCCCGCGCGGAAGTTTTTCCTCCGATTCCACCTTTAAAAGGCGGCTCGCAGATCAAATTAGCTTCCCGCCTTTTTTTAAGCGCTCCCGCTTTTCTTTAAGCGCTATTGAGCTGTCACAGGTTGCGGAACCGGGGTTAACCAGCCGTGCTTGTCGGGGCGCCTGCCTTCGACGATGCCGAAGAATTCACTCTGGATCTTTTCCGTGATGGGGCCGCGGCGGCCGATGCCGACCTTGATGCGATCGATCGAACGAACGGGCGTGACTTCGGCGGCGGTACCGCTGAAGAACACTTCGTCGGCGATATAGAGCATCTCGCGCGGGATCAGCGTTTCGATCACCGGAATGCCCATGCCTTGCGCCAACTGGATTACCGTGTCCCGCGTGATCCCGGGGAGCACGCTTGAGCCCAACGGCGGCGTGTGAATCTTGCCATCGCGCACCACGAACACGTTTTCGCCGGAGCCTTCGCTGATGTAGCCGGCCGCGTCGAGCGCGATGCCTTCGGAGTAGCCGTTAATCGCGGCTTCCATGCGGATCAACTGCGAGTTCATGTAATTCGCGCCGGCCTTCGACATCACGGGCAGCGTGTTGGGCGCGAGACGGGTCCAACTGGAGATACACACGTCGACGCCCTCGGCCACGGCTTCGGTGCCCAGATAACGGCCCCATTCCCAGCAGGCAATGTAAGTTTCGATGGGCGTATCCTTCGTGGGCAGCACGCCAAGGTCGCCATAGCCGCGGATAACCAGCGGGCGGATGTAGCAGGAATCGAGCTTATTCACATGCACGATGTCGACCATGGCGGCCGTGAGCTGGTCAATGGAGAAGGGAATCTCCATGCGGTAGATTTTCGCGGAATCGTGCAGGCGCCGCGCGTGTTCGCGAATGCGAAAGATGCGCGGACCGGCCTCGGTCGCGTAGCAGCGGACGCCTTCAAACACCGAACTGCCATAGCTGGTTACGTGCGCAAGGACATGGATTTTGGCGTCAGTCCAGTCAATCATGCGTCCGTTGTGCCAGATTTTTTCGGTGGCTTTAATCATGTTTTATTATATATCGGTGGCGCGCGGAAGGAGCCGTAGGCGCGCGCAGGATAGCGCGGCGTGGCGGAAGCGCACCACGCCGCGGGGCTGATTAAGAGTAGTCGACGTCGACGTCGTCCATCTGGGCATTCGACACAGGGCCATCGCCGCATTTTCGGCATGACCGGCTAAATTCAAAGCGCGCGGGATCGGTGAGTGTGTAGATCGCTATGTTCCCGCAGCGCTCGGTGCATGGGCCGCTGAATTGCTGGTCTTCGTTCCATTCGAGAGGTTCCGATGACATGATGTTTCTCCTTTTTTGGCCGGCTTAGAAAATCCCGGCTCAGTTGTATATTGCCCATTCAATTTTTCGCATTCCGAAACAACGAGACCCGGTGAAGTCAGTCCGGATCTTCTGAAGGGTGCACCGTTAATGAAGGCGGCGGCGTACGGGCATTCGTTGGGCGGGGATCTGGCGGGAGCTCGCACGGACGCTTAAGGACTTGTTGGCGAGGGCAGTGGAAGTGAGGTAAATTAGGGTCCGCAGCTCGGCTTCCTTCAGGGTGGGCGCCAACTGGGCGACTCTCTGGACAACTTCCGATAACAGATATTATGTCTACTTTTAGTAATCCCCATAACGCACTCTAAATATGGGTCCTCGCCTGCGTTATCTTCCGTGGTTCATCGGTGCCCTGCTGCTGGCGCTACAACTTTGCTTCCTCGCTAGCCCTGGGATTGAGGAGGACGAGGCGCTCTTCGTCGCCCCGTTTCTGCACGGTGCTTCGTCGCTTTACGAGTGGCGATGGGGTGCGTTCCACATTCCAGTGATGTCGATGGATTATCTGGGGGCGCTGAAGTCCTGGGTGTATTGGCCGCTGTTCCAGGTGTGGCATCCGGGAGTCTGGTCGATGCGGGTTCCGGCCTGCGTCTTGAGCGTGGTCACGCTACTGCTGTTTGTGGACGTGGCCCGGCGAGTGGCTGGGCGGCGGGTGGCGCTGGTGGCGGCGGTGATCCTCGCGACCGACGCCGTGTTCGTCCTGATCAACGTCTTCGACATGACGGTGTGCTTGCTGCTGCTGGCTACTGTGGCGTTTCTTTGGCTGCTGCAACGACAACGGCTGGGCACGGCGTTTTTCGTGGCTGGGTTGGCCCTGTGGTACAAGGCCATCTTTCTGTTTCCGCTTTGCGGGATGCTGCTGGGCTTCGCGCTCGCGTACACCAGTCATGTCCGGCGCTGGCTGACGTGGCGGAACATCGTGGTCGCGGTGGCGGGGATGGTCGTGGGATGCGCGCCGTTGATCGCTTTCAATTTGGCGCGGAGCGGCGCCACTTTTCAGGCTTCGCAGGATTTGCCGGGCATACCCGCGAGCGAGAAGCTAGTGATGCTCCGGCACACGCTCGACGGGCGCGCCTTTGAGCACTATATGTTCCGCAGTACGCGCGACGAGAAGATTGCGCTGGCAGGCTCGTCGATGGGAGATGTGGTGATGGGGTGGTATCGCGAATCGCATTTCGGGCCGGGGAGCGCGCTGCTGCCGGTGCTGCTGCTGTCGCTGCTCGCGCTTCCCTTCTTGAAAAGGTCCTCGCTCTTCCCTGCTCTCGTGTTCAGTTGGGTTGCGGCGGGCGCGACCTTCGCAGTGATGCTGTTTTTCCGCGACGCCGGCGCGGGGCCGCATCACACAGTGTTGCTCGATCCGGCTCCGCAATTCATCGTGGCGGCGAGTGTGGCGGCGCTAGCGGAACGCTGGAAGGTGGGACGTAGCGCGGCGTTGCTGGTGCTGTGCGTGCTAGTGGTGGGATCGAATCTGTGGCTGCTGAGCCGCTATTGGCAGGCGGCGCGCACCAACGGCTTCAGCGTGTATTGGACCGACGGCGTGAAGAATCTTGCGAACGTGCTGCGGGCGCAAAGCTTGCCGGTGGCGTCTCTCGAATGGGGCACGCGTAATGGGCCGCAGATCGAAGCGGGCGATACTTTGAACTTTGTAGCCGATACGCCGCCTCGGGAAAATGTTTTATACGTTACGCACTGTGAAGGGTACGTGATCGATCAAACGCGTGCGGCTCTGTTTGAGCAAGGCGCGGCGGCGGCGCGGCTGCATCAGACGGCGAACCGGGTGGTGGCGGATGGCAAAGGTCACCTCGTTTATTGTCTGTTCCAGCTCGCCAAGGACTGACGGCTCCTTGGTATCGCTATTTGATATCCTTGCCGCTCTTCCAACCATCGGACGGCCGCGTGATGCCGCGCATGAAGAGGCGGTGGTCCAGATTATCGCGGCTGGGATAGCCTTCGATAACGACGTGATCGCCGGGCTTGATCGCGTCTTTGGCGACGCCGCGCGCCTCGAGACGCCGCACCGACGCCCATTCGATTTCCCATTTGGCGGGCTGGCCGGTCTTGGGGTCTTTGGCTTCGAGGCGGACGAAGGAGTGCGGATTGATGTAGGAGAACTCCACCACGTCGCCTTCAAGGTGGATGTTTTGATCCATGAAGTAGTGCGCCGAAATGGAGTGGTGCGCGAACGCGGGTGCGGCGAGCAAAAGCAAGATCGACAAATTTAATTTGGTGGACATAAAAAAAGGCCCGATAGAAATGATACTCTACCGGGCCGAGGGAAGATCATCATTGCGGCTAGTGGTGTGGGCCGCCGTGGGCTCCGCCGCCGTTACCGCGCGGGACTCCGCCACCGCCTGCGCCGCGCGGTGCTCCGCCTGAAGGCGGGCCGCCGCGGTAGCCTCCGCCTCCCCCGTAATTGCGGGGGGCAGAGGGGGTCGCTTGCGGCGCGGGGCGCGGTCCGCCGAAGGAGCTGCTAGTGGCGCGGATATTCGCCGGCGATTCGGAGCGGTTATTCACAATCGTCGGGCTGATGCGCACCGGCGACGAAAAGCTACGCACCTCCGCGCGGTTGCTGCCGACGGCGGGCGCGCCGGGTTGCGAATCGAGACGGCGCCAGCCGCCCGCGCCGCTATTGGGCGTGGCGTTGCCGAGTCTCACGACATTCGGCGATCGCGAGTTGTTGAAGCTGCGCGTGGGCGCGAGCGGCATTCCGCTGCTCACCATGCCGGCTCGCGATAGTTCGCCGGCGCCGGGGCGTACGAACGAACTGCGGCCGACGCTCGAACGTCCGAAATCCGCAGCGCGTAAACCGGTCACCGCTCCACTGAAACGCGCGTTGCGGTAGACGCTGCCGATGTTGGTGTTGTTCACAATCGCCAGGTTGCGTCCGGCAAAGCCGCGCCCATACCAGGGGCGGAAGCGTTCGAACGGCGCGAGCGGGACCCAGCCGATGTTGCCGTACCCGAAGCCCAGACTGACGCCGAAGCCGGGCTCGCCGAAACCGAAGAAGCCCACCATGGCGGGTCTCCAATAGTGGCGCGCGCCGAAGGCCCCCGGATACCACGCCCATCCAAACGATCCGCGATACCAGTTGCCGTAGTGATACGGGGCCCAGCCCCAGGGATCGTAACTGGTCCAACTCCAGCCGTAGTAATCGAGATCGTCCCAGCGTCCGTTTTGATACGGCGCCCAATCGGACGGCTCGTTGTTGGGAACCCACACGTATCCGTAGGCGGGGTCCCATTGCCAGCGGCCGTAGCTCGCCAGTTCCTGAGTGCCGTCGATATCGGGTGCGGCGTAGCGCGAGGCGTCGGGGGCGCGTTCAAAATAGCGGTCGCGGTCAGCGTTCCAGCGGTCCCACTCATCCATGGGGATCGCGGCGGTGTTCATGAACTCGGCATTGGCTGCGGAGCCGCGCGAGAGCATGGTCTGGCCGGCGGGCAGGCGTTCGGTTCCGGACGCGGAAAGTAGATCAGCCTCGCCGGCGCGGACCGTGATTTCGCTCGACCCATCGGGGCGCACGCTCACGCGGTATATTCCCTGGCGCAGCGGTACGACGGAGGCGCTGGGAGTGCTGATTTGGACTTGCGCGTCGCCGTCGCGCAGCACGCGGAAGAGTGTGGTGCCCTGGTTGATCTGCACCAGGTAGCGATGGTATTGGAGATCGCCGATGCGGACGCTCGAGTTGGCTCCGAGGCGGATGATGTTGGCGGCATCGAACTGAATTTCAGCGCGCGAGTTTTCGAAAGTGGAGATGCGGTCGGCCGCTTCGAGCGGCGAGTTAACAGTGGAGGGGATGGTTTCGCCGGAATCGCGGGTGACGCTGACGGAGCCGTTGACCAGACTGAGACGGGCTACACCGTGTTCGGCAGCGTCACCTGGATCGTCCTGCCCCTGCTGCGGCGGAGGGCCCTGCGGATTTTGGGGATAAGGGGGTTGCGCCCACGCCACTAAGGCGAGGGTCAGAAGAGCTGTCGAAAAAGCGATGCGCTTCATTGCAACCACGATTCAACTGTTTTGAGGCAAGCGTGGTGCCAAACATAAGTTATTGATTTAAATAAAGTTCATTGGCCGTGTCGGCTCGCCGGACTGGTTGAAAACCACCAAGATGATTGGGATGGGCCGATACTTCCTAGCGCACGAGAACCCGGATAACGCATCCGAGGGGCGAGCGGAACGCCATAAGATCGGGCGAGTAGTTTGGGGACCCAGCCATCGCTGTAAGCACAGAACCGCGGCGTTCGCTATCCTTTACTTTTTCATGCCGGAAACGCGCGATCATCAACCCGTCACTCTTACTCAAGGAGCCTTCCACTCGTGAGCACCGTCCTTTTGCTGATTTGCTCGAACGTCTTCATGACCTTTGCCTGGTACGGCCACTTGAAATACGGCCATGCCTGGCCGCTGTGGAAGGCGATTCTGGTGTCGTGGGCGATTGCGCTGCTCGAATACTGCCTGGCGGTGCCGGCCAACCGCTTGGGATACGGCGAATTCACCGGCTTTCAGCTCAAGCTCATTCAAGAGGTCGTCACACTGGTGGTCTTCATGGTGTTCGCGTTGACGTTCTTGAAAGAGAAATTCGCCTGGAATTATCTAGTGGCTTTCGTGTTTCTGGGAGTGGCTGCGTTCTTCGCGTTTGCCTTCAAGGCACCGGGGCCGGCCTGAAATTCTACGAACCTTTGGAACAATCGAGGGCGGTGCGCGTCTTATAAAATGTGCCACACTTAGGGAGACACGAATGAGGTACTGGGCCTATCTGGTTGCGAAGCTGGTGGCTGCCGCGGGAATCCTCTGGGGCACGCGCCGCCTGCTGACGGCATTGATGCCTCCGCCGGAAACCTTTATGCACATGCGGTTCCGGGACCCCTTTGTTACCGATTTGAATTACACCTTCATCATGCTGCTGTTCTGGTTGTTCGGGGCGGGATTGCTGTGGCTGATCGTTCTCGACCAGCGCTATCGCTGCCGCGCTTGCCTGCGGCGCTTGCGCATGCCGGTGCACACCGGCTCCTGGACGCATGTGCTATTTGGCGCCCCCAAGACCGAGTACATCTGCCTCTACGGGCACGGTACGCTGAAGGTGGACGACCTGCAGATCACGGGACATCAGAACCCGGACTGGTCCCCCAACCAGGACATCTGGAAAGAACTGTACTCCTTAGAAGAAACCAAGAAATGATCAGGTGTTCTAGTGGCTGCTAAGCCTTCGAGTCCGCGCCGTGCCTTGTTGGTCCGCTTTGTGGCGAGCCCATGGGGCCGCGCCTTTCTCATTTCCTTTCTAGTGCTGGGCACGCTCTCGGTCGGCGTCTTCACGTACTACTACAGCAAGTACGCGCGCATTATCGAGGACAAGCTGCGCAATGGGCCGTTCGCGAACACTTCCATGCTGTATGCGGCTCCGCAGCCGGTGATGGTGGGGGATCAGACGCAGGCGAGCGAGATCACCGATTATCTGCAGCGCGCCGGGTATACGGAATCGAATCGCAACCGGCTGGGTTGGTATCACGTGCGTCCCGACGCGGTGGAGATTAATCCGGGGCCCGAGGCTTATGACGGCGAAGGCGCGGTGATCAAGATCGAGGGCGGGCGTGTCAGCCATATCATTTCCCTGCGCGATCAGAGTGAGCGGACCCAATACGATCTGGAGCCCGAACCCATCACCAATCTGTTCGACCAGAAACGTGAAAAGCGTCGGCTCGTGCGCTTCGCCGACATTCCGAAGGTGATGGTGGACGCGGTGCTGTCGGCTGAAGACAAGCACTTCTTCCAGCACGCGGGCTTCGATCCGATGGGGATCGCGCGCGCGGTGCTGGTCGACATCAAAGACCGTCGCGGGTCGCAAGGGGCTTCGACGTTGACGCAGCAATTGGCGCGCACCCTGTGGCTGGGCCCGGAGCGCGGCTGGCGGCGCAAAATTCCCGAGACGCTGATCACGCTGCATCTGGAACAGCAACTCACTAAGCAGCAGATTTTCGAAGATTACGCCAACGCGATTTACTTGGGGCATCAAGGAAGCTTCAGCATTCACGGGTTTGGCGAGGCGGCGTCGGTTTATCTGGCCAAAGATCTGAGCCAAGTCACTCCGGCGGATGCGGCTCTGTTGGCCGGGCTGGTGCAGTCGCCGATCGGGCGCAATCCGTTCCGCTACCCGGATCGCGCGCGAGTGCGGCGCAATTTAGTTCTGAAAGCCATGCGCGAGAATGGCTACCTGAGCGAACAGCAGTATCAGGACGCCGCGGCTTCGGCGCTGCATGTGGTGCAGGGCGCAGCGGAATCGACGGATGCTCCGTTCTTCGTGGATTTGGTGGATGAAACCCTGCAGAATCGCTTTCAGGATTACGACTTCCAGAACAATTCTTTCCGGGTGTATACAACCCTGGACATGACTCTGCAGCGTGATGCTGTCGAGGCGGTGCGCATCGGCATTCAGGAGACGGACGCGCAGTGGAGGCATCGCAGCAAGAAATACGGCACCGATGAAATGCCGCTGGCGCAGGTGGCGATGGTGGTGCTCGATACCGAGACCGGTAAAGTGAAGGCGCTGGTAGGCGGGCGCAGTTATGCCAACAGCCAGTTGAATCACGCCACGTCGAAGCGGCAGCCGGGGTCGTCGTTCAAACCGTTCGTCTATACGGCGGCGTTCAGCGCGGCGCTGACGGATGGCGGACCGGTGATCACGCCGGCTACGACTGTCGAAGACGAACCCACCACTTTCATGTATGACGACAAGCCCTATGAGCCGGCGGATTTCGGCGGTGAATACGCAGGCACGGTAACGCTGCGGCGGGCGCTGGCGCATTCGCTCAACATTCCGGCGGTGAAAGTGGCCGAGATGGTGGGCTACGACAAAGTGGCCGCGACCGCGCGCGCGGTGGGTTTGAATCTGGATATTCGCCCGACTCCAGCGATTGCCTTGGGCGCTTATGAAGTGATGCCGATTGAGATTGCCGGTGCTTACACCGTGTTTCCGAACCACGGCGTTCTGAAGAAGCCCGGATACATCGACACCATTCGCAGTCAGGATGGGCGCGTGGTTTATCAGGACACGCCGCAGGAAAAGCAGGCCATCGACCCGCGGGTGGCTTATTTGATGACCAACATGATGGAGGAAGTCCTGCGCACGGGCACGGCGGCGGGTGTGCGCAGCCGCGGCTTCGTGCTGCCGGCGGCGGGGAAAACCGGAACCTCGCGCGATGGCTGGTTTGCGGGGTTCACTTCCAAATTGATTTGCGTGGTATGGGTTGGCTTCGACGACAATCGCGACTTCAAACTAGAAGGCGCGCGCAGTGCGCTTCCCATCTGGACCGAGTTCATGAAGCGCGCGCATCAGCATCGCGAGTATCGCAACGTGCATGAGTTTGAAGCTCCCGAAGGCGTGGTAACGGCCGACATCGACGCCGATAACGGATTGCTGGCTACACCGGGATGCCCGAAAGTCCGCAGCGAAGTGTTCATTGCGGGTACACAGCCGGTCGAAGCATGCAGGCTACACGGCGGCGGGCGCACGCAAGTAGCGGGATGGGATCCGGTGGCTCCGGCATCGGCGGAGCGGATTCCAGTAGTCGCGCAGACTGGCAAACCGGGCGCCGCAGCTCCGGTGACGAGTATTTCGATCACGCCCGCCACGCCTCAGCCGGCGGAGCAACCTAAGAAGTCGCACGGGTTCTTTGGCCGGCTGAAAGACATCTTCAAGTAGGAAAAAGAGGGACGGAGCCTGATTTTTCAAGCGCACCGCCCCAGCCCTACCGCGAGCGCGGATTGCAAATCAGTCTCCGTCCCTCTTTTTCCGGTGGTATTGTAGATAGCAAGAACGGGAGGAGCCATTCATGTCGTATTTCTCCTTCATACTGCTATTGGCCTGGCAGGGGGTCCCGGCGCAGAACGCGTCCAATACCCCTCCGCCTACACCGCCGGCGTCTCCACGTCCGCTGCTCTCGGCACAGGAACGCGGCGATATCCTGATGGCGCGCAAGATGTATCGCGAGGCCATCGATACTTACAAAGAAGCTCCGGAGACCGCGCTCCTGGCGAACAAGATCGGCATCGCCTATCATCAGCTCACCGATCTGGGGGCCGCGGCGAGCTATTATGCCCGCGCAGTGAAACTGGATAGGAAGTACGCTGAGGCCATGAACAACCTGGGCACGGTCTATTACTCGCGCGGATCCTACCGGCGCGCGATCGGTCAATATAAAAAGGCTTTGCGCATCAAGCCGGAGTCGGCGTCGACGCTGGCGAATCTAGGCTCGGCCTATTTCGCGCGCAAACAGGTCGAACTTGCCGCGCTCTATATTCAGAAGGCCATGGCCATCGATCCCAAGGTATTTGAGAGCCGCAGCGGCGTGGGTACCGTAGTCCGCGACCGCACCGTGGTCGACCGGCCGATGTTCTTTTACTTTCTCGCCAAAGTCCACGCCAAGGCCGGGATGTATGAAGAGGCGCTGAGCTACATCCGCAAGGCGCTGGAGGAAGGTTTTAAGGAACGCCAGAAGTTTGTGGATGAACCCGAGTTCGCCGGGCTGCAAAAAGATCCCGAGTTCCAGAAGCTCATGGCGATGGAGCCCAAGGTCCTCTGAAACGCTTCTTCCTGATGATGCTGGCGCTGCTCGCGCTGGCGGCCTGTTCGCGCACGCCGCAGCGCGCGGTGGAGCGGATCGCGATTCTTCCTTTCGACAATTTGACCGGCGATGCAGCGCTCGATTGGGTGAGCGTGGCGGGTCCGGTGATGCTTGCTCAAGAGCTGTCGGGCGCATCACGCGCGTTAGCCGTGCGCGTAAATACCGTGGGAACAGCGGCGCTCGAGGGCGCCACCCAACTTTTGCACTGTAGCTATACACAACGCGGCGGAGCGCTCGAAATCAGCTACGCGCTCGAAGATGCCCAGCGGCACCGCATGGTGGCCACCGGCACGGCGCCAGGGACGATGCTGTTCGCGGTGAGCACGCTGGCGCGCGCGCTGGATAGCGGGGCGCAGCCCTTTTCCACTGCCAACGCGGATGCCGCCGCAGCTTGGGGGCACGGCGACTTTGAACGCGCCGTGATGCTGGACCCCGATTTCGGAGCAGCCTGGGAATCCTGGATCGCGCAGGTCCAGCAATCCGGCAAGGCGGAGGACGCCGAGGCTATCGCCGAGCGGGCCTTGGCGCGTTCTTCGCTGCGCACCCGGCTGGACAAGGCGCAGATCCAATTGAGCTCGGCGCTGCTGCGCAAGGATGAGACGGCGCGGATCGCAGCGCTCACTGAATTGGCGCGACTGGCTCCTAGGGACAGCGGCACTCTGCTGGCATTGGCCGAAATCGAGCAGCGGCACCGCCGCTTTCCGGCGGCTGAGGCGTTTTACCGCCGGGCCCTGGCAATCGACCCCGAAAATGGCGGCGCGCTGAACGGTCTAGGCTACGCACAGGGCGAAGATGGCGACCTCGACGGCGCCAAGAAAACGCTCGAACAATACGGACAGAAACCGGAGCAGGCCATCAATGCGCTCGATTCGCTGGGCGAGGTCCACTTCATGACCGGGCGCTTTGCGGACGCGGAGAAATATTTTGCGCAGGCTAGCGCGCGTCAGGCGAATTTTCTAGGCGGCGCACCGCTGATGAAAGCCGCGTACGCGCATTGGCTAGGCGGAGATCTGGCGGGTGCCGACGCGCTGATGCAGAAATATCTTGCAAGCCAAAACCCCCAACAACTCATCTGGCGGCAGGCGGTGTGGCTCTACGCCACCGGGCGGCGCGATCAGGCACTGGCGATGCTGGATAAAGCGCCGGCGGATCAGGCTGCCCTGATGACCCGGCAGCGCTCAGTGTGGCGCGGCGAGGTGCATCCGCCCGACGATCCGGAGCAATTGAAAAAGATCTTCGAGGGCACCAATCCGGCCGTAGACGGGTTGCCGCGCACGCTCTACGCCGCGGCGCTGGCCAAGGCCGGGAAGACCGAGGAGGCGCGGGCGCTGCTCAAAATATGGCCGCTGCCGGAAACGGCGGCCGACCCGTTGTTGCAATCGCTGCTCTATCCGCGCTACCTCGAGCTGCGGAAGACCTTGGGAATTAAATAGTTACCCGCTAAAGTGAGCTTCGCCGGCGGCCGATTTAGAGAATAGGCCCGCTGCGCGATGCTGATTGAACACACGCCGTCTGTTACCGACACCGCGCGGGCATCCTCGCGCCGTTGGGCTCCGGCTCTCGCTTTGCTCGCGCTAAGCCTGCCTACGCTGCTGTTCGTTTGGAATAACCGCGACGTGCCTCACTTTGGCGTCCTGCAAGACGACGGCATGTATTTGATCGATGGCAAGGCGCTCGCCGAGGGCGCGGGCTATCGCATCCTGAGCCTGCCCGCCCAGCCTTACGACACGCGCTATCCGCCGCTCTATCCGCTGTATCTGTCGCTGGCGTGGCGTGCAGCGCCGTCGTATCCGGCGACGCTCGCGGTGGCGGTCATGCTCTCTTGGCTGTGTTTACCGGTGCTTCTGCTGCTGGGCTATCGGTGGTGTGTGGGGCAGCGGTTTTCCGTCCCGATTACCTGGCTGACGCTGGGGTTGTTCGCGCTGAATCCGTATGTGCTGTTTTTCGTGTCGAACCTCGGCTCGGAAATGATGTTCATGGTGTTCCTGTTCGGCGCGCTGCTCGCGGCGGAACGTAGCGGGTGGCGTTGGGCGCTGCTCGCAGGGTTGCTGGCAGGAGCGGCGTATCTGACGCGGACCTCGGGCATCGCGCTGCTGCCTGCCGCCATTGCTTACTATTGCGCAAAGAAACAAGCACGCGGAGCCCTCTGCTTCACCCTAGGCATGCTGCCGGCCGTGACCGGATGGGCCGTCTGGAGCCCTCTGCACGCTGCTCCTGGCCATGATGTGGTTACGCTGTGCTACACGAATTACCTCGGGTACTATTTCACGAACGTGGGGTGGGACAACATCGGCCACGTGTTAGCACGGAATACCGGTGCGTTGCTCGAAGCCATGGGCTCGCTGGTATTTCCGCAGATGATGGATGGCTGGCTCGCAAAAGCGATCTTGTGGCCGCTAGGGTTAGCGATGATCGTGGGCTGCGTGCGCATGGTCCGCCAAGGGCATGCGCGGCTGTACGCGCTGTTTGCTCTGGTTTCGGCGGCCATGCTAATGGTCTGGCATTATCAGCCGAACCAGCGCTTTATTCTTCCACTAGCTCCGCTGCTGCTGGCGGCCTTCTGCTTTGCAATGGTGGATCTGGCGGCATGGGTTCAGCAGCAAAACCGTGGGCTGGCGGTTCGCGGGCTCGCGATGGTCTGGGCCATCGTGCTCACGGGCGGGTTGGTATTGCAGATCTGCATGGACGTGGGCGTGATACCGCAGCTGGCGCGCGACGATCGCTCGAATGCACGCGCCTACCGGAGCATGTATGGATGGATCGCCAAGAACCTGCCAGCCGACGCCAACATCCTGTGGCAGGACGATACTGCGCTCTACCTGGCCACGGGCCGGCACAGCGTAAGTTATGTGGTCCCTTCACGAGAATTCGACGCTAGCGGCGGCGATGCCGGTGAGGCAACGCGTTTCCGCGGAATCGATCGCTACGCCCGCGAGCAACACCTGGGTTACGTTCTATTGGCGAAGGTCGGACTGCGGCGCAACCGGGAAGTCTTGCAAGTAGCGGCTCAAGATTCAGGACTCGAATTCGTACACGAGGAAGCGGGCGGGGTCTTGTACCGGGTTCGTTAAAGCGCGGGAAAAGCCAGCAGAAAAGCGAATAGAGGAGCGGTATAGGGCCAACGCCCGCCTGCTCCTCCATCCGGTAAATGGTTGATATTAGCTGCCCTGGGTAGACGCGACGGCCATCACCGAGCCGACCTTCGAGAAGATCGTGCTGATGCTGGACGCAACGCCCGGCATAACAGCGCCGGCGGCGACGGCGACGAAGCCGGCCATCAGAGCGTATTCAATAAGGTCCTGACCGCGGGTGTCCTTGATCGCCTTCAATTTCAAAAGAAAGTTTTTCATGTAGTCTCCTAAGTTCCTCTCCCTAACTGCTCGCGACAGGTGTCCATCGCTGAATCAAAGTTATCATCGGACCGGGGATAGAAGAATCAGGCTTTAGGCCTAAGGTGGACTAAGAAATCATCTCAGAAATTCTTCTTTTGAAGGAGTTGCGCGGCCTTAGTCCCAGTACTCCCCCGGTTAAAGAAGGGCAAACACACGCGCGAAGCCGCCAGTACTAACCTTTCCTCGGTGCGGGGTCGATATCCCTATAGAATGCCGCGCCGCGTGGGGATCGTGATCGCTTTCCTTTTATTGCTGGTCCCGTCGGCGCAGTTTGCCTGGCGGAACCGCGATATGCCGGACTTCGGGCGGCTCCACGACGACGCTTTGATGTTCGTATCGGCGCAAGGGATCGCGCAAGGGCATGGCTATCGCATCGGCAGCCTGCCGGAGAACCCCTATCAGACCAAGTATCCGCCGCTGTTCCCGGCGTATTTGGCGCTGGTCTGGCATCTGAATCCCCATTTTCCGGAGAATCTGGCGACGGCTACCTTATTCACTTGGCCGTGGCTGGCGCTTTGTCTCGGTCTCGCGTGCTGGCTCTACCGGCAATATGGGTTTTCCGAGCCGCGGGCGTTGCTGTTGACGGCGGCGCTGGGATTGAGTCCTTATATGGCGCTGTTCGGCAGCATGATGCTATCGGAAGTATTCTTCACCTGTTTTGTGCTGGCGGCGTTGATTTTGGCGCGGCGTCCTGGGAACGCGGCGATCGCCTTGGCCGGACTCGCAGTGGCGTGCGCGTATCTGGCGCGGACGGCCGGGATCGCTCTGGTGATCTCGATTCCCGCGCTACTGCTTTTACATAAGCACGACGGAAAGCGCGACTGGCGCAGGGCCGCTCTGTTCCTGGCCACTTGTCTGCCCGCCGTGGCTGCGTGGACCTGGTGGGTGCGCGAGCACTTGTCGCATTCGAAAGACATGTCGCTGCTCTACTACGTCGACTACATGGCGTTCGAAAAGGCCACGGTCGGCTGGGACAATTTCGCCGTGGTTGTGTGGAAGAACATCGATCAAATTCTCTACGGCATCGGATCGCTGGTGCTCCCGAAAGTGACTGCGTTTCTACCGCTGAAGATTTTGACGCAGGTGCTTGCAGTGGCGATGCTAGCTGGTATTGTCCGTTTAGTCCGCCGGGGAATCGCGTTGGATTATGCCTTGTTCGGCCTGATTTCCCTGGCTATTCTGGCGGTGTGGCACTATCCTCCCAACGAACGCTTCGTCCTGCCTTTGTTTCCGCTGCTATTGCTGGGACTGGCCACTGAACTCGAGCACTTGTGGGACATGCTTAGGAAGGCGTTGCATCATAAGGACGCCAGCCAGCGGGCAGTAGCAGTCGTCTTTGCGGCAGGAATGGCCGCGTTCTTCGCGGCGGCGATCGGTTTGCAGGCCTACATGACATTCAGCATGCTAAACCAGGTCGCGGCACAGGAGCGTCCCAAGGTAGCCGAGCGGCGCGCCGCGTATCGCTGGATGTCGGAAAATCTGCCCGCCGGCGCGAAGGTGCTGTCGAATGACGATCCCCTGCTCTACCTTTCGTCCGGACATCGCGGCAACTCGATCCTGCTCATGCCGCGCTGGTGGTATGCGGACGACCAGCAGAGCATCGTCAACGCCTATCGCAATGCGGCGTCTTACTGCCAGGCGCGGAACTTGCAGTATCTGTATTCCACTCCCGACGATCTGTCGCGCTTCACCGAGGGTGAGAGCATCGATCAGGTGCTAGCGGCCGTGCGCAGCGATCCACATTTGCGCCCGGTGTTCACGGACTCGGCCGGCACGCTGTATCAAGTTTCACCCTAACGCCATCTAAGGTGTTTCGCGGAGGGTTTTGAGCACACTGCGCTCGTATGCTCAAGGCATGGGACTTCTGCTCGCGCTGCTGCTTGCAGTGAGTGTAAAGGAAGACAACACGGCGTTGCGCTCCGGCTGTTCGGCGGAGGCGCCATTGGTGGCCTCGCTGCCGGCCGGCACTCCTTTGCAGTTGCGCTTTGCGCTCTCGGGTGAGAGTGTTCCCTGCTATAAAATCGCGGCCGCAGTGGGAGGACGGCAGATAGACGGTTATCTGCCGGCCACCGCGATCGAAGGCTTGGATTCCTTCGACAAAGGCCGGCGCGACGCCTCCTGGGTAACCACCAGCGAGGCGCTGACCGCCGTCCGCAATGCGCCGGACTTAGACTCGCTCAAAGCGCCCGTCGGCTTGCGCATCCCGCTGCCGGCGTCGTCGAAAGTGGTGTTGGCCGAAGCCGAACAGTTGATTAACGCCAACCAGCCCGGCAAAGCCCTGGAGTTGCTCCAACCCGAGATTCAAAAGCGCCGCGATCCCTCGCTGCTGGCGATGGCCGGCGTCGCGGCGTGGCGCGCGGATGATACCAGGCAGGCGCTGGAATATTGGCGCGCGTCACTAGAACTTGCCCCGAATCCGGATCTGGAAACGCTCATCAAGCGCGTGGAAAAAGAACGTTCCAGCGATCAGAGCGGCGACAAACTCTACGGCATGCGCGTCGTCCTGCGCTACGACTCTGCGACCGTTCCCACCGACACCGCGCGAGCGATGGTGAGTGTAGTCGACAGCACCTTCGCACGCGTGTCGCAGCAACTAGGTTGCACCACAGAAGAGAAAATCGTGACCATCATTCAGAGCCGCGACGCCTACAAAAAGGCCACCGACGCCGCCGAGTGGAGCGGCGGAGTCTACGACGGGCGTATCCACGTACCGGTGATGAACGGGCAGCAGATGGACGCGGGGCAGGAACAAGTGCTGGCCCATGAGACTACCCATGCGTGCCTGGCGATGTTAGGCGAATGGCCGTCCTGGCTGCAGGAAGGCATGGCGCAGAGGCTTTCAGGGCAAACGCTCGCTCCGCAGAGCCGCGCGGAATTGGATCGACTGGCCAAAGCGGGGCAACTACCAAAGCTCGAAAGTTTGCGGCAGGGATGGTCCGGGCTCGACGCGCAACACGCACGGCTGGCCTATTCGCTGGCGCTCGAAGCGGTGGACGCGCTGTTCGACAACTTCGGCAACGACGGCGTGCGCAATTTAATGCGCAATCCGGAACGGTTGACGGTGATTTCGGCGGAGTTAGATAAGCGGCTGGGCCTGTAAATCCGGCTTCTCGAAATACGAAATTAAGCCCGCAAAGATTGTAACGTCGATAAACCACCTTGCCGGGTGCTAGCCGGCTCCACGCCGCTAGAATTACATTCACTACAGTCCTGGTGGGATGGAAGATTACGAGAAGAGCAAGGGACGTATGCATATTCTAGGGTGGTTTTTGCAGAAACAACGTCCCAGCGCCTGTCCTCTAACAAGTGCGAGGTGAATACAAATGCGTACAGCTAAATTTGTCTTGTTCGTTGCGATTGCTGGATTTCTATTGATCGCCACAACACCTGCGGCGCAAGCTCAGGTGGGCGTCAATATCGGCGTTGCGCCGGATTGCCCTTATGGTTATTACGATGTCGCTCCGTATGCCTGCGCTCCGGCCGGTTACTACGGCCCGGAGTGGTTCGATGGGGGCGCTTTCATAGGCGTCGGCCCCTGGTTCCATGGGCGCGACGACTTCCGCGGTTATGTCGATAACCACTTCCATCCGGATCACGGTTACAAAGGCCCGATGCCGCAGCGCGGCGAGCGAGCGGAACCGTCACGGCGCGTCGATGCGGGTCATTTCAAAGGCAACGAAATGCGCGATGGCCGCGGCCACGTAGCGAAACGTTAACCGCAGGCCATTACGGAAGCACCGCGGTTCCTTCCTGCCCGGTGCTTCCTACTAACCTTTGAGCGACTGCCCAGCATCACATGCGCGTTGCTATGATGAATGCGTGTCAAGGGTAAGTCCTGCAAAGCGGCTTCTTTTTGCTTTTATTGGACTCCTTACCGGCGACGTCGCCCTGCTTCTTTACTTTCTCCTGGGCGCGCTCCGAACGCGAGCGTTCTTGTTGAGAGCCCACCCCGGTATTCCGTCTGCTCAAATCCCACAAGCGTTAGAAATATTTTTTCTCTACGCCGCATTTTCCGTCTTAGGATGGATTTTGGTGGGCGTTCCTTTCGCCCTAGCGATTCCTGCCCGCCTTCTTTCGCGTTTAGCTTGGCCCTTGCGGTTACTCCTCGGCACCGCCCTGGGACCGCTAGCATTACTCTTGATCTTCATAGTGCTGTTCGCACGCGGCGGCCACATTAGCGGCTTCAGCCTGGCCCACACGGAAACCCTCTGGCCATTTTCCATGCTGGTGTCACTGGTTTCCTTCTTGGTCTACGCAGCCTTACTGCCTGGCGGACGCGACGTGTCCCCGAGTTCGTTATCCTGAAGGTGATGCCGTTTGCGTCGATTCCCGAAGCCGTCGAAGAACTGCGCGCCGGGCGCATGCTGGTGGTAGTGGATGACGAAGATCGCGAAAACGAAGGCGATCTCACCATGGCCGCTGAGTGCATCACTCCGGAAGCCATCAACTTCATGGCCACACACGGCCGCGGACTCATCTGTCTGGCACTGACGCCGGAGCGCTGCGATGCGCTGCATTTGCCGCTGGTGTCGCCCAAGAACACGTCGCGTTTCGGGACGCCGTTTTGCGAATCGATCGATGCCAGCGAAGGCGTGACCACCGGAATTTCCGCCGCGGACCGGGCGCATACCATTCTGGTGGCCATGGGACAGAACGCGAAGCCGTCGGATCTGGCCCGTCCTGGACACGTTTTCCCACTGCGTGCGCGCGAAGGCGGCGTGCTGGTCCGCGCAGGCCAAACCGAAGCGTCAGTCGATCTGGCGCGCATGGCCGGGTTCGAACCCGGCGGCGTGATCTGCGAAGTCATGAACGCGGACGGGTCCATGGCGCGAGTGCCGCAGTTGACGGAATTCTGCCGCCTGCATAACCTCAAGATGATTTCGGTGGCGAGCCTCATCCGCTACCGCCTGGAGACGGAGCACTTGGTCGAACGCCGCGGCGAGGGCTGCATCGACACCGAGTACGGTTCGTTCAAAACTGTTTCTTACGTCAGCCCCATCAATGGCGAGGCGCATCTGGCGCTGGTGCGCGGCGACGTCGCGCGCAAATCCAACGTGCTGGTGCGCATGCACGCCCGCTGTTTGTTGGGCGATGTGTTTGGCTCCGCGCAATGCGATTGCCGGCAGACATTAAAGGGTTCGCTCGCGAAGATCGCCGAAGAGGGCGCGGGAGTTCTGGTCTATCTGCACCAAACCGGACTGGGCGCGCGCAAGCACTATCAGCCGATGGACAGCCACGCTCCTCCGCAGGACGAGACCGGCATCGGCGCGCAGATTCTTTCGGATCTGGGGCTCACCACCATCCGCTTGCTGACCAACCACCCGCGCAAAGTGATCGGCGTCGATGCCTTTGGCATTGAAATCGTCGAGCAAGTGCCGATCGCTACTTTAACGGAATAAACTGCGCGCTACAAACAAAACATTCGCCGGACGCTCGGACAGGCGGCGCATGAAATACGGATACCAGGCCGTGCCATAGGGCACATAGAGTCGCAGCCGAAAACCTTGTTCCATCACCTGCCGCTGCAGGTCGCGGCGGATACCGTAAAGCATCTGGAATTCGAAACACTCTGGCGCGATTCCCCGCTCCCGCGAATAGCGTATGGCTTCCTGAATCATGCGCGGGTCGTGACCGGCGATGGCAGGGTCGGTTCCGTGATCGAACAGGCTGTGCATCAGTTCTATGTAGGCGCGGTCGACATCCGTTTTTTTGGGGAACGCTAAGCCGGGCGGCTCATTGTAAGCTCCCTTGGCCAGACGCACGCGGATGCCTTGCTGGTTTAATTTGTCGATATCAGCGGGGCTGCGGTGAAGATAGGCCTGGATGCAGATGCGAATGTCGCCGACCTTTTGGGCGACAGCGGAGACTAACGCGATCGTGCGATCGGTATAGCGAGCGTCTTCCATGTCGATCTCGACGCGCGTTCCAATCTCTTTAGCGCGCGCCGCGACTTCGAGGACGTTGTCGTAGCAAGCGCTCTCCGAAACATCCATGCCGAACTGCGTGGCTTTGATCGAAACCGACGCCGGCAGAGCGCGCGCGGCGATTTGATCGAGCGCTTCAAGATAGGCGGTGGCAGAGGCGGTGGCTTCTGCGAGCGTGGTTACGTTCTCGCCCAGATGATCCAGCGCCGTAGCGATTCCCTGCTCTTGCAACTTCGCGGTCACGCTCAATTCGTCAGCCAGCGTGTCACCCGCGATAAAACGGCTGGTGAGTTTGCGCGCCGTGGGCGAGGTCTCCATCCAACGGCGCAAGCGCTGTTGTTGCGAAAGATACAGGAAGAAGTTTCGCGTCATGCTTCGGGCAGGCGCGGTTCGGGGCCGGTAGATTGGGGAGTACGTGCGGCTCCATCGACAGGGAGAATTTGCGGAGGCTCTTTGCCGCCGCCGGCGCCGAGTTCGCTCATGCGGCGCAGCGACGGCAGCACCCGCGCATCCCAACTGCCGGCGGACCGATTGTAGGAATCGAGCGCGCGCGCCAGATGGCGTCCGGAATCGGCGTACACTTCGGCGAAGCTGCGCAAACGGTCATAGAACTCCGCACCGATGCGGCGTAGCTCCTCGGCATTCTTCGCGAGCTTTTCCTGACGCCATCCGTAGGCGATGCCTTTCAAGACACTGATCAGAGTCACCGGCGTCGCGATCAAGATCTTTTTCGTCAGGGCGCGATCGAGGAGGTCGGGATCGCGTTCCAACGCTGCTGCCAGGAAATGATCGCCCGCCAGGAACAACACGACCATTTCAGGGGCGGGCTGAAACTGCATCCAATATTCGCGCGCGCCCAACTGAGTCACATGACGATTGAGCTGTTGCGCGTGGCGCGCCAACGCGGCCTCGCGCGCAGGCGCATCGGCAGCCGCTTCAGCATCCAGATACGCAGCCAACGGAACCTTCGCGTCGACAGCCAGGGTTCGGCCGCCGGGCAGACGCACCAGCATGTCCGGACGCTGTGCCGCGCCGGATTCCTGCTCATAGAAATCGCAATACGGGACCATGCCGGCCAACTCCGCCACGCGGCGCAGCGTGAGCTCGCCCCAGCGCCCGCGCGCGTTGGGCACCCGCAGCGCCTGCGACAGCGCCACCGTTTCCTTGCTCAACGCGCCCAGTTGCTGCTCGATGCCGCCCATCATATGTTGGCGCTGGGCTTCGATATCGCGGATGTGGGTCTCGATGCGCGCCAGAGTGTCGGCGATGGGGCGCGTCGACTCGGTCGCCTCGCGCGCCGCGGCGGTAGCCGAGCGCGCGCGAAACCATAACCCGGCCAGCACCGCTCCCAGCGCCAGCGCCACAACAATTCCGGCCACAAATGTTCCAGCCGTGATCGGCATCTTTCATCAGTGTGGCACAGATACGGTTGACGCAGACCGGTAATTGGGCGCATCATGATGGGCAGGAGCACTCGCATGGCCAACGCTCGGGCAATTGTCTCCGCCACTCTTTGCAGTCTGCTTTTCGCGGGCGGCGCACGGGCGCAGTCCGTCATCTCGGCGCATTCCGGAGTGATTCACTACGTCGAAGGCGATGTCACCATCGACGGCACTGCGGTGCATCCGAAATTCGCCGAATTCCCGGATGTGAAATCCGGCCAGGTTTTGGCCACCGAAGAAGGGCGCGTCGAAGTCCTGCTGACCCCCGGAGTGTTTCTGCGCTTGACCGAAAACAGCTCGGTGCGGATGCTTTCGAACGCACTGGCCAACACCCGCCTGGAACTGGTGTCGGGGTCGGCTCTGATCGAGGTCGCGGAATTACTGGAGCACAACGCCATCGCCTTCGACGCCGCCGGTGCGCACATAGCGCTGGCCAAGAAGGGACTCTATCGCATCGATGCGAGTCCCGCGCAGTTGCGGGTTTTCGACGGGCAAGCGGCGGTGAACCTGGGTGCCGACAGCCTGATCGCGCGCAAAGGCCACCAGATCGATCTCGACGCGGCGAAGTTGGTGGACGCGCGCTTCGACGTCAAAGACACGGATCCGTTTTATCGCTGGAGTTCACGCCGCGCGGATTACGTGGCCGCGGCGAACGTGATTTCGGCCCGCGTGGCATCCAATTCGGACTATAGCTCCGGCTTCGCCAGCGGCCCCAGCGGCTGGTCCTGGAATCCGTATTTTGGAATGTATACGTTCCTGCCCGCGAATGGAGTTTACTTTAGCCCGTTCGGAGCGGCGTTCTATAGCCCCGCCGCGGTGAATTATTTTTACTTCCCGCAGCGCACTGCTTGGTATACGACCCCATACGCCGGCACTCCTGCGGCCCTTGGGACAACAGCAAGAGCGACACCTACATCGTCCAGTCAGAGCAGCGGACTTTCGGCGGGATCATCTCGCATCAGCAGTCCTCCGGTCACCATCAGCCGCAGTCCCGCGCACATCGGAAAGTGACGTAAGGTGTACCATAAGCGCTGAGGAGCGCCCATGGACACCAGCATCACGAGACCTCTCTGGCTCTTGACTCTGCTCGCGGCGAGCTTCGCTGCGGCGCAGAACTCCACGCCTGCCTATCCGAAAATCGACAACACCATCGGCTACAAAGTGGATGCGAGCTGGCCGAGTGAGCGCGTCCCAGGCGGCGAGTGGGGCGCGATGTCGAGCGTCGCGGTGGGTCCCGACGGCAATGTGTGGACCTTCAATCGCGGCAAAATTCCCGTGCAGGTGTTTTCGCAGGACGGCAAGCTGGTGAAGTTCTGGGACCAGGAAGGCCTGTTCAAGAATCCGCACACCATTCGCTTCGATCGCGCCGGGAACTTGTGGATCGTTGACCGCGATCTCCACACCGTCCGCCACTTCACTATGGACGGCAAGGTTCTGCTCACCGTGGGGACTCCAGGCGTCCCCGGCGAAGACCAGACCCACATGAATCAGCCGAATGATGTGGCCATCGCCGCCAATGGCGACTTGTACGTCAGCGACGGCTACGGCAACAATCGCGTGGTGGTGTTCGACAAAAACGGAAAGTTCGTGCGCGCGTGGGGCAAGCTCGGCACCGCGCCCGGCGAGTTCAGCCAGCCGCATTCGATTGTGCTCGATTCCAAAGGCCGCGTGTACGTGGCGGATCGCAACAACGTGCGCATTCAGGTCTTCGATTCCAAGGGCAAATTTTTAACCGAGTGGAAGAACATCATCACGCCGTGGGCCATGGAAGTCACCAAGGATGACGAAATCTGGGTGTGCGGCAGCTCGCCGATGTTGTGGTCTGAGGTGAGTCCGAGGGCCGCCGCGTTGGCCACGCCCCCCAAGGATCAAGTGGTGATGAAGCTCGACACCGAGGGCCGTCTCAAGCAGATGTGGATCGTTCCGAAGGGCGAGAACGGCAAGGAGAAGCCGGGCGACCTGAACTGGGTCCACAGCATGTCGGTAGGTCCGGATGGCAGTTTGTATTTCGCCGATGTGCAGGGCAAGCGGGCACAGAAATTTGTACCCGTGGGAGCCGCGGCCGCTCAAACGCTCAGTTCGACGAGGTAGTGAACGCCAGCAGCACGTTGCCCGGCATCCCGGCCTGTCGCGAGTAGCCGGAGTTCACGAACACCATTCCCTTCACGACCACCGCACCGGGTCCATCGATGGAACCGCCGTTGCCCTTGACGCCGTTGACGGTCTGGAATTCGCGGGCCGTGTCGAAGTCCCACAGAACCTTGCCGTCCTCCGACGAATAAGCGCGCAGATGGCCGTCGACGGAGCCCGAGAACACCGCGCCCGGAATCGCCGTGACCGCGGAGGGTTGCGCGGGACTGCATCCGGGCTTGGGCGTTTCACAGGGATGGCCGGGAGCGTACCAAAGCTTGCTGCCGTCGGTCAGACGAATGGCCGTGAGGCCGCCGCCGGCGTTAGGGTCGACGTCACGGTCACGCAAGTCCGCGAGATCGGTGCGCTTGCGCGCCACGCGAGCGATGTCGGAGACCGCAGCGTAGACGTTTTGGCCGTCGGTCGCCATGCCCCATTGGACCCCGCCGTTGGTGCTACCCTTCCCCACGCGAAGTTGCCACAATGTTTCACCGTTGTGATCCGGGTCGAGCCCATACACCATGCCGGATTTTTGTCCCGCGACTAAAACTGGCTTGGGTCCGGACTCGATTAACATAACTGACGAGCCGAAGTCGAAGTCAGGTCCGCATTCCGGCGTGCCAGTGCAGGCCCCACTGAAAGTATCGCCGGGAGTAAATTGACGCGACCATTTGACAGCGCCGGTGCGCAGGTCGAGAGCCACAATCGCGTCGCTCAGTTCCGTGGCCGGAGGCGAATAGTTATCACCGGTCGCCACGTACAGCACGCCGCGCTTGCGATCGAGCGTCGGCGCGGACCAGATAGGCGCGCCCGACGGCCCGAACTTCGCCGCGCCGGCCTTGTTGGTGCCGGTCTGCTTGGGTTCGCCCACCATGTAGGATTTCCAAACCTGCGAGCCGTCGCGAACGCGCAGCGCGACCACGCTCCCGCGCATGGTGCAGCAAGCGTACTTGGGATCGGACGCGCGATTCTCTTCCCAGCTCGCAACCGGAATGTAAACTGTCCCCTCGGAAGCCACGGCCGCGCCGGTTAAGCGGGCAGCGTCGTGCTCATCGACACGCTTCTTCCACAGCAGCTTGCCGTTGGCCGCGTCGAGAGCATAAAACGTGCCGATCTGATCGCCGAACAGCAGCACATAGCGCCCGCCTTCGCGGACGGCCAGGATCGAAGTGCGCACCGGACCCGCCGCTTCATACAGCCAGCGCACGCAGCCAGTTTCGCGGTCGAGCGCATGGATCACGCCGCCCGCGCTGCCCACAAACAATTGATTATCGAGAATGGTCGGCTGCGCGAAGGCGGTAAGGTCGCCATCGAACGCGAAGGCCCACTTGAGTTTCAAACCCTTCACCCCGTCGAGCGACAAACCGGCGGCGTCCGCGGGCTGATAGCGCCAGTTAGCGGTGCCCGGGCTCCAGCCATTCCATTGAATCTTGGGATTCGCCGCGATTTTCACCCCGCGATCGCGGCAAAACGCCGTCGCCGGAGGCGGTGCATCCCCGCCCGCAGTACCGATGTACTTGGCCACCGCCTCGCGCTCCGCGAGAGTCATGGTGTATGCCACCTGCATCATCGCGCCGTGGTTCAGGGTCCGCAGAATCCGCGTCGCCGGCAGTTTTTCCAGGGACTCACGCGTGGGAATACGCGGATTATTAGCTTCGTGGCAGCCAGCGCACCGCTGCTTAAACACAGCCTCGCCCGAAGGAGTCTGTGCGCTTAGGGCCGCTGCCGCCGCGCCTAGAAATAACCAGAGCTTTGGATTCACCCGGTCAGTATACGGGGATTGCACGTCGAAATTAAAGGGGGGACGGTGAATGTTCACCGCCGGTCTAGTGGGCCCGTCTGATCAGGGTCGAGAAGGCCGCGAATTATCGGAGGAGAAATTCGCCCCCCTTGTACCTACTTAGACGCTGGAACGTGCGCAAGGTTTCAGAACGTGGGCTGCAGAAAAATGACTTCGCGAACGCCTTGGGCCAGAGCCGCTTCCTTGGTGCAGATCCAGTACTCGGGCTGCCAGTGCTCTTCGCGGTCATAGGGCGGCCGGTACACGTAGAAGTCCGCGCTACGGCGGCTAATCCGCGGCTCGATACGGGTTTCCTTGCCCAGGTAGCGGGCTTCCTGGAGCGCTTCTTCGTAAGTTTCGAAGGGACCGTCAATATAGTCCCGATTGTTGATAATGTGCCACTTCATATAGGCTTCCGGGGGCACGCGCCTCCCGTCTAACTGTTAGATGAACGGAATCGCAAAACGGTTGCAACTAGGAGTGCTAATGTTGCGCCTTCTTTTGAGCTTCGCCCCATACCCTCAAGAAGTTACCGCCCCACAATTTGGCGATCTCTCTTTCAGAATACCCCGCCCGGAGCAATTCCGCAGTTACATTTTGGCACTCGCCTTCGTTATCCCAGCCCAGTACCCCGCCCCCGTGATTGAAATCTGAAGCAATGCCGACATGTTCGATGCCTATCTTCTTCACTGCGTAGGTGATGGACTGAACCAACTGCGCCACCGTCCCGCGCGGGGCCGAAGCCGCGGGTGTGTCCTTGGGGAGCGGGCGCACGTAGTTCGAGAAGGCAACGATCTGGATCACGCCTCCGTTCTTCTGCAGCAGCATGAGTTCCTCATCGCTCAAATTGCGGGAATTGTCGACAATTCCCTTAACGCCCGAATGGGTTGCCACCACCGGAGCCTTGGTCAAGCTCAGCACCTGCTGAAAGGCAGGGGAGGAGAGCTGCGAGACATCAATCAGCACCCCCAGTTCGTTGAGCCGCGCCACGCCCTTTTTTCCCAACTCAGAGAGTCCGCCATGTTCCTGCGGCCCGTCCCCCAGCGCTTTGCTGGGGCGGGAGGAGTCCGCCCAATCGTTATGTCCGGCATGGACGAAGCCGAAGATGCGGACCCCGCGCTGGTACCATTCGTCGATCTGCCCCAGATCGGAGCCGAGCGGATAAGCGTTCAACAGGCTGATCGCGACCGCAAACTTTCCTTGCGCAGCGATGCGACGCACGTCGGCCGGCGAATAGGCGAGCGCGGCGCGGTCAGGATTTTGTTCCGCGATGCCCTTGATCAGAGCGATTTTCTTGTCCGCGTCCTGCCGCGCTTTGGCGTAGCCTTCCGGAGTCCGCGGTCCCATCGGAACGAACACGGCGATCGCCGCACCCTTCAATTGGCCGCGTTGAACCTTCGGCAGGTCGAGCTGCGTTTTGCCGTCTTCGGCAGCGCCAGGGTAGTCGAAAGGAAGATCGAGGTGGCTATCGAAAAGGATGATGCGTTTGTCAATTTCCCGGGCCTTCTGCAGCAGTTGGGCGTCGGCAGCGTCTTGGCCCCGCACTGAAAGGCTGAGGCAAACCAAAAAAATAAGCGAGGAGAGGCGCATGGGAGTTCTCCAGTACCAGAAATTCTACTTGATCTGGCGGCTAGGCGTGGGCGGACTTGGTCTTCGGGCCCTTGTGCTTCGCGAGGACTCGCTCGAGTTTCGGCGTCATGCGTTCCATCACACTGCGGCAACTGGCGGATCCGCACGCGCAGGAAGTTCGATCGCCGACGTATTCGAAGTTGTAATCGACCGTCAGTTCTTCGCCCGGTTTAATCGCCCGCAGACTCATGTAGATGATGTGGCCCTTCATAATGCGCGCGACCACGTTGGGTTCGCAACTATGATTGATGATCTCGGCGCCACTGCCGCCGAAGGCGCCATCCAGGGTCCAGTATTTATTCAGCGTGAACAGATAGGTGTACTCGCCCTCGCCGCGCTTCTTGGTTTCGCGCCGATTAAGGCGCTCGCCGGTGTACTCAATCACCTTGCGGTTGGCGGGAATGCGTTCTTCGGCATACACTCCGAAGCGATGGATCTTCGATTTGCGAATGGCTAGTTTGTAGCCGGCGTACTGAGGATTAATGCGGGGACGGCGAACAAGAGTATCCATGCTGGCGTGGGTGACTCTTGCATTGTAGCGAACGAAGGTGGGTTATTGTGCCGGCGGCGGAAGGCGTAGGTTGAGATTGCGCGCTTGATTCAGTTCCCGCGTTGCCGTTCGATCGACATCAGCCAACGGTACGCGATGGTTCTGGTCATCTGCGTCGACATAACGCAGGTCATTGCCTTGCACCCACACCGCGGCCGCGTCGAAATGCGAGCCGTTCTTGAGCGCAATGACGTAGAATGCGGGCGGAGCGTTGCTCGCGGCAGGTTTGAAATCCTGAATCGAAGAGTGTATGGGTTCGGGTGGCGGCACAAAAACAGGCGGCGGTTGGAACACGATGCTATTCACCACCGGAGCAGGGTCCGGGTAAGCCGGTTCGTAGCCGCCATAACCATATCCTCCCCAGTATCCGGTTCCGGTCGGAACATGATGACCGCGCGGAGGCGCAACGCGCGGCGCGGTCTGTTGCAGCGGCGGGAGGCCGGAACCTAACGCTGCCGGGAAGTGGCGATCCTGCGCCGAGGCCGTGCCTGCGAGCAGCAATGCTACGTTGAGTACGGCGTTGAATCCCAGGATTTTGCGCACTGCGTTCATCCCTACCCAGTATAATAGCTCCTTTGATGGCCACTGCTAGCGATACACCTTCGGCGTCCGCAACGATGCCCTCCGCGTCGCCCGATACTAAGCGCTTCCTGCCGCTGCTGCTGCTCCTATTCGCAGGCAGCGGATGCTCGGCGCTGATCTATGAAATCGTCTGGTACCAATTGCTGCAGTTGGCGATTGGCTCGACGTCGGTGTCGCTGGGGATTTTGCTCGCCACCTTCATGGGCGGATTATGTATCGGTAGCCTCGGCCTGCCGCGCGTGCGCGGAAAGTTTGCCGAGCAGCATCCGCTGCGGGTTTACGCATGGCTCGAAGTAGGCATCGCGGCGTGCGGGCTGCTGGTGCTGGCTGGGATTCCGTTAGTAAGCGGAGTCTATTTCGCGGGCGCATCCAGCGGACTTGCCGGGATGTTGCTTCGCGGTGTGGTCGCCGCGGTATGCATGCTGGTCCCGACCGCACTGATGGGCGCGTCCCTTCCCGCCATCGTGCGTTGGGTCGAATCGACGCCGCGCGGTGTCGAGTGGTGGGGTCTTCTCTATGGCGGCAACACCGTCGGAGCGGTCTTCGGTTGCCTGTTCGCCGGATTTTATCTGCTGCGCATCTACGACACAGCCGTAGCCACCTATGCGGCGGTGGCGATCAACTTGATCGTCGCGGCCCTCAGCTTCTGGCTGGCAATGCAGGTGCCCGCGCGCGCCTCGCTCGAAAGTGCGCAACCTGCAGCTCCTGCGCCGCTAAACCGCTGGCCGGTGTACGCAACCATCGCAGTGTCCGGAGCGTGCGCGCTCGGTGCGGAAGTCGTATGGACCCGCCTGCTCGGCATGCTGCTCGGCGCTACTGTGTACGTGTTCGCCATCATCCTCGCCGTGTTTCTGATCGGCCTGGCACTGGGCAGCGGAGGCGTGGCGTTGCTCTTGCCGAAACTGCGCCCGCGCGAGTCTCTCGGATGGTGCCAGATCCTATTGACGCTAGGCATCGCGTGGACCACCTACATGATCGCCGATTCCCTGCCCTACTGGCCCATCGACACCATGCTCACGCGCGATCCCTGGCAGTTGTTCCAGCTCGATATGGTGCGCTGCCTGTGGGCCATCCTGCCTGCAGCCTTACTGTGGGGCGCCAGCATGCCGTTGGCGCTCGCAGCAGTGACCACGGGCGGTGAAGATCCCGGCCGCGTCGTCGGCGGAGTCTACGCCGCCAACACACTCGGCGCGATTGTAGGTGCACTGGGCGTCAGTCTGGTCCTGGTCCCGTGGATCGGTACGCAAAACACGCAGCGGTTGCTGCTGGTAATCTCCGCACTCGGCGCGATGTTCGTGCTGTTACCGCGCGCGAAAGAGGTCGTGGCCGCGTCGCTGATCCTAGCCGGTGTGCTGGCCTGGGGCATCGATCCCGTCCCTGGCGCGCTGATCGCCTACGGCCGCCGCATGCCCAGCTACATGAATAATTCGCGGATCATCTATACCGCCGAAGGACGCAACTCCTCGGTGGCAATCGGCCGCTTGAACGACGGCTCGACCGAGATCGACGTCAACGGCCACGTGGAAGCCACCACGCTTGCCTTCGACATGAAGCTGCAACGCATGGTGGGGCACCTGCCTGCGCTGCTGCATCCCGATCCCAAATCCGTGCTCGGTATCGGCTTCGGCGCGGGAGTCTCGGCCGGCACGTTCACGCGCTATCCCGGAATTCAGAAGATCACCATCTGCGAGATCGAGCCGATGATTCCTCCCATCTCCACCAAATATTTCGCGGCGCAGAACTATGAGGTCTTTCACAATCCCAAGACCCACATGCATTATGACGACGCACGGCACTACTTGATGACCACCAACGAAAAGTTCGACATCATTGCGTCGGATCCGCTGGATGTCTTCGTGAAAGGCACCGCCGCGCTCTATTCCAAAGAATATTTCGAAGCCGTGAAGCGCCACTTGAACCCCGGCGGCATGTTCACCCTCTACGTACCGCTATACGAAAGCGACGAAGCGACTGTCAAAAGCGAGCTCGCCACCTTCTTCGACGCGTTTCCTTACGCCACCGTGTGGGCCAACAATCAAAGCGGCCAAGGCTACGACACCGTGTTCATGGGGCAATTGGAGCCGCTCCAGATCGACGTAGCGGAAATCGAAAAGCGCCTGCACCGCCCGGATTACGCGCCGGTGGCGCAGTCCTTGGCGGATCTGGATGTGTATTCAGCCGCCAACTTGTTTTCCGTCTATATGGGTCGCAACACCGACCTCGGTGAGTGGACCAAAGGCGCTCCGCTCAACCGCGACCGCGACCTGAAGCTGATGTACCTGGCCGGTTGGGGCATCAATTCGTCGATGGCCAACGAAATCTACCTGAAGATGATGAGCTACCGCAAGATCGACCAGGCACCGTTCAAAAAGAATTAGACAGCGCTGCCCCTTCGGGCGCGCCGCTGCCGGAACCCGGCCACCAGACCCAACGCAGCCAGCCCGCCGCCGAGAGAAAGCAAGCTCGATGGCTCAGGAGTCGGACTGCTCGGCCCTTGACCATTGACCTCGATTTCATAGAAGAAGTTGGTTCCCGTACCCGTGGACGTATCCACCAGCCGGAACTCTTTGGTCAGATCCGAAGCAATGGAACCGCCTCCGGAATAGGTCCAGGAGATGGGGTTATTCACTGAAATCGTGGTATTGGCAGCGATCAGACCCGGGCCCGTGCACGATGTAAACGGACTGCCGCTATCGTTCGAGCACCCTCCGCTATAGGACGTGCTGCCCACAGTTCCGTAGGCGTAAATGGTCAACGACGTGATGCTGAATCCCAAGTCGTTAATGAGGTTCAGGCCTCCGATTTTATCCGTTCCCGTGCCGAGAATCGTAAAGGTGGAAGTCGTATCGCTGGGCGTGCCCCATTGATTCAGAATCGTGCTCAGGTCAATCACCGGTGTGTCGGTGGTTGAGTGCAGGCTCAGGGTCACGGAACTCGCGTGCGCCATGCCGCCACACAATCCAAGCGCAATCATAGCTATCGCAAAATGTCTCACAATTTCTCCTCCGATAGTGCATGCAGGAAGGCCGCTCAGCGGCTCCTGCCTTTCTTGGAAGATATTTTGCCACAACAAACTGACAGTGTCCTAGTACGGGCGTAAATTGAATCTCCTAGTACTAGGCTGAGATCCCAAAATATCCTGGCACTTCGATTGCTTAATAAAAAGCGTGATCGTCGGAGCCGTCATCGCCGGGTTTGTCATCGTTTCCCTTCTGCTGGAAACGATTTCATCTTCGCCCAAGCCCGAAGAAGTTGAGCCATCCGACGCTACAATCGCGCCGCAGTGACCCGCGGCTGGGTCAAAATGGCCCACCCTAGACCACTCTAGTAATTCCACCGGTTGTTGCTACCATAAGAGATTCCATGCTTCGCTTTGAAACCGCAGGAGAATCTCACGGGGAGTGCCTCGTCGCCACTCTCACCGGACTGCCCGCCGGAGTCCCCGTCTCCGTGGCGACGGTTGACCGTGAACTGTGGCGCCGCCAGCAGGGATTCGGGCGCGGCGGCCGCATGAAAATCGAGACGGACCACGCCCACATCGTCAGCGGAATTCGACACTCGCACACCATCGGTTCCCCCATCGCGATCCTCATCGAAAACAAAGACTGGAAGAACTGGACCGAAGCCCTGCCCGTCGAAGACATCGCCGGCGCCGAAGATCACAAGAAACCGGTCACGCGTCCGCGTCCCGGACATGCCGATCTAGCAGGCGCGATCAAGTACAATTTTCACGACGCCCGGTATATTTTGGAACGCGCCAGCGCGCGTGAGACCGCGGGGCGAGTCGCGGTAGGCGCTTTGGCTAAGGCGTTTCTAGTAGAGTTCGGCATAGGTGTACTAAGCCACGTGATCGCCGTCGGCGAAGCCAAACTCGAGCGCCAGGCCACCTGGGAAGAGCTGGTCGCGCTCAGCCAGCGCGACGAAGTTCTGCTGGGCTGCGTCGACCCCGAAGCCGAACAGCGCATGAAAACCGTGGTTGATCAGGCCTATAAAACCGGAGACACCGTCGGCGGCGTCTTCGAAGTAGTCGCGCGCGGCGTGCCGCCTGGATTGGGTTCGCACATCGCCTGGGACACGCGCCTCGACGGCAGACTCGCCCAAGCCATCGTCTCCATGCAGGCAGTGAAGGGCGTGGAGGTCGGCTATGCGGCCGAAGGCGCGGCCGCCTTCGGTTCCAAGGTGCAAGATACCATCCACTACAGCCGCGAAAAGCACGAGTTCACGCGCGGAGCCAACCGCGCCGGCGGCCTCGAAGGCGGCATGACCAACGGCCAGGACGTGCTCGTCCGCGGCATGCTGAAACCCATCTCGACGTTGCGGCGTCCGCTTGAAAGCGTGGATCTGGAAACAAGGGACGCGGCGCTGGCCGCCTACGAGCGCAGCGACATCGCGGTAGTTCCCGCCGCCGGAGTCATTGGCGAGGCCATGGTCGCGCTGGTGCTAGCTTCGGCCATGATCGAGAAATTCGGCGGTGATTCGCTGGCCGAGACCAAGCGCAACTATCAAGGGTATCTGGAACAGGTTAAAAACTTCTAAGCATGATTTATCCCATCGTGAAGTACGGCAACCCCGTACTCGAAAAACGCGGCGACGACATCACGGAATTCGACACGCCCGAGCTGCATAAACTGGTCGACGATATGTTCGAATCGATGTACGCCGCCAAAGGTGTCGGTCTGGCAGCGCCCCAGATAGGCGTCGGCAAGCGCGTAGCCGTGGTCGATATTTCGACAGGCGAGGACCCGGCGCAGAAGATCGTCCTGATCAACCCCGAGATCGTAAAAACCGAAGGCTCGCATAAAAGCGAAGAGGGCTGCTTGAGCCTTCCCACCTTCCGCGAACAGGTGACCAGACCTTTGAAAGTGACCGTCCGCGCCCAGGATGCCGTTGGCAAAGAATTCGAGATGACCGGCGACGAACTGCTGGCTCGCGCCTTCCTTCACGAGACGGATCATCTTAATGGGAAACTTTATATTAACCACATTAGTGCACTGAAAAGAGACCTGATCCGGCGCAAGGTCCGCAAGCTGCAAAAAGCCGGCGAGTGGGATTAGAAAACGCCGTGAAGCTGGTCTTTATGGGCACGCCTCCGTTCGCCGTCCCCAGCCTGGAACGCACCGTCGCAGCCGGTCACCAGGTTGTCGCCGTCTACACGCAGCCGGATCGTCCCAAAGGCCGCGGACACAAGGACGCCATGCCGCCAGTGAAGGAAGCGGCGCTGCGCCTGGGACTGCCCGTACATCAACCGGAGCGCGTGCGCCGTCCGGAAATCGTCGAACAACTTCGTGCGCTGGCGCCGGAGGCGATGGTGGTGGTCGGCTACGGTCAGATCATCCCGAAAGCCATCCTCGACATCCCGCCGCAAGGCATCGTCAACGTGCACGCGTCTCTGCTGCCGAAGTACCGCGGCGCGGCCCCGATTCAGTGGTCCATCGCTCGCGGTGAGACGCGCACGGGCGTCACTACCATGCGCATCAACGAAGGTCTCGACACCGGCGATATGCTGCTCAAGTGGGAGACCGCCATCGGCCCTCAAGAAAACGCCGTGGAGCTAGGTCAGCGTCTGGCCACGGCAGGAGCGGAGTTGCTGGTGCGCACGCTCGCCGAACTCCAGAGCATTCCGCCCCAACCACAGGATGATTCGCAAGCCACCTACGCGCCCATTCTCAAAAAAGAAGATGGCAAAATCGACTGGCAGCTTTCGGCGCAGGAAATCCTGAACCGGATTCGCGGATTCGAACCCTGGCCCGGCGGCTACGGCTTCCTGCGCGGACAACGTTTGCAGATCTGGAACGCAGCCGTCGGTGAAGTGAAATTGACGCCGGGCACATTGCGGACAGCGCATCACAAGCTGTACGCCGGATGCGGGCGCGAGGAATCGATCGAGTTGCGGGAAATACAGTTGGAGGGAAAGAAGAGAATGCCGGTGGCCGCGTTTTTGAATGGTTTTCCGCTGAGCGGGGATGAGGTACTGGCGTGAACCTTCCACAAGGGTTTCGTTACGCGGCGGTTTACTGCGGGCTTCGCAAAGTGGCGAAGGACGACCTGGCGTTGATTGTGTCAGACACCCCGGCCGTCGCCGCCGCCGTGTTCACCCAGAACCGTGTGGTGGCGGCGCCGGTGGTGCTGGCCCGCAAGAATCTAGCGGCGTCACGCGGCAAAGCCAGCGCGATCCTGGTCAATGCCGGCAACGCCAACTGCGCCACCCGCACCGGTGACCAGGTCGCATCCGCAACCGTCCGCGCGACCGCAAAAGCACTGGGCGTCAAGCCGGAAAACATTTTGCCCGCATCCACCGGTGTGATTGGTGTTGAGATGGATGGCGCCAAGATCGTCAACGCACTACCAGCACTGGTGCAGAAGCTCGACGCCGCTCATTTCGACACCGTTGCATCGGCCATCTTGACCACCGACTTGGTTCCCAAGACCGCGCATGCCGAGATGAAAGGCGCGCGCATCGCCGGTATGACGAAGGGTTCCGGCATGATCCAGCCGAATATGGCGACGACTCTCGGCTTCGTGGTGACCGATGCCGTAGTGTCGCCTGTCCTGCTGCGCACCGCGCTGAAACGTGCAGTGGCGCGCAGCTACAACCGCATCTCCGTCGATGGCGACACCTCGACGAACGACACCGTAGCCGTCCTGGCCAACGGTGCCTCGGGCGTGAAGCCCACCGCCAAAGCCTTCGAAGCCGCACTCACGGAGGTGCTCGAATCGCTAGCGCGCCAAATCGCCCGCGATGGCGAAGGAGCCCGCAAATTGATAACCATCGACGTCGAAGGCGCAGCCAGCGAGAAAGCCGCAGAGCAAATCGCCCGCTCCATCGCGAATTCACCGTTGGTCAAAACCGCCATCGCCGGTTCCGATCCCAACTGGGGCCGCATTCTCTGCGCAGCCGGTTACGCAGGCGTGGCATTCGATCCCCGCAAAGTGGATATCGACATGCAAGGTATCCCTGTGTGCCGCCGCGGACTCGCTGCCGACTTTTCCGAGGACGAACTGAAGGGCAAGCTCGACCTGCCCGATTGCTCGATCCGCTTCGCCATTCGCGGAACCGGCCGCGGCCGCGCGCGCTTCTGGACTTGCGACTTCACCAAAGAGTACATCGACATCAACGCCAGTTACCGGACCTAAAATGCGTACCGCGCTGCTGCTCATTTCGATGGTCGCGTTCGCGGATTCCGCAGCAGACGTACTCAACGTCTTCAGCGCCGCAGCCGAAGCCTTGACCAACGACGATTCCGCCGCGTTCCTCGACCACTTCGACAGCAACATGCCCGACTACGCCACATTCCGCGGCAACATCGAGGGATTGCTGGCCGCCTACGAAGTCGGCTCCACCATTGAAGTGGTCACCGACGAAGGCAACGACGAAAAACGTACCGTCTCGTTGGATTGGCTACTAGTAACCTCCGAAAAGGACGCCGTCAACGGCAATCAGCAGACCCGGCGACGCATCGTCAAATGCACCCTGGAGCGTCGCGGTAAGCAGTGGCGAATCACCGCCTTAGACCCCATCGACTTCTTCCAAAATTAAATAGGGACGGAGCCTGATTATTGTTCCGAAGTGGAACAATCCCATTTGGGGGCAATAATCAGGCTCCGTCCCTATTTATTTAGAGCGACGCTTCCATAGGCATCGCCAACGGCGGTTCGATAAAGAAATCAAGCTCCTCCATCCGCGCCAGCGCCGCCCGAATCGACGCTTCACTCGCCGGTTCCACCGTAATCACGAAAGGCAGATTCTCCGCGTTCTCATCCGGCAATTGCAGCACCGCTTCGATCGAAATCTTCTCCGCCGCCAGCGCCGCCGCCAACTGGGCGATGATCCCCGGCCGATCCTTCACGCGGAATCGCAGATAGTACGCCGCCCGGTTCAGTGTGATCGGAATCGGACAATATTCACCCAGCCGCGCATGCGCAAACGGAGACACTCGCTCCGGACTGCCAGACCGAATCTCGCGCGCCACGCGCATCAAATCGCTCACCACCGCGACGCCCGTCGGATGCGCCCCCGCCCCGCGCCCATAGTAAAAAGTGTCCGCCCCGTATTTCCCGCGCACCCACACCGCGTTATAAGCGCCGCGAACGCTCGCCAAAATCGTCGATTGCGGGATCAGCGACGGCCGCACCGACAGCAGCAACCCCTCAGGCGTTTGCTTCGCCGTACACACCAAACGAATCGTGTGACGCAGCATGTGCGCGTAACCAAAATCAATCGGTGCAATGCGGCGGATGCCTTCCGTGTAAATATCCGACGGCACGATGCGCTCACCGAAAGCCAGCGCCGACAAAATCGCCAGCTTCGAACGCGCGTCAAAACCGTCGACGTCCGCCGAGGGATCGGCCTCCGCGTAACCCGCAGCCTGCGCCTCCGCCAGCACCTGCGCGAAATCCGCGCCGCGCTGTTCAATCTCCGTAAGGATGTAATTACATGTTCCGTTCAAAATTCCATACAGTGTATTGATCCGGTCACCGGAAATGCCCTCCCGCAACACGGCGTGAATGGGAATCCCGCCGGCCACGCTAGCCTCCATCGCCAGGTTGATATTGCATGCGATGGCCCGGTCCCATAACTCAGCGCCACACAGCGCCATCAATTCCTTATTGGCAGTCACCACCGATTTGCCCTTGGCTGCGGCCGCTTCGATCACCTCGCGCGCCACGCCGGTGCCTCCGATGAGCTCGGCGACGATCTGAATATCGGGATGCCCCACCACCTCCCGCCAATCGGTAGTCTGCAGTGGCGACCCTAACGCCGCCGGAATCGTCTTGCTCCCAACGTTCCGGCTGCACACAGCAGCTACGCGCAAGGGGAAGCCCAACTTGAGCGCGATTTGATCGGCATTTTCCGCAAGGATGTCGAGCGTACCGGAGCCGACGTTGCCGAGTCCGATGACTCCAAGATTCACTGGCTGCATAAAGGGGTTCTTTCTATTTGACCACTAAGCGGAAATCCATCACCAGTACCACCGCATCCGGCTGTACTCGCACATCGCGTAAATCGAAGCTCGCCAGCTCTTCCTGATACAACGGCTTCGTGGCTCCCGCTGCTGGCCCCTGTTCCAGAAGATGACGCGCTTGATCGCGAACTTCAATCTTAAAGTCGTGCGAAAAACTGCTCGTCAAAGCCTGCCGGACGCGCCGGATGTAGAAAGAATCGCGCTGCGTCGAAACATTCACTTCATTGAACGCCAGCGCCCCATTCTTCACCACCGGCACCGCAATCAAGGTGAAATCGAAGGAGTCGCCCAGCCCTACGCAGCCGCCGAACATATCGAGCGCGGTGCGCCCGCTGAAGCGCCCCGTCACCCGCAACCGCCCATCCATAGCGCCCACATGCGGCGATTCCAGATAGGCGAATTTGCACTTGGTGGCTTTGCTGCCGCGAACGTAGAGCCGCCCCTCCTGCGAAAACAGTTGGTCGGCAATCACGCGTTCGATGGCTGCGTAGCGCAATTCCAATTCCGCACAGAACACGGGGACTCCACTCATGAACATGAGCGTGGCAATGAGACCGGAACGAGTCATGTGTCTGTCTCATTGTAGGGGATGCGGCGGTATGCTACTCTGGAGCGTTTACCCCCACTATGGCTGTTACCCGCGAAAAATCCCAACTGATGAGCGCGTCTGAAATCGATCGCACCCTGGTCCGGTTGGCGCATGAAATTCTGGAGCGCACCGAAGATCTGAACAAGCTGGCCTTCATCGGCATTCGCCGCCGTGGCGTACCCCTGGCGCAGCGGCTCGCGGAGAAAATCGAAGCGCTGGAGCACCGTAAGGTACCGGTGGGAATCCTCGACATCAACCTCTACCGCGACGACCTGTCGACGGTTTCGCAGCAGCCGGTTTTAAACTCCACCGATATTTCGTTTTCCGTCACCGGCATGGACGTGATCCTCATGGACGACGTGCTCTACACCGGTCGCACCATCCGCGCGGCGCTCGACGCATTGTTCGATCAGGGCCGGCCATCGCGCGTGCAACTGCTGGTCCTGATCGATCGCGGCTGGCGCGAACTGCCCATCGAGGCGCGCTACATCGGCCGCACCGTGCAGACTTCGAGCCAACGAGATCATCGAAGTAAAATTCAACGAGATCGACGGCATGGAAAAGGTGTTGATGGTGGAGAGGGTTGACCTAAGACACAAGCGGCCATGAAATAGGCGGCCTTCTTGGGGATCGAAGATCTGACGCGCGAAGAGGTCCAGGCCATCCTCGACCGTGCGCGCCAGATTTTCAGCCGGCCCCGGCCAGCGCTTCCGCAAATTCGGATCTGCTGAAGGGCCGCATGGTGGTGAATCTGTTCTTTGAAGATCCACGCGAACGCGTACCAGCTTCGAACTTGCGGCGAAAGGCCTCGGCGCCGATGCAGTTTCCATCACCGCGCAGGCATCCAGCGTAGCCAAAGGCGAATCGCTGGTGGATACGTTGAACACGCTGGGAGCCATGCGTCCGGACGCCATCATCATGCGCCACTCGGCTTCCGGCGCGCCCCACTTTTTACAGCGCCACTTGGGGATTCCCATCATCAATGCCGGCGATGGAACTCATGAGCATCCCACCCAGGCGCTGCTAGACGCACGCACCATTCTTGACCGCGGCAAACAACTCGAAGGCCTGCGCGTCGCCATCATCGGCGACATCGCGCACAGCCGCGTCGCCCGCTCAAACATGTTTCTGCTTGCGAAGTACGGCGCCGATATTGTGCTGTGCGGACCAGCATCGCTTCTGCCGCCGGAATTGAAGCAACTCGCGCCCGGCGTGACGTTGACCACCGACATGGATGAAGCGATTCGCGACGCCGACGTGATCATGATGCTGCGCGTCCAACTGGAGCGCCAGCACGAAGCCGCGTTCCCCGCCGGCGAATATTTCCCTTCTACGGTCTGCGTCTGGAGCACCTGAAGTTAGCCAAACCGGACGCCATCGTGATGCATCCCGGCCCGATTAACCGCGGCCGCGAGATCTCATCCGAGGTCGCCGATTCCCAACGTTCGGCAATCCTAAATCAGGTGGAGAACGGAATTTCAGTGCGCATGGCAGTCCTCGAACGAGTTCCATAGGTGGAGATCGATGCCGGCACTGCTCATTAAAAACGGCCGCGTGATCGACCCCGCGTCGGGGCACGACGCCGTCGCCGACGTCTGGATCGAAGACGGCGTCATCAAAGGCGTAGGCCCGAATTTATCGCCCGCTGACGCGGAAGTGTTCGACGCCACAGGCTTGATCGTCGCGCCCGGCTTCATCGATATGCACGTGCACCTGCGCGAGCCCGGCTTCGAACACTCGGAAACCATCGAGAGCGGCGCGCGCGCCGCGGCCGCCGGTGGATTCACGTCCATCTGCCCCATGCCCAATACGGCGCCCGTGAACGACAGCCCCACCGTCACCACCTACATCATCGAGAAGGCTCGGCGGCACGCGGTGGTCAACGTGTTTCCCATCGGCGCCATCACGCGCGGCAGCAAAGGCGAAGAACTCGCCGCGATTGGATCGATGCGCCAGGCCGGCGCAGTCGCCATCTCCGACGACGGCCGCCCGGTGATGAACGCGCAACTGATGCGCCGCGCCATGGAGTTCGCGCGCAGCTTCCACATGCCGGTGATCAATCACTGCGAGGACCTGCATCTAAGCGCCGGCGGCGACATGCACGAGGGTGTCGATCCGTTCGCTTGGGATTGCGCGGCATTCCCGGCTCGTCAGAAGACGTGATGGTCGCGCGCGATATTCTGCTGGCCGAAGTGACCGGCGCCCGCTATCACGTAGCGCACATTTCCTCGCGGCACTCCGTCGAAATGGTGGCCTACGCCAAGCTCAAAGGGCTCCCTGTCACGTCAGAAGCGACGCCGCATCACTTAACGCTGACTGCCGCTGGCATGATTCCCTACGACAGCAATTACAAAATGAAACCGCCGCTGCGCTCGTCGAGCGATGTCAACGCTGTGGTCGAGGGCGTTGTCAACGGGGCCATCGACGCCATCGCCACCGATCACGCGCCGCACGCCGGCAGCGAAAAAATGCAGGAATTCGAGAAGTGTCCCTTTGGCATCCTGGGCCTTGAAACCGCGCTAGGCATCGCGCTCGACCGCCTGCTGCACAGCGGCAAGATCACTATCACTCGATTGATCGAATTGTTCACCATCAACCCGGCCCGCATTCTGGGCCTAGATCGTGGAACGCTGGCTCCAGGCGCGCCCGGCGACGTCACTGTGTTCTCGACGGAACAGCAGTGGACCTACGACGTCAACAAATCGTATTCCAAGAGCCGCAACACTCCCTTCGATGGAACCACCTTCCGCGGCGGACCGATAGCAACCATAGTCGCCGGACAGATCGTGTGGAAGGCCTAAGCGCTCAGCCCCGCGCCGCGCGGCACTCCGCGCAGGGACAAATCCTGCGGAAGTGGTCGAAAGAATAAATGCCGGTGTTGTGCCCGTCAGACCAATCAATGCGAATCGCGTAGCTACCCACGGACTCCACTTCATTCATACGCAGCTTGGGCTTGTACATCGGAAACAATTCCTCGTTTCCATAGTTCGATTTCTGCGGTGGCGTGCCGTGCGCTCCGGTGCAAGTCGCGCAAGGACATTCGTCGCGCAGGTAGGCAATGCCATACTCGCTGTGATGGTTGTCTTTCCAGTCAATCTTGATGCCTTTGGATTTCGAAATGGCGATGTGTTCGGGTTCTTGGGACGGGTGACTCACTGATTTACTCTCTCAATATCGCGCACGCCTGAAATGCGGCGGACCGCGGAAACGATGCGTTCGAGTTGCTTCTTATCGCGGACCTCGACGGTAACGTCGATGATCGCTCCATCGGCCGCGCGCTCGTCGTCGCCGCGCGCTTCAAGGCTGCGGATGTTGATCTGCTCGCCGAAGAGCACCGTCGTGAGCTGATTCAAAATACCCGGCTTGTCCTCGGTATGGATCAACAGCTTCACTTCGAACGTCTCCGAAGCAGCGCGCGCCCATTCGACGTCAATCTTGCGCTCCACCTCATACATCAGGTTCTGCACGTTGGTGCAGTTGAGCGAATGCACCGCCACGCCCTTGCCGCGCGTCACATAGCCGACGATTGCTTCGCCGCGGATCGGGTTGCAGCACTTGGCGCGATAAACCAGCAGTTCGTCGACGCCCTTCACTTTGATGATCAGATCCTGATCGCCCGGCGCCAGCCGGTGCGCAGGAGCTAAGCCGGAAGGCCCGGCCGCAGCCGGAGCCGCCTCCGGAACTTCGGGCTTCACCTGATCCGGCGCCAACTTCTGCAGCACCTGTCGCGCCGAATATTTGCCGTAGCCCAGCGCCGCGTGCAGATCCTCAATCTTGCTCACGCCGTAATCGGACGCCACCGCTTCCATCTGCGCATCCGTAATCCGGCTGAGCGCGACGCCGAACCGCCGGGCTTCGCGCTCCAGATATTTCTCGCCGATCTCGATCGCCTTCACGCGCTCGGTGGTGTTGATGACGTGCTTAATCTTGTTGCGCGCCCGCGAAGTCTTGACCAGCGCCAGCCAGTCCTTGCTCGGCAAATGCCCGGACTGCGTCAGGATCTCCACCACGTCCCCGTTGTGCAAGGCGTACTTCAATTGCACGATACGGCCGTTCACTTTCGCCCCTGTACAGGTGTTGCCGACGTCGGAGTGAATCGCGTACGCGAAGTCGATCGGCGTCGCATCGCGCGGCAAAGTGATCACGCGACCCTTGGGAGTAAAGGTATATACTTCTTCCGGATACAGATCAACCTTCAAGGTTGACATGAACTCGCCCGGGTCGTGCATTTCCCGCTGCCACTCGACTAATTGCCGCAGCCAGGTGATGCGCTGATCATCCTCAGCCGCCCCGCGCCTCCCCTCTTTGTACTTCCAGTGCGCGGCGATTCCCTCCTCCGCCACGCGGTGCATTTCGTCGGTACGAATCTGCACCTCGAAGTGCCGTCCGCCCGGTCCCATCACACTGGTATGCAGAGACTGATACAAGTTCGGCCGCGGAATCGCAATGAAGTCCTTGATGCGCCCCGGAATCGGATGCCACTCGTTGTGGATCACGCCCAGCGCCGCGTAACAGTTCTTCACCGAGTCCGTAATGATACGCACCGCCAGCAGATCGTAAACCTGATCCAGCCCAATCTTCTGGCGCTTCAGCTTCTGGAACACGGAGTAGGCGCGCTTTAAGCGGCCGTCCACGCGCGCCGGAATCCCTTCGCGCGCCAATAGCTGCTCGACAGTATGCTTGATCTCTTTGAGAAATTCTTCATTGGTGGCGTGCGCGGTCTCGAACTCTTTGAGCAGCCCGCTCGACGCCTCCGGTTCCAGGATGCGGAACGCCAGGTCTTCCAGTTCCGCACGGATTTTGCCCATGCCGAGACGGTGCGCGATGGGCGCATAAATCTCCATGGTCTCGGCCGCGATGCGCTCCTGTCTTTCGGGCGAGAGGGACCCCAGCGTGCGCATGTTATGCAGCCGGTCAGCCAGCTTCACCATGATCACGCGGATGTCGTTCACCATGGCGAGCAGCATTTTGCGAACGCTCTCCGCTTGCCGTTCCTCGCGCGACGCCAGATTCAGCTTGCTCAGCTTAGTGACGCCGTCGACCACCCGCGCCACGTCGTCGCCGAATTCTTTCTTGATCTCGGCGATGGTGGCCGTGGTGTCTTCGACCACATCATGCAGCAGACCGGTTTCGAGACACACCAGGTCCATGTTCATGTCGGCCAGCTGACGTGCCACCAGCAGCGGATGCACCATGTAGGGCTCGCCTGAGACCCGCTTCTGCCCTTGATGGCGTGCCGCTGCGAACTCGAAAGCTTTGCGGAGCGCTGTCAGGTCTTCCGTAGGCCGCAGCTCATGCACGCGAGTCTCTAGCTCGGAGTAGAGACGGCCAACTTCGTCAGGTCCCGCAGGTGGGACAGGTGCGGCCGGGATCTCGACGGCCTGGGTCGAATCGGGCATGCTTAACACTAGTGTAACGGACGCCGTCAAATGTCTCTGCGGCGCGCCGTAAACAAAAACGCCGCCCCCATTTTCAGGGAGCGGCGTCATGATCCAACAACTCGCGGAAAACTATTCCTGAACGATACCGCCGCCGCCCTTTTTCTCGGCGCGTTCCTGCTTGATCTTCTTGGTATCCAGCGCCTTTTGCAGCCACGAATCGGCCTCGTCCACTTGTTTCTTGTAGGACTCCTTATTGTCCGCCAGATCCGCACGCTCGCGAATCAACAGGTTCATGTAGGCCATGGCGTCGTCGCTTTCCTTGTCGATATCCAGCGCCTTCTGCAGGTTCTTGATACCGTCGTCGATCACCGGCATGTACTTCGCCGACAACTCGGCCTTCGCCTTGTTGTCTTTCAGCGGACCGGGTTCATCCGGCTTCATGCTGGCATTCACGCGCGCCGTCATCAGCGCGGGATAGAACTTCTTCTGCGCGATCGCGCCCAAGCTGTAATAGCCGTCGCGATTCTTGGGGTCAGCCGTCACCAGCTTGGTGTACCAACTGGCGGCCTCGTCGAGCTTCGCCATCTTCTGATCCAAAGGCAGCGGATCAGCTTCGTTAAACGCGAGGGATGCCAGCGACGCCAGCGCCACGGAATTGTTAGCGTCCTGCGTCAGCACCTTGCCGAATTCGTCTTTCGCCTTGGTGGCGAACTGAATATTTTCCGGAGAATCAGCGCCGGGAATCCACTGCATCATGTACGCAGTGGCCAGGTAGACGCGGGCGTTCGGGTTGTCCGGGTCGAGGCTAATGGCCTCCTGGAAGAAGCCGACTGCATCGGAATACTTGGCATTCTTGTATGCCGACACGCCCTTATTCAAATCGTCGCGCGACTTCAGTTTGTTGCACCCTGTGCCCAGCAGCGTCAGTGCGCCCACCAGTAGCGCCGTGCCGGCCGTGCCCAAGAAACTCGCTTTCCGTGACATTCGCTTCATTCTCCTCTTGGCTTACTGGCCGAGCTCGGCCTTAGGCGTCATCAAACCGACCTTGTCGATGGCCGCGCCTTTGGCGATATCGATGGCATGCGCAACGGTTGCGAAATCCAGATCCGGATCGCCTTTGACGAACACTACGCGCTCGGCGCGAGTCTTGAAAACTTCGGTCAGGCGGTCTCCCAATTGGCTCTCCAGAATCGGGTCCTGGTTGAGCTTCATGGACTTGTCTTTATCGATCACGATGACGACAGTGCGATCCTGCCCGGGCGGCGGAGGCGGCGCGTTGGGCGGTGGCGGCTGCGGCGCCAAGGCTTCCAAGCCATGCGGCGTCAGCGGCGTAATCACCATGAAAATAATCAACAGCACCAACAGCACGTCGATCAACGGCGTCATGTTGATTTCGGACCTTGGACCCCCGCCGGATCCACCTACTCCCATCGCCATAATAAATCTCCTTAAAATTCCGGATTCTTCAAACTTATTGGGCTGCCGGGGCTCCCGGCTTCTTGTTGCTCTGAATTTGCTCGGTCAGCAGGCCCAACTGATCCACGCCCGCCGCGCGGAGGTTATCCACCACGTCTTCCACCTTCTCGTACTTGGCGCGTAAATCCGCCTTCACATAAACCGTTTTATCCAGCTTGTTAGTCTGCAGATCGCGGACCTTGCCGGGAAGCTCATCCGCCGTCACGCGTTTGTTGCCAGGGCTCAGAAATACCTCGCCGTTGCGGGTGATTCCGATCAGAATGGCGTCTTCCTTATCGGCGTCCTTCATGGCGATCGGGTTCTTGGCCTTTACCATGTCGACCGCGACGCCTTTGGTCAACATAGGCGTGATCACCATAAAGATGATTAGCAGAACCAGCATGACGTCCACCATCGGGGTGACGTTGATATCGGATGTGACGGAAGGTGCCTTCGGCGGTTTCATAAAATGCTCCTGTCACGCGCCCCCAACCTTTAACGGTTGGAGGCGCGCGTAAATTTCAACTCGCGAACAATTTCAGCCCGTTGCCGGACTGCTTACTTTCCTGCGCTGGCCTTCTGGGTACGCTTGAGGAAGTAATCCACCAGCTCGGAGCTGGAGTTCCCCATCTCGACGTCAAAGGCTTCAATGCGGCCCGAGAAGTAGTTGTACATCCACACCGCGGGAATAGCGACGAACAGACCCACGGCCGTGGTCACTAGCGCTTCCGAAATACCGCCGGCCACGGCGCCCAGACCAGTCGACTTTTCAGACGAAATGCCCTTGAACGCGTTGATGATGCCGACGACCGTTCCAAATAGTCCGACGAACGGACCTGTGGATCCGATAGTAGCGAGGCTCGAAATACCGCGCTTGAGTTCGGCGTGCACAATGGCTTCGGCGCGTTCCAGTGCGCGCTTCGATGCCTCGATCTCCTCACCCGAAATATCCGAGTTCATCTGATGAGCGCGGAATTCCTGCAACCCGGCCACGACAACCTTGGCCAAGTGGCTCTTCGGATAACGGTCAGCGATCTTGATGGCTTCATCCAGCTTGCCTTCGCGCAACGCACCGGCCACTGCCGGAGCGAACTGCCGCGACTGGCCCCGCGCGCCGCTGTACGCGATGATACGGTCGATCATGACGCCAATCGACCATGCCGACATGATGAACAGCGTAATCACGACGAGCTTGGCGAGCAAGCCCATCTGATTCCACATCGAGCGGGGATCAAAACCGACGCCGCCGCCTTCTTGTAGCAGCATCAATGCCCAAACTTGCACCTGTAATACCATGATTTTCTCCTGCGAGTTGAAATTGAAAGCGGGCACCCGAGGATGCCCGCTTCGGACTTATTGACTCAGAGTGAAGTTGACGTCAATCTGAGTGATCACTTCCACCGGCTCGCCGTTAAGCAAGGTCGGTTTGTAAACCCACTGCTTTACCGCCTCGGTCGCCGATGCAACTAGCATCGGATGACCGCTTACCAACTGAAGATTTTGAATGGTGCCGTCCTTGCCGATAATGGCCGTGAACCGCACCGTTCCTTGAATACGAGCCGACTTGGCTAGCGCCGGGTACTGGGGCGTTATTTTCTTGAGCAGATTGGCCGCTTGCACTTGGCCGCCAACTTTGAGGGGTCCAGAACGCGTCTCGACGGCTTTCACCGGAGGCGGCGGAGGAGGCGGCGGCGGCGCTGCACCCAGGCCACCCAAACCACCCAGACCACCGGGGATACCGCCCGGAATGCCGCCTTGGACCCCCGCGTTGCTGGGCAGCGCGGCATTGGGATCCTCGACGATGATCGCGACATTTTTCGGAACTTCACGCGGCGCCATCAGGCGTCCGGCATCGAACTGGCGCGGGGCCACTTTGATTTTTACGACCGGCGTGGGAGGCGGCGGAGGAGGCGGAGGAGGAGGCGGCGGCGGGGCGGTCAACATGCTGGTCAACTGCGCTTGCGGCAGCACGTCGGTGTAAATCAGGGGGATCAGAATCAAGACCGCGACGATCAGGAACTGCACCCCGAACGACACCACGACGGTCCAGCCCTTATTGGTCTTCCCTACGCCGTCTACGAAGGTTTGCTCAAACATTGCCATAAATTATTCCCTTTCCGCGTCGCTTTTCATCCGCGTACCGCCTTGCGGGCCCCGGCCGTCCGTTGCGGAACTTCTTTTGCCGGCGGAACCGGCGTCTTCGATCCTCGCGAATCCATAAAGTTCTGCCAGAATACCAGGATTGGGCTCGCGATGAAAATCGAGGAGTACGTGCCTACGATAATTCCTACCACCAAGGCGAAAGCGAAGCTATGCAGCACTTGGCCGCCGAACAAAAACAGGGAGATCGCCGTCAAGAACGTCAAGCCGCTGGTCAGGATGGTCCGGCTCAACGTCTGATTCACGCTCAGATTGATGATATTGGTAAGAGATTCGCGCCGCACCAGTTTCAGGTTTTCGCGGATGCGGTCGAACACCACAATGGTGTCGTTCATCGAATAACCAACCAGCGTCAACAGCGCCGCGACGACAGTCAGCGAGATCTGATAGTTGAACAGTGAGAACAATCCGATAGTGATGATGGTGTCGTGGAAAACCGCGATCACCGCCGCCACGCCGTAAATCCACTCAAAGCGGAAAGCGATATAGACCAGCATTCCGCCCAAAGCATAGAGCGTGGCTAGAATCGCCTGCCTCTGTAAATCCTTGCCGATCTTCGGACCGACGACGTCCGCCGACAAAATGGTAAACGGACCGAGCGCGCACTGTTGCTTGATCGCCTGCAGGATCTGCGGCGAAACGCCGGTTACGCCGTTCAACTGATCGAACGAATTCAGCAGTCCGCCCTTCGAAGCCCGGAACGCTTCGATGTTCTTAACCACTGCCTGCAACTCTTCCTCAGACAACGCTACGTTCGCCTGTAGCAGCGGTTCGCGCAGCTTATCTGCCAACTCCGCGGCGGCCGAGTTGTTCAAATCCAACTTGCCATCCTGCGCGCCGAAGGTGGTCCGCAAGGTGTCTTCAATAATCTGGCGGTTGGCGTTCAACTCTTTTTCATTGCTGATCTCGGTGCCCACTAAAACTTCCGGCTGCCCGGTGATTTGCTGCACGGAAATTTCGCCGCGAACTTTGCTCTCGAGCGCGGTCCGAATCCTCTGTACCGGAGGCTCCTGGTTGAAGCGCAAATAGAGGACCGCTCCGCCTTTGAAGTCAATCCCGTAGTTCGGTCCGCCCCGCATTGCCAGGCTGCCCAGCCCGGCGGCTGTCAGTACCAGGGAGGCGATGATAAACGGCCACTTCTTCCCCAGAAAGTCGAAATTGGTGTTTTTAAATAATTCCATCGAGCCCGTTACCGGCAGATACTACTTCGCTCGTCCTTCATAGACACCGCGCGTGCGCAGAAAGTTCCCTCGCGACCTGCAACGGCTTTCCAAGTTACCATAAAACCTAAAAACTTCAAAGCCTACTAGATGCTAAGGGCAACGGCATGCTTCTGCCGTCCCAATTCCCAATCGAAAATCGTTCGGGAGACAAAAACCGCGGTGAAAATATTGGCGATCAAACCGATCACCAGCGTCACCGCGAAGCCCTTTACCGGGCCCGTGCCGAACAAAAATAAAAACGCGCAGGAAACCACCGTAGTGACGTGGGTATCGATGATGGTCAGGAAGGCTTTGTTGAACCCGGCGTCCACCGCCGCAACCACCGCCTTGCCGGAGCGCAGCTCTTCACGAATGCGCTCAAAAATCAGAACGTTGGAGTCCACCGCCATACCAATGGTCAGGATCACGCCCGCGATCCCCGGCAGCGTCAGCACAGCGTCGAAGTAACTCAACGCTGCGATCAAAATGACCGCGTTGAGGACCAGCGCCAGCGTAGCGTTGATGCCGCTCTTCTTATAATAAACCAGCATCACCACCACCACGGCCAGCACACCTGCAATACCTGCATACAGCCCCGCCCGGATCGAATCCGCACCCAGCGATGGACCTACCGTGCGCTCCTCCAGATACTCAATCCCCGCCGGCAGCGAGCCCGCGCGCAGATTCAACGCCAGGTCGGCCGCGTCGTCATGCGTGCCGATACCCGTGATCACGCCGGTATCGCTGATCTTGTCGCGAATGGTCGGTGCGCTAAGGACGTTCTTATCAAGCACAATGGCCAACGGCTTCCCGATATTCGCCGCAGTGAAGCGCTCAAAGCGCTTGGCCGCGTCCTGACTCAGTTGGAAGCGTGTTTCCCAGCGCCCGTTCTGATCCTGCGACGGACTGGCATCGCGCAGATCGCGCCCGGTCACCACCGGGGTCCGCGAAAGAATGTAAACTTCCGCCGGAGACCCATTGCGCGCCGGACTCCCCAGAATCTGGCTGTTCAGCGGCAACACCCCGCCCTTTTGCGACAACGCATCTTCGCGCGAAGAATACGGTCCGCCAACCACTTCGTAGAGCTCCAGAATCGCCGCCGTCTTCAGAATCTGTTTGACGCGTGCCGGATCGTCGACGCCCGGCAGCTGCACCAGCAGCTCAGACTCGGTCGTGCTCCCGCCGCGCTGCTGCACGCTCGACTCCGCCAGCCCCAGCGCGTTGATCTTTTTCTCGATCGTATTCATGCTCTGGGTGAGCGTATCCTGGCGCAGCTTAATGGCTTCGCTGGTTTTCATGTTCAGGCGGTAATCGGTCTGGTTCACCGGCGTCAGATTCCAGATGCCGCTGAAGTTATCGTTCACCAGCCCGCGGAAATCGCCCGCGCTGGTAGCCGGGACGCCCTTCACATCGATCTGAATGGTGTCGGCCGCTTGAATGGTAGGCGGCTCATTGCGGCTCATCTCCACATAGGTGATCCCTTTGGCGCCCAATTGGTCCTTCAGGCGCTGGATCACGGTGTCGGCTTCGGCTTTGAAGGCGTCCTGAATCTGCACCTGCAGCACCAGCTGGCTGCCGCCCTTGAGGTCCAGGCCCAGGTGGATGTTCTTCTGCCAGTTCGCCAGCAACTGCTCTTTAGAGGTGGGCAGCCCGATGATGCCGTAGATACACGCCAGAATGACGGCGACGATCACCAGGATCTTGATTTTGAGATTGCTTGTCATAAGGAGGCCTACTTCTTTTCCTCGATGCTCGACTCCTGCTTGACCAGGCTGGCAACGGAGGCGCGCGAAACCTGCAACTTGATGTTATCAGGCTTGACCCTGAGGATCAGCATATCGCCGGCAATGCTGACGATAGTGCCGATAATCCCGCCCGTTGTGAGAATTTCCGCGCCCGCCTGCAGTTCCGACAGCATCTGCGCCTGCGCTTTCTTCTGCTTCTGCATGGGCATGAAGACGAGAAAGTAGAAAATCGCCACGATGGCGATCAACGGCAGGAAGCTCGCGATCGGGTTCGACGCGGGGGCCTGCAACATCATCATGAAGGCGGAAATCTGCATTTGGAATTTACGACGATCTTGGAACTCAGCCGCGCGACCCCACTTGGTTCTGCCGCACGGCCCTAAGGTACTCAGGGACCTTCCCGAATAGTATAGCCTGCCTGATCTCCCGCATGATGTCAAGGTAGCGTTGCAAATTATGCAAAGTGGCTAGCGTCGAAAAGGAGATCTCACCGGCCAGGAACAAGTGCCGCAGATACGCCCGCGAAAAGTTGCGGCAAGTGTAACAAGGACAAGCCTCATCGATAGGCCGCGGGTCATCCTTATATTGGGCTTGCTTAATCACCACGCGTCCGAAAGTAGTGAACAAGTACCCGTTACGAGCATTACGCGACGGTAGTACGCAATCCATCATGTCGACCCCGCGCGCCACGTATTCCGGCAAATCGTCCGGCATCCCGACCCCCATCACGTAGCGTGGCCGGTCGGCGGGCAGAAGGGGCGTGGTGACTTCGGTCATGTCGAGGCTCAACGCCAGCGGCTCGCCCACTGATAGACCGCCGATCGCATACCCATCCGCGTCGAGTTCAAGCAGTTGCTCCGCACAATCGCGACGGAGGTCCGGATACATCGCCCCCTGGACAATCGGAAAACACGCGCGCTCGCCATCATCGCCATGGGTTCGGTAATGCGCGTACCCCGCCCGGGCCCAGCGCACCGTCCTCTGCATCGACGCACGCGCGGACTCGTGGGTTGCAGGAAACTCCAGGCATTCATCGAGCACCATCATGATGTCGCTTCCCAGCGCCAACTGGACATCGATGGTCGACTGCGGAGTGAACATATGCCGGTCCCCGTTGAGATGCGACTGGAACATGACGCCCTCTTCCGTGATCTTCCGCAGCCCGCTCAAACTGAATACTTGGAAACCACCCGAATCCGTAAGGATCGCCCGCGGCCAGTTCATGAATTTGTGCAGCCCGCCGAGCCGCCGAATCGTCTCATGCCCCGGCCGCAGGTACAGATGATAGGTGTTCCCCAGAATGATCTTCGCGTCCAGATCGTTGATGAGATCCCGCGGCAACAGGCCTTTGACCGTAGCCTGCGTCCCCACCGGCATGAACACCGGAGTCTCGATGTCACCATGCGCCGTATGCAATATCCCCGCCCGCGCCCCGGTATGCGGACAGGTGGCTTGGATTTCAAAACTGAGCACTGTGATCTATTGTAAGATCGACTCCGTGTGGTTATTGCTTTTTCTGCTGACCGCCCTTGCCTGGGCTCAGCCCAAGCCCGTGTTTCCTGACGACACGCAAGACCCCAAACGGGCAGGCGGAGCCGAATTGTTGGAAGCAGTGTGTCCCGGACATGTGGTCATCGGCGAGACGATCGATTGCAAGGCTAGCTGTCCGAAGGGCAGCGGATTTCCCGGCCAAGACTGGACTCTAGAGCGGGTTTTGCAAGGGCACTTTCGATCTCCCGTGAGCGATGACGCTGTGCTTGCCATGTCGGGCTGCGAGGCGCACTCGGAAAACTTTGGCGGCACGATCCTTTTGACGAGGCAATCGGCGAAATGGACAATGCTGTGGTACAAGGGCGGAGTTCCGACAGCGGGTTGCCATCGTGTTGCACTTCAAGATAAACGTGAGATTCTTGTCTGCCTAAGCGGCGAGTATGGGGGTCAAGGATATGTGTCGAGGGATCTCTACGTCGAGGACTTACTTGCGCCTAAAGAAGCCTTAATGGCTGACGGCGAGACGGCATTCTTTTCAAGTTTCGATGACACTGGTACTTGCGGCTACGATTTTGAAAACCCGTTGAAACCGTTTCCAATCACGCTCGGATTCATAGATCGCGTCCAGTTCAACAATGCGGTCGATGGGACACTTCGTGGATTAACAGTGTTCGGGCGCTATGGGGAACGTCCAATGACGCTCGCGCAGGCTCAAGCTTGCATCGGCGAAAACATTCCCACGAAACCTCATCATGGACTCAGCTTCCGGCGTCCCACCAAGTCCTATCGCGTCGATTTCAAATTCGACGGCAAGCAAATGGTGCGTGTCAGCGCCAGCCCAGGGGCTCCGAAGTAGCGGGCGTTCTCAAGGAAGACGAGTACGCCATTTTGCCGAGTCACGCGCGGTGTGGGAGAGATAAGCCACTGTGATCGTTGCCCCATCGAATTTATAGAAAACGTAATATGGAAACCGCCGCACTAGGGCCTCCGGTAGTGCCGATGTACGGGTGCACTAAGCTCTGGAAGTCGTCGAATGATATCTAGGGTGGCTTCGACAGAGCGAAGGAACTCTTCTCCGAGACCCAAACGGTGGTTCTCGTACCAAAGGTAGGCTTCCTCGATATCTTGATCTGCTTCAGGACTAAGAAAAAGACTAGCGGCCATTCAGGCCGCGCACACGGCGCTTCACACTTTTCCAGTCCGTGACGGAATCCGGGTTGCGCTGCAGGTTGGCCTCCCTGCGCTCAAGTTCTTTGATCTGCCAGTCATGAATCGGCACATCATCCGGATTCGCGGCCAGGTCATCCCACAAATCCTCGACCAATTGCAGCTTTTCGGCTGGACTCAAGTCGAAGACTGATCGAACTGGTGCCTTCATGATTCGGCTCTATTGTCGCAGAGCCCTACCTTCATTTCAAGACAAACCCGCGCCACGGGCTGCTAGCATAGAAGAATCCTCTCGCTATGGCCCTGCGTTTCTACAACACCCTCACCCAAAAGGTGGAGCCTTTCGCCCCCCTCCACGACAACGTCGTGCGCATGTACACCTGCGGGCCCACGGTTTACAACTACGTCCACATCGGCAACCTGCGGACCTTCACTTTTCAGGACATCCTGCGCCGCTGGCTGGCCGCGCGCGGCTTCGAGCTCGATCACGTGATGAACATCACCGACATCGAAGACAAAATCATCCGCCACGCCGCCGCCGCCCATCAGACTATCTACGAGTACACCGCCCAGTACACCGCAGCCTTCCTAGAAGACACCGCGACCCTGCGCCTGCAGCGCCCCGAACACATCGTCAAGGCCACCGACCACATTCACGACATGGTCACCGCCATCCAGAAACTCGAAGAGGGCGGCTACACCTATTTAAGTGACGGCTCGGTCTACTACCGCATCTCCAAGTTCCCCGAGTATGGCAAGCTCTCGCACAACGACTTCAGCGGCATCCGCTCCGGCGCGCGCGTCGACATGGACGAATACGATAAAGCCGACGCCCGCGATTTCGTTCTCTGGAAAGCCAAGAAGGACGAAGAGCCCGCCTGGCAGACCCCCATCGGCGAAGGCCGCCCCGGCTGGCACATCGAGTGCTCTGTGATGGCCATGAAGTATCTGGGCGAGACGCTCGACATCCACACCGGTGGAGTCGACCTCACCTTCCCCCATCACGAAAACGAAATCGCGCAATCGGAAGCCATCACCGGCAAGCCCTTCGCCCGCTTCTGGCTGCACGCCGAACATTTGAGCATCGACGCGCAGAAGATGTCGAAGTCGCTCGGCAATTTTCACACGCTGCGCGATCTGCTTAAAGAAGGCTACACCCCGGAAGCCATCCGCTACCTGCTGGCTTCCGTGCCCTATCGCAAGAAGCTGAACTTCACTTTCGAGGGATTGAAGGCGGCGGCGACGTCAATCGACCGTCTGCGCAATTACAAGCTGCGTCTCGAAACCGCGAAATTCCCCGACGGCGCGGACGACACCCTAGAAGCACGCACGAAAGCCGCTCACCGGGCTTTCGACGAAGCCCTCGACGACGATCTAAACACCGCCGAAGCCCTGGCCGCGGTGTTCGAATTCATCCGCGACACCAACAGTGCCATGGACGCGGGCGAGTTCCGCGCCGGCAACGCCATCGCGGCACTCGAATTCCTGCGCCACTTCGATTCCATCTTCGACGTGCTGAATCCCTCGGCCAAAGAGAGCGGCCTCTCCGACCACGACATCGACGCCCTGATCGCCGAACGCGTCGCCGCCAAAAAAGCCCGCGACTTCCCGCGCGCCGATCAGATCCGCGCCAGCCTGGCCGACCAAGGCGTTATCCTCGAAGACACGAAAGAAGGAGTCCGCTGGAAGCGCGCATGAAATTCGAAAGCAAAACCGTACACGTAGGCGACCGCAAAAAGGCGGGCAATTTCATCCCGGTCACGACGCCCATTTACACCGCGTCGAGCTACGCCTATGACTCGATGGAACAACTCGACCGCGTCTTCGGACGCGAAGAGCAAGGCCCGTCCTACGCCCGCTACGACAACCCCACCGTCAGCGCTCTGCAGGATCTCGTCAATGAATTAGAAGGCGGCCACGCCACGTTAGCGTGCTCCTCCGGAATGATGGCACTGCATCTCTCCGTGCTGGCCGCGCTAGTCGACCGCCCCAAGCGCGTAGTCGCCGGCCACGTCATCTACGGCGCCACCACGCACATGCTGATGACTGTCTTCGGAGCCCTCGGCGTCGAAACGACTTTCGCGGACGCCAGCGATCTCCCCGCGTTCGAAGCCGCGATCAAAGAAACCAAGCCCGGAGCCGTGGTGATCGAGTCCATCACCAATCCCCTGCTCCGCGTCTGCGCGCTCGATAAGATCGCCGCCGCAGCCCGCAACGCCAACGCGCCCCTGATCGTCGACAACACCTTCGCCACTCCCATGCTGATGCGCCCCTTAGAACTCGGCGCCAGCATCGTGATCCACAGCGCGACCAAATATCTAGCCGGACACGGCGACGTACTCGGCGGCGTCGTCGTCTCCGACGCCGAAAACTTTGAAGTGCTCACAACGCTCTTGCGGACGCTAGGCCCCAACCTGGGCCCCTTTGAAGCCTACCTGACCATGCGCGGCATCAAGACGCTAGCGCTGCGCATGGAGAAGCAGTGCGCCAACGCCTGCAAACTGGCATCCTGGCTCGCCACCCATCCACGCATCGCGAAAGTGCATTTCCCCGGTGACCCCGCGCATCCCGACGCCGCCAACGTCAAGCGCCTGCTGCCGCCCGACCTCTACGGCGCCATGGTTGCATTCGAGCTGAAAGACGCCGCGAAACCGGAAGTGTTCGCGCTCATGGAAAAACTAAAGATGATCGTCTGCGCGACGTCGCTCGGCGACGTCCACACCATGATGCTCTACCCCGCCATGGCCTCGCACCGCGATCTCTCGCCCAAGCATCGCGAGCGCCTGGGCATTCGCGATAACCTGATCCGCATCTCGACCGGGATCGAAGCCATCGACGACATCATCGCCGACCTCGACCAGGCACTCACCCCCTAACCCGGTGGGACACACCATCGAGATCGCCGAGTTCCTGCTCTTAGTCGCCGCCGTAGTCGCGGTGCTTGCCAGCCGCTTGCGCGTACCCTACAGCGTCGGCCTGGTCCTCGCCGGGATCGCTCTCGCATTCGTTCCCTTCTCCGCCGACGTCCCGCTCACCAAAGACCTGATCTTCACCACGCTCTTGCCGCCGCTGGTTTTCGAAGCCGCCTTCCAGCTTTCCTGGAAACCGCTGCGCCGCGACTTGCCCGTCATCCTGCTGCTGGCAACTCTCGGCGTTGTCTTGGCCGCCGCCCTCACCGCCGCTGGCATGCATTACATCGCCGGCTGGACGTGGATGGCCGCGCTCGTCTTCGGAGTCCTCATCGCCGCCACAGACCCCGTCTCCGTCATCGCCACATTCAAAGAATCCGGAGTCCGCGGCCGCCTGCGCCTCTTAGTCGAAGCCGAAAGCCTCTTCAACGACGGCACCGCGGCAGTCGCTTTCGGAATCGTAGTCGCCCTCGCGCTAGGGCAACACTTCACAGCATTCGATCTCACGCGTACGTTCGTCATTACAGCCGGAGGCGGCATCCTCTGCGGAGCCCTCGTCGCGGGAGCCGTCTTATTGCTCGCCGGTCCCGCCGCCGATCACCTGGTCGAACTCGCCTTCACCACCGTCGCCGCCTATGGATCGTTTCTGCTGGCCGAACACTTCCACCTCTCCGGCATTCTCGCGACAGTCACTACCGGAATCATGCTGGGCAACCTTGGCCATCTCGGAGCGATCACCGACAAAGGCCGCGAAGCCGTCGAAGCCTTCTGGGAATTCGCCGCCTTCGTCGCCAACTCGCTAGTCTTTTTATTGTTGGGAGTCCACCTCGCGCAGCAGCACTTCGCAACCGTCTGGCGTCCTGCCGCAGCCGCGATTGTAATCGTCCTGCTCGGACGCGCCGTAGCCGTCTATCCGTGCTGCCTGCTATTCGCGCGCTCCGCCCTGCGCGTCGAACCCAGACATCAACACTTATTATTCTGGGGCGGATTGCGCGGCGCTCTCGCGTTGGCGCTGGCGCTAGGACTCCCCGCCGAACTCCCCGGACGCGAAGACATCATCACCGTCAGCTTCGCAGTCGTCGCGGCATCCATCTTTATTCAAGGACTGACCATGCCGCCGCTACTGCGCAAACTGGGCGAGATTACTTCGCCGCTGGATAAACCGGCAGCGTAACGTGCTCGCCGAAGGTCGCCTTCAATCCCTCGATCGCGCAATTCTCATCCATCGCGCCGCCGCCGACGCCGACGGAACCGATCATTTGCCCATCGACGACAATTGGGATGCCACCCGCGTTCGTAAATAGGTTGAAGTAAGTAGTCGACCGCGGGATGCCCCCGGGATTGTTCTTGAGCTGGGCTGCATTAACAGAAGTAGGCTGCCGCGTCCGCAGTGACGTCTGCGCCTTCAACATCGCGGTGCGAATGTTGTTGAAGAGTTGGCCGTCCATGCGCTCCATATGCACGAACTCGCCGGCATTATCCAGGATATAGAGCGATATCGTGCCGCCCTTGGATGCTGCCCAATCGCGGCACACACGCGCGATCTTCTTTGCGGCCGCGAGCGAAATTTGATTGCCGTCGAACACATTGCCCGCACCCTTGCCGCCTACTACGAACTCGGCCGGCAGAGTCGTCTTGGGAGGCGCGGCGGCGGCAAAACGCGGTACCGGCGCGTTGCCCGGATTCGGGTTCTGCCGCGGCGGCAAGTCCTCGAGCAGTGGCGGCACCGATGCTCCGATCACTTCCGTGAGCGCCTTGTGCGCGCAAATCTCATCGCTCCACACCGGGGGCTTAGGAGCGGAACCGCCGACGCCGACCGCTCCGATCATCTGTTTGTTGACGATGATCGGCAGCCCGCCCGAATTCGCAAACTCACCGAGTTGAATATACTGCAACTCCCGCGTCGGATCCTGGATCGCATTATTCATCAGGTTCTTGCTGGGCGAACGCAGCAGCAGCGCCGTGCGCGCCTTCATGTCGGCGGTGATGATGTTGAGATAGCCTTGGCCGTCCATGCGATCCATATAGACATGGTTGCCGTCGTTGTCGAGCACCATGATGCTGATCTGCACGCCCTGGGCGGCGGCGGCTTTCTCGCACACGTCGGCGATGCGCTCCGCGGTAGCGAGATTGATGGTGGTGAAATCCTGAATCTTCTCGGCGGCCTTACCGCTCACCACGAATTGCTCCGGCACGTTTTGCGCCAGCGCCAAACTAGCTAGCGCCGCAAATCCCAAGCCCTTAATAAGATGTTTCATTTTCTGCCCTCCTGCCGGCTCAGATTATATTACATCTGCTGCCGCTTCCACTCCTGTGCTATATTGGTGTTTCATGTTCGTCGCCCAGAGCCATCATCACGGACCCCATCATCACCACGGGCATCCCATGCCGCGCCGGGCTCATTCTTAATCACACACCGATTCAGATCGTTTTCGAGAGCCCGCCCGGTTGATCCTGGCGGGCTTTCTTTTTGAGGCTAAAATTATGCAACTCGATTTCAAAAAACTCGATGGACTCCTTCCGGCCGTGATCCAGGATGACGTAACCGGCCGCGTCTTGATGGTCGGCTTCATGAATGAGGAAGCCTTCCGCAAGACGGTGGAGACCGGCTTCGCAACCTTCTTTAGCCGGTCGCGCAATAAGCTGTGGCTCAAGGGCGAAAGCTCCGGCCATCGCTTGCTGGTCAAGGACATCTCAACCGACTGCGACCTCGATACCGTGCTGGTCAAAGTCGAAGCGCAAGGCCCCGGCGTATGTCACGAGGGCTATCAGAGTTGCTTTTTCCGCCGCCTGGAAAATGGCGAATGGAAAATCAGCGAAGAAAAAACTTACGATCCGGACGCCGTCTATAAATCATGAAACTAAAATTAGGAATTCCCAAAGGGAGTCTCGAAACCGCCACGGTGGATCTGTTCCGCCGCGCCGGATTCCAGATCACCACCAGCAGCCGCTCGTATTTTCCGGCCATCGACGACCCTGAAATCGAGTGCATGCTGATCCGCGCTCAGGAGATGGCGCGCTATGTCGAAGACGGAGTGCTCGACGCCGGCCTCACCGGCCGCGACTGGGTGGAGGAGAACGAAGCCAAGGTCGAGAACGTAGCCGACCTGATCTACGCCAAGCAGAGCTTCGGCAAAGTGCGCTGGGTGCTGGCCGTTCCCGAAGCGTCGCCCTACAAAACTGTGAAGGACCTGCAAGGGAAAATCATCGCGACAGAGTTGGTCGCCGCTACTAAGCGTTATCTAGAACGCAACGGCGTCTCCGCGAAAGTCGAATTCAGTTGGGGAGCAACCGAGGTCAAGCCGCCCGAGCTTGCCGACGCCATCGTCGAAGTCACCGAGACCGGCTCCTCCCTGCGCGCGAATAAGCTGCGCATCATCGAGACCGTGCTTGAATCCAACACCCAATTGATCGCCAACGTTTCTTCTTGGAAAGACCCTGAAAAGCGCCAGAAACTCGAGGACATGAAGATGCTGCTGCAGGGCGCGATCAATGCTTTGGGCAAGGTCGGCCTGATGCTCAATGTAGAAAAGGTCAACTTGAATTCGGTGCTAGCGGTGCTGCCCGCGCTCAAGCGCCCAACCATTTCGACGCTGAGCGAAGACGGCTGGCTGGCCGTCAATACGATTCTCGAAGAGTCCACCGTGCGCACCATCATTCCGCGCCTGAAAGCCGCAGGCGCGCAGGGCATCGTCGAGTATCCGCTCAACAAAATCATAATGTAATGATTCGCATCCTCACAGCCAAAGACGCGCGTTCGCTCATCGAGCGCAAGACCGTGCGTCTCGAAGAAGCCGAGCGCATCGTCGCTCCCATACTGGCCGCCGTTCGCGACCGTGGCGACGCGGCGTTGCTAGAATACGCGCATAAATTCGACGGCTTCGATGGATCGACCGTGCGCATCGATGTTCGCGGAAGCTTGCAGCCCGCATTTGCAAAAGCCGTGGAAACCGCCGCCACAAACATACGCGAGTACGCTGAAGCCCAACTTCCCAAGGAGTGGTTTACCGATTTCCCCGACGGACGGAGGCTGGGCCAGATCGTGCGCCCACTCGATGCCATGGGAGCGTATGTTCCCGCGGGCCGCTATCCGCTGCCTTCAACTTTATTGATGACAGTGATTCCCGCGCAGGTCGCCGCTGTGCCAGTCACATGCGTCGCGTGCCCCAATCCCAGCCCTGAAATCATGGGCATCGCGCAATGGCTCGGGGTCACGCACATGTTCCGTATGGGAGGCGCGCAAGCCATCGCCGCGCTCGCTTATGGAACCGAAACCGTGCCAAAAGTCGACCGCATCGTCGGACCCGGCAATATATATGTTGCCGCCGCCAAGAAATTAATCGCCGGCGAAACCGGCATCGACTTCGTGGCGGGCCCCACCGAGATCGTCATCATCGCCGCCGACGGCGACCCGCGCTGGATCGCCGCCGATCTGTTAGCGCAAGCCGAGCATGATGTCGATGCCTCCGCCATTTTGCTCACCACATCACGCAGTCTTGCGGATGCCGTCGCCAAAGAAGTGGACGCCCAGCTCGCAACTCTGCCGACTGCCGCGGTGGCTAGGCCATCCATTGAGACCAATGGGGCCATCGTAGTGCTCGAAACAATAGACCAAGCTATCGAGATGTCCAACGCCCTTGCGCCAGAACATTTGGCCCTGCACGACGGTAGTCTATTAGCGAAGATCCGCCACGCAGGCGCAGTGTTTGTAGGCGCGGCGAGCCCGGAATCGGCGGGTGACTACGCTTCCGGTCCTAATCACGTGCTGCCGACATCAGGAGCGGCTCGCCAGCGCGGCGGACTCTCCGCTGCCGATTTCGTCAAGGTCATAGCTGTGCAAGAACTTACCCGCGAGGGCCTGGCGAAATTGACACCCGCGATCGCGGCGCTGGCCCGCGCCGAGGGCCTCGAGGCACACGCCCGCTCAGCGGAGGTGCGCAATGAGTAACGGACTCACGCCCCGTCCCGCGGTCCAGAGGATGGCGCCCTATCATCCACCCACCGGTGGACGGCAAGGAAAACTGCGTCTCGATTTCAACGAGAACACTGTCGGTTGCTCTCCGAAGGTGATCGCCTACCTGAAGGAAAAGCTGACCGCGGACGCGCTAACCGTCTACCCGGAATACGTCGACGCCATGCGCGAGCTGGCCGCCTACTTCGCGGTAGCGCCCGGCGAGCTGCTGCTTTCCAATGGCACCGACGAGGCGATTCAAGTTCTCATCAATACTTTTGTAGACGATGGCGACGACGTTCTTTTGCTGAAGCCGTCGTACGCGATGTACCGTTTCTATGCCGAACTCGCGGGCGCGAGCGTGCGTGAAATCGAATATGCTCCAGAGGATCTCGCGTTTCCGCTCGACGACTTCATCGCGGCGATCCGCCCGGCGACAAGCGCGATTCTGATCGCGAACCCCAACAATCCGACGGGCACCGGAATCAATGTGGACGCCATCCGCCGCATTCTCGACGCCGCGCCTGGCGCCGCCGTCCTAATCGACGAAGCCTACTTCGAATTTTTCGGCGTCAGTGCCCTGCCCTTGCTTCGTCAGTATCCGAATCTATTTGTCAGCCGGACGTTTTCGAAAGTCTTCGGGATGGCTGCCATGCGCTGCGGATGCCTGTTTTCATAGGTCGAAAACGTTCGCTGGATGCATAAGGCGCAGTCGCCCTACAGCGTCAACATGCTAGCGGCGCTGGCGGCACGCGCGGCGATACAGGATCGCGAGTTTATTGCGAACTACGTAAAAGAAGTGCTTGCGGCGCGCGAGATGGTCTATGAGGGGCTGCGCAAACTGGGCATCGAGTTCTACCCCAGCCAGGCGAATTTCGTTTTGTTTCGAGCTGGGGATCGCGCCATCCCGATTCGCGACGCGCTGCGCGACCGCGGCGTCCTGATCCGCGACCGCAGCTACGAAATTCCCGGCTGCGTACGTGTCACCGTCGGCAACCGCGCGCAGATCGAGCGTTTCCTTAGTGAGTTGGAGGCCCTGTGGATTCGATAATCGTTTTCGACATGGACGGGGTTCTGGCCGAAGTGACCGAGTCGTATCGCGAATCCATCGTGCAGACGGTTCGGTCCTTTACCGGGAAAACGGTGACCCGCGACGCCATTCAGGATTACAAGAACCAGGGCGGCTGGAATAACGATTGGGCGTTGTCGCAGAAAATCGCCGCCGATTACGGAATGCAGATCGAGTACGATACCGTGATTGAACGATTCAACGAATTCTTCCTGGGCAAGGATGGCAACGGCCTCGTCACTCGTGAAACCTGGTTCCCGCAGCCCGGCCTGCTCGAACGTTTGGCGAAAACTCATGGGCTGGCGCTGTTCTCGGGACGGCTGCGCTATGAGGCTGACATTACATTGCGGCGCTTCGCCCCCTGCGTGAAGTTCGATCCGGCGATTTTCGCGGACGACGTGGCCGCCGCCAAGCCCGCGCCTGATGGACTGCTGGAGATCCGGCGGCAAAAACCCGGGCATAAGCTCTGGTATGTCGGCGATACCATCGATGACGCGCGCTGTGCGCGGGCGGCCGCGGTGCCGTTTATCGGGATCGCCGCGCACACGCATACCAAGCGCGATGAATTGATCCGGCTGTTTCAACAAGAAAACGCCGTGGCGATTCTCGAAAACGTCAATGAGATTGAGGGAGCGCTATGAAAACCCGCAAGGCGTCGGTCGAGCGCGTCACTAAAGAAACGCAAATTCGCGGCAGCCTGGTGATCGACGGCCAAGGCACTTATCAGGTGTCGACGGGCATCCGTTTCTTCGATCACATGCTGGAGTTGTTCGCCAAACACGGCGGGTTTGACTTGAAGTTGAAAGCAACCGGGGATCTGGATGTGGACCAGCACCACACCGTTGAAGACGTCGGCATTGCGTTGGGGCAATTGTTCGCGAAGGCCCTGGGGGACCGCAAAGGGATCAATCGCGCGGGCTATTTCGTGCTGCCGATGGACGAGACTTTGGCTGTCGTTGCGGTTGACCTCGGGGGACGGCCGGCTCTGGTGTATCAGGACCGAGTGCGTGTGCGGCTGGTGGGCGATTTGCAAACGGAACTGGTGGAGGATTTCTTTGGCGGCTTCGTCAATCACGCTGGGGCGAATCTGCACGCTAAGGTTTTGTACGGGCGGTCTAACCATCACAAGATCGAGGCCATTTTCAAGTGCTTTGCGCGGGCCATGCGCTATGCCTGCTCGACGGATGTGCGATTGAAGGACCAGTTGCCGTCGACGAAGGGGTTGTTGTGATTTCGATCTTCGATTACGGCGCGGGGAATCTTCGGTCGGTGCAGAATACTCTCGGGGCGATCGGTGCCGATTACGAACTGATCCGCGATGCGGCTGGTATTCGCAAAACTACTAAGCTCATCCTGCCGGGCGTCGGACACTTTGGGCAGATGATGCGCGCGCTCGATGACCTTGACGTGCGTGGGGCGCTGGTGGAGTCGATACTCTCCGGGGTTCCCTTCTTGGGAATTTGTTTGGGCATGCAGGCGCTGTTTACGTCCGGCGAAGAAGCTCCGGAAGAACGTGGACTGGGAATCTATCCGGGTGAGGTCAAGCGGTTTCAGGGCGAAATGCGGATTCCGCACATGGGCTGGAATCAACTGGAGCGCGTACGCGAGTCGATGCTGCTGCGCGATACGGGGGACAAGCCCTACGTCTATTTCGCGCACAGTTACTATGCGCCGGTGGTCCCGCAGACGGCGGCGACCTGTGATTATTCCCTGCCCTACACGGCGGTGCTGGAACAAGACAATGTCTGCGGAGTGCAGTTTCATCCGGAGAAGTCGGGCGATTTGGGGCTGAAGATCGTACGCAATTTCGTGGAGAGTTAGGGTGCTCGCAAAAAGAATCATTCCGTGTCTGGATGTCACTGGGGGGCGCGTGGTTAAGGGCGTCAACTTTGTGAATCTGCGCGATGCTGGCGATCCGGTGGAGTTGGCGGCGCGCTATAACCAGCAAGGGGCCGACGAATTGGTGTTTCTGGATATCACGGCGTCGAGCGATGGGCGCGACACTATGGTGGACGTGGTGGCGCGTACGGCTCGCGAGGTTTTCATTCCGCTGACGGTGGGCGGAGGGATCCGGTCGGTCGACGATGCGCGCAAGATTCTGCACGCGGGGGCGGATAAGGTCAGCGTCAACACGGCGGCGGTGCATCGGCCGGAGCTGATTAGCGAGTTGTCGCAGGAGTTTGGGGCGCAGGCGGTGGTGTTGGCGATCGATGCTCGCAGGCGGGCGGATGGTGGGTGGAATGTGTTCACCAAAGGTGGACGGTTTGACGAAGGGATCGATGCCGTCGAGTGGGCGGCGCGCGGAGAGGGGCTGGGCGCGGGGGAAATCCTGCTGACTTCGATGGATACGGATGGGGTGCAGACGGGGTTTGATTGCGCGCTCACTAGCGCTGTTCGCGATGCTACGCACATTCCGGTGATTGCATCGGGGGGCGCGGGTAAGCCGGAGGATTTCGCTGAGGTGCTCAAGGGCGCGGATGCGGCGCTGGCGGCTTCCATTTTTCACTACGGGACTTATACTGTCGGCGATCTTAAAACATTTTTGGCGGAGCACGGAGTCGAGGTGCGGCGGTGATTCTGCCTTGCATTGATTTGATGGACGGCAAGGTCGTCCAACTGGTCCAGGGGCGCGATAAGGCGCTGGAGGGGGATGCTCCGCTGGAGATGCTGCGCAAGTTTGCGGCGTTTCCGGAAATCCAGGTGATCGATCTGGACGCGGCGATGGGGCGCGGGGAGAATTCGGCGCTGGTGGAATTACTGGCGTCGCGGGCGAAGTGCAGGATCGGCGGCGGAGTGCGCACTGCGGAGCGCGCTCGGCGGTTGCTGGAGCAAGGCGCGCATCGGATTGTGGTGGGGACGGCGGCGTTCACACCGGTCATGGAAGAAATTGCGGCTGCCGTGGGGGCGGAGCGGATCATCATCGCGCTCGATTCTAAGAACGGGAAGATCGTGGTGAAGGGCTGGCAGGAGTCCACCGATTTCACGGCCGAGGACGTGATCACGCGGCTGGAGCCCTTCTGCGGCGGGTTTTTGTGCACCTACGTCGACAAAGAAGGCATGATGCAGGGGACGGACCTCGACTGGTTCCGGCGTTTGCGCGCGGCTACGCGGCGCGAGATTACGGCGGCGGGGGGCATCACGACCATGGAAGACGTTCGCGCACTGCTGGCGATGGACGTCCACGCCGCGTTGGGCATGGCGATTTATACGGGGCGTTTGGACCTGGCCGAACTGGCTTCATTGGCGCCTTGACGAGTGCACCGACCGCTTGCTGCGCGCGCGGTTCCGTGTCGGGTTGATGTTTATCGATTCGGTTTCTCTACCTCAAAAATACTAATGGGCGCGCCCTTAGCCGGCATTAACCCCTGAGACCACATCCCGTGATCCACGGCCACGTACGACCGTTACCGAGGGGGGCCGAGTTGCGGTGACTCGGCGACCTCCCACTGAACTTGCGATGGCAGGGTTGCTCGAGACGTCTACCACTCGCGGCCGGGCTCCCCAGTGAGCGGACCCGACTCTCACGTGCACACCTTACTATGCGGATGTTTGGAGTGACGCGGAAGAAAAACGCTATGTGATGCGAGTGCGGGAGTTCGCGGGCGCGCTCACATGTGTTCGTCAAGCATGGCGGCGAAACTCTTCCAGGATTTCTTGAGCGCGTGGACGCTGTTGCCGGCGGGCCACCATTGCACGCTGCCGCGACCCATGACTAGAGTCCCGAGGAGCACGTCGCCGGTGCGGATTTCTAAAGTCATGGAATTCTTGCTGTTGCGTTTGGTTAGCTCGACGGAGTTCGGGAGATTCGCGATACGTGTGTTCTTGTCATAAATCTGTTTTTGCTCATATAGTTGAAGAGAATTCTGGGCCATTTGGGGGGAACGAGTCCAAGATTTCTTCGCGCCGGTCGGCCGTCGCTGGACATCACCATTGACCGTGTAAAACAAATATTGGAGAGAGCGCGCGCGCCGATCCTAATTGAAGCACACCTTGACTGTGGGGGCCGAAACAGGATAGTTTTGAAACTCCACAGCGAAAAAATAGGAGACGACGATATGGGAAAGTCAACGTTAATGCTCGGTTTGTGTTTCGCTTTTTCCGTGCCCGGACTCGATGCTTCTACCCTAGTTCCCTTCCCGTTGAATTCTCCTGAATTCGTTTCACTGACTACAGATCCGACAGTGACTGTGGGTGGAACCACGATTGACTTTACATCAAACTTAAACCAACAATTCATTAATTTTCTTTTTGTACAAACTGATGTCAGCAGCCTTTACGGGTTCCCGGCCTACCGAGATACAATAGGCATACGCGCGCGCGACGGGCTTGCTCTCTTCGCGCTTGGGGGGATGTTTCCTGCCTCGCCAGACCCCAATTTCGCAAACACGGCGCCCGCTTTCCCGATTGGTACAACCGACCTAATCCTTTTTGATGTCATTATTCCCGGCTCTTTCACCCAGTTTTTCTTCACACGCACTGATCTGACAGGAGCAACAGGCACCGCGTCTTTTTTTACACCGGTTCCCGAACCAGGAACGATGCTTCTTAGCTTTGCGGTTCTCTTGCTGTTCTTCGTCTTACACCGCAAGCGGTATCTTCGCATTACGATTGGCAGTCCCGCCCTAGTGCCCTGAAACCTGGAAGCATCGGAAATTCGTTTGTGAACGCGGCGAGCTTCGTGCGCATCAACGTCCTGCAGTCGAGCGTGTTCGCGTGCCTCGTCTCACCCGCGGAGACATTCGAGCCGATGCGTTTTTGCGGCGTCGACGGCTTCGCCGCGGCGGTGGGGCATGCCGGAATCGTATCACGAGGGTGCGGACATTTGGAGTGCGTGCTTGCAGATGGAGGGGACGTCGGCATCGGAATAGAAGGTGAAGCCGTCGTAGTCGGGATAGGGCTCGCCGGTTTGGTCGTCGGTGGAGGCGAGCATCCAGGCTAGATCGCCGGCGCCATCTTGTTCTTGGATGGCGCGGAGCCAGGCGCTGTAGATGCGATTGCGGTCGCTCTTCGAGGCGATGCCGTATTCTTCTAGCAGCATGGGCTTGCCGGCGTTGCGGCCGGCGGTCAGGTGCTGCTCGATCCAGCGGAGTCCGAAGGCGATGGGGTCGCGCTGCTTCCACGCTTCGGGATAGAGGTGGAATGTTCCGAAGTCGATTTCGGGGACTTGGAGAAAGGGCTCCGTAATGTGTCCTTCGTCGCCTACGGCCAGCAGATGGTTAGCATCGTTTTGTTTGATCCATTGGCTCATCTCGTGCACCCATTCGAGGAGAACCGCGGGGGCGGCGCAGCGGGGTTCATTGGCTAGCTCCCAGGCTAGGATCGAGGGCTCATCCTTATACAAGCGGCCGGTTACGGTGTTTTCGCGATGGAGGATTTGGCTTGCGTAGGATTTGTAGGCTTCGCGAATGGCGGGGTCGCGATAGAAGTCGTCGCGGGAGGAGGCGCCGAACCAGGAAACGTAGCGGTCCATGCCGCCGAAGTCGGGCCAGTGGTTGACTAGGGGAAGAATGAGGCGGAGGCCGGCTTGTTCGGCGTCGGCGATTAAGTGGTCCAGGCGCTGGAGTCCATTTTCAGCGGTGTTGACTTCGGGGCGGTTGGTGGCGGGATTCCAGGATTGGAAGCAGGCGCCGCGCCAGGGGGAATCGAGGAACGCGGGGGAGCGCAGGACATTCAGGCCGATGCGTTTGGCGGCCGCGATTACGGCTGCGCGCAGGGCGGGGGTGGCGAACCCAATATAGTAGTTATTAGCACCGACGATTTTGAAGACGGAAGCATTGTCTGCAAAACGGCCGTTGCTCACCGTAATCAGGTTCATTGCGCATTATGTCAGGCGAACATCATCGCTCACAACACCTCGGCTGGCTGCGCGCGGCGGTCTTGGGTGCGAACGACGGGATCGTTTCGACGGCTAGTCTGGTGTTGGGCGTGGCGGCGGCGCACGGGAGTCGCGCGAACCTGGTGGTGGCCGGGGCTGCGGGGCTGGTGGCGGGGGCGATGTCGATGGCGGCGGGCGAGTATGTTTCGGTACAGTCGCAGGCTGACACGGAGGAGGCCGACCTCAAGTTGGAGCGCAAGCAACTGCTGACTGACAGCCATGGCGAACACAAAGAGCTGGAGTCTATCTATGTTGCGCGGGGGCTGGAACGATCCCTGGCGAAACAGGTGGCGAAGCAATTGATGGCGCATGACGCGCTGGATGCGCATGCGCGCGACGAACTGGGGATCACGACGCGGCATCGGCCTCGTCCTATTCAGGCTGCCTTCGCTTCGGCGGGTAGCTTCGCGGTGGGAGCGGGGCTGCCCTTGTTGGTGGCGGCGATCGGTCCGGAGAAGGGCCTGATTTATGTGGTCTCCGGAACTTCGCTGATTTTTCTGGCGCTGTTGGGAGGCGTGGCGGCGCGGGTTGCTGGGGGTGGGGTGGCGACGGGCGCGATGCGCGTGGCGTTCTGGGGAGCGCTGGCTATGGCGGTCACGGCAGGCGTGGGGTCTTTGTTCGGAATCGCCGCTCAGTAGTCGGGTAGGAGCTGGTGGGGGGCGTCGATCCAGAAATCGGGGTGGTGTCGCGCGAGGTCTTCGTGCTCGCCATAGCCCCAGGTGACGGCGCAGGTGGTGATACCGGCGCGGCGGCCGGCTTCCATGTCGGCTGCTGAGTCTCCGATGAAGAGGCAATCGGTGGGGCGGACGCTGAAGGTTTCTAGAGTGCGGAGCAGGACGTCGGGTTCGGGTTTGGCGGGGAAACCGTCGGTGCCTTGGATGTGATCGAAGTGATGGATCAGGGCGAACTGTTCGAGGACTAAACGAGTGGTGGGAGTGCCTTTGGTGGTGGCGGTGGATTTCCTTCCTCCCAGGCGGGCGAGGGCGGCGGCGACTCCGGGATAGACGGTGGTCGAGGCGTGCTTGCGGGCGGGATAGATGGCGCGGTATTCGATGAGCATCTGTTCGGCCTCGGGGAGTGCGAAGCCGAAGTCCATGAACTCTTCGATGAGATGGCGGCCGATGTAGCGGTGGAGGACGGCGCGGGGGATGCCGGTGCGGCCGTGCGTGGCTAGAACGTCTTCGACGGCACCGCAGATGTCGGCTTCGGAGTCGACGAGGGTGCCGTCGAGGTCAAATATATAGACCGGGAAAGCTGGAATCACTAATGCTGGGCCGCGGCGCTACGCGGGCTGCGGGCCGCCTTCGAGCATGCCGGGGAGACGCCGCGGCGGCTCCGGCTTGATGACTTGCTGCGCGCCGTCGCCGGTGGACTGGGGGGCGGCGGAGTGGGCATGGCTTCGAGGGTCTCGCCGTCGATTAATTGGCGGACTTCGGCTACCGTCGAGGACTTCACGCTCGAGCAATGCACGGGCGATGCGGTCTAGGGCGTCGGAACGCTCTTCGATGATCTTACGGGCGCGGTCGTAGCCTTCCTGCACCAGCTTCTTCACTTGCTCGTCGATGCGGATGGCGGTGGCCTCGCTGTAATCGCGATGCTGGGCGATTTCGCGGCCCAGGAAGATTTGCTCCTCGCGCTTGCCGAAGCTGAGCGGGCCCAAGCTCGCTCATGCCCCACTCGCACACCATTTTGCGTGCCATGTCGGTGGCGCGTTCGATGTCGTTGCCGGCGCCGGTGGTCACGTGGTGCATGAAAATCTCTTCGGCGATGCGGCCGCCCATGAGGATGGCCATCTGCGCTTCAAGATAATCCTTGTCGTAGCTGTGCTTGTCGTCGAGCGGCAACTGCATGGTCAAGCCCAGCGCCATGCCGCGCGGGATGATGGTCACTTTATGCAGCGGATCGGCGTTGGGCGTGAGCGCCGCTACCAGCGCGTGTCCGGCTTCGTGATAGGCGGTGTTCTTCTTTTCGTCGTCGCTGAGGATCAGGCTGCGGCGTTCGACGCCCATGATCACTTTGTCCTTGGCGAGTTCGAAATCGAACTGCATGACAACTTTGCGATTCTGGCGGGCGGCTACTAGCGCTGCTTCGTTGACCAGGTTGGCCAGATCGGCGCCGACGAATCCTGGGGTGCCGCGGGCGATGGTCATGAGGTTGACGTCGTCGCCCAGGGGCACTTTCTTGGTGTGGACTTTGAGGATCTGCTTCGCGGCCTTTGAGGTCGGGACGGCCCACGACTACGCGGCGGTCGAAACGGCCGGGGCGCAGCAGGGCGGGATCGAGAACGTCGGGGCGGTTGGTGGCAGCAACGAGGATGACGCCTTCGTTCGATTCGAAACCGTCCATCTCGACCAGCAACTGGTTGAGTGTCTGCTCACGTTCGTCGTGACCGCCGCCTAAGCCGGCGCCACGATGGCGGCCGACGGCGTCGATTTCATCGATGAAGATGATGCAGGGGGCGTTCTTCTTGCCTTGCTCGAAGAGGTCGCGGACGCGGCTGGCGCCGACACCGACGAACATTTCTACGAAGTCCGAACCGGAGATGGAGAAGAACGGGACGTTGGCTTCGCCGGCGATGGCGCGGGCTAGCAGGGTCTTACCAGTGCCGGGGGAGCCGACTAGCAGGACGCCTTTGGGGATGCGTCCGCCGAGCTTCTGGAACTTTTGCGGCTCACGCAGGAATTCGATGATCTCTTGCAGCTCTTCCTTGGCTTCTTCGACGCCGGCCACATCTTTGAACGTGACCTTCTTCTGCTGAGAAGAGTGCAGACGGGCGCGGGACTTGCCAAAGCTCAAGGCCTTGTTGCCGCCGCTCTGCATCTGGCGCATCATGAAGACCCAGAAACCGACCAGCAAGACAAAGGGGATGGCGTTCATCAGGAGCGAAACCCAGTTGCCGCCGGCGTCTTTTTCAACGTTGATGGTGACGCCTTTGTCGATCAGCAGGGTGGTGAAGTCGTTATAGGTGTGGGGAACGGTGGAGGTGAACTCATCGCCGTTCTTGTATTTGCCGTGGACGTCGCCGGTCACGCTATTGAGCGTGATCTTTTCGACCTTGCCGTCCTTGACGTCGCGGACCAAAACCGAAAAGTCCGGGTGCGCACCGGTCGGCTTGGTGTTCTTGATGACGGCAAAGACCAGGCCCACCAGACCCAGCACTACAACCCATAAAACTAAATTTCTCACGCTCGAATTCATGCGTTCTCCCCAAAAGATCCCGGAAACAAGTTCCTACTACTGTACAGACGAAATAACCGCCCCAAAAGGTTCAACTGTTCGGCGGTTCTCCTTCCCAGACCCGTAACACCGGGCCGGGTTCGCGGCTCGCGGCAAACTCCGCGGCGGCTCCGAACGTTCTGGACCATACGATCTGGTCTCCACTACTGACAATCGGCCAGGACGACCTTAGCCAGGAGGGCACGCGCTCCATTTGGAACATTTCCTTGATCTTTTGATCGCGGGCTTGCCCCTCTGGCCGGTAGTGATCCCCTGGTTTCCACCCCCGCAATTCTAAAACAGGGGGGAGTCGCCGCAGACTTAACTCGGCTGCTTTTAGCGTAGCATCCTTTGGCGCGGTTGAAGAGTGCGGTGCGACTTCTAAATGGAGCGTGGTGTTGGGGGAGACGGCGTAGACGCCGGGAATGGTCAAGCATGTTGCGGCAAAATCCTGACGCGGGGTGGCGGAGGCTAGACGGATCCAATCGAAGGAGCGGCGGATGTCGAGTCCGGGGAGACGGAGGCGTCCAGTGCCTTCCGAATGTCCAGCTAGTTCCAAGACGCGTTCGATGTGGGCGTATTCGACGCTGCGGAGGTCGCCTTTTACTTGGGCGATGGCGCGGCGGAGGAGGCGGCGCGCTACGGCGGGGGGGATTTTCGCTAGGGCGGATGCTTGGATTTCGATTCCGCCGGCGCGGGGGTGGAGGATGGCGGGGGCGATTTGATCGAGGTGGGTCTGCCACCAAAGTTCTTCGTCGTGGGCCAGGTGGGCGAGGTGCGCTAGGGATTCGGCGATGCGCGGGTTCCAGTCGGTTGCGAGTTGGGGGAGGAGCGAGGTGCGGATGCGGTTGCGGGCGAAGCGGGGGTCGCGGTTGCTGGAGTCTTCGCGATAGGGGATGGCGCGGGCGCGGAGGAAATCGAGCACTTCGGCGCGGGTGGTGTCGATCAGGGGGCGGATGTAACCGGCGGCGGTGACGGGGTGAATGCCGACCAAGCCGCGCAGTCCGGAACCGCGGAGCAGGCGAAACAGAACGGTTTCGGCTTGGTCGTCACGGGTGTGGCCTAGGGCGATGCGGTCGGCTGGCAACTGAGCGAAGAAGGCGCGGCGGGCGTTGCGTCCGGCTTGTTCTAGATTCTCGTGGGCGGGGAGGTTGGCGGCGGCGCGGTGGAAGGGGAGGCTGAAAGTTGCGGCCAACTCGCGGACAAACCTTTCATCTTCATCGGACTCGGCGCCGCGCAGTTGGTGGTTTAGGTGGGCGACGGAGAGCGAAATTTCGAGCGAGGGTGCGAGTTCTACTAGAGCATGCAGGAGGCACACGGAATCGGGGCCTCCGGAAACGGCTACGGCGACGCGGCTCGCGCGAGGCAGCATGTTATAACGAGTAATGGTTTTTCTAACCTGCTCCAGCACGGCGAACTCTTTCCTTATTGTAGTGGCGGCTGCTTAAATGATGGATCCACAGATTCAGGAACGCGCGGCGAAAATTCGTCTGCTGCTGATGGATGTTGACGGGGTGTTGACGAACGGGCTTTTGTACAACATTCCGGGACCCGAGGGCGATATATCGAGACGAAGGGATTTAACGCGCAGGACGGGATTGCGCTGCAGTGGCTGGCGTGGAACGGCATCCAGACGGGCGTGATCAGCGGACGGGTGTCGAAGGCGATGGATGTGCGGGCGGCGCAGGTGGGGATGACCTATATCTATCAGGGGCACATTGAGAAGGTGCCTATCCTCGAAGAAATCATGAAGAAGAGCGGGTTGGATTTGAGTGAGGTCGCTTACGCGGGGGATGATCTGACCGATGTTCCGATCCTGCGGCGGGTGGGGCTGGGGTTTGCTCCGGCGGATGCGCGGGCGGAGGTGAAGCGGCGCGCGCATCATATAACGACGGCGGGCGGCGGCGCGGGGGCGGTGCGCGAAATGGCGGAGATTCTGCTCAAGGCGCGCGGTTTTTGGGATGGGCTGTTGAAGAAATACGAGGTGGAGTGAGTGGCTACTGGGAAAATCGGCATCGAAATTTTGTGCGATAAGGGGCCGGGGATTCTGCACGCGACCACGGGCGTGATCGCGCGGCATCAGGGGAACATTACCAGCGTCGAGATCATTGAAGGCCGTGACACCAATACCGATCACGTGTATTTCGAAATCGAGGCGCCGGGCGATGCGGGGGCCATGGTAGAGGAACTGCGGGAGCTACCGATGGTGCGGCAGGCGGCGCCGGTGGCCACCATGGAAAAAATCTATGGGAAGCGCATCATTATTGTGGGCGGCGGGGCGCAGGTGGGGCAAGTGGCGCTGGGGGCGATTCTCGAAGCGGACCGGCACAATATTCGCGGGGAGCATATTTCGATCGATACCATTCCGCTGGTGGGCGAAGATCCGCTGGCCGCTGCCGTCCGCGCGGCGGGGCGGTTGCCGCGTGTGAAGGCGATTGTGATGGCGGGATCGCTGATGGGCGGCGATATCGAGAACGCAGTCCGGGAAGTGCGCGCGCTGGGGCTGCTGGTAGTGAGTCTCAATATGGCGGGGAGCGTTCCGGAGGCTGCCGATCTGGTGGTTACCGATCCGGTGCAGGCGGGCGTGATGACGGTGATGGCGGTGGCCGATACGGCGAAGTTTACTGTCGACCGCTTGAAGCGCCGCGTATTTTGAATCAGGCCGCCAGCGCCGACAATTCGCGGATCTCGCGACGCAGTGTGACCAATTCTTCAGCCGCCTTGGCGAAGTTGCGATTGGCGGCGGCGAGTTCCACGCGCTGCGCGCAGTCGGCTACGGCACGCGACGCGAACTGATCGGCGGCCTCGGCGATTTTGCGGGCTTCAGCGGCGAGCGTGTGGCCATCGCCTTGGCTAGCCGCAGTTTCCATTTGCAGCAGGCGCTCGGGCGCTAGCTGTAGAAACAGTTCGAGCAAATCGTTGGCCATCTCGGAGTGTTCGAGCACCAAGCGGCCGCTCACCGTCAGGGGCGGCTCAGGCGCGGCGGCCCATTCCTGTAAGAGTTTCTCGATGACGGAGACCAGGTGCGCGGGCTGCACGGGTTTCGACACGTAGGAATTCATCCCCGCCTGCAGGCAGCGTTCGCGGTCGCCGTTCATGGCGTGGGCGGTCATGGCGACGATGGGGAGGCGGTCCCAACGCTGGTTCTTGCGGATGATGCGGGTGGTTTCGAGACCGTCGAGGACCGGCATCTGCACGTCCATCAGGATAATGTCATAAGGGTCGGCGGCGGCTTCGAGTTTCGATAGAGCCTCGCGGCCATCGTTTGAAACGTCGATCTGGAAACCTTTCTTGCGGAGAATCGCCAGCACCACTTTCTGGTTGACCAGATTATCTTCGACCAGGAGCACGCGGGTCTGCGTGGGCACCACTTCGGCCAATTGCTGGGCGGCGCTGGGAGCGGCAGCCGGGGCGGCCACTTCGATCACAGGCTCCCAAGGAAGGGTGAGGGTGAAGGTGCTGCCCTTGCCTACTTTGCTTTCAACGAGCACTTGCCCCCCTTGCATTTCGACCAGGCGTTTCGTGATGGCCAGACCCAATCCGGTGCCGCCATATTTGCGGGTAATGCTGCCGTCGGCTTGTGTGAACTTTTCGAAGATCGCGGTGAGCTTGTCGGCTTCGATTCCGGCGCCGGTGTCGCTGACGGCGATGCACATCTGAGCTTGACCAGTCCCGGACTCGATTCCGGACAGGCGCAGGCACACCCAGCCCTTTTCCGTGAACTTGAGCGCGTTCGAAAGCAGGTTCGCGGCGATCTGGCGGACGCGCAGCGGGTCGCCAATGATCTTGGTGGGGGCCTGCGGGTCGACTTCGAAATGCAGTGCGATCTTCTTTTGCACGGCGCGCGCGTGGAAGGATTTGACGCAGTCATCGAGAACCGTGCGCACGTCGTAGGGAATGTTCTCGATCATCATCTTGCCGGCTTCGATCTTGGAGAGATCGAGAATGTCGTTTAGCAAAGCTAGCAGGGCATAGGCGGAGCGCTGGGCGATTTCGAGCTCGTCGCGCTGGTCGCTATTGAGCGGGCTGTCGAGCACGACTTCGAGCATGCCCAGGAGTCCATTCATGGGCGTGCGCAGCTCGTGCGACATATTGGCCAAGAATTCGCTCTTGGCCTGGCTGGCGGCGAGCGCGGTGCGCATGGCTTTTTCGAGATCTTCGGTACGCTGGCGGATACGTTCTTCGAGGAGATCGCGGTGCTGGCGGATTTCTTTCTGCGACGTATTGATTTCCGCGATCATCTGGTTGAAGCTTTCGCCCAGATATTCGATTTCGTCGTTGGTGGAACTGACCTGGATGGGTTCGAATTTGCCTTCGCGGACGGAGGTGATACCTTGCTGCAAAAGGGAGAGCGGACGGCCCAGAGCGCGCATGGTGAAGCGGGAAATCAACCCGGCAAGGAACACCAGGACAGAAACCATCAACACCGCTTTCATAACGTCGAAGGTGTGGCGGCGGACATCCCACAGGATAATCAGCATCACCATCCACACGAACAGCAGAATGATGAAGCGGGAGAACTTGGACGACAGCGAACGAAAATTGGCCGGCTTGGACTCGCCCACGTATCCATGGTGCCCTTTTCCCGGCCTAAGCACTATCGGAGATACACCTTAGTACCCCTAGGGTTCCCTCGTAGGGGGCCGTATTCCCTGCTTGGACGTGTCAGCGCTGCTATGCTGTACAAAAGTGTCCTCGCGCCTGGCGACCTCATTGTGCGGAATCCCTCTTAGGACCCCAGTTTTGGCGGCGTCCGGCACCTTTGCTTATGGCATGGAGCTGGCGGAGTTGGTGGAACTGGGGCAGCTGGGCGGCATCATTACTAAAGGGTTGTCGCGGGAGCCTATGGACGGCAATCCGGCTCCGCGGCTGTTTGAAACCGAATCGGGGATGATGAATTCGGTGGGCCTGCAGAACATCGGGGTGCGGTCTTTTGTCAGCGAGAAGCTGCCTGCGCTGCGCGGGATTCGGACGCCGGTCTTCGCGAATGTGTTCGGCTATGCAGTGGAAGATTACGTGGAAGTACTGCGGGTGCTCGAAGACGCCGAGGGAGTGGCGGGTTACGAACTGAACGTTTCCTGCCCCAATACCAAGCACGGCGGGATGGTGTTTGCGAGCGATCCGGGGTTGCTGGGCGAAGTGGTTGGGGCGGCGCGGGTGGCGATTTCGCCGGGGAATGGGCGGCCGCTGATCGTGAAATTATCACCGAATGTGGCGCGGATTCAGGAGATGGCGCTGGCGGCGGTGGAGGCCGGGGCGGATGCGCTGTCGCTGGTGAATACTTTCGTGGCGCTGGCGATTGACGCGCACACTCGGCGGCCGCGGCTGGGGAATGGCTTTGGCGGGCTGTCGGGGCCGGCCATCAAGCCGATCGCGCTGCGCATGGTTTACGAAACGGCGCAGGCGGTGAAAGTTCCGATTATCGGGTTGGGCGGGATCGCGACGGGTGTCGATGCTGCCGAATACCTGATTGCGGGGGCTACGGCTCTGGAAGTGGGGACGGCGAATTTCTGGGACCCGCAGGCTCCGCTGCGGATTGCGCGCGAGCTGGATGATTTTCTAGAAGGAGAGAACGTCGCGAACGCGGCCGAGCTGCGCGGGACATTGCGGTTCAAGGACAACTTATGAAAACCATTATTTCGACGGAGCGGGCTCCGAAAGCGATTGGGCCTTATTCACAGGCGGTGGTTGCGAACGGGTGGGCGTTTTTGAGCGGGCAGATTCCGCTGGACCCAGCGACGAACCAGATCATCACGGGGGACATTGCGGCGCAGACGGAGAGGGTGCTGGAAAATTTGAAGAGTGTGCTCGAAGCGGCGGGGTCCTCGCTCGAGCGGGTGGTGAAGACGACGGTGTACTTAAAGGATATGGGCGAGTTCGCGAAGATGAACGAGGTTTATGGGCGGTATTTCGCCAGCAACGCGCCGGCGCGGGCCACGGTGGAGGCGGCGCGGCTGCCGCGGGACGTGTCGGTTGAGATCGATTGCGTTGCTAGCGTTGGGTAACGTGAGCTCACGCTATAATAGAGTTGGAATTCCTATGAATATTGCCCAATTCCTTCGGATGTCCGCGCACTTGCAACTCATGCCTGTCTTAGAGAGCGGAGAAGAAACGCTGGTCGGCGGGCAGGCTGTAATGGAAGGTGTTATGATGCGCGCGCCCCATAGTTATTGCGTGGCGGTGCGCAAGGCTTCGGGCGAAATCGTGACCGAGGAGCAGACCCTCGAGCGGGTGTCGGAAAAATATCCTTGGTTCAAGCTGCCGGTGCTGCGCGGATTGGGGATGCTGGGGCAGGCGATGACGCTGGGCTATCGGGCGCTCAAGTTTTCGGCCAACGCGGCGCTGGACGATGGCACGATGAAAGACGGGCAAAAGCGTTGAGGTTTCGTCATGGCTCATGACGGCGAACCTGGTGTTCTCGCTCAGCTTCTTCATTTTCTTGTATAAGTTCGTACCGCTGTTTTTGGCGACGCAGTTGGGACATGCCGTGCCGCGGCTCTCCGGACGCTTTGCGACCAATATGACGGATGGCGTCATTCGCATGGCGATTTTCCTGGCGTTCCTGTTCTTGATTTCGCGCATGAAAGAGATTCGGCGGGTGTTTGAGTATCATGGCGCGGAGCACAAAGTGGTCTTTAATTTCGAATCACGCAAGCCGCTGACGCGTGGATAATGCGCAGAAGTTCGTGACCTTTCATCCGCGCTGCGGCACCAGTTTTCTGCTGGTGGTGATGGTGATCTCGATGATCGTTTATGCGCTGTTGCCGTTCGATACCTTCATGGCGAAGTTTTTGGGGCGCATCGCGCTGCTGCCGGTGATTACGGGGCTGAGCTATGAACTGATCCGCTTCGCGGCCAAGCGGCAGGGCACGGTGATGGGGCTGCTGACCGCGCCCGGCCTGTGGCTGCAGCGCATCACGACGCAAGCCGCCGGACGATACGGAAGTTCGGCGTGGCGATCCATGCTCTGGAAGGCGCGATGGCGCTCGAAGCCAAGCAAGGCGGCGAATTGGTGATCGCGTAAGCGCCTGACGACATGCAATATCAGCAAAAACTCGACGATATCGAACGGAAGTTCGAAGACCTCAACCGGCAGATGGCCGACCCGGCGGTCATCAGCGATTCCGTGCAGTATCGCAAGGTCAGCAAGGCGCATAACGAACTGGCGGAGATCGTGGCCAAGTACCGCGACTGGAAGACGGCGTCGCGGAATCTGGCGGAGGCGCGGCCGATGCTGACGGAAGCCGATCCTGAATTGCGCGGCATGGCGGAAGAGGAAGTGGCGCGCCTGGAGCCGGAGATCGCGCGCATCGAAGACGACTGAAGGTTCTGCTGCTGCCCAAAGATCCGCTCGACGAGAAAGACGTGGTGCTCGAAATCCGCGCCGGTACGGGCGGCGACGAGGCTACGCTGTTCGCGGACGAGATTTTCCGCATGTATTCGCGTTTCGCGGAGACGCGTGGGCTGGAAGGTGGAAGTGACTTCGACCAGCGAATCGGCGGTGGGCGGACTGAAGGAAGTCACGGCGCTGATCAGCGGGACCAAGGTTTATAGCCAGCTCAAGTATGAGAGCCGGCGTGCATCGCGTGCAGCGCGTGCCGGCTACCGAGACCGCAGGGGCGCGTGCATACTTCGGCGGTGACGGTAGCGGTGCTGCCGGAGGCCGATGAAGTGGAGATCAGTGTGGAAGCGAAGGACATTCGCATCGACACGTTTTGTTCTTCGGGGCCGGGCGGACAGAGTGTGAACACGACGAAGTCGGCTGTCCGGCTCACGCACTTGCCGACGGGCACGATTGTTTCCTGCCAGGACGAGAAATCGCAAATCAAGAATCGGGCGCAGGCGATGCGCGTGCTGCGTTCGCGGCTGTACGAGATGGAACTCGAAAAGCAGCATGAAAAGATCGGCGCGGAGCGGCGCAGCATGGTGGGATCGGGCGACCGCAGTGAGAAGATCCGGACTTACAATTTTCCGCAGAACCGGGTTACGGATCACCGGATTGGGTTCACGCTGCATCAACTGGATCAGGTGATGGAGGGCAAACTCGAACCGTTCGTCGAGGCGCTCACTACGCATTTCCAGGCGGAAAAACTCAAAGAGCAGGGCGGCGAAGAGCGGGCTGCCTGACGGGCCGGATCGTCATAAGGCGATGACCGTCCGCACGGCGCTTCTGCAAGGCCAGCAACTTCTCGAACAAGCTAGTATCGGGGAACCGCGGCTGACGGCGGAAGTGCTGCTGATGCGGGCTACAGCGCATGACAAGGCTTGGCTCTATGCGCACGGGAACGACGAGCTGATCGAGGTTTGGTGGATCCACTACGGGCGCTATTTGCACCAGCGGATCAAGGGCGAACCTACGCAATACATCACGGGACGCCAGGAATTTTACGGGCGCGAGTTCCGGGTGACGCGGGATGTGCTGATTCCCCGCCCTGAGACGGAACATCTTGTAGAGGCGGCGCTGGCGCGCGGCGCGGAAACACATCTTGGACATCGGCACGGGCTCGGGCGCGATCGCTGTCACGCTGGCGCTCGAGACTAAGGCGCGCGTGATGGCGACGCGATGTTTCGCTGGCTGCGCTGGCGGATCGCGCAGCAGAACGCCCACGAGCGTTGAAGCGCCCGGGTCGATTTTGTAGCTTGCGATCTGGGAGCGGCCTTCGCGGACGGATCGTTCGATCTGGTGGTTTCGAATCCGCCGTACATTGCCGCTCGCGATCGACGCTTCGTTACAGCCGGAAGTCCGCGATCACGAGCCGGCTGCTGGCGCTCTTCGGCGGCGAGGACGGACTCGCGATTTACCGGCGACTTATTCCCGAAGCGGCGCGGCTGCTGCGGCCGGGCGGGCTGGCTTATGATGGAACTCGGTGACGCTGTTGCTGTGCGCGAAATGTGCGCCGGCTGGACCGGTGTGGAGATTGTGAATGACTTGGCGGGGATCCCGCGAGTGCTCATCGCAAGAAGGCCATGAGAACGTACTTCCACCTCGACATGGATGCGTTCTTCGTCTCGGTGGAAGAGCTGTTCGATCCTTCGCTCAAGGGCAAGCCGGTGGTGGTGGGCGGGAAATCCAATGAGCGCGGCGTAGTTTCGGCGGCGTCTTATGCGGCGCGCAAGTTCGGGGTGCATTCGGCGATGCCGCTGCGGACGGCTTACAAGTTGTGCCCGCAGGCGGTCTTCGTCGAAGGACATCGCGAGCGCTATCGTCGAGTACTCGGGCAAAGTTTACGAGGTGCTGCAAAAGTTTTCGCCGCGGGTCGAGATGGCGTCGATTGATGAGGCCTATCTGGATTTGACTGGCACGGAGCGGCTGCTGGGGCCTCCGCTGGCTGCGGCGCACGCGCTGCACAATGCGGTGCAGGGCGCGACGAAGCTGAATTGTTCCATCGGCGCGGCGTCGTCGCGGTTGGTTGCGAAGATTGCTTCCGATCAGGCTAAGCCGCATGGGATTTTGTGGATTCCCCGGGAAATGAGGCGCGTTTTCTCGCGCCGCTGGATGTCCGCAAGATTCCGGGGGTGGGCAAAGTCACGGAGCGGCATCTGCACGACATGCGGCATCCGCAAGATCGGCGATCTGGCGCGGCTGGAGCAATCGTTCCTCGAAGAACGGTTTGGGAAATGGGGGTTGGCGCTGGCGGGAAAGGCGCGGGGTGAAGACGCGGGCGGCGTGGTTCGATGGCGAGATTGGGGAGGGCGACGATCCCAAATCCATCAGCCACGAACACACGTTTTCGGTGGACACGGCGGATGCTACGGCGCTCGACGCGATGCTGGTGCGGCTCTCGGAGATGGTCTCGCGAAGGCTGCGCGATCATCATTTGCACGCGCGTACGGTGCAGGTGAAACTGCGTTATACGGATTTCTCTACGTTCACGCGGGCGCGGACGCTGGATCACGCTACGCAGATCGATACCGAATTCGCCGGCGGCGGTGCGTGATTTGTTTCGCAAGAACTGGACGGGCAAGCCCATACGGCTGCTGGGCGTTTACGCGCAATCGCTCGAAAGCGGCGAGGGGCAGACCAGTTTGCTCGACAGAAGCGAAGACGGAGCGCTGGCGGAAGACGCTGGAGGCGGTGGATAAGCTTCGCGAAAAATATGGCGACACAACGGTCTCGCTGGCAGCGGGATTGAAGGCGGCGTTTCGTGCTAGAGTGCATGAAAATCCGGAAAATCTGCCGGGTAAAGACCCGCGCAGGAAGGAATCGGAACATGATTGACGACCTGCGCTATCCGTTGGGGGCGTGCGAATGGCCACCGGAGGTATCGGCTGAAGAGAAGCGGCGGAATCTTCGCGACATCGCTGAACTTCCGGCGAAGTTGCGCGAGGCTGTTGCGGGATTGGCTCAGCAACACCTCGACATTCCTTATCGCGAGGGCGGGTGGACGATCCGGCAGATCGTGCATCACATTCCGGACAGCCACATGAATAGCTACGTGCGCTTCAAGCTGGCGCTGACCGAAGACCAGCCGACCATTAAGCCTTACGATGAACGGCTATGGGCGGAGATTCCAGAGGCGCGCACGGCTCCTATCGAGCTATCGCTTAGCATGGCGGACGCGCTACACGGGCGCTGGTCGCTGATGTTCGACAACATGACGGAGGCGGACTTCGAGCGGACGATCGTGCATCCGGAAATTGGGGTGCTGAAGTTGAAGAGTATGGTGGCGGGGTATGGGTGGCATTGCCGGCATCACGTGGCGCAGATTGTGGCGACGCGGCGGCGGATGGGCTGGTAAACTCAAAAGAAGTGCAGTTATCGATCGTCATTCCTATACACAACGAGGAGCCGTCCATTCTGCCGCTTTACGACCGGCTGACGCTGGTGCTGGAAAAGCTGCGAAAACCTTACGAGATTATTTTTGTCGACGATGCTTCGACGGATCGCAGTTTTGATTTGCTGGCGAACCTGGTGGAGACGGACGGGCGCCTGAAAGTGATTCGTCTGCGGCGCAACTTCGGACAGACGGCAGCGCTGGCTGCGGGATTCGACGAGGCGCAGGGCAGCGTCATCATTTCGCTCGACGGCGATTTGCAGCATGCGCCTGAGGACATCCCCGCGCTGCTCGATAAAATTGAAGAGGGCTACGACATCGCTAGCGGCTGGCGCAAGAATCGCGTGGATAACGCGGTGACGCGCAAGATTCCGTCGCGCATTGCGAATTGGCTGATGGCCAAGGCGTCGGGCGTGGAGCTACGCGATTTCGGCACTACTTTTAAGGCTTATCGCGCGGAGATTATCAAAGACGTGAACTTTTACGGCGAGCTGCACCGTTTTATTCCGGCGCTGGCTTCGCTGTTATGGGGCTCGCATTGCTGAAGTACCCATCAAGAATATGCCGCGCGCCCGCGGGTGGGTCGCATTACGGGCTGGGCCGAACGTTCCGGGTGATGTTCGACATCTTCACCATTTGGTTTCTGCTGAAATATTTCACGCGGCCGATGCATTTTTTCGGCAAGTGGGGCTTGATTTCGGCGGGGCTGGGCGGCGGGGTTTTGGCGTTTCTCGCCGGCAAAAAAATTATCATCGGCGGGGATATTATCGAGCAGCATGGGCCTCTGATGGTGGCGGGGGCGTTGGCGCTATCACTGGTGTCATTCTGTTCTGCACTGGGCTGCTGGGCGAGGTCCTTACGCGGACTTATTACGAGAGCCAGGGGCGGCGGATTTACGCGGTGCGGGAAATCCGCAGTAAGCGCGAGGCGCAGGCTCCGGACGGGGCGCAGGGAGCACACGGCAGTCGCGGATGAAGTTGCGCGCGGTCATCTTTGATTACGGGAACGTGATCTGCCGGCCGCCTACTCAACAGCAATTATTAGCGACGCGGCGGAATTGTGCGGGCTCTCAGTCGAGGATTTCGTTCAGGCTTTCTGGCGTAAGCGGCGGGAGTACGGATCGCGGAACGGATGCTCGGGACTACTGGCTGGATATTGCGCAAGCTAGCGGGCGGGTGTTCGATGAGACGCTGATCACGGAGATGATGCGGCACGAGGTAGACTTCTGGGGGCGCTTCGACGACCGCGTGCTGAGTTGGGCTCGGGATCTGCGGGCGGCTGGGCTGCGGACTGGTATTCTTTCTAATCTTCCGCGGACGCTCGGGGAGAGGCTGCGTGGCGAAGCGGGTTTTCTCGACCACTTCGATCAAGTCACGTTCTCTTACGAGTTGGGGTTTATTAAACCTGAGGCTCCGATTTATCGGCATGTGATTGAGGGGCTGGGGGTGGAGCCTGCGGAGGCGTTGTTTCTGGATGATCGTCCGGAGAACGTGGAGGGGGCGCTCGCGGTGGGGATACAGGCTGAGGTCTTCAACTCGTGGGAGGAGTTTCTGGACCGCGATTGTCTGCGGTATGGGTTGCCGCTTCCGGATTCGTTGTGATGACGATTCGGGATTTTCTACGTGTGGTTTTTTCGCGTCCGGAAAAGAGGGACGGAGACTGATTTCGCGGGCCGCTGGGTGGGTGGTATTGAGATGCTTGTGGTGAAAATCAGGCTCCGTCCCTCTTTTTCCCTGATACAATCCGGGTAGGACCCAAGCATGACTTTTCCTTCCGGTCTTCCTCATACTCTCGGCAGTCTTCGTGCCTCAGACAAATTTCAGCAGATGCGCGGCGTCAAGGATGAGCTGCGTGAGAATCTGATTTGCAAGCTTGAAAAGAAAGAGACCCTGTTCCCGGGCATCGTGGGCTACGAAGACACGGTGGCGCCGCAGGTGGTGAACGCGGTGCTCTCAAAGCACAACTTCATCTTGCTGGGGCTGCGCGGGCAGGCTAAGACGCGGCTGATCCGCATGTTGACTTCGCTGCTCGACGAATACGTGCCTTATATCGCGGGGTGCGAGATTCACGATCATCCGTTCGCGCCTATCTGCAAACCCTGCCGCGATGCTGGTGCACGAGCGCGGCGACTCTACGCCGATCGCTTGGCTGGGGCGCGAGGAGCGGTATGTCGAGAAGCTGGCTACGCCGGACGTTACGATCGCCGACATGATCGGCGATATCGATCCGATCAAGGCGGCGCGCACGCGGCGAGCGATATTGGGGACGAGTTGACAGTGCACTACGGACTGCTGCCGCGCGCGAATCGCGGGATCTTCGCTATTAATGAGCTGCCGGATCTGGCGGGCAAGATTCAGGTTGGTCTGTTCAACATCATGCAGGAAGGCGATGTGCAGATTAAGGGCTATCCGGTGCGTCTGCCGCTCGACATCATGCTGGCGTTCACGGCGAATCCGGAAGACTATACGGCGCGCGGGAAGATTATCACGCCGCTGAAGGACCGCATCGGAAGCGAGATTCGCACGCATTATCCGGCGACGCTGGAGCATGGCATCGAGATCACGGAACAGGAATCGTGGACGGAGCGGAAGTCGCCGGCGGAGCTGCGGATTCCGGATTATATTCGCGAGGTGATCGAGCAGATTGCGTTCTCGGCTCGCGAGGATAAGCGCGTGGATAAACGGTCTGGTGTCAGCCAGCGGCTTGCCGATTTCGGTGCTGGAAAACGTGACGTCGAATGCGGAGCGGCGGGCGCTGATGGCGGGTGAGTCGTTTGCAGTGCCGCGGGTGCTGGATGTGTACGCGGGGCTCCCCTCGATCACTGGAAAACTGGAGCTGGAGTACGAAGGCGAGCTCAAGGGCGGCGATGCTGTCGCGCGAGAGTTGATCCGGCTGGCTGTCGGCAAAGTTTTCACTAACTACTTCGAGGGCGAGAATCTCAACAACGTGGTGCAGTGGTTTGAACTCGGCGGGACTTTGAAACTGGATGAAGGCGTGACGTCGTCGCAGATGGTTCAGCAGTTGACGGGCATTCAAGGGCTGATGGAGAAGACCAAAAAGCTGGGTTTGGGCGCTAGCGAACCGGACGCGGTGCGGGCCGGCGCGGGTGAGTTCATTCTCGAAGGTCTGTATGCGCACAAGCGCATCAGCCGCAACGAAGAGGCTGGGTTCACTGCGGGCGAGCGCGCGGTTCGGGAGAGGCTCCCGGACGAAGGCAAGCAGAAACCTAAAGAGGCAATATCAGTGAAGTCCATTCGCTATGGGCGCTACACGGGAGAGGACTTCGGTCTCAGCACCGAAGACTTGCTCAAGGCCCTGGCGGATTTCTTTTTGAATAGCGGGTTCGATAACCCGTACATGCGCTTCAGTGAGTTCAACCAGCATACGCTTGAAGACCTGAAGCGTGCGCTCGAAGACGCGATTCTGAACGGTGAAATGTTCGATCCAGAGCGCGCGGAGCAGATCCGCCAGCAACTGGAAAGCATGTCGGGCGAGGAGATCGATCAGCTTCTGAATCGTCTGGTGCAGAAACTGGTGGACGAAGGCTACATCAATACGGAGCCGCAAGAAGGCGGGGGCGGCGGCGAGGGCGATGGAAAGGTCGAGGTCCAGATCACGGACAAGAGCGTCGACTTTCTGGGATACAAGACGCTGAAGGATTTGCTGGGGTCACTGGGGCGCTCGAGTTTTGGGGCGCATGACACTCGCGATATGGCTACGGGCGTCGAGGCTAGCGGGGCGTCGAAGATCTACGAGTTCGGCGATTCGATGAATCTGGATGTGAATACGACGCTGTTCTCGGCGCTGAGCCGCGAGGGGCTGAAGCTGCCGATTAATCTTGAATATCGCGATCTGCATGTGCATCAGTCGGAATATCAGAGTTCGTGCGCTACGGTGCTGATGCTGGATTGCAGCCACAGCATGATTCTTTACGGCGAGGATCGCTTCACGCCCGCGAAGAAGGTAGCGATGGCGCTGGCGCATTTGATCCGCACGCAGTATCCGGGCGATTCGCTGCGCTGTGTTCTATTCCATGATTCGGCGGAGGAGCTGCGCATTGAGGATCTGGCGCGGGTGCAGGTGGGTCCGTATTACACGAATACGCGCGAGGGCCTGATTCTGGCGCAACGGCTGCTGGCGCAAGAGAAGAAGGACATGAAGCAGATCATCATGATCACGGACGGCAAGCCCAGTGCGCTGACGCTGGAGGACGGGCGCATTTACAAAAATGCGTTCGGGCTGGACCCGCTGGTGATCAGCCGCACGCTCGAGGAAGTGAGCCGGTGCAAGCGGCAGGGGATCCTGATCAATACCTTCATGCTGGCTAGCGATTACGGGCTGGTGAACTTCATCCAGAAGGTTACTGAACTGTGCCGGGGGAAGGCATATTTCACTACGCCTTATACGCTGGGGCAGTATTTACTGATGGATTACATGAATCGGAAGACGCGGACGATTCATTAAGGGACTGCTAGTGAGCGGCGCGACGAAGTTTATACTTTGCGTCCTGGCCGTTCTAGCGGCCATTGTCGCGGTTCCAATCACGATGTTGTGGCACAACCATGTATTCGACGAGGATTACAGTTACACAGCCCGGAGAGACGTGCATTTCATCGTGGATACCCCCGAAGTCCAGCGCTTATTGAGCGAGGAAGGCGCCAAGTGGGTTCAACGTCCAGAAAGGCACACTCCAAGGCACAAGGAATTTTTGAACGCCATGGCCAGAGTACCTACCGAAATGGTGCCTGAAGGATCGCACGCTCGTGTCCTCAAGACATCCCCATCCCCCTGCGGACAAGCGCCCTATTCAGATATCTACGCCGAATTTATCGTTACGACAGGCGTTATGAAGAGCCATAAGGGTTGGGCGTGTATGTCGGGCGACTTTGCCCCGGCCTTAATCGCGCCGTAAGATTTTTCGGAAGCAGTACCGTTCGCGTCGCGCCTCCATGAGGCGCCGGGCGACATCGCGTGCGATATCGAGCGTCTCGGCCACAGTCCGGCCCTGCGCAACTAACCCGGGCAGCTGCTCGGAGGTTGCCAGAAAACATCTTCTGGTAATTGCTCTACGTGTATTTGTACTACGACTTCCATGAGTGCAATCGTAGCACCGTCTCGGCCTCATTCATCAAGTAGCTCGAAATAACGCTCCCGCGAGATACCGGCGCTACGCAGATTGTTTTTAATAATGAATACCGGTATGGCAGTGTATTTCGGGATCACGATCGGCCGGATCACGCCGGGCTTGGCGAATACCATGTGGTCGCCCTCGGTTCTGACGCAAACGAAACCTTCGGCCTCGAAAATCTTGGTGAGCTGTTTATAGGAAACGGGGCTCAGCCTAGGCATGCGTCAGCGGGAGCGGGAGAGACATGCGCTGCACGCTGATAAATTTTGGTGGAGCGAGCTTTCGTTTGTCCTTGCTGTAGCCGGCTTCTTCCAGGATCTGATCCAGGGTGCCCAGTTTATCGGCTTCTTCCAAGAACAGCCTCACGGCCTGTTTCAGATTCTTGATCGCCTTTTCCTTCGTTCCGGCGCAGGAGGAGACATCGAGTTCAAAAGCATGAGCTACGTACGTGCGTCCCTCCTTGAAAATGCGAGTTGTAAATTGAATTTCCATTGCGCGCGGCCTTTCGTCCAATCGTAACACTGCCTATGCCGGCACTGGCTCGTGCTGGGTGCGTAGTGCCCTGCTCCACTCACTCAGGCCCATCACGCATAGCAGGAGGAACACGAAGTATAAGATTGACGTCAGGCGCAGGTGTTTATAGATGTAGAGTGGGACGTAAATGATATCTACCGTGATCCAGATCCACCAGGATTCGAGGTATTTTTTGGTCTGGCCATAGATTGCGGCCAGCGAAAGCGCGGTGGTGAAGCCGTCCCAGACGGGCACGGTCGAATCGGTGAAGCGGCGGAGAAAAAACGCCAGGGCGATGGCTGCGGCGATGGTCGCGGGGGTTAGCCAGATCCAGGTGCTGCGCCGCGTGCGGGTGACTTGCAGTTCGACGCGCGCGGCGGGATGGGACCAGGTCCACCAGCCGTAGATTCCTAGCGTGATGTAGACCAACTGTAGTCCGGCGTCTCCGTAGAGGCCGGCGGTGAGAAAGACTGCTACGTAGAACGCATTGTTGGCCAAACCGATCGGCCAGTTCCAGATGTTTTGGCGAGCCAGAAGCCACACATTGACGGCTCCGCTGAGGAACCCCAGGATTTCGACGAGGGACATCTGCCCTCAGGATCGCAGATCAGCGGCCGAATACGCCTTCTACGGCGCCGATTAAGGTGCAGACTGCGATGTGGGCGAAGAGGCCGTAGTGAATCCAACGGCGGGTGTAGCGGGCGATCAGCCGGACGTCGTCCTTTGAAACCGTTGGCCATGCGGTCTGAATCGAGCGCCACTGAGGGAAGAGGATCCAACGGCGCGTGTAGCGGTATAAGAAGATGACGTCGCTCATGGGTACAGCCCACTGTGCCGCATGAGTAGGCCTTAGTACCAATAGGCTAAGGCACCGCTTTCGACTAGTACTGAGAGGGAAAGTTTTGGTACTTGGAATGGTGCAACGAAGGGATTAAAACAAAAAACCCCTCTGTTGCAACTTGCTCAAACGATCAAACAAGCGGCGGAAACTTTCGGACACTACTTCCCGCAAGCACGACTACAAAATCCGCTCATTTCTCTCGTCCGCGCCCGTTGCAAGCAGAGGGCAGGTGTTCAAGAGTTACTGCATCAATTCGTAAGTAGGATAGCACGCACTCGGCCACCTTCGCGGCCCTCTATTTTCAAGCACATGGATCGACTTCATGGGGCTTCGCTGCGTGTGTCTGCCCCGGGGGTGTGTCGCTGTGACACAATTGGGCTCAAGTGCGTAGTTCCCTGGCGATTCTGTTGTTGGCTGTGCCCTTGTTCGCCCAAAGCGACGAGTTCCGGGTGTATTCCGACGCGCCGCGGCTGCTGCTCACGCCACAGAGGTTACGCCTGCTGCAACGCGAACGGGAGCGGGATTCTCTTCGTTGGCAACCTTTTAATGCACTAGTCTCGGGTGGCGCGGCTATGCCGGAACCGGGTTTCGCCTGGGCGTTGTACTACCGGGTTAGCGGTCAGATGGCTTGGGGGAAGAAGGCCGTCGACTGGGCGCTCGGCGAGGATGGCAAGGACCTGCGGCAGCTGGCGCTGGTTTTCGACTGGTGCGGCCCGGTCATGGCCAACGCGCAGGCCGACCGGCTGGCGGCGAAACTGCAACGGGCGCTAGCGGCGGCGGCTGCGGGCGATGTGCGGCAGCAAAGTGCGCGGGCTTTCGCCGCGATCGCGCTGGCGGACCGCTTGCCCGATCACGGCGAAACCGTGCTGAAACCGCTGATCGAGCAGTGGTGGCGTGGGGAAATCGTCAAGAAGCTGGACGCGGGGGCGCCGGCGATTCCGCGCGATCAGGTGTATGCGCTGATGGAGTTGCTGCATGCTGTGCGCGACAACTTGAAGATCGACCTTCGCGAAGACGCGACGGAGTATTTCAGGGCGCTGCCGACGGACCACCTGGTGAGCCACTACCCTGCCCCGTATCCGGCCGCCGAGAACGAATACCGCGTTCCTGTTTATGTCCGCGACGGCGAGCCCGACCTCAATGACGCGGCGCTGTCGCGGGCGGCCGAGCTAGCCATCGTGGCTTACGATTCTAATGCCGCTGAGAATCAGTTTCTGCAAGGATGGCTGATGCAGGACCGCTTCCTGATGCGCGGCGGCTTCGGCGTCCCTTATGAATTTCTGTGGGCCAATCCCTATCAGCCGGGCTTGAGTTATTTTCAAATGCCGCTGGTGTATCACGATTCGCTCTCGGGCCATTTGTTCGCGCGCACCAGTTGGGATGAGAACGCGACTTGGCTCGGCTACTTCGACGGACAGCTCCAGTTATTTCGCGATGGCAAGGTGGAGACGCTCAAGGCCGGCGCGGCGACGCAACCGGTGCATGTCGGCGAGGCGATCATCTTAAGCGCGCTCGAAAAAGACGCTACGCGCTTCAAGGCCGATGCCGAGGCGGTGTTCGTGCTGAACCTGACGCCGCACGCGCACTACGATGTCGAGATCGACGATCAGGAATTGCGCGAAGAAGAAACCGATACCGGAGGGACGCTGGTGATTACTCTGCCCGAAGGGATCGCTACCGGCATCCGCGTGAAGCGGCGGGTGGAGTAGTTGAGCCATTATTGGCGACTGCTGCTCACGGGAAGCGCGCAGTTGGTGGCTTACGCCTTCCTGATGCAGGTGCTGCCGCAGACGTTGATCGCATCGGCCGCAGGTGTGATCAACGATCGACTCAGCCGCAAACAAGTCATTAACGCTGATAATCGGTATCGGGCGCGGGATGGCCCAGAAGCCGGCACATGGCGACCACTTGGCCCTTGTGATGAAAGGCGTGGGTCAGCACGTGATGCAAGATGAAGGCGGGGCTGCGCGGCGGTCCCACCCAGCCCTCCGGCACGCGCAAGAGATCCTGATTGAGTTCAGGTTCGCTGAGCCGGTCCAGATATTCGAGGGTCTCCGCCATGGCGCGGCGCTGGAGTTCGGCAAGGGTTTCGACGGTGGTGTAATCGCCGGCGCTCAAATGGGGGATGGGGAGGAGTTGGAGTCCGTGCATCCAGAAGATTTCGTTCGCGATGGTATGGAACATTTGATCGCGGATGTTGGCACGTGCGAAGCCCGAGAGCTCCGCTAACAAAAGATCGGCAGGCATGGTCCGCAGATGCGTCAGGAGGACATCCAGGGAGGAGTGGGCTCGCGAGTGGAACGACTTTAGACCGGCGGCGGTGAACATTGGACTACGTTACCGCAAAGCAGGACAGGTTTGACCAGCCCCCGCCGACTGCGGTATTCTTAAGAATCGAATGGCAAATACAGTATCTGCGCAGAAACGTATGCGCGTCACCGAACACCGTACGGCGGTTAACCGTACTCGCAAGACCCGTTTGCGCCATGGCATCCGTGCGATGCGGCGCTTGCTTGAGACCAAGGACGTCAAGGGCGCGACGGAGTTGGTCCCCAAGACTTATTCCTTGATCGACCGCGCCGCCAAGTGGGGCATCATCAAGAAGAATACGGCGGCTCGCTATAAGAGCCGGTTGACGATCCGGCTGCGCAAAATCGCTTCCGCGTAGGCGCCGGGTCCGTTCCTTCATAATCACATCGCCGCGAGGATTCCCTGCCGGCGGTGGATCAGCAAATAAATTGACACTGCGGGCCACCTTTGTTGTAATAGGTGAGGCCCACCTGTTGCTCCTCAGTAGCTCAATGGTAGAGCATTCGGCTGTTAACCGAAGGGTTGTAGGTTCGAATCCTACCTGAGGAGCCAAAACCTACCTGTCCGACCCGGACACATAGGTAACAGAATGTACCTAAGACATAGGTAACACTTTTGGGCCAAAAGGGTTGGGGAGGGGCTGCAGAGTTTTCTCGTCGAGGTCTATATATCCCAGATCATAATGCATAAAACTGACCAGCCAGATGCCATCGTCGACTTCCTTGATGCCGACGGCCTGGCCGGCCAGGCCGGTGCTTAAGTTGATTTTCTTGCGATAAAGGCACAGGCGGCCGCAGTTGGTGACGACGACGGTCTTGTCGTGAAACGGGTAGAGTGGCTCGCCGATGCCGCTATAGGGCCTAGTGGAAGCGGTGTAGAGTTCGGCGGGGCATTTCATTTCCAGAGCTTCATGCGGACGTTCATTATTGAACTCGTCGATGAAGGCATCGAACTTGGCCTGCTGCTGCAGGATGTTCTCACCGGCTGGGCGGGTGGCTTCCTTTTTAAGGGTCAGATGCATACGCTCATGCCGCCCATTCTGCTGCGGATGGCCGGGCCGAATGCGTTCAATGCTGATGCCCAGCCGCAGCCACCACACCGATAACTTGGAGAGGTTGAAGAGTCCGTTGGGAGAAGCAAAGGGAACGCCATTATCCGAGCGGATCGCCTGCGGCAGACCGCGCTCTTTGAACAGGCGCTCAAAGGCCGTAATCGCTGGTTTTTCCTGGTTGGATTCCATGGCCTCGCACAAAAGCAGATAGCGGGAAGCATGGTCGGTGACCGTCAGCGGATAGCAGTAGCGCTTATCTGCCAGCATGAACTCGCCCTTGTAGTCCGTGCACCACAGCGCATTGGGGTTCAATCCAGGAGACAGCGGCGTTCCCTCTGCTCGTGTCCGCGACCGCCTGGCCCGGGTCACCAGACCGTGCCGATCCAAGATGGCGTGGATGGTGCTGCGCGCCGGAACTCTCACCGCATGTGGCAAGCGGCGTAACAAACGCTCCCGAATCTTCCGCGCTCCCCAGTGCGGCTTCTCGCGTTTGGCTGCCACGATAGCCGCTTCCAACTGCTCCGGCAACCGCTTGGCATAGCGATAGGGCGTGCGAGCCCGGTCCGTCAGACCCTCTAAGCCGCATTCCTTATACCGGTCCAGTATCTTGTAACCGGTTTTGCGCGAGATCCCGAACTCCCGGCAAAGGAAAGCCATGCTTTCCCCCTCTTGCAACCGCATCACGAACCGCATCCTCTCGTCCATAACAGAACTTTCCTTCCATGGCATCCTCCACCTCCCGCCTTCTCAACGGCAAAAAGTGTAACCCATGTCTCCGGTACGTTCTGTTACCTATCTCTCAGGCCGCTCAACCTTCGAACGGTCTTTGGCTGCTGGTTAAGGCCTCGGCTGCCATTATTCTTCGGAGGTCACCCGGTTTCGAGCAATACCGACCTTTCCCTAGACTCTCTGCTGCGGTACCGAACCCAAATCGCGCCCCGACGGCACGCATTCTCTGTGGCTCTCCAATTCCCTGCCCTTTGGTTAACTGCCTCCAGCTTTGGAAGACCCGACAGGTCACGGTGTTCTTCCCCCTTCAGGGAAACAATTCACTCACCCGAAGCTCTAACCAAACAGGATGGCGTTTCGTGGACTATTTCATTGAATGTAAGAGCTGCCATCGGGAGGTCATGATCGATCGGGATGCACCAGGAACAGCTCGGGTCCGTTTGGCCCTACAGGAATGTCGATAACATTCCTTGTGCACTACACATATCCGCTGACGGCTCTCGTCCTATTCCTCTTGCTCCTGCCGAGCGCGTTTCCCGGTTTTCGATGGATCATTTGTTCCATTGGACGCGCGGCGCAGTGTCGGACGCAACGTCTCGCGCGGCAGCACTGTTTCTGGCGAGAGTGCTGCTTGGCTTAGTTTGGCTCGTCGGCGGGATTCACAAAGTGTTCATCTGGGGTCCGATTGAGCACGCGCGGAATTTGTTCGTCGTCCCGTACGCCGGCACATTTCTCCCCGCGTGGTCGTTATGGGCCAGCGGAACCTTGATCCCATTCCTCGAAGTGATATTCCCAGCCTTGGTTATTGTGGGCCTGTGGACACGCCCCTCTCTCTACCTGCTGGGCGGAATTCTAGTGTTCGTCACTTCCGGTCATCTTCTTTTGATGCCATTGTCGCTGGAGCGCCTAGAGGATTTTATCCTCGCCCGAGCGGTCTTGCTTCTGACGGTCCTGATGTTTCCGCCGGAAGCGGACGGCTATTCGATCGACGGCCTGCTGAGCCGCCGCCGTCCGTCAGAAGGATAAACCGGCGCGCCCTCTGAAGTTTTTTAGTCACGATTGTAACTGAAGTGCCTTGCATTAATGTTCGGTAACAGCAGGCGGTAACGGAAGTCATTGAAGCAGGCGGTCTCAATGCCTCGCGTTTTGCACCGGCATGAGCGTAGTTGCGATAATCGAACCCAGCTATGACTCACTGGCGGCGTTTTCTGGCGTTCGCTGTTTTGGGCGCGATCGGGCTAATCGGCGGGACCGCTCTGGCCCAATCCTCGCGTGTGGAGAGCACTGCGGAGCTGGAAGATTACCTGTTTGTCCTGAACCCGCAGCAAGAACGGTAGTAAAGGTATCGTCCTAGCCTGGATCCCGCAGCCCATCCAAAAAATCTGTCTGGGGAAGACGCACGAGCAGTGCGCCACCATCGATTATTGCATCCGCACGACGAATCCCCAGGCCGCGAGGTGCCAAAACCTGGGCGTGGACCTGACGAAGTTGCGCCCCTACCCGGCTGGGATGCGCCTCAGACGCATGTTGAGCGTCACTTATTTCAGGATCGTGGGCGACGGGCCGGTCCCCGGCTGGCCAGCCCTCCAGACGTACTACGATAGCCAGCCGCAAGAGACGCTCGACCGCTTCTCGATGGCGGCGCGAGTCAAGGCGCGAATGAAGCTGATCCGGAAAACGGACGACGATGATTTTCAGATCCTGGAAATCCTGGCCGCGCCGCCCCTGCAATAGGGCGGATCTAGAACCGAAGCGCTCTTCTTCACAAGGATCCCCGCCGCCGGCGCACGCGACCGGCGGAACTACCTCAACGGCGAATGAGCAATTAGCTCCGTTTGGCATATTTTGCAAGAAGAATGGCGTTTTTTGCTAGTTACTCCCATGCGTAATTCGGCCAGAATGAAGTTGTAGCCGGGTCCAGAGAGACTCGGCGAAGTTGGGCAAAGATTGCTGAATGTCATAAGGGTAAACGCAAATGAACGAAAACGAAACCACAGCTCTGGTAAGAGCCTTTGATCGCGCCTACATCAACGGCAAGTTCGTCACTCCCCATGGAACCCAGGTCGTTGATCTAGTGAACCCGACCAACAACACGGTTATCGGCAAGGTCACCATGGCGGACGAGATCGACACGCGACAGGCCATCGCCGCGGCCAAGGAGGCGTTCAATACCTTTTCGCAAAGCGGCAAGGAATACCGCATGGACTGCTTGCAGCGGTTGCATGATGCCGTTGCCAAGCGAATGGATCAACTCGTTGACGCGACGGTTCTGGAATACGGCGCTCCGCAAGACCGCGCGAAGGGCTCGAACAACCTCGCGGCTAATATTTTCCTGCACTTCAAAGAAGTTCTCAAGGACTTCGATCTGGAAAGAACTGTCGGGACATCCAAAGTCGTCATGGAACCGGCGGGCGTGGTGGGCATATTTACGCCTTGGAATTCGAGCGCCGGTTCGATCGCGATCAAGGTGGCTCCGGCAATCGCTGCCGGATGCACTGTTGTCATCAAGCCCAGCGAGATGAGCGCGATGCAAACGGAAGTGTTGATGG
>CAVPZQ010000019.1:0-171948 GCA_963710155.1 Bryobacterales bacterium | reverse complement strand
ATTACCGAGGCCTCCACAGTCACTTTCGATGCGCTGGAACTGGACTGCGGAGTTACGCTCGGGCCGGTGGATTGCGCTTACGAAACTTACGGGGCGCTGAATCCTGCCAAGAGCAACGGCATTCTGGTCACCCACGCCTTTTCGGGTGACGCGCACGCGGGGGGCGAGGGCGGCTGGTGGGCCGACATGATTGGTCCGGGCAACGCGTTCGACACGGATAAATATTTTGTCGTCTGCGCGAATGTGCTGGGCGGCTGCCGGGGCACACGCGGCCGGGCTCGATGAATCCGGTCACTGGTTGTCCGTGGGGGATGAAGTTTCCGGTGATCACCATCTCCGACATGGTGCGGCTTCAGAAGAATTGATCGATCATCTTGGGAATTCGGCGGTTGCTGGCGGTCGCGGGTGGGTCGATGGGGGGGATGCAGGCGCTCGAGTTGGCGGTCCAGTATCCGGATAATGTGCTGGCGGCGCTGCCGATTGCGACTACGGCGCGGCACAGTGCGCAGCAAATTGCTTTCAACGAAGTGGGTCGGCAGGCGATTATGGCGCGACCCGGACTGGCAGAGTGGAGACTATTATGAACGGCGTCCGCCGGCGCGCGGGCTGGCGGTGGCGCGCATGGTGGGGCACATCACTTACATGAGCGATGAGAGCATGCGCGAGAAGTTCGGGCGGCGGCTCGGTCGTCGGACAGTTGAGGTGGAGAGCTATTTGAAGTATCGCGGCTACAAGTTTGTCGACCGCTTTGACGCGAATTCGTACCTTTACATTACGCGGGCGATGATACTTACGATCTGACGCAACATGGGTCGCTCGCCGTCGCTGTTTGAGAATATCCCAACGCGGTTTTTGGTGATGAGCTTTACGTCGGACTGGCTGTATCCGAGCTACCAGTCACTCGAAATCGTCAGCGCGCTGCGCAGCAGGAACTGCGATGTCGCGTATGTCAATCTGGCGGCGGTGTACGGGCATGATTCGTTTCTGGTCGACGTGAAAGAGCAAACCGAGATCGTTCGCGGGTTCCTGGCGAGCACCTTCCGGGAGGCGTCCGTTGGGGGTTCGTGAAATTTACGGGCGCAGCGATTACGCCATCATCGGAGAGCTGATTGAGCCGGGGACGCGGGTGCTCGATTTGGGCTGCGGGGAAGGACGCTGCTGGCCTGGCTCAAGGAAAACAAACAGGTGAACGCACGCGGCGTGGAGATGGTGGGCGCGGGTGCAGAAGGCGATTTCACGCGGCGTGTCGGTGTACCAGGGCGATCTCGAAAGCGCGCTGGAAGATTATCCGGACGGCGTGTTCGATTACGTGATTCTCAGCCAGACGCTGCAGGAAACGCGGCATCCCTTGAAGGTTTTGAAAAGCATGCTGCGCATCGGGAGGCACGCGATTGTGGCGTTCCCTAACTTCGGCCACTGGAGTGTGCGCTGGGCGCATTTGTGGACGGGCGGGCGCCGAAGACAGAGTTGTTTCCGCACGATTGGTACGATTCGCCCAACATTCATTTCCTGACGGTCTACGATTTCGCTTCGCTGGCCCATAAGCAACATTGGAAGATTGAACGCAGCATGTTTCTGGCGGGCGGTCGGCAGGTGAAAACTTTTCCGAACATGATGGCCAAGTGGCGGTGTTCCTGTTCACCGCGTCGTCATGACGCTCACAGGGGATGCCGGGAAACGGCTGGATCATTTTCTACAAGAACACGTGACGCAGTTCAGCCGTTCGCGATTGCAGAACTGGATCAAAGAAGGGCGCGTGCTGGTGGATGGGGCGGCGGCGAAATCGTCGCTGGTGCTGCACGGCGGGGAGCGGATCGAGGTCTCGCCGGCTGATCCGGTGCCGCTCGAAGCTGCACCGGAGGACTTGCCGCTCGACATTTTGTATCAGGACGCTGCTGTGATTGCCATCAATAAGCCGGCCGGGCTGGTGGTGCATGCGGGGGCGGGGGCGAGTTCCGGGACGCTGGTGAATCGGCTGGTGCACCATTTCTCGACGCTTTCGCAGGTGGGCGGGGATCTGCGTCCGGGCATCGTGCATCGGTTGGACAAGGGCACCAGCGGAGTGCTACTGGTGGCTCGCAACGATGCGGCGCACCGGGCGCTGGCGGCGCAGTTTGCGGGCCGGACGGTGGAGAAGACTTATCTGGCGCTGGTGCACGGGAAAGTCCGCAACGAACAAGGGCGGGTGACGGCTCCGATTGCGCGCGATCCTGTCCGGCGCATTCGCATGACGGCGAAGCTGGCGACAGGGCGCTCGGCGCTCACTGAATACCGGGTGCTCCGACGTTTTGAAAAATTTACTTATCTCGAAGTGCGCATTGGGACGGGACGCACGCACCAGATCCGAGTCATCTGACCAGCATCGGACATCCGGTGGTTGGCGATAATCTCTACGGGGCGCCGGCGGCCGAAAGGATCTTTCTGCACGCCTGGCGGATCGTTTTCACCAGCCCGGCAGACGGGCAGCGTGTTACCGTCGAGGCGCCGGTGCCCACGGGCCTCACCCAATGGCTGGCGAGTCTATAATTGTTATGGCTTCCATGAAGTATTTTCCGGCGATCCTCTTGTGCTTCGCGCTCGTCTCTGTGGACGGGCAGGCTCCGCCTAAGGCAGCTCAGCCGAAGCAAGTCCCGATCGATGAAGACGCGGCCTCGCGGATCACGTTGGATGTCAGCCGCGTGAACATGCTGTTCACGGTGTCGGACAAAAAGGGACGCTTCGTCACGGATCTCAACCGCGACGATTTTGAGATTTCGAAACCAAAAAGCCGCAGAACATTCTGGAATTCACGGCCGAGACCGACCTGCCGCTGCGCATCGGTATTCTGATCGACACCAGCAACAGTATCCGCGAACGCTTTCGCTTCCAGCAGGACGCCGCCACCGACTTTATCAACACGGTGGTGCGGCCCGGCGAAGACAAAGTCATGGTGGTGAGCTTCGACAGCAACGCTGAGCTGGTTTCCAGAATCTGACGGATTGAGCGAACAACTATCGAAAGCCATCCACGGCCTGCTATTTGTACTACGCGTGTTATTGCAGGTGTGGGTGTTCCCCAACTATCTGCCGTGTTAGAAGTAGCACATGCGCTTAAAGGCAAGCACGTGCCCCTTATTGCCAATGGCGGTATACGCTTTAGCGGCGATATTGTAAAAGCTTTGGCAGCAGGTGCAGGCTCGGTTATGCTGGGCTCGCTATTTGCAGGCATGGACGAATCGCCGGGAGAGACAATTATTTACGAAGGACGTAAGTTTAAATCGTACCGCGGCATGGGCTCAATTGAGGCTATGCAAATGGGCTCTAAAGACCGCTATTTCCAAGATGTGGAAGATGATATTAAAAAACTTGTACCCGAAGGCATATCAGGCCGTGTGCCATACAAGGGCATGGTTAGTGAAATAATTTACCAATTAATTGGCGGCCTGCGTGCCGGCATGGGTTACTGCGGTGCTAAAGACATTAAGGCTTTGCAACAAGCATAGTTTATACGCATAACACAATCGGGCATTACAGAAAGCCACCCGCACGATGTTTTTATTACACGTGAGGCACCGAATTATAGCAGGAAGTAAACTTCCCTTAATTAAGAGAAAAAGTAGTATGAAATCATACTACTTTTTCTCTCAATTAAGGGAAGTTTATTTCCTGCTATAATTCGGTGCCTCACGTGTAATAAAAACATGGTGCAGGTGGTTTTCTGTAATGCCCCAATTGTGTTATGCGTATAAACTTAGCTTGTTGCAAAGCCTTAATGTCTTTTAGCACCGCAGTAACCCATGCCGAGCCACGGTAAATTATTTCACTAACCAGTGCCCTTGTATGGCACACGGCCTGATCTGCTTTCGGGTACAAGTTTTTTAATATCATCTTCCACATCTTGGAAATAGCGGTCTTTAGAGCCCATTTGCATAGCCTCAAATTGAGCCCATGCCGCAGTACATAAACTTTACATCCTCCGTAAATAATCGTCTCTCCCGGCGATTCGTCCATGCCTCAAATGAGCGACCCAGGCATAACCGAGCCTGCACCTGCCTGCCAAAGCTTTTTACAATATCGCCGCTAGAAGCGTATACCGCCATCGGCAACGTAAGGGGCCGCGTGCTTGCCTTTAAGCGCATGTGCTACTTCTAACACGGCAGATAGTTGGGGAACACCCACACCTGCAATAACACGCGTATAAATAGCAGGCCGTGGATGGCTTTCGATAGTTGTTCGCTCGAATCCGTCAGATCGGAAACCGGGCTTCGGCGTTTCTGTCGAAGCTCACTACCATAGCTTTGTCTTTGCCGGGCACGCCGCAGCGTGGTGATGAGTGGTCGCGGCTTCATCTGGAAACTGAAACGTTCGCGGATACTGTTGCTGGTGTCGATCAGAATAGGATGCGCAGGGGCAGGTCGGTTTCGGCGGTGAATTCCAGAATCTTCTGCGGCCTTTTGTCTTCGAAGATCTCGAAATCGTTTTTGTTGAGTCCGTGACGAAGCGTGCCCTTTTTGTCCGTCACCGTGTACAGCATGTTCACGCGGTCACATCCGAACGTGATCCGCGAGGCCGCGTCTTCATCGATCGGGACTTGCTTCGGCTGAGCTGCCTTAGGCGGAGCCTGCCCGTCCACAGAGACGAGCGCGAAGGACAAGAGGATCGCCGGAAAATACTTCATGGAAGCCATAACAATTATAGACTCGCCAGCCATTGGGTGAGGCCCGTGGGCACGGCGCCTCGACGGTAACACGCTGCCCGTCTGCCGGGCTGGTGAAAACGATCCGCCAGGCGTGCAGAAAGATCCTTTCGGCCGCCGGCGCCCCGTAGAGATTATCGCCAACCACTGGATGTCCGATGCTGGTCAGATGTACTCGGATCTGGTGCGTGCGTCCCGTCCCAATGCGCACTTCGAGATAAGTAAATTTTTCAAAACGTCGCAGCACCCGGTATTCAGTGAGCGCCGAGCGCCCTGTCGCCAGCTTCGCCGTCATGCGAATCCGCCGGACAGGATCGCGCGCAATCGGAGCCGTCACCCGCCCTTGTTCGTTGCGGACTTTCCCGTGCACCAGCGCCAGATAAGTCTTCTCCACCGTCCGGCCCGCAAACTGCGCCGCCAGCGCCCGGTGCGCCGCATCGTTGCGAGCCACCAGTAGCACTCCGCTGGTGCCCTTGTCCAACCGATGCACGATGCCCGGACGCAGATCCCCGCCCACCTGCGAGAGCGTCGAGAAATGGTGCACCAGCCGATTCACCAGCGTCCCGGAACTCGCCCCGCCCCCGCATGCACCACCAGCCCGGCCGGTTTATTGATGGCAATCACAGCAGCGTCCTGATACAAAATGTCGAGCGGCAAGTCCTCCGGGTGCAGCTTCGAGCGGCACCGGATCAGCCGGCGAGACCTCGATCCGCTCCCCGCCGTGCAGCACCAGCGACGATTTCGCCGCCGCCCCATCCACCAGCACGCGCCCTTCTTTGATCCAGTTCTGCAATCGCGAACGGCTGAACTGCGTCACGTGTTCTTGTAGAAAATGATCCAGCCGTTTCCCGGCATCCCCTGTGAGCGTCATGACGACGCGGTGAACAGGAACACCGCCACCTCGGCCATCATGTTCGGAAAAGTTTTCACCTGCCGATCGCCCGCCAGGAACATCCTGCCGCTCCATGCTTCCAATGCTGCTTATGCGCCAGCGCATCGAAATCCAGCACCGTCAGGAAATGAATGTTGGGCGAATCGTACCAGTCGTGCGGAAACAACTCTGTCTTCGGAGCCCCGCCCCTCCACAGATGCGCCAGCGAACGCGTCCAGTGGCCGAAATTCGGGAACGCCACAATCGCGTGCCTGCCGATCCGCAGCATGCCCTCGCAGCACCTTCAAGGGATCGCGCGTCTCCTGCAGCGTCTGGCTCAGAATCACGTAATCGAACGCGTCGTCCGGATAATCTTCCAGCGCGCTATTCGAGATCGCCCTGATACACCGACACGCCGCGTGCGATCGCTTTCTGCACGCTCGCGCCGGCCATCTCCACGCCGCGCGCGTCCACCTGTCTTGTTTTCCTTCAGCCAGGCGAGCAACTCCCCTTCGCCGCAGCCCAAATCGAGCACCCGCGTCCCCGGCTCGATCAGCTCTCCGATGATGGCGTAATCGCTGCGCCCGTAAATTTCACGCACGCCCCAACGCCGACGCCTCCCGGAAGGTGCTCGCCAGGAACCCGCGAACGATCTCGGTTTGCTCTTTCACTTCGACCAGAAACGAATCATGCCCGTACACCGCCGCCAGATTGCAATACGCCACGTCGCAATTCCGGCTGCGCAGCGCGCTGACGATTTCGAGTGACTGGTAGCTCGGATACAGCCAGTCCGACGTGAAGCTGATCACCAGAAACCGCGTTGGGATCCGCTCAAACAGCGACGGCAGCGACCCGTGCTGCGTCAGATCGAACTAATCCATGGCGCGCGTGATGTAAAGGTACGAATTCGCGTCAAAGCGGTCGACGAACTTGTAGCCGCGATACTTCAGATAGCTCTCCACCTCAAACTCGATCCGGCGCCCGCAGCCGCCGCCCGAACTTCTCGCGCATGCTCTCATCGCTCATGTAAGTGATGTGGCCCACCATGCGCGCCACCGCGAGCCCGCGCGCCGGCGGACGCCGCCATAATAATCTCCACTCTGCCAGTCCGGATCCGCCATAATCGCCTGCCGACCCACTTCGTTGAAAGCAATCTGCTGCGCGCTGTGCCGCGCCGTAGTCGCAATCGGCAGCGCCGCCAGCACATGATCCGGATATGGACCGCCCACTCGAGCGCCTGCATCCCCCCCATCGACCCGCCCGCCACCGCCAGCAGCCTTTGAATTCCCAAATGCTCGATCAGCTTCTTCTGCAACCGCACCATGTCCGCGACCGTGATCGCCGGAAACGACATCCCCCACGGGACAACCAGTAACCGGATTCACCGAGCCCGGCCCCGTAGTGCCGCGGCAGCCGCCCAGCACATTCGCGCAGATCACGAAATATTTATCGGTGTCGAACCCTTTGCCCGGACCGATCATATTGGTCCACCAGCCGCCCTCGCCCGCCGCATGCGCATCGCCCGAAAAGGCGTGGGTGACCAGAATGCCGTTGCTCTTGGCAGGATTCAGCGCCCCGTAAGTTTCGTAAGCGCAATCCACCGGCCCAAGCGTAACTCCGCAGTCCAGTTCCAGCGCATCGAAAGTGACTGTGGAGGCCTCGGTAATCATCGGACGGGGATGTTATTAGTGTACAGGGTGCCAGTTACTGACTGGTGCCGGATACCCGCTCGCGCCAATATCCTGGTCGTCTGCGGCCATGCGCCACCGCTATAACTTCGATTTCGCTCTTCGTTTCACGAAAGACGACAAGATAGGGAAATCGGCTCAGCACCACGCTGCGAGTATTGAATGCGAGCATCGGAAACTGACGCGGGCCTTGCTGAATGCGCTCGAGCATGGAGCGAAGTTCAACTGCAAATCGACCGGCCGCGTGGGAGCTGCGTTGTCCGTACCATTCAACGGCAGCCTCGGCTTCGAGTTGCGCCTCCGGGTAAACCCGGATGGGCTTCACTTGGACGGTACTTTAGCCCAGAGACGACGCTCGGCTTCTTCCCAGGGGATCATCGCAACCGCCCCAGCATCGATCTCGCGCAAACGCTTTTGTATCTCATCAAGCCAAGCCTGCTCGGCGCCTTCGTCTATCTCCTGGTCGAGGCTCGCAAACAGCGAATCGGCAAGCGCGGCACGCCCCTCTGGCGGGAGCAACAGCGCATCCTTCAAAAGCTCGGCGGGATCTTTCCGCATACGCCTATGATATTACCTAATCGAGCCTGGTAGTGCGCTAAATGTGCGTCCCTGGATTTAAGGATTCCATATGCCAAGCCAATAAGGAATGGCGACAAGAAGAGCAATCGAGAAAACGGCTGCGCTCGTGAACCTGACCCCTCTCGATATCGCGTAACTTCTATTTTGGGGTAAATGGCATCTTGCCGAAGACTAAAAACCCACTTGAAGTAGAAAGCCAAGCCAGCCAACCCGACGATCCACTGATAAGCGGTGAAGTGTTTCACGTCTCGACAGGATATCAGGCTTCCAGTAGTTCCCACACGCTCGAGCCTGCACCGAAGCTCCGCAGTGTGGTCAAATAGAGGTTACCCCCGAACCCTGGAGGAATCAGCCCAATTGAACCCAGCAATCCTCGCCCTGGAAGACGGTACGGTCTTCGAGGGCAGTAGTTTTGGTGCGCCCGTCGAACGCACCGGCGAGGTGGTCTTCAATACCGCCATCACGGGCTATCAGGAAGTCTTCACCGACCCCTCCTACTCCGGCCAAATCGTCGTCCTCACTTACCCCCAGATCGGCAACTATGGCTCCAACGAAGGCGACAACGAAGCCGCTAAGCCGCACATCGAAGGCTTAGTAGTGCGTGAATTCTCGCCGCTCTCAAGCAACTGGCGCGCCGACGAAACCGCACAAGCGTTCCTAACCAACAGCGGCGTCCCCGTGATTTCCGAAATCGACACCCGCCGCTTAGTCCGCCACCTGCGCTCGCGCGGAGTCATGCGCGGAGTGCTGTCGGACCCACCCCCAGACCGGATTCTCAAACATTAGTCGAGCGCGCTAAAAATTCTCCGTCAATGGCAGGCCTCGATCTGGCGACGCGCGTGTCGACAGCCAAAACTTACGACTGGAAGCACGGCCTCGTCCGCTGTTCGCCCTCGGAACTCGAAGGCGAAGACGCCGAAATCCGCCATCACGTAGTCGCCTACGATTTCGGAATCAAACGCAATATCCTGCGCCGCCTGGTGCATACCGGCTGCAACGTTACAGTGGTCCCCGCAGGCACCACCGCCGAAGATGTGCTCGCCCTGAAGCCCGACGGCGTGTTTCTCTCGAACGGCCCCGGCGATCCCGAACCCCTCGACTATCAAGCCGCGCAAGTCCGCAAACTCATCGGCCAAGTGCCGATATTCGGAATCTGTCTGGGTCACCAAGTCCTCGGCCTCGCTCTAGGCGGGAAGACCTACAAGCTGAAGTTCGGCCACCGCGGCGCCAATCACCGGTGCTCAATCAAATCACCGGCCGCGTCGAAATCACCTCCCACAACCACGGATTCGCCGTCGACGCCGACTCCCTGAACCTCAACGAACTAGAAATCACCCATATGAATTTGAACGACGAAACACTCGAAGGCTTCCGCCACCGCAGCCATCCCGTGTTCTGCGTACAATATCACCCGGAGGCCGCCCCCGGCCCGCACGATTCCCACTACCTGTTTGACGATTTCGTAAAGTTGATGGACCAAGGAAGCTGATGCCGCGCCGCAAAGACATTCATCGCATCTTGATCGTAGGCAGCGGCCCCATCATCATCGGCCAGGCCTGCGAATTCGACTACTCCGGCGCGCAAGCGTGCAAGGCCCTCAAGGCCGACGGCTTCGAAGTGATTCTATCAATTCGAATCCGGCCACCATCATGACGGATCCGAATCTAGCCGACCGCACCTATGTTGAACCCCTCAGCGTCGAATACGCGACAGAAGTAATCCGCCGCGAGCGCCCCGATGCCCTGCTCTCCACCGTCGGCGGCCAGACTGGCCTGAACCTCGCCGTCGCGTTAGCCGAAGCCGGAGTGCTCGATAAATACGGCGTCGAACTAATCGGCGCCAAAATCGATTCCATCAAGAAAGCCGAAGACCGCCTCCTCTTCAAAGACGCGATGAAGAAGATCGGCCTTGAACTGCCGCAGTCGCAGTTAGTGAATTCGATCGACAAAGGCCTGGAATTCGCCGCCCGCATCGGCTACCCCGTGATCCTGCGCCCCAGCTTCACCATGGGCGGCGCCGGCGGCGGCATCGCCTATAACCGCGAAGAAGCCGAAGAAATTCTGGAGCGCGGCATTGACCTCTCGCCCGTCCACGAAGTCCTGGTCGAAGAAAGCGTGCTCGGCTGGAAAGAATTCGAGCTCGAAGTCATGCGCGATCAAGCCGACAACGCCATCATCGTGTGCTCCATCGAAAACTTCGATCCCATGGGCGTGCACACCGGCGATTCCATCACCGTTGCCCCCGCGCAAACTCTCACCGACCGCGAGTATCAGATGATGCGCGACGCCGCCCTCGCCTGCCTGCGCGAAATCGGCGTCGATACCGGCGGCTCCAACGTACAGTTCGCCATCGATCCCAAAACGGGCCGCATGGTGATCGTCGAGATGAACCCGCGCGTATCCCGCAGCTCCGCGCTGGCGTCCAAAGCCACCGGATTTCCCATCGCCAAGATCGCCGCCAAGCTAGCCGTCGGCTATCGCCTGGACGAAATCAAGAACGACATCACCCGTATGACGCCGGCTTGTTTTGAGCCGACCATCGATTATGTGGTCGTGAAGATCCCCCGCTGGCAGTTCGAAAAATTCCCCGGCGCGGAAGCCCGTGCTAGGCACGCAAATGAAAAGCGTCGGCGAAGTGATGGCCATCGGCCGCACCTTCAAACAGGCGCTGGGCAAAGGCATGCGCAGCCTAGAAACCGGCAAAGCCGACGGCGCCACCATTCAGGACGACCTGATCGAAGCCCGCCTGATCACGCCCAATCCCGACCGCCTCGGCTACATCCGCTTCGCCTTCGAAAAGGGCTACACCGAAGCGCAAGTCCACGAGCTGACCTCCATCGACCCCTGGTTCCTGCACCAGTTGCGCGAAATGGTGGACCTTGAAAAACAGCTGGCCAAGTTGTTCGCTGGGAACCGCCACGCGCGAACAATTTCTCAGCCAAACGCGACGGCTCTCCGATAGCCTCTCGCCCGCGCCTGGAACGTCCAGCCGCTTGAAGTCCGCGCCGCCGCAAAGAACTCGGCGTCAAGGCCGTGTTCAACCGCGTCGACACCTGCGCCGCCGAATTCGAAAGCTTCACCCCGTATCTGTATTCGAGCTACGAATCCGAATGCGAAGCCAACGCCCGTCACGCAAGAAATAATGATCCTAGGCAGCGGCCCCAACCGCATAGGGCAGGGAATTGAGTTCGATTACTGCTGCTGCCACGCCTCTTTCGCGCTCCAGGAATTCGGCGTCGAGTCGATCATGGTCAACTGCAATCCCGAGACCGTCTCCACCGACTACGACACCAGTGACCGACTCTACTTCGAGCCCCTCACCCTAGAAGAAGTCCTGAACATCTGCGACACCGAAAAGCCCGACGGCGTGATCGTCCAATTCGGCGGCCAAACCCCGCTCACCCTGGCGCTCCCGCTCAAAGCCGCCGGGATCCCCATCATCGGCACCGATCCCACCAACATCGATCTAGCCGAAGACCGCAAACTATTCGGCAAACTCCTCGACGAACTAAAAATTCCCTCGCCGGCCAACGGCTCCGCCACCAGCCCGGACGAGGCCTGCGCTATCGCCCGCTCCATCGGCTTCCCCGTGCTGGTGCGCCCCAGTTACGTGCTCGGCGGACGCGCCATGGTGATCGCCTACGACGAAGACACCGTTCGCCGCTACATGCAGGAAGCCGTCACCTTCTCGCAAAGCCGTCCCGTGCTGATCGATCGTTTCCTAGAAGACGCTACCGAAGTGGACGTCGACGCCATCGCCGATTCCACCGGCGCGGTCCTGATCGCCGGCATTATGGAACACATCGAAGAAGCCGGCGTCCACTCAGGGGACTCCAGTTGCGTGCTGCCCGCCACCTCGCTAGCGCCCGAAACGCTAGCCACCATCAAAACCTACACCGAGAAGCTAGCCCGCGCGCTCACGGTCATCGGCCTGATGAATGTCCAGTACGCCGTGAAGGACGGGAAAGTGTACGTGCTCGAAGTGAACCCCCGCGCCTCGCGCACAGTGCCCTACGTGAGCAAAGCCACCGGCGTAGCAGTCCCCAGAATCGCCGTCGGCGTAATGCTAGGCAAAACCATCGCCGATTTCACGGACGCCACCGGCGTCCTCACCGTCCCCCAATATTTCGTCAAGTCCCCGGTTTTCCCGTTCAACAAATTCCCCGGCGTCGACCCCACGCTAGGCCCGGAAATGCGCTCGACAGGCGAAGTGATGGGCGTCGGCGAAAACTTTGGTGAAGCCTTCGCCAAAGCCCAGTTAGGCGCTGGGACGCCGCTGCCTGACAAAGGCCGCGTGTTCATCAGCGTCAACGATCGCGATAAACCCGTCGCCATCGCACTCGCCAAGCGCTTCCACGAGTTAGGTTTCGAAGTCACCGCCACGCGCGGCACCGCCGAAGAGATCCGCGCCTCCGGAGTGCCCTCGAAAACGGTATTCAAAGTAAACGAGGGTCGCCCCAACGCCGTAGATCTTCTAAAGGCCGGTTCCATCGATCTGATTATCTATACCGCCACCAGCGGCGCCCACGCCTTCAGTGACGAAAAAGCCATCCGAAAAAATGCTGTGACGTACCGCATCCCGTGCATCACCACCATGAGTGGCGCGCGCGCGTCCGTCGAAGCCATCGTCTCGCGCCGCCGCGACCCCGTACGGGTATGGAGCCTGCAAGAAATCCACGGCACCGGCGGTACGGCGAAAGCCAAAGCGTCTTAAAGGAAAGGGAACAAGCCCACATGAAAGGCATCGTATTGGCGGGAGGCACCGGAAGCCGCCTCTTCCCGCTTACCAAAATCACCAACAAACATCTGCTGCCGATCTACGACAAGCCGATGATCTTTTACCCCATCCAGACGCTCGTCGACGCGGGGATTCAAGACATCCTGCTGGTCACCGGCGGCCGCAACTCGGGAGATTTCCTCCGCCTGCTCGCCAACGGCAAAGAATTCGGACTCAAGCATTTGAACTACGCCTACCAGGAAGGCGAAGGCGGCATCGCCGACGCGCTGGCGCTAGCCGAACACTTTGCCGACGGCGATAAAATCTGCGTGATCCTGGGCGATAACATTCTGGAAAAACCCATCGCCGAAATGGCCCGCGCATTCGAAAAACAATCCACCGGCGCGCGCATTCTTCTGAAAGAGGTGCCCGACGCCGAGCGCTTCGGCGTAGCCGAAATGGACGGCCCACGCATCCTCAGCATCGAGGAAAAACCCAAGAAACCCAAGTCGAATTACGCCGTCACCGGCATTTATATGTACGACGGATCGGTTTTCGAAAAGGTCAAGAAGCTGGTCCCCAGCGGCCGCGGCGAACTCGAAATCACCGACGTCAACAACGCTTACATTCGCGACGGCAGTATGACTTATTCTTTCGTCGACGGCTGGTGGACCGACGCCGGCACCTTCGAATCCCTCCTGCGTGCCACCAACATGGTGGCCCAATCGCGCACTCCCGAACAACGGGTGCGCGCAGCCGAAGATTGAACGTATAATAACCCCTGATGCGAAGATTCCCGTCGATCGCAATCGCGGCCCTTCTGGCCTGCACCTGTGCTCACGCCCAGTGGTTGAACTACAAGACCCCCGGTATCCCGCGCACGCCCGATGGCAAGCCGAACCTGAGCGCTCCAGCCCCGAAAACTCCCGATGGCAAGCCGGATATCGCAGGACTCTGGCAGATTGCGGGTCTTTACGTAGCCAATATCGCCAAGGACCTGAAAGACGACGTTCCTTTTCAGCCCTGGGCCGAAGCCTTGTACAAGCAGCGCCGCGGCAACGAGAGTAAAGAGGACCCCACCGGATACTGCATCCCCGGCGGCGTGCCACGCTCCGACGTGGTCCCTTATCCCTTCAAGATTTACAACATTCCCGGCGTGATGCTAGTCCTGTACGAAGCAGTCCATAGCTATCGCCAGATTTTCACGGATGGCCGCGACCTTCCCAAGGATCCCAATCCCACCTGGATGGGTTACTCGATCGGACATTGGGATGGCGATGCCATGGTGGTCGAAACGTCCGGCTTCAACGATCACGGCTGGCTGGATAATAACGGCCGCCCCGCCACGGACGCCCTACGCGTCACCGAAAAGTTCCGCCGCAAAGATTTCGGCCACATGGAAATTCAAGTCACCGTCGACGATTCCAAAGCCTACACCAAACCCTGGACCGTCACGCTCCCCTACGTCCTCCAACCCGACACCGACCTGCTGGAATACGTCTGCAACGAAAACAACAAAGACATCCAGCACCTCTTCGGAAAATAGGGACGGAGCCTCTTTATTGTTCCGAAACGGGAATTGCCAATATGGCACCCCAGTGGAACCCAGCCCCGAACGCCGAAAATACCACTGGACCCGCCACCGGATTTTCCCGCGACCACTCAGCCGCCGCAATCAGCATGGAAGCCGACGAAGTGTTCCCATAACGCGCGACGTTCGAGTAAACCCGCTCCCCAGCCACCCCCAGCGATTTCGCAACCCGCATTAACAGATTCTGGTTCGCCTGATGCAGCAGAAAAATCGCAACCTCCGCAGCAGCCATCTTCTGCCGCCCCAGAACTTCCTCGATCGAAGAAGGTAGCTTCCGCGCAGCCTGCAGAATCACAGACAGCCCGTTCATCCGTAGCGGCGCCGACCAATCGAACGCCAGCGAATCGCGATACTGCCCGTCCGTATGCAGCACCGCATCCAAAATTTCCCATGGCCCGCGCCGCGCACTCACCAACGCCGCCCCCGCGCCATCGCCGAAAAGCATCGCCGTGTTCGCGTCGAGCGGCCCGGATTCAATCACCGCCGACATTTTCTCCGCGCCGATCACCAGCACGTCGCCAAACCGAGCAGCCATCTCCGCCGCCATGGCCATCCCAAACAAACTGCCCGCGCTGGCCATCGGCACATCCAGCGCAGGAGTCGCCTCGAGTCCCAACTGCAGCGCCACCTCCGCCGCCGGTCCAGGGAATCCCCCCCGCGCGCTGCCGCTAGCCAAGATGATCATTCCCAGCGAGGATGCGTGTACCCCAGTCCGCCCCAGACAATCCCGCGCCGCCGCCACCGCGAGATCCGCAACACTGGTTCCCTCGTCCGCCCAGCGCCGTTCGCGAATGCCGGACGCCCCCTCGATCCACTCCGCCGTTCGCCCGATGCGCCCGGCCATGTCTTCGTTCGTGACGACGCGCTCCGGCACGTACATTCCGAAAGCGTGAAGGAACGCGGGCACCCGGCTAAGCCCCGTGGTCTTCGAGATACGTCTCCATCCTCGAGACCGAATCGAATTTGCGCGGATTCAAATCCCGGTCCGGCACTTTGATCGAGAACTCCTGCTCCAGCGCGCTCACCAGATCCGGGAGCGCGAAGGAATCCAGCAGCCCGCTCTCAAACAACGATTCATCATCATCGGCGGGAAGCGGCTGCGCAGTGATGGTTTTTAAAACGCCTAACAGGCGAGCGTGGCGATTGGCATCAGACATGAAGTTTCATACTGCCACAGTCGAGGCCGCGTTCGCGCAGTACCATTCGTAAGTCGAAGCGATGCCCTCTTTGAGTTTGATGCGCGCGCTCCAGCCCAGCCCCTGCATGCGCGAAGAATCCAGCAATTTGCGCGGCGCGCCGTTAGGATGCCACGAGTCGAAACGAAGGTTCCCGCCGTAGCCGACAATATCGGCGATCAACACCGCCAGCTCCGCGATCGATAGTTCCTCACCGCTGCCCACGTTCAGCACGTTACCCAGCGGCTCGCCGCCCGCGTAATTTGCCATCACTAGACACGCGGCCGCCGCCAGATCGTCCACGTGCAGAAATTCCCGGCGCGGCGTGCCCGTGCCCCATAGCAAGACGGACGACGACCTCCAGATCTTAGCCTCGTGAAAGCGTCGAATCAGCGCCGGCACCACATGCGCCGATTCCAGATCGAAATTATCGCCCGGCCCGTAGAGATTCGCCGGCATCAAACTAATCGCCGGAAATCCGTATTGCTCGCGATACGCCGCCGCCAGCTTCAGCCCGGCAATCTTCGCGATGGCGTAAGCTTCACTCGCCGGCTCCAGCGGTGACGTTAGCAGATATTCTTCCTTGATCGGCTGCGGCGCCAGTTGCGGATACAAGCTCGACGATCCCAGAAACACCAGCTTCTGCGCGCCATTCTGCCACGCCGCGTGGATCATATTGGTCTGCATCGCCAGATTGTCGTACAAAAATTCCGCCGGATGTGTGGACTTCGCCAGAATCCCGCCCACTCGCGCCGCCGAAACGAACACAAACTCTGGAAGCTGCCGCGCGAAGAACCGCGAGACCGCCGCCTGGTCGCGCAGATCCAAATCGTCGCGCGAAGCCAGAATCAGATTCAGGTAACCGCTTTTTTCCAGGCGCCGCACGATCGCCGACCCCACCGGCCCGCGGTGTCCTGCTACGAAAATCCGGCTGGAGGGAGTCAGCGGAGAAAGTTCCTGCATAAATTGCTTGTTCCTATTATTACTGCCCGCGCAGCTCCGCGCCCAGCGTCTGCGCGAGCGTCGCGATCACTTGCTCGACTGCCTCTGCCACTTCTTCCGACGAAAGCGTGCGGTCCTGAGCGCGAAACGCCATCGACACCGCCATGCTGCGGCTGTCTTTATCGATGCTTTTCCCCGCGAACACGTCGATGCAATCCACGCTTTCAAGGTACGGTCCCGCGGCAGCGCGGATCGCCTGCTCGATAGCGGCGTAAGCCACGTCCTTCTTCACTACGAAAGACAAGTCACGATACACGCCCGGGAACCGCGGCAGCGGTTGATATACCGCCGTCGGGTTTTGCGCAGCCACCAGTTTTCCCAGGAACAACTCCGCCGCGAATACCGCCGTTTGAATTCGATGCGCCGCCAGCAACTCAGCCCCAACCTGCCCGATCACGCCCACTGGCTCGCCGCCGATCACCACCCGCGCCGCCGTGCCTGTAGCGTACCCTTCAACCGTCGTAGCTTCAAACGACGCGCCGGTGATCCATAACGATTCGAGCACCGATTCCACCACGCCCTTCAGATCGAAGAAGTCCGTCTCGCGCCGCGTCGACCAATCCGCATCGTTCGCCGCCCCGCCCATCAAAACCCCGAGCGCCCATTGCTCCACCGGTTCCGCCGCCGGCCGCGAAAAAATCTTGTCGATTTCGAAATAGCGAAAAGTGCTAGCCCGCCGCCGCGCATTCAACGCCGCCGTCTTCACCAGAAACGGCACCAAAGACCGCCGCAGCCGCGCCAGATCCGTATTCAACGGATTCTGCAGCACCACCGACTCGCCCGCGAGCTGCGAGAACTGCGCTTCCCCTTCGAGCGGCTCCAGAGGCACGCCGCGCAATTCCAGAAACCCGTTGCCCACCAGCATCCCGCGACTCGTGTGCCGTGCCGCGTCGAGTACCGTGCCCGCCCCCGCCGTCGGCGTCTCGGCGCTAGGAGCAGCCGTAATCGCTTCGTAGCCAATCACGCGCGCGACGTCTTCGATCAGCACCACAGGATCGGTAGCGTCCACCCGCCGCGTCGGCACCTGAATGCGCTTCAAATTTTCCGAGCACTCATAGCCGAGCCGCGTCAGGCTATCGTAAACCTGCTCCCGTGTAACGGGAATCCCTAGATAGCCGCTCACCCGCTCCGCAGGCAGCGCAAACACCGCGCGCTTCGCCCGCTTCGGATACACATCGGTCACCGGCCCAGCCGACTGTGCCCCCGCGTCAGAAAACAACAGTGCCGTAGCACGATTACGCGCGCCCTCCAGCGTCTCATTAGGATCCAACCCGCGTTCAAACCGGTACGACGAATCCGAGCTAACGCCCAACCGCCGGCTAGTCATGCGAATATTCGTAGCCTCGAAGTGCGCGGCTTCGAGCAGCACGCTAGTAGTTTCCTCGCCAATCCCCGAGAACTCGCCGCCCATAATCCCCGCCAGCGCCATCGGAGCCTTCGCATCCGCGATAGCCAGCGGCAGTTCATCCCCGCCAGTCACCGTGCGGCCATCGAGCAGCCGCAAACTCTCGCCCTTTTTGAATCGCCGCACCACCACCCGCTCGCGCACATTCTGTAAATCAAAAGCGTGCAGCGGCTGCCCCCACTCCTTCATGACGAAGTTGGTGATGTCGACCACATTGTTAATCGGCCGCGACCCCGTAGCCAGCAATCTACTAGCGAGCCAAGGAGCCGATTTCCCCACGCTAACTCCGCTGATCACCTGACACGTGTACCGCGTGCACGCCGCGCGATCTTGAACTTTCACCGGCATCACCGCGTCGCTGAAAGCAGCCGGTTGCGGCGCCTCCGGCAGAACTAATTTCAATCCCAACAACGCCGCCAGTTCCCGAGCAATGCCGATCAACCCCAGACAATCCGGCCGGTTGGGATACACCTTCATGTGCACCAGCGCCTCGCCGATCGCCATCACGTCAGGCAAGCTCTTGCCGAGCAGCGCCTCATCGTGAAACACCTGCAGCCCAGTCCCCGCCGCCGTCATCCCCAGTTCGCCGTCCAGGCAAATCATCCCCTGCGACAAAACCCCGTGAAAGTGATCCTCGTGAATCGAGACCCCCGTCGGCAACTCCGTCCCCGCCAACGCCACCGGCACACCCCAGCCGACTTCCAAAGGATGCGCCGATGCAGCCACGATGCTCCGCACATCGCCCGGCGCCACTTCCACTTCGCAGACGAATTTATCCGCCGTCCCCTCGAGCGGCTTCTTCGAACGAATAAATCCGACCCGCACCCCCGCCAACTCGTGCGCCAGCACATGCGCCGCTTCGACGTCCAGCCCCACGCGCGGCAACGCCGTCAGCAGCTCCGCCAAAGGCACACGCGGCGACAAATAATCCAACAGCCATCCAGTGTTGACGATCATGATTTAGAACTGACGCAGGAACGCTTCCTCGTTGTCATAGAGCAGACGAATGTCGTTGATCTGATGCCGCAGCATAGTGGTGCGATCGACGCCCATCCCGAACGCAAACCCCTGATGCTTTTCCGGATCGAGCCCGCCCGCGCGCAGCACCTCCGGCCGCATCATGCCGCTCCCCAGAACTTCCAGCCACCCCGTTCGCGAACACAGCGCGCAGCCCTTCTGCTTGCACACCACGCAGCTGACGTCCACTTCCGCGCTAGGCGTAGTAAACGGAAAATAGCTAGGGCGAAACCGCAACTTCGCCTCCGCTCCGAACAACCCCTTGGCCAGTTCCGTCAGCGTCCAGCGCAGATCCGACATGCTCAGCTTCCTGCCCACCGCGAACACATCCAGCTGCTGAAAAATCGGATAGTGCGACGCATCGATATCGTCCGCGCGATAGCAGCGCCCGGTCGTCATCGCGCGAATCGGCACCTGCCCCCCGCTCGCGCGCATCACGCGACCCTGAAACGCCGTCGTATGCGTGCGCAGCAACTGCCCCTGGCCCACATAAAAGGTGTCATGCATATCCCGCGCCGGATGCCACGCCGGCGTGTTCAACGCGTCGAAATTATAGTATTCACTCTCGATGTCCGGATAGTCATCGTAAGAAAATCCCAGCCCCATCAGGATCTTCTTCATGGTTTCCGCCGTAGCCGTCATCGGGTGTACCCGCCCTGCCCAGCGCCGCCTTCCGGGAAGCGTTACGTCCAACTCCGGCCCAGCCGGCTTTGCCGTTTCCTGCAGCCCCGCGCGCCGCTGTTCGATGGCTTCCTCGATCCGGTTCTTCGCCGCGTTCACAGCCTGTCCGAACGGCTTGCGCTCTTCAGGCGCCAGCCCGCCCAGCAATTTCATCTGCGCCGTCAACTCGCCCGACTTCCCCACATACTGCACCCGCGCCTGCTCCAGCCCGGCCAGCGAATCAGCCTGCGCGATGTGGGCGAGCGCGCGCTCCACGAGTTCTTGGATCGATTGCATAACAGAAGCTTTTGAGCGGAAACTACAAGTGTAACAACATGCCGCTCCCACGCGTACTAGAACCCGAAGTGATGTCCGGCGCCGACGAAGCCGTCGAATACGACGAAATGGATTTCAGCGCCACCGATCAGCTCTTCGCCCAGCGCGCCGCCGAACTAGCCGCCGCCGCAGCCGTCACCATGATCGCCGACCTTGGCTCCGGCAACGCCAAAATTCCCCTGATGATGTTCCCGCTCCTGCCCCCCGTCGCCCGCGTCTGCGCCGTCGAGATGTCGACAGAAATGTTAGCTGTCGCCGCGAGAAACCGCGCCCGCCACCGCGTGAATCTCTACCTGCTAGCCGCCGACGCCAAGCGCATTCCCTTCGCCGATCACTCCGTCGGAATGGTCACCTCCAACAGCCTGATCCATCACATCCCCGACCCTCGCAGGGTCTTTGAGGAAATCGCCCGCATCGCTCGCCCCCGCGCGCCCATTCTGATCCGCGATCTCGTCCGCCCCGAAACCGAGCAAGCCCTCGAGCAACTAGTCGAAGCCCACGCCGCGCCATGGAGCCCCCTCCAGCGCACTCTCTTCTCCGACTCCCTCCACGCCGCTCTCACCCTCGCAGAAGTCCGCGAAATGCTCGACCAATGCGGCCTCCCAGACGTGAAAGTCACCCAAATCACAGACCGCCATTGGAGCGCCGAGCGTGCCTGACGCCTCACCGAATCCCAACCCCTTGCGACCCGGCACCGCTGCCGACTTCTCCGCGCTGCGCTCCGCTCTCCTCGCCGCCCGCTACACCGAGCCGGCCATCTGCGAACGCTTGCACCTCCAGAAAATCTCCCAATTCCAGTTCGCCGCCGAACACCGCCCGCCCCCGCGCCCCCTCACCCAAAACCCTGACCCGCTCGATCTCCTCATCCGCCTGTTCTTAGAAAACGAATCCGTCCACCGCGACATCGCGCGCTCTCTGCCGTTAGAGCTTTTCTCTGCCCTGGGATTAACCGCACCGCGCGCCGCCGACCCCAACCTGCTGGCCGGATCCGTGATGCTGCACCCCTTGCGCGATCTCTACATCGTCTCTGACCGCCCTACTCCCGTCGAAGGCAACCACAGCCGCCCGCCTGATGACTTCGTGTATCCCGCGATGATCCCCAACACCGACTTGTTTCTGGATCTCATCCCGCCCGCCCCCTGCGATGCGTTCCTCGATCTCTGCGCCGGCACCGGAATCGCCGCGTTAGTCGCCGCCCGCGACGGCGCCGCCCACGCTTATTCCTACGACATCACCCAACGTTCTACCGATTTCGCCGAGTTCAACCGCCGCCTCAACGCAATCGCGAATTTCACCGCCGCGCAAGGCGATCTCTACCAACCCGCCGGTGACCTCACCTTCGACCGCATCGTCGCCCATCCGCCCTACGTCCCCGTCTACCGCCCGCAGATGATCTTCGATAGCGGCGGCCAGGATGGCGAACAAATCGTCCGCCGCATTATTGAAGGCCTGCCGCGCCACCTCCGCCCGGGCGGCCGCTTCTACGGACTCACCATGGGCAGCGATCGCGACCAGCCCTTCGAACACCGCCTCCGCGAATGGCTGGGCCCCGCCGAAAACGATTTCGACGTAGCCTTCGTGAAGCGCATCACCCGCACCCCGCGCGAATGGGCCGCCGAATCCGTCATCAGCAAGAAAGGCGACGTCAGCGACATCCCCAACTGGCGCGCGTTCTTCGAAAACCTGCACGTCCAAGCATTGGTCTACGGATTAGTAATGATCCAACGCCGCGCCGAGTCCCGCCCCGTGTTCACCACGCGCCGCCAGATCGGCCCGCGCACCGGACCCAAGGAACACGCCTGGCTCTTCGATTGGGAAACGGCCGCCGTGTCCCATCCCGCAACCTGGGCACTGGAACTGAAGCCACGAGCCGTCCCCGGCATCCGCCTGCGCGTCGATCACGGCTTCGAAAATGGCGACTGGATTCCTGACAAATACCTTCTAGAAACCGAGTACCCCTTCAACAGCGAGCTCCCCGCGCAAGCCTGGACCGCCCACTTATTTACGCGCGCCGATGGCACCCGCACCATCGTTGAGCTCCTCGAGCAACTCAAAGCCGATGGCGCCCTGCATTCCGAAACTCCGCCCGCCGCCTTCGCCGAAATGCTGGCTACTCTGATTTCGGGCGGCTTCTTACAGGTATGATCGCGATCCCCTCATCCCGCAATTTTTTTTGAAAACCCTGGCGTTGCCGGTCCACTTGCCGCGCTTGATGAGTATCCACTTCCTCGTCCGTCGCCAGCCGGTGCGATTTCCCGTGCAGCAACTTCGCCGCCGCCCCCGCCGCCACCTCCGCGATCGACCCCGCCACCTGCCCCCGCGCCTTGTTCTCCAGGCTCATCAGCCAGACATCCGCCGCCAGCGTGTGCTCGATCGCCCGTATCTCCTGCCAGTATTTCTTCAAGTCCGGCATTTACGCGTCCCCGCGCAGCACGCGCGCGATCTCGCGAGCCGCATCTTCCCGCGCCTCGACAGTCATCCGAGGATGTATCTGCTCGATCTGAATCGCCGTCTCCTCATGCCGCCCCCCCAACTCCGCCGCTACCGAGCGCCGCAGTTCCTCCAGCGTCTGCGCATCCAGACTCTGCACCAAATCATCGAACTTCGAATTCATGTGTCATCTCCCCAATTGTTTTTCGATAGCATCCGCGTTCGCCGAAAGTTGCACCGCGCGATATTTCAAATCGGCCGCCCGCGCCAGCAGCGCCCCCGAGACGCCCTTCGACAAATCGACCGGCAGCACCATCTCCTCGCCCACCGCCTCCCGCATCTGCTCCAGCACCCGCTCCGCTCTCTCCTGGGCAATTTCTTCCAGAGCCCGCGCCCGCGTACTCGCCGCATGCGACTCTTCCCGTAGCCGCGCCCACAGCGCCGCCGGCAGCAACCGCTCCACTAATCGTTCGATCGCCCGCGTGGCCTGCCGGCTGCGATTTTCGAGCGTCGCCAGCTCGTTCAGCCCCTTGAAATCCAGCTTGTCCCCGCTCGCCGCCGATTGAATCACCGCATCCAGCGCCGTCTCCCGCAGCGCGCCCAGCTTTTCCCCGGTTTCTTTCGCGAACTGATTCAGCGCCCGCTCCGCCTTCTGCAGACTCGCCAAATTCTGCTCCGCATTCCCCTGCGCCGCCGCCGCCTCGATCACCGCCGCTGACTCCTCCGCCGCGCGCGCCGCCGCCTCCACGCGTTCCTGCAAATCCTCGACGAGTTGCTGTTCATCTCCGTTCGCCACCGCATGCAATGTCGGCGTCTGCACGATGTCAAAGCTCATTTGCTCCCGTCCTCTCGGCCCCGAGCCTAGCCCCGCGCCCTCCGGCGCCCTCCGCCTCTAAACACGTAATTCCAAGCAGACCAATGACATAAAAGGCATCGCCATGCGTGTTCCGCCATATCCAAATTTACTTGTCACACAATCTAAAATATTGATTGGACATCAATGAATAATATCGATAGACTCCTTTATAACTTCTTAATGAAGTGACAGCCGTACCCGCCTTGTCTGCGGGAGAGGTTCCGTTAAAACAATTTGTGTTTCACCTAGGGCACCCGTGCCGCACCCAGGCCGAGGTGTATCCAGGCGCCAGCGGACTTTAATACCAAGCGTAGAGAGGATACGAATTATATGGAAAAAAGACTATCTTTCCCCGGCAAAATCAGCCGCTTGCGGGAACGCCTGCGGAATCCTGAGTGGCGCAAATACGGCAAAATCCTGCTGATGGGGAAGATCACCGGCGTCGGCCTGATCCTGTTAGCCGCCGTCCTGATGAACCCTGATCTGCTCGGATTGCGCACCTTCGCCGCGGACCCGGTGTTGAAAGGGAACGACATTGTAAACCCGCTGAATACGGTGTGGGTGCTGCTGGCTGCGTTCCTGGTGTTCGCCATGCAAGTGGGTTTCACCATGCTCGAAGCCGGTTTCTGCCGCTCGCGTGAAACCGTGAACGTCCTGATGGAATGCGTCGTCGACACCTGTCTCTGCGGTCTACTGTTTTACGCCTGGGGATTCTCCTTCATGTTCAGCCATGGCAACGGCTGGATCGGCCTGAATTGGTTCTTCCTGCAAGGCGCCCCACACACCTATGAAGGCACCGGCGTCGCTCTACTGGCCTATTGGCTCTTCCAGTTCGCCTTTGCCGACACCTGCTCCACCATCACTTCGGGCGCCATGATCGGTCGCACGGCCTGGGTCGGCGATCTGGTCTACAGCTTTGCAGTGTCCGGCTTCATCTATCCGATCATCGGTCACTGGGCCTGGGGTCCGGATGGCTTCCTCGCCACCATGGGCGCCGCCGGCTTCTTCCTGCCGTCCCTCGGCACCAGCTTCCATGACTTCGCGGGTTCGACAGTCGTTCACACCATCGGCGGCATGATTGCCTTGGCCGGTTCCATCGTACTCGGCCCACGTCTCGGCCGCCGCTTCAAACGCGACGGCGGTGGACCAATGATGCCGCACGATCTCACCATCGCCTGCTCCGGCGGTTTGATTCTGTGGTTCGGCTGGTACGGATTCAACCCCGGCTCCACCCTTTCTGCCATGGACTTTGAAGGCATCGGGCGCGTCGCCGCCAACACCACGCTGGCCGCTTGCTCCGCCGGTTTCATCGCCATGTTCGTGGCCTACTTCATGAGTAAGAAGTGGGACATGAGTTTCACCGTCAACGGCTTCCTCGCCGGACTGGTCGCCATCACCTGCCCCTGCTACTGGGTCAGCCCCACCGGCGCGATTCTGCTAGGAGCCGTCGCCGGCGTCATCGTAGTCTACGGCGTGGAACTTCTCGAGTACCTCCGCATTGACGATCCCATCGGTGCGGTTCCCGTGCACGGTTTCTGCGGAATCTGGGGAACCTGGTCGCTGGGCCTGTTCGCCACCGGACAGTTCGGCGCTTCCGGACAGTTCGCGGCCGACAATTCCGCTCCTCTAAAAGGCCTGTTCTACGGCGGCGGCACGCAAGTGCTGGTGGCGCAGATCGTCGGCAACGGCATCATCACCATCGCCACTTTCGTGGTGGCGCTGATCGTGATGTACGCCATCAACGCCGCCGGCCTCTTGCGCATCTCGGCCGAAGGCGAGAACTACGGTCTGGATCTGCACGAGCACGGTATCTCCGCTTACCCCGAGTACGTCATCTCCTCGATGGGACGCCCGGGTGGTATGGCGATGGAAGCCGCCGCTCCTCCGGTCTCCGCGCAATCGGCGTCCGCCCGAGTGAGTTTGCCCGGCTCGGCGCACTAAAGATCGGACAACATGAAAAAAATAGAAGCAGTCATCCAGCCCTATAAACTCGAGGAAGTCAAAGATGCGCTGATCAAGATCGGCGTCGAAGGCATCACGGTCTCCGAAGTCCGGGGACACGGGCGCCAGAAGGGCCACACGGAAGTCTATCGCGGCGCCGAATACAAGGTTGATCTGCTACCCAAGGTCAAACTTGAAATGGTGGTAAAAGACTCGCTGGCAGCGTCAGTAGTAGAAACCTTGACCACTGCTGCCCGCAGCGGCAAAATAGGCGACGGCAAAATTTTCGTCGCCTCCATTGACGATGCCATCCGCATCCGCAATGGAGATCACGGAGACGCCGCCCTCTAAAACCCCCTCTAAAACCCCCTCTAAAACCAGGATACGGGGACACCACCGGGTGTCCCCGCCCTAAACCTCAATCTCCATCCGCAAAAGCGCCGCACTAAAAGTCTTCCCCTGCGCATCCGTCCGCAACGAAACCGTCCCGCCCCCATCCAGCGCCTCGTAAAGCAAAAAGTTAAGCGCGTTTAAGTTAGGCAACTCAAACCGCTCCACCCGCCCCCGGCACAACTCACGGAAATGCTCTTTGACGCGCTCGGCAGTCACCTGCTCCACCAGCGCCGGATAATGCTCCGGACGCAGCGCAATCAGCCCGATATTGGAGCAGTCCCCCTTGTCTCCACTGCGCGCATGCGCGATCTCCCGAAGTTCGACCCGCGCCACCTCAGCCCTCCTTCACAGTGACCCGAGCGGTCACTTCACTCTTAGGAATCAGCGCCGGCCAATAAGCCATCACTTCCTCAACTTTAGGTTTTCCGCCCGCAGGATAAGTAACCACCGGAGGCCCATTCAGCGCCAGCGGCGCAATCTCCCGCGTGAACCGCTCGACCCCCGCCGCATCGTCCCCGCGCACCCCGACGCGCAGCGTGACTTCCGCAATGTCCGGCGAAGGCTCACCTGACAAAAAATCCCCATGACAAGCGTTAGCGCCAACATATTCGCTATGAATCGCCGAGAACTTCAACCCCAACCGCTCCAGCCGAGTCCGCAAAATCCGGTCCGCCGCCCGAGCCTTCTTCACAGCATCCGGCCACCCATAAGTCATCGTGCCCGCAGCCTTGAATCCGCCTGAGTAACTGATCGAAACCTTATAAAATTCCGTAGCCGGACGCCCGCGCACGCCCCAGAACTGCACCCGATCCGCCCCCGCCTGCTGCAACTGAATCGTAGTGAAATCCGCAACCACATCCGGCGTAATATAAGCCCGCGGATCCCCGATCTCATAAACCAACTGTTCCGTAACCCCGGCCACTGACACGCGCCCGCCAGTGCCCGGATGCTTCGTAATCGCGAACTGCCCGTCAGGCTCCGCCTCCAGAATCGGATAGCCAATTCCAGCCAGGTCCGGAATCGTCTCCCAGTCCACCTGACAATTCCCACCCGTAGCCTGCGCGCCACATTCAACCACATGTCCGCCCACCACGCCAGCTGCCAACAAATCCCAATCATCGCGCTTCCATCCAAACTCGTGAATCGTCGGCCCCAGCGACAGCGCCGCATCCGAGCACCGTCCGGTCACCACAATCTGCGCCCCCGCGCCGAGCGCCTCCGCAATCGGAAACGCGCCCAAATAAACGTTAGCGCTACGAACCCGCGCCCGCACCGTCTCCAGCGCCGCCCCCGTATCCATATTGCGCAGCTCGATCCCACGCGCCATCAAATCATCCAGACGCCCGAGAATGTTATCGCCCGTCACCACGCCAATCTTCAGACGCCCTTTGTACCCCGCACGCCCCAGCGCCGCCCCCACCGCCTCCCCGCAAGTCTCCGGATTCACCCCGCCCGCGTTCGCCACCACCTTGACGCCGCGCTCGACAATCTCCTTAGCCCCCCGCTCGATCATCTGCGGAAAGTCCCGCGCATACCCCGCCTGCGGATCGCGCGCAAATTGCTTCTGCAGAATCGACATCGTGACTTCCGCCAGATAATCCAGCGTCAAATAGTCGATGGGCCCCCCGCGCAATTGCTCCAGCGGTGCCTCCAACGAATCCCCCCAGAACCCCTGCGCATTAGCAATGCGGATCATGAAACTGTAGTTTCCCATGAATGTCGCGCGATAATAAAAGTGTCAGTTCATGCCCGACCAACAGTGGCGCCCCAAAGCAAATCCCTGGCTCATAGCGCTAGCCGTAATCGTCCCGACCTTCATGGAAGTGCTCGACACCTCCATCGCCTCGGTAGCGCTCCCCAACATCGCCGGCAACCTCTCGGCGACGATTGACGAAGCCACCTGGGTGCTCACCAGCTATCTGGTAGCCAACGCCATCGTCCTGCCCGCCAGCGGTTGGCTGGCGCTGCGCTTCGGACGCCGCCGCTTCCTGCTGTTCTGCATCGTCGTCTTCACCGTCTCCTCATTCTTCTGCGGAGCCGCCACTAGCTTAGGTTTCATCCTCGCCGCGCGCGCACTCCAAGGAGCCGGAGGCGGCGCCCTCCAACCGCTCTCCCAAGCCATCTTGCTCGAAAGTTTCCCGCCCGCCAAACGCGGCGCAGCCATGGCGATCTTCGCTCTCGGCGTCGTAGTCGCGCCCGTCCTCGGCCCCACGCTAGGCGGCTACCTGACCGATCAATACTCCTGGCGCTGGGCCTTCTACATCAACATCCCCATCGGAGTCCTCGCCGTCTTCATGGTCTCCCGCTTCGTCGAAGATCCGCCCTACATTTCCTCCGCGAAACCCGGCCGCTTCGACGGCATCGGCCTCGGCCTGCTCGTGGTCTGGTTGGGAGCCCTCCAGATCGTCCTCGACAAAGGTCAGGAAGACGATTGGTTCGGCGCCACCTGGATTCGCTGGACCGTAGCGCTCGCCGCCACCGCCTTCGTAGCCTTCATAGTCCAGCAATGGCGCGACCCCGCGCCCCTCACCAAACTGCGCGTCTTCAAGGACCGCAACTTCGCCTTAGGGTGCATAGTGATGACCCTCTTTGGCGGTGTGATCTACGGCCTGGTCGCCATCCTTCCGCTGTTTTACCAAACCGTAATGGGCTACTCCGCCCGCTCCGCCGGACTGGCCGTGAGCCCGCGCGGCATCGGAGCCGTCTGCATCATGCCGTTCATCGCCTTCTTAACCAGCCGCATCGATACCCGCTGGCTAATCTCACTCGGATTCCTGGGCTTCGCCGGCTCCGCCATCTGGATGAGCCAGCTCACCCTCAACATCTCGCAATGGTCCCTGCTGACGCCCATCATCCTCAGCGGCGCCTGCTCCGGCATGGTCTTCGTCCCGCTAGCCACCACCGCCATGGCGACGCTGCGCAATGAAATGATCGGCAACGCCAGCGGCCTGTTCAATCTCCTGCGCAACGTAGGCGGCAGCGTAGGAATTTCTGTAGTGAATACTCTGATTTTCCACCGCCAACAAATCCATCGTGCCGAACTAAGCCGCTACATCACCAACAGCGAGCCCTTCGATTCCGCGCTGAACTTTTACCAAGGCGCCATGCAGCCCTACACCGACAAGCAAATCGCCACCGGCCGCGCCTACGCCCTGATCGACCGTGGCCTGAACCAACAATCCGTCATCTATTCCTACGTAGACGACCTGCGCTACATCGCCGTGGTCTGCCTGCTCTGCATCCCCATCGTGATGATGCTGAAAAAAGCCAAACCCAAACCCGGTGCCGCCGCCGCCGCTCATTGACCGCCGCTATGGCATAGTAGAGCCTATGCGCAAATGGCTCGCCACTCCCAACGATTGGACCCTGACCATCCTCCGCCTAGCCGCCGGCATCATGATCTTGCCCCACGGCCTGCAGAAAACCCTAGGCTGGTTTGGCGGCCCAGGCTTCTCCGCGCAAATGGCTGGATTCGAACGCGGCCACATCCCCGCCGTGTTCGCCTTCCTGGCGATCATGGCCGAATTCCTCGGCGGCATCGGACTCATCCTCGGAGCCCTAACCCGCATAGCCGCCTTCGGCCTGGCGGTGAACATGGTAGTGGCGATCTATGTGTTGAACTGGCACAACGGCTTTTTCATGAACTGGACCGGCCGCCAAAAAGGCGAAGGCTTCGAGTTCCACACCCTAGTGATCGCGATGGCCATAGTGCTAATGGCCCGCGGAGGAGGCGCGGCTTCAGTCGACCGCGCCATCGCCAAGAGCTAGCTCAGCGTGGTTTTCGGCATCGACAAAAACGAATGCATAGCGTGCCAGAACACCTGCCGGTTCGTCCCTTGCACCACCGAATGCGCCATCCCCGGCAAAACCACAAACTGCCGGTCCCCATTCGGCAACTGTAAAAAGAAGTCCGACAGATCGTTCATAGTAGCGATCCCGTCATACTCCCCGCGCACCAGCAACACCGGCCCCAGCACCTTCTTCGGATCCACCAGCGGCAGCTTCGAAGTCATATCGAGATAAGTCCCCGTAGGCACCTGGTCCCCAAACTTCAATTCTTCATCCGCCAGAAACTCCGCAATCGCCGGATCCGTAGTCCCCGGTTTATCCCGCGTAAAAATACTGCGGATCATAGCCCGGTCCCGCAGCCGCCGGTTATGCGTGCGATAAAACTCCAGCCCTTTCGCGCGCTCCGTCAAAGTAGGCGAATTGTCGCCTTTGTAAGTGAAAGCCCCCAGCACCACGCGATCCACGCGCTCCGGCTCCAGCATCGCGTAAACGCCCACGCGAATCGCCCCCGACGACTCGCCCATTAAGTGAACTTTCTGAGCCCCGGTCTCCTTCGCGATCACATCCACGCCCGCTTTGATATCCTGCGCCCCGCTAGCAATATCCGAATTACTCTGCGTCTGCGAAGAGTGTCCATAGTTCTCATGATCCATGGTCCAAACATCGTAGCCCAACCCCGCGAAAACGTTCATCACCGAGTACTCGCCCTTCCCCGGCGTAGCCAAATCGAACGAAGACCTTCCCGAGTTAGACGACCCATGAATCAAAAACAACACCGGCAGCGCCTTCTCGCCCGCCTTGGGAGCGCTGGCCCGCTTGCGGAACATGTAAAGCTTAACGTCCCCCTTATGCGCCCAATACTCGTTCGACCAGATCTTCCCCGCCGGCGCCGCAGCCTTCTCTGCAAACACCGCCGGAGCCATCAGCGCACCAGCCACCAAACGACGGCGCGAAAACGAACGGTTGTCTGCTTTCATAGAGCGTGACCTCCACAGAATTATATCGTGTAGGGCGGACCTCCGCTCCGCGTTCGGCCTCCAGGCCGAACTGATATACTTCCCCCCAAATGAATTTGCTAAGCACCGAAGAGAGCTTCCCTTGCTCCGACGGTTTTTCAATGAAAGCCTACCTAGTCCGCCCCTCCAATCCCTCGCCCGTCCCCGGATTCCTCTTCATCTACGAAATCTTCGGCATGAATTCCGAAATGCATCGCCTGGCCGACGAGTTCGCCGCCGCAGGCTACGCCGTCCTGGTGCCCGATCTCTTCACCCGCGGCTCCTGGTTCTCCTGTGTGAAAAAACTAATCGCCGATTTGAAAGCCGAAAGCGGCCAAGGCGTCGACGATCTGCTCCAAGCCCGCCGCTGGCTAGCCGAACGCCCCTTCGTCGATCCCCAACGGCTAGCCGTCATGGGCCTCTGCATGGGCGGTGGCTTCGCTCTCCTGCTCGGCAAGACCGGACTCTTCCGCGTCGCCGCCCCCTTCTACGGACAAGTGCCGCAAAAACTAGACGGCATCTGTCCCGTAGTAGCCAGCTACGGCGCCAAAGATCGCCAGCTAGTCAAAGACGCCGCGCGTTTAGAAAAGGAACTCCCCACCCTCGGCGTTCCCTATGACATGAAAATCTATCCGCAAGCAACACATGGTTTCATGAACCGCCGCACCAACCCGGTCGTCGACTTCGTAGGCCGTGCCACGGGAGCGGTCGCCTACGAACCGTCCGCCGCCGCCGACGCCAAGCAGCGTCTCGTGGCCTTCTTGAGGCAGCACCTGTAGCCGCCGTGAACTACTGCAGCCGAGCCAGCTCTTCCACGTACAACCGGTTGTGCGGAAATTGCTCGCTTAGCCCCGTCAGGATCTCGCGCGCCTTCCCCGTATCCTTGCGCCGCAGCGCATCCACCGCCAGCAGAAGTCGCGCGTAAGGCTTCAGGTAGTGCCCCTTCTCCGCCGTCAGCGTGAGCCGCTGAACGCCCACCTCGCGGTCGGTTTGTGCGCCTGCGAGCTGCAGGAACCAGCGCACCGGAGCCGCCTTCAAACTCAGCATATAATTCTCGACGCCCACCGCCAGATGCGCATCGTAATACGAAGGATCGATCGTAAGCAGCCTTTCCGCAATCGTGCGCCCGCTTTTGACAGACGCCAACGCACTCAGATCGTGCTTGTCGATCAAGCCGTCGAAATCCGCGCGCAGCCCCAGCACCATCACCGATGCGAACAGCGCGTTACTGTCCCGCGGGTTCGCGTGCAGAATCCCTGCCGCCAGTTTATCGGCCTTCGCCAGATCCGCATCGAAGGACTTACGAACCGCCGGGTCGGCATCCAGCTTCTGGTGCTGCCCGCGGAAGTTTTCATCGTGCAGAAAGAATTCAGACTGCAAAATCTTGAGCCGGTCGAACTCGGCGAACAAATACGCCGCGGCGTCCGACACCGGAGCCAGTGGATCGTCCGCGAACACCTGCTCATAATCCGCAAAAGTTTTATGCGCCGCCGTGAATTGCAAATCGTACATTTGCAGGTAGCCCAAGTCGAGCCCGCCCGGAGCGCTTCCAATGTCCGCCGCGCATCCAATGCCGGCCGCCAGCAGCAGCGCCAGCATGAGAATCCCAGCTTGCCTCATTCGTCTACTACTATAGGAGACGCGGCTATGAAACTACGCGTTACCCCATGAATCGCCTGGGCTGGTTTTTGTGCGGCGCAATCTTTGTCTGCCTGCTGGCAGCCGCTGCCGGAGCCATCATCCTGCGCGACGCCCGCGGCTTCAGCGCCAGCGCGCCCCCCGGCTCCCTCGAACGCTGGATCGCCCGCCGCGCCCGTTCCGCCGCCATGCCAGCCGACGCCCGTGCCCGCACCAATCCCCTCGAAAACACTCCCGAAGTTCTAGCCGAAGCCCGCGCCCATTGGGCCGATCACTGCGCCACCTGCCACGCTAACGACGGCAGCGGCGACACCCTGCTCGGCAAGCACACCTCTCCCCCGCCCCCGACATGCGCCTGCCTGCGACCCAGCGCCTAACCGATGGCGAGCTGTTCTACGTCATTCAAAACGGAGTTCGCCTCACCGCCATGCCCGCCTGGTCGAGCGGCTCCGCCCACGATGAACAGGATTCCTGGAAGCTGGTCTATTTCATTCGCCACCTTCCGCAACTCACGCTCGAAGAAAAGCAGGAGATGCAGAAGCTAAACCCCAAAGCCCCCGACGACCTCAAAGAAGAAGAGGAAGAAAAGAAATTTCTAGAAGGACAAGGAGAAGCAGAACCTCATGAACACCACCATCACTAAAATTGCGTGGCTGTGCCTCGCCGCCATCCCGGCTTTCGCCCACGGCGGCTTCGATCACGTTATGGGAACAGTGGTCCAAGTCTCGAACAACGTCCTAACCGTGAAGACCGCCAAAGGCAACGTCGACGTGAAGCTCGATGACAAGACCGAGCTCACCAAAAACGACCAAAAAGCCCAGCGCCTGGACCTCATCCCCGGCGCCCGCGTAGTAGTCGACATCCCCGAAGGCAACAAGGAAATGCTGGCCCACTCCGTAAAGATCGGAACTACCGCAAAAACCGCCGTTTCACACACGGAGGATTCGCACACCCACGACTCGCACTAAGCGCAAAATCCGGCCCATTTCTTCGTCGCCGCAAGAATTCAGTGGTCCTGTGCCCCGTGATATGCTTGTGCCGATGCAATGCTGTATTGCTTGGGTCATTATGGCGTTGGTTCTAGCCTCGGCGTGCAACCATCCAACATTCAGGGACCCTCCGCCGCCGGCAAAAACGGGAGCAGCCAAGCATAATTAGCGCACTACCCGCTAGCCATTTGGCCTTGACTCTACCCCACCCGCTAACGTATGATTTTCGGCGAAAGTCCCCGCACGTCCGGCAGGGGCCACGGGCGCGGCGACTGGGGAAGAACTTGGAGAAGAATATGTTTAAGAAGTTGTTTTTTAACGTCATCATAGGTTGTTTTCTAACCACAGGTCTGCTGCCCGCCGAGGACGCCAAAACCGAAGCGAAAGGCGACGCGAAATCCGTCATCGCCGCCGTCGAAAAGGCCATGGGCGGCGCTGATTTGAAATCCATTCAGTACTCCGGCGTCGGCTCCAACGCCAACCTTGGACAAGGCGTGAATCCCACCGCCCCCTGGCCGCGTTTCGATGTCACGTCCTACACCCGTACCATTAATTACACCAACTCCTCATCGAAAGAAGAGTTGACCCGCATCCAAGGCAATAACCCCGTCCGCGGCGGCGGTCCGCCCATCATGGGGGAACAAAAACAGAACAACGACGTTGCCGGTAACTTCGCCTGGAACGCCGCTGGCCCTAATCCTGCAGCACAATTCGGCTCGACCCTCGAAGAACGCAAGCTGCAAATCTGGATGACCCCCCACGGTTTCCTCAAACTCGCCAAACTCGGCAACGGCTGCGCCATCAACTGGGATTGCGAAGCCAAAGTCTCGAAGAAAACCGAAGGCGGCAAGCCCGTGACTGTGATCTCCGCAGGCTTCGGCAAGTACCCCATCGAAGCCTTCGTAGACGACAAGAATATGATCACCAAGGTGGAAGCCAAGTTCCCCAACCCCGTGCTGGGCGACATGCTGATCACCACCACCTACTCCGATTACAAAGATTTCGGCGGCGTGAAATTCCCCACCCGCATCACGCAAACCCAGGGCCCCTACCCCGTCTTCGATCTCATGGTCAAAGACGTGAAGCCCAACGCCCCCGCCCCGCTGCCCGTGCCCGATGGCGTCAAGACCGCCGAAGCCCCCCGCAACGATGTGTCCGATCAGTTGCTGGCCGACGGCGTCTGGTACTTGACCGGCGGAACCCATCACAGCCTGGTCGTCGAATTCAAGGATTACATGGCCATCATCGAAGCGCCGCTCAATGAAGAACGCTCCGAAGCCGTGATTGCCGAAGCCAAACGCCTGGTCATCAACAAGCCCATCAAGTACCTGATCAACACCCATCAGCACTTCGATCACTCCGGAGGCCTGCGCACCTACGTCGCCGAAGGCGCCACCATTATCACGCACCCCATGAACAAGGCCTTCTATGACCAGATGTTCAAGATGAAGCCCACCATCGCCCCCGATCGCCTGGCCAAGAACCCTAAAGTCCCCGTCATCCTCCCCGTGACGGACCGCTACGTCCTCACCGACGGCACCCAGAAAATCGAGATCTTCGCGATGAAGGACGACAACCACAATGAAGGAATGCTGATTGCCTACATTCCCGCGGGCAAGATCCTGGTCGAAGCCGACGAGTACAACCCGCCCGCCGCCGACGCCGCCCCGCCCATCACGCCCCCGGCGTCGTCTCTCAATCTATACGACAACATCCAGCGCCTGAAGCTGGATGTGTCCAAAATCGCCCCTATTCACGGCCGCTTGGTGAGCATGGCCGACTTCCTGAAGTTTTTAGGAAGGAAACCTGAATTAACTGAAAACAAGAAGGTAAGCTCGGCTGCGCCCCCGTCACTGACCGGTCACTGACTCCATCTTGACCGGCCCTTGGGTTCGTTTGGTAATTTCGCATGATACTCTTCTGATGGCTAAGCCGTTTGGCCTTGACGACCCTCGCGGGCGTATGCTAAATTTCAACGGCTGGCGGTCAGAAGTTTAGATTAGTCTCAGGAGAAAACGTTAATGAAGCGCACACTGTTTGCATTGGTCCTGGTGGCTGGCGCGATGGTAGTTTCCAGTGGCCGGGCCTACGCCCACCACTCCTTCGCCGCGACCTATTTTGAAGATAAGACCCAGAAGATCGAGGGCAACCTGGTTCAGTTTCTGTATCGCAACCCGCACTCCTTCGTCCACGTCGAGGCGCCGGATGAAAAAGGCATGATGCAGCGCTGGGCCGTCGAATGGGGCGCAGGCGGCCAGCTCGGCCGTCAGGGCGTGACCCGCGAGACTTTGAAGCCGGGCGACCACGTCATCATCGTTGGCAACCCGGGCCGCAACCCCGAAGATCACCGTTTGCGTATGGTGAACATCACCCGTCCGTCGGATGGCTGGAAGTGGGGCGGTACCTTCGACTAAACCGCGCCAGCGGGCGACGAACCCGCCAGCGATCGGTTGAGTTACGATAGTTGACGGTCACCCGGCTTCGATGCCGGGTGACTTCTGTGATGGCTGTGGCGCCCCGTTTATGTCACGACCCGTTTTTTGTGACGAATTTGATTTGCGCCAGTATTGCCTAAGGAAGAGGACTCCATGAAGACCCTGCAAGTGAGGCGCGCTGCGCCGTTTTTGATGGTCGCGCTAGCGTTTTCGCTCGCACCGGTAGCTTTGCATGCCCAAGGGGGCCGGGGAGCAGCACCCCCCGCCAATGCCAAGGCCGCCGCTCCCGTCGATCTCACAGGCCAGTGGGTAGCTGTGGTCACCGAAGACTGGCGCTATCGCATGGTGACGCCCGCCAAGGGCGACTACGCCAGCGTTCCTCTGAATGCCGATGGCCGCAAGATGGCCGATACTTGGGATCCTGCCAAGGATGAAGCCGCCGGCAACCAATGCAAATCCTATGGCGCCGCAGCCGTCATGCGCGTTCCTGGACGCGTCCGTATTTCCTGGGCCGACGACGAAACTATGAAAGTCGAAACCGACGCCGGTACCCAGACCCGGACGTTTTATTTCAAGGATCCGAAAAGCCCCGGTGGCGACTGGCAAGGTCAATCGCAGGCGTCCTGGGATATTATTGGCGGCGGCCGGGGTGGCCCGGTGCGCGGCGGTTCACTGAAGGTGGTCACGACCAAACTGAAGGCGGGTTACCTGCGTAAGAATGGCGTGCCTTATAGCGACAAGACGGTTCTGACGGAATACTACGATCGGACCAACGAGCCGAACGGCGATAGCTGGCTAGTGGTCACGACCGTGGTAGACGACCCGACGTATCTCAACCAGCCCTTCATCACCAGCACTCACTTCAAGAAACAGAACGACCAATCCGGCTGGAATCCGACGCCTTGCACCGCAAGGTAAGCGGTTCCCGCTCCTCTGTTGCTTCGAGTAAAGTGAAGGTTGCCCCGCAGCCGAGAGCCGCAGGTGTGTTCGCTCGCGGCCTGTTTTTAAAGGGCCGGCGGTATTTAAGGAGTTGACTCTATGGATATGACGCATGTGCACCTTCTTCTGAATCACGTTCCCACCATCGGTTTCGGGATCGCGCTGGCGATGTTCGTCATCGCCCTGCTGATGAAGAACGCCGAGCTGAAGCGCGCCGCCCTGGTGCTGTTCGTCGGCGTCGGCATGCTCACCATCCCGACTTACGTCAGCGGCAATTCCGCTGCCGAAGTCATCTGTGCGGGAGGCACACGCGCCCCCGCCTGTACCGACGCTTTAGTCTCGAAAACTTTAATTCAGACCCACGAAGGCGCCGCTCTCCTGGCTTTCACCGCCATTCTGCTCACCGCCGCTTTCGCGTGGCTGGGACTATGGCAGCTCCGCCGCACCTCGAACGTTGAGGGCTGGACCACCGGCCTGGTCCTGATCCTGTCGCTGGTTGCCTTCGGCCTGGTCGCGCGCGCCGCCAACATCGGCGGTGAGATCCGCCATTCCGAAATCCGCGCGCTGCAGGAACAATTAATGCCGGACGGCAAGAAAGTGCAAGTTCCCATGGAAACCACCACGCCCGAAGGCCACTTCGCGCGCAAGGTGGGAGCCTTCGTGCTCAGCCTTCCCTACGGCTGGCCGTCGCTCGAAACCCTGCACTTCATCGGCCTGTCGCTGCTGATCGGTGTGGTCCTGCTCATCGACCTGCGCATGCTAGGCGTGATGAAGAACGTAGCCTTCCCACCTTTGCACCGCCTCTTGCCTTGGGCGATTTTAGGATTCGGCATCAACCTCGTCTCCGGCATGCTGTTCTTTGTAGCCTCGCCCGAGCAATACGCGCACAACATTTCTTTCATCTGGAAACTGATCCTGATGATGCTCGCCGGCCTCAACGCTTTCTACTTCACCCTGTTCGACGAAGCCTGGGTCTTGAAGGCGGGTGAGGAAGCCCCCTTCGCCGCCAAAGCCATGGCGGTATCCGCCATCGTGCTGTGGGTAGGGGTCCTGTATTTCGGCAGCATGCTGCCCTTCATTGGAGGAGCGTTCTAAGTGCCGCTAGGTCTAGAAGTCCTTCTGGTAGTGCTGGCCGTGACCGCGATATTCGCGGTATTCGGCTATCTGATCGACAAAAGCGCGGAGCGCGAAGAACGTAAACAAGGACACTAGACATGCATTTTCTGAATACGCTCGAGCAAATGCCGTTCAGCATCTGGGTGCGCGAATCCAGCTCCATCTGGGCGTTCCCGACGTTTCTAGTGGTGCACACCATCGGCATGTCGATCGTCGCCGGCCTCAGCGCCATGATCAGCCTGGCGGTCCTGGGCTTCTGGCCCCATATCCCCCTCCGTCCCTTGGAGCGCCTCTACCCGATGATCTGGATCGGCTTCTGGATCAACGCGGCCACCGGCACGGTTCTGCTGATCGCGGATGCCACAACCAAACTCACCAACTGGGATTTCGGCGTCAAGATGGCCTTCGTGTTCGCCGGCGTCTACCTGATCACCCGCACCCGTAAGCAAATCTTCGGCAGCCCCGAAATCGACCGCGGCCTGCTCCCCGGCGGTGCCAAAGGCCTGGCCTGGGCCTCCCTCATCTGCTGGTTCGGAGCCATCACCGCCGGACGCCTGCTAGCCTACCTGGGCCCCGTCTCCGGCCTCAGCGGCGTCACCAACAAGTAGTCGCTCAGCGTTCTTCCAGGTGCCTGAGTCGCGCGCCGATAACCTCCTCGACACGCCGCAGTTCGGACTGCCAATGAGACCGCATATCATCGAAGCGCGAGTCCATATGGCTGCGCAGTTCACCGATGCGGGAATTCACATCGCTCAAACGCGTAGTGACGTCCGATCGAAGGTCGCTCATACGCGAGTTATTAATTAGAATTCCGATCAGCACCGTTAGCATGGTCGGTACCAAGGCTAACGCGATAGACAGGATTTGGCTCGGATTGATGTCCATGCTTCCAATACAAAGGTAGCAGAACCCGAGAATTCCTCTCACCTTAATTGGATGTGGGGCGAACGTCCTGTCCGCGCCGGACCTCCGGTCCGGCTTCTCGCGTTACCTTACTTCGCAGCCGCCATCGCCGCGATCTTCGTGCGGTACTCCGGATACATCGTCTCCGACCCGCCCCGCGTAGCCTGCGCCGGCAGCTTATGCTTGTCCGCAAACTCCGTCAGAAAGGTGTTGGTCCCCGGCAAATGATGCGGCACCATGCCCAGCGGCCGATCGACCTCCACCACCGATTCGCACGGATAAGGCGCAATATTCTGCTGCAAATTTAAATTGAAATCGGTTGTGCGCACAAACGGCTCGGTCAAATAAATGGGATCGTTCACCACCACCATCCAAGTCAAATGATCGCCGTGCCGGATAATATGCTCCGTCACCGTCGAGCGGTCGCTGCGCGGCACGCCGTTGCGCCGGATCCACCCCGCCTTCAGATGCGTGGTCGTGATGGTGAGCATATCGCCATCCCACTTGCCCGTCGAGAATCCTTGCCAGGTGTGCGCGGCGTACTCCGGCGGATGCGGACGCCCATCCATCCAAATCGTTCGCTCCGGCGCCTGCCAGGATATATGCGTGTGCCACGCAATCGTCTGCTGCGTAGATTGATCGACGTCCTTCCACCAGCGGGTATTCGCCGGCCCGCGCATCCCGTAATCGGACGGATGCGGCTTGCACTGGTGCTCCGGCAACGCCAACAGTGACGCGTCCCAACTATCGGCGCGCAGCCGTGCCGCGTCGTTCAGCGGAATACCCAGATAGTCGCCGATCTCCGGCCCCGGCCCGCGTTCCGGCTGGTCTTCATGGAAAACCGGCGCCCATTCCCCCGCCAGATCGATCGCCTGGGCAAAAGCCGGCGTGCTCATAGCGCCTATGAACACAAGTGTGGATAGTATTGTCCTGGAGAGTTTCATCGCAGTATTCGTTCCGTTCTCGTTAGTCTTTTGGCGGATTGCTCAGGCTGTTGTAGGCGTTGGTGACGAACCGGTCGATGGCAGCTTCATTCCCGGCGGCATACAGCGGATCGTAATCCCGCGTCAGCTTCGCGGCCTTCACCTGATCGAGCGTCATGCCCCTCTTGATCGCGTCCTGAAAACGATCGCGCAGGATGGTCGCCATGTCGCGATACTCCACCACATCGGCTTCATCGCATAGATGCCCGTGGCCAGGAATCACGTAGGTGCCGCCCTCTTGCTTCTCAGCCGGAACGGTGATTTCGATGATGCGGTTCAGCGCAGCCACCAAGCCGTTCAAGCTGCCCCCGCGAGTGATATCCGCGTTCGGGAACCCGCCCGGCGTGAAGATGTCGCCGGTAGAAATCACATCCGAGCGCCGGAAGAACACCATGGTGTCGCCGTCGGTGTGCGCGTGGTGCGGATGAAACAACTGCACCGCCTCGCCGTTAAAGAACACGTCTTTGCTATCGCCAAAGTAAGTATCGGTGGGGAAGGCGTCGAAGGGAATTGCCGTCTGGCCCGCCGCTGGAGGAGCGCTCATGCGGTTCAGCACATTCTCATGCGCCAGAATCGCCGCCGGCGAATTCGCCGCCACCTGGCCCGCGAAATTGCCGCCGACGATAATGCCGCCGGCCTTAGACAGCGCTTCGTTGCCCCCGATGTGATCGCCATGCACGTGCGTGTTGATGATGTAGCGGATGGGCTTATCGGAAAGCTTGTGAATCTCCGCCAGCATCTTCTCGGCCATGGGAGCGAACTGCGTATCTACCACCAGCACGCCGTCCTTGCCCACCTGGATGGTGCTGTTACCGCCCGCGCCAACCATCATGTAAACGTTGCCCTGCACCGGCAGCACATGCTCTTCTATTTTGGAAAAATCCTGTTGCTGCTGCGCGTAAACATAGCCGCCGACAGCGAGCATTGCCGGTGCGGCGATGAGCGCAGAAGTCCGCAGCGCCCGGGAAAATGGAATCGATTTCATGGGTTCCTGTGTTTCTTTCTTTTTGGTATTCGTTATTTCGAAGCGGCCGTGCTTTCTTTCTTCAACTCAGCCGCGATCTTGGTCCGGTATTCCGGATACATGGTTTCGGCGCCGCCGCGAGTCGCTTCGTACGGCAGCTTGTACTTGGTACTGAACTCGGTCAAAAATTTGTTGGTACCGGGCAGATGATTCGGCACCACACCCATGGGGCGCTCCACTTCCACCACTGACTCACAAGGATAAGGCGCGATCACCTGCTGCGGGTCCAGTACAAAATCGGTAGTGCGCACAAACGGCTCCGTCAGATACACCGGGTCCGTCACAATCACCATCCAGGTGAGGTAATTGCCGTTGCGGATCATGTGCTCGACTACCGTCGCCTTCTCACTGCGCGGAATGCCGTTGCGGCGGATCCAGCCGTTCTTCAAATGATCGGTAGTGATGGTCAACATATTGCCTTCCATCTTGCCTGTAGAGAATCCTTGCCAAGTATGCGCTGCATACTCAGGAGGATGGGGACGGCCGTCCATCCAAATCGTGCGCTCCGGAGCCTGCCAGGAGATATGTGTGTGCCACGCGATCGTCTGCTGCGTGGCCGTGTCCACTTCTTTCCAGATGCGGGTGTTGGCCGGTCCGCGCATGCCGTAATCGGACGGATGCGGTTTGCACTGATGCTCCGGCAGCGTCAGCAGCGAAGCATCCCAGCTATCGGCGCGCATGCGGGCGGCAGCAGTGATCGGCAGTCCCAGGTAATCGCCAATATCCGGACCCGGTATGCGTTCCGGCTGGTCCTCGTGAAAGCGCGGAGCCCACTCGCCCGCCAGATCGATCTGCGCCGACAGCGGCACGCAGGCGAAGCCCAGCACCATCAATAAAGAACCGCCAATTGCTCGTTTCATAACTTCCCTCCCGGGAACCACGACCCAGCTTATGACATCACATCAAAGTGGGGAGTGTCAACCGCCGTTCGGGCGGTGCGCATACCGCAACTAGCGACACCTCTTTACTATACAGCGGAAAATCGGCCCTCCCCCTCTGGCGGTTGACTGCGCCGGTATATGCTGTATCCTCATGAGAGCGTAGGAGCGAGCAAATTTCCATGTCGAACAACAAATTAACCCGTAGAGACTTCGCCGTGGCCGCCGGCGGACTCGCCGTCAGCACCCTGGTTTCAAAGTCCGTCCAAGCCGCCGAAACCGGCTCCGCCACGTCCGCGAAAGTCCCGCTGGATCTCGCCGAATGGAGCTACTTCTGGGTTGGCGTCGACCGCGCCGATCTCGCCAGCGGCACCGTCGTCAACGGCCGCCAAATGTACGTCGAATCCTGGATTCCCGCGCAGGTGAAACATCCCTACCCGATCGTGCTAGTCCACGGCGGCGGCGGCCAAGGCCTCGACTGGATGGGCACCCCCGACGGACGCCCCGGCTGGGCCACCTATCTCGCCCAAGAAGGCTATCGCGTGTATGTGGTCGACCGCCCCGGCCACGGCCGCTCGCCCTTCCATCCGCTGACCCACACCGCGTTCCCGCCCGGTGCCGGTCCGCTCGAAAACATCTCCGGACGCTTCACGCCGCCTAACCCGACCGCGAATTCGAAGCCGCTCCCGTTCCAGCATTTCCACAATCAATGGGTAGGCGAAGGCACGGTGGGCTCGAAAGATCTCGATCAGTTCGTAGCTTCGCAAGGCGGCGCCTACGTGCAAATCGTCGGCGGACCTCCCGTGCCCCCCGGCGCGCCCAATCCGGCGCAGGCGCAAATGACGGCGCTCGCGCATCAAGCCTGGCGCGAACGCGGCGCTCTCTTGTTAGACAAAATCGGACCCGCCATCATCATGACCCACTCCGCGGGCGGCCCCTTCGGTTGGCTGGTCGCCGAGATCCGTCCGAATCTGGTGAAAGGCATCATCGCCGTCGAAGGCGGCGGCCAGTCTTTCACCGGCAACAACGTGTGGGGAATGTCCACCATCCCGGTCGCGTATGATCCCCCGGTCAAGGACGTCTCCGAGCTCAAACTAGTAGACGTTCCCTCCCCCGAAGAAGGCGTCGCGCCCTACAAGTTGCAAGCCACGCCCGCGCGCAAACTCAAAAATCTGCAAGGCATACCCATCGTCATCGTGACGTCAGAAGGCTCCTTCGCCTCGCCTGGAAACCCCGGTGCGGTGGCGTATTTTAAGCAAGCCGGCTGCGAGGCCGAAGAAATGCGCCTGACCAAATTAGGCATCCACGGCAATGGCCACATGATGATGGTAGAGCGCAACAATCGTCAGGTTCTCCAGCCCATTCTCGATTGGATGTCGAAGACCGTCGAGAAAAGCGCGCCCGTAACGCAGCCGCGTGCCACCGAAACCGCCATCAAAATCGCCGACAATGGTTTCTTCTGGACCGGAACCGAGCACAAGACCATGCCCTACGGGACCATCTTGCGCGGCCAGATGTATGTCGAATATTTCATCCCCAAGGAAGTCCGCTCGAAGTATCCCATCGTGCTGGTGCACGGCGGCGGCGGATCCATGCTGCATTACATGGGCGTCAACGGCATGGCCGGATGGGCCCACTATTACATTCAAGCCGGCTATCCCGTCTATTTGGTCGACCGCCCCGGCCATGGCCGCGCCCCCTATCATCCCGATGCCCTGGGCCCCATCAGCGCCTGCCCCACGTATGCGCAGATCACCGGCGACACGCTGCGCGCCGCCAAGCAGCCCAACAAACAATGGATCGGCACCGGCGACATCGGAGACCCCGCGCTCGATCAAATCATGGCCGGCCAAAACGCCGCCCCGCAAGACAACGTCATGGCGCACGGCCTGTGGGCCAGCCGCGGAGCCGAACTGCTGGACAAAATCGGCCCCGCCATTATCCAAGTGCACTCCGCCGGAGGCCCCTTCGGCTACCTCGTAGCCAACGAGCGCCCCAAACTAGTAAAAGCCATCGTCAACGTAGAAGGCGGCGGCGCCGCGTTCCAAGGTCAGAATCAATGGGGATTGGTCGACGTCGCCCCCGCGTACGATCCCCCGGTATCGGACCCCAAACAACTCACCACCAAAGACGTGAACGGCTACAAACTCCAAGCCGACAGCAACGTCCACAAGCTGAAAAACCTGCAAGGCATCCCCATCGTCTACGTGACGGCCGAACGCTCCGGCCGCAACGGCGAAGGCCACGTGGCGTTCCTCAAGCAAGCCGGCTGTGATGCTGAAGACCTGCCGCTCAAGAGCAAAGGCATCCTGGGCAACGGCCACTTCATGATGCTCGAAGCCAACCGTAAACAAGTCTTCGACGTCCTCGACGGCTGGATCAAACAGAAAGTCTGAAAAACACATTTACAACAGTGCGTTCAAATCACGCGCGCCGTGCACGATGCGTACGATAACCAAGGGTTTAGGTTCGGGTTCATACACGATGACGTATGAACCGGCAGGCCAGAAGAGGACCGGACGACTAGTGTGGACGTCAGCGCGCTTATGACCCTTCTTCGGAAAAGCCGCAAGCAAATGAAAGGCGCGCTCCAAACGCTTAACGACTCGATCCGCAGCGCCAACATTGTCACGAGAAATGTATTCCCAGAGTGCGAACAAATCGAAGCGCGCCTCTGGAGTGAGGCGGTACCGGCGTTTCACTTCTTGCCGTTAGCCATCCGCCGCGCTTTACTCATGGCCTTCAGTTCGCGCATCACGTCGTCGCCATCCAGCAGATCCCCGCGACCCGCCGAAGCCAACCCCGCTTCGATCTTGCGTTCCACTTCCCGCAGCGCCTGGTCCCGCTTCTCGCGGAGGGCGTCGCGCACCACTTCGCTGGCGCTGGTGAAGCGCCCGCTGCTGACCGCCGACTTCACGAATTCGTACAAATCGCGCGACAGATTCACGTTCATCGTGGTGTCTGATGGCATATGCGCCTCTCTACGTCAGTTTATCATTCAACATAGCGTTGCCAATGGTTGGCAACTAGGAGCTAATCATGGCATTGAATAACACCCCGCTGATCTCGCCGAGTGGAGCTACTTTTGGCTTGGCGTCGAACGCGCCGAACTCGCGCGCGGCACTGTGGTCTCGGGCCGCCAGATGTACGTCGAATACTGGATCCCCGCGCAAGTGCGCCATCCGTTTCCCATCGTCATGATCCACGGCGGCGGTGGGCAGGGTACCGATTGGATGGGCGCTCCCGACGGACGCCGCGGCTGGGCCACGCACTTCCTCGAAGAAGGTTTCCGCGTCTACGTGGTCGATCGCCCCGGCCACGGCCGCTCGCCCTTTCATCCCGATCTCGACGGCCCTTTCCCGCGCGGCGCCGCCACCTATGAAGGCGTCGCCCGCCAGTTCACCGCTCCCGAGAAAGCCGAAAAACCTTACGGCCCGCAAGCCGCGAAACATACGCAGTGGCCCGGCACGGGAGTGCTCGGCGATCCCACCGTAGATCAAGTCATCCCCGGCCAAGGGGGGTCATTTATAAGCGATCTCGAAGCCACACACAATGTCTGGCGCCAGCGCTTGGGCGAGCTCTTCGACAAAATCGGACCCGCCATGATCATGACCCATTCGATGGGCGGCCCCAACGCCTGGATCGCCGGCGATGAGCGCCCCGGCTTGGTGAAAGCCATGATCGGCATCGAACCCGCCGGCCCGCCCTTCGGAAATTTGAAGTACGGCGTCACCGCCTGCAAGATGACTTACGATCCGCCGGTGAACGATGCGTCGGATTTGAAGACCGTAAAAGTGACGCCCAGCGAAGCCGGACAAGACGAATACTTTCTCCAAGCCGAGCCCGCACGCAAGCTCAAAAACCTGCTGAATATCCCGGCCGTGCTGGTGACATCGGAAGCGTCCTATCACGTGCCCTACGACCCGGGCACGGTAGCGTTCCTGCGCCAGGCCGGCGTCACGCTCGACCACATCAAGCTCCCTGAAATCGGCATCAAAGGCAATGCGCACTTCATGATGATGGAGAAGAATAATCGTGAAGTGTTGCAGCCGGTGCTCGATTGGATCGCCGCCAAAGTCGAGAAAAATGTAGCGCGTGTGAGCTCCGCGCACGCGGGCGAAACCGCCATGAAGCTGGCCGATACCGGCATCTTCTGGGTGGGCGCCGAAAAGAAAAAGATGCCCTACGGCGAGATCGTCGCCGGGCAAATGTTCGTGCAATATCTCACTCCGCGCCAGATACGCCACCCGTATCCGATTGTGCTGGTGCACGGCGGCGGCGCGCAGATGCTGCATTTCATGGGGCAAGGCGACGGCGAAGCCGGCTGGGCGCATTATTTCGTCCAGGCCGGATACCGGGTGTATTTAATCGATCGCCCGGGCCACGGGCGCGCGCCGTATCATCCAGATGCACTCGGTCCCATCAGCCCGGTGCCGACGTATGAATCGATCCTTGGAGATTTGAAGCGCACCGCCAGCGGACCGCACAAGCGCTGGCAAGGCACCGCCGAAATCGGCAACGACGCCCGTCTGGATCAACTCTTCGCCCAACAAAACGCCGCCCCGCGCGACAACGCCGCGACCCAGAAGATGTGGGCCACCGGAGGCGCCGAACTCCTCGATAAAATCGGCCCCGCTGTGTTCCTGGTGCACTCCGCCGCCGGACCCTTTGGATACCTGGTCGCGAACCAGCGCCCTAAGCTAGTCAAAGGAATCGTCGCGGTCGAAGGCGGCTTGCCTGCCGACGATCAATTGCAGTTAGAAAACTATCGCGGCTTCCCCATCGCCGTGGTCACCGCCGAAAACTCCGGCCGCACCGGCGGACCCGCGGTGGTCGCGCGTTTGAAGAGCGGCGGCTGCGACGCTGAAGACGTGCAGCTAAGGGACAAAGTCATCATGGGCAACGGCCACTTTATGATGCTCGAGAACAACCGCAAGCAAGTGTTCGACGTCATCCAGGGCTGGCTCGAGCAAAAACTGGGTACGGTTTAGCCCATCCCTTTTTTTTACATTACGCCCTCATACACCCGATTTCGGAACCGATGAGTGGGTATGCGCAAGCGCGGCTTCGTGCTGGTCACCATGGCGGTGGCAGCCATTGCACTCATCGGCATGCTCGGTCTGGCGGTCGACGTCGGACGGATGTTCATCGCCAAAAACGAAACTCAAAACTATTGCGACTCGGCGGCGCTGGCGGCGGCGCTGGCGCTCGACGGCACGCTTACCGGCATCACCAGAGCGCAGAATGCCGTCACGAATTCGGCTAACGCTTGGAATCTCAACACCACTACCGTGAAGAATCCCGTGGTGACTTTCGCCACGTCGCTGGCGGGCCCGTTCGTCGCGAGTCCCAGTCCCGCTGATGGCTATAATGTCGCGCGCGTCAGCGCGACCGTCGCGATGCAGTTGTATTTTATTCCGGTGCTAGTAGCGCAAACTACCACCAACGTCGCTTCTTCGGCAACCGCGGCGCAGGTGGCCCTCACGTCGGTCCCGCGCGGCCTCGCTCCTTACACCGCCGTCAGCACCAACACCACCGGGCCGAACTTCGGCTTGATCGTCGGCAATTCCTACGATATTCATTGGCCCCAATTCAATTCCCACCGCAACGGCTGCGACCCGTCGACTCCCGACGCCTGCTTCGTTTCCCCCGCGTGCAGCGGCGACACGGCGGCTTCAAAAGCGGCCGTGGTGGCGGACTGGGGGGCGAGCAACAGCGGCTTCTGGGGCAGCAATTCGAATAGCGTGATCACCCAAGAAGTTTTGGATCTCATCCAAATACAACAACTGGCGGTGGGCACGAATATCGATCCGCTGCTGACCAACGGCACCAAACAAAGTGAAGCGCAGATTCTGGATCAAAAAGCCAGCGAAGACGTCGATACCACCGACAACACCGTCAGCGGCTATCTCGCGGCTACGCACAACGGCCAGCGCTTGTTGGCGGTGCCGGTGGTCGATCCCACCGATCCCAATACCACGACGGTGATCGGCTACGGAGTCTTTCTGCTGCTCGCGAACGGTCCCGGCACCAGCAACTATTACAAGTCCAATACCAACGGTAACGACCCCTATTGCGCCATTTACGCGGGCACTTTAAACGTGGGAGGCACCGGACCGGGCACAGGAGGCACAACTGGCGGATCGCGGGTGAAATTAGTCCAATGAAACCGCGCTTCGGCAATCGCGCCGGCAACGCCATGATCGAGTTCGCACTGGGATCGGGCATCCTGGTGATGGCTTTCGTCGGAACCTTTCAATTCGGCTACACCTTTTTGCAATACAACAGTCTCGAAAACGCCGTCGCCCGCGGCGCGCGCTATGCTTCGCTTTATCCTTACGATTCCACCACCACCACGCCTTCGGCTCTGTTCATCGGCAATGTGAAGAACATGGTGGTCTACGGAAGTCCCTCCGCCGGCACGTCCCCGGCGCTGCCCGGCTTGACCACCGGCAACGTTAATTTGACGGTGATCTTTACCAACGGAGTCCCCAGCGGGATGACGGTTTCGATCAGCGGCTACACCATCAACGCTGTGTTTACCAACTCGACGCTGACCAATAAACCGCAGATCACCTACGCGTATCAGGGCGTCTGGACACCCGTATGAGACGCAAAAAAAACAGCGGCGGAAATGTCTTCGTCGAAACCGCGCTGATCTTTCTGGTATTCGCGTGCATGCTCCTGGGCGCGTTCGATTTCGGTCAGTTCTTATTCATCCACCAGGCGCTGGTCGAGCGCGCGCGCTATGCGGTCCGTCTCGGCGCGATTAACGATCCCACCGATACCACTTCCATCACCAACACCGTGCTCTACGGCCAACCGACTGCCTCCGGTGGCGGCACTTATTTCAACCTGACAGCAGCGAATGTATTCGTCACCAATCCTGGCTCCGGCACCGACGATCACCGCCTCAACCTGCAGCTTTCGGGCTACAAATACATAATCCTGTCGCCCTATATCGCCGGCTCCTATACCGGGCCGCAAATCAACGTATCGGTTCCGCTGGGGATCTTCAACTAAGCGGGCTATCATCCGGCGCGGGACTAGGCAAATAAAAAGGGGACGGTCCGAAGACCGTCCCCTTTTGTGAAGCGGAAGTAGCTGACCTAGAATTGATACTTCAGAGCCAACTGGATCAAGCGCGGATTCACCGAGGTGCTGGTGATCTGGCCGAAGTTGCCGGGGGCGCCGAAGTTCAGGCCCACCGGGATGTTGAATTGCGGATGGTTGAAGAGGTTGAAGAACTCCGCGCGGAACTGCAGCGTGGCGTTTTCGTGGACGCCTCCCACGCGGGTGCTCTTCGCGAGCGTCGCGTCGAAGTCAAACTGGCCGGGGCCGTAGATGATGCCCACGCCAGTGTTGCCCCAACCGGTTCCGCCGGTTCCAGCGGTGCCGTTGCCACCGATGATGGGAATGGTGGTCAGAGCGGCCGTGTTGATGTAGCCCGCACCGCCGCTGGCGCCGCCGAGGCGCGACTCGATGCCGCCGGGCGTAACCAGTTGCGCGTAGGTGAAGCCGGGAGCGATCTGCGCGGTGGAAGCCAAGAGCGCGGTGGCTCCGGACAGGCCGTAGATCGCACCGCCGCGGCTGTCGAGGATGCTGAGCGGCTGTCCGCCCTGAATCGTCGTTACGCCCGCGAGGCTCCATCCGCTGGCGAGCACGCCGAGCGCGCCCTTCATGTGGCCTGACGGGATTTCATAGCTGTAGTTGATCACCAGGCGCTCGGGGCGGTACTGGGGATTCAAGCCGTATTGCGGAGCGGTCGGGTTGCCGATGTCGGTGGAACCCGGTCCCGGCGGAATGCCGGTGGAGTAGCCCTGCGTGGTAAACGCGCGGCTGTAAGTGTAGGCGGCCTGGAAGCTCAGCCCATGCGACATCTGCTTGCGCAGCGTAAACTGCAGGCTGTTGTACTTGTAGTCGCCCTGATTGTCGGCGGCTTGCAGACCCGTGGGCGAGAAGCCCAGATACAGCACGCGCTCGCGGGCGTTCGCCGTCGTATTGGTGGTGATGCCGTTGATGGGAGCAGTGGCGGAGGCCAGGGCGGCTCCGTTCAGGATGTGCAGCGCGTTGGGCTGATGAATTCCCCGTGAGCCGACGTAGCCGGCTTCGATCATCCAGGTCGGTGCGAGCTGGTATTGAACGTTAAAGTTCCAGGAATAAACCAGCGGCGTGATCAGGTTATCCACCATGAAGGACTGCGCTAAATCCGAGCCCTTGTTGGTGGTGAAGTTCAGCCAGCGCGTGGGGAAAGTCCCCAGCGGAATGCTTTCAAACGGCTGTGCCAGTGAAGAGAACTGGTTGGTGCTGGCGCCCTGGTCGAGTGTGATCGAGTACGGCGGGCTCTGCTCGACGGCGTGGCCGATGGTGTTGCCGGGGACGCGATCGTAGAAGTAACCGGCGCCGCCGCGAATGACCAGTTTGTTGCCGGCAGTCGGCTGCCAGGCGAAGCCCAGACGCGGAGCGAAGTCGAGCAGCGGAACACCATTCTTGCTTGGCACCGGGCTATTGAGTTGCAACACCCCCTTCGGCAATGGGCCCCAGGTATTGGACTGATAGTTGTTCACCACCACCCAACCTTGGGCTGTGGCGTTAGCCGGGCTATTGGGGAAGGTGGCCGCGTTATTCACCATCGCGATCTGCGAAAGCCACAGGTTGGTGGCGTTGCCGTACTTATCGGCCATCAAACCGTCGTACTCCCAACGGACACCGAGGTTCAGCGTCAGGCGCTGGCTGACTTTGAAGTCATCCTGCACGAAGGCATAGCCGTTGCGGGCCTTGTAGCCGTGGACGATGCCGCCAGGACCGCTGCGGACAGCGAAGTTATTGGTGTTGAGAACGTTGCTGAAGCTGGAACCGTTGCAAACGCCAGGAACCTGTGTAGTGCCGCAACCGCCGGGCAGCCCGATGAGGAAATCGTCAAAGGTCTGGAAGGCCGTGATGCCGTGCGAAAGGCCTTGGTAATCCCAGAACCAGTTGACCTGCTCGAACTCGCCGCCGAAGCGAACGGTATGCTTGCCGATGTTCCAGGAAAGCTGATCGCCCACCTGCGCCTGGAAGTTGTGCACGGTTTCGTCATTGGACGAGCTGCCGCCGGCCTGGAAGAATCCGGGAATGTTGATCACGGGGCTGAAGGGCAGGCCGCCCCCGAGGAAGTTGGAACCCACCGGCGTGTTGGGATAGATGTTCGACGCGTAGGTGCTCACCGGCGGATGCTGATAAGCGTCGGTGGTGGTGCGCTGATAGGAAACGTGCAGCTCATTCACCATGTTGTTGTTCACGATGGTGGTGAGTTTGGTGACCATGTTGTGGTAGCCGAAGGGGTCGGTTGCCGGAGTTCCCGGCAGATAGGACGCGCCCAGGAAGCTTAGGCTCTGGGGCTCCCAGGAGCGATAGAAGCGGAACGAGATGGTGTTCTTCGCGCTCATCAGGTAATCCAGGTTCAACATGCCCTGATATTCTTTGTCGTAAGCCGGCTGGCTATAAGTGACGCCGGACTGGAAGTTCGCGGTGCCCGAGCTGGGAATGAAGTAGGTTCCGTCGGCGTTCTTGGCCTGGAGGAACTTGACAGCGATGGGATTGATGTTGGATCCGTCGCAAGCGACCTGCATGCCTAAACCGCCTACCTGCGCAGTCCCACCACCCCCAGGATTTGTCATGAACTGAGATTGAACATTGGCGGCTTTATTGGCGGGGCAGAAGGCCGCGCCCAGTTGTTGCGTGAACTGCGCGGTGTTGGAGCGGTCGCCGTTGGGAATCGGAGGCAGCGTAATACCCGTCGAATAGCCCCCTTGCGCGATGCCGTTCTTCTGCCAGGTCTGCTGATAGGAAGCGAAGTAGAACAGCTTGTCTTTCTTGATGGGCCCGCCGATCGTGCCGCCGAACTGGTTCTGGTTGAGTACCTGCTTCGAACCACCGGAGCGGTTGCGGAAGAAGTCGTTGGCGTTCAAATCGGTGTTGCGGAAAAATTCAAAGCCGGTGCCGTGCAGCGAGTTGGTGCCGGATTTCGTCACCACGTTCACGTTGGCGCCGGGGTTGCGTCCGTAGCCCGCGTCATAAAGCGACGTCTGGATTTTGAATTCCGCAATGGTATCGGGGTTTGGAATACCGATGGTTGGATAGGTGGAGCCTTCCGTCGCGAGTCCGCTGCTGGCGAAATTGACCACCGAAACGCCGTCCATCTGGAAGGTGTTCTGCGCGGTGGAGGCGCCGTTGACGGCGATTTCCATACCGCCGCGGCCCAGGGCGCTGGCGTTGTTCACGCTGGCGTTGGCGCCGGCCGAGAGGCCCAGCAGGTTGGTGTAATTACGCGTGGTGAGCGGAATGGACGTGGCGGTCGCCGAGCCTACCACCGTGCCCATCGAAGAGCTGGCGGTTTGCAGGGATTCGACGTTGGCCTCGACCGTGACTTGCTCGGCCGCGGTGCCTACTTCCAGTTTCTGGTCAAATACCGGGGATTCCGTTACGTTTACGTTGATGCCCGTCGCCTCGGCTCCCTTAAAACCGTTGGCGGCGAACTTTAGTTTATAGATTCCAGGCTGAATCAGCGGGAAACGATACGTACCGTCCCCACCCGTGGTGGCGGTGCGTTCCTGGCCCGTGCCGGCGCTGGTTAGTGTCACCGTCGCATTGGGAATGACGGCGCCGGACGCATCCGTTACCGTTCCCTGCAGCGATCCGGTGGCCGCGGTCTGCGCCATCATTGGCAGGCAGAAAGCGAGCAGACACACGAATAGCAGTATATTCAGAACTCTTGTCTTCATGGACTCCTCTTTTTGTAATTACAGCCCCTATTGCGCACGGATGCGTCAGGACCCAACCCCTATCACCCAAAAATACGCAATGCGGAAATCATATCCGTTATTTCAACCGCGTGTCAATACCCAATCGGATAGGATTGGGGAAAGGTTTCTGATATGATGCTGCTCCACACGACGTTGGTGGGCTCCTATGCGCAGCCCGAATGGTTGATTGACCGGGAGCGTTTGGGAAGCCACAATCCACCGCGGGTGCGGGAGAAAGAGTTGTGGCGGGTGGCTCCGGAATGGCTGGAGCAGGCGCAGGATGACGCCACGCTGCTGGCGATTCGGGATCAGGAGCGCGCGGGGCTGGACATTCTCACCGACGGCGAGATGCGGCGCGAGAGTTATTCGAACCGTTTCGCGACGGCGCTCGAGGGCGTGGATCTGGTGTATCCGGGGACGGTGCTGAGCCGCAGCGGGGTTCCGGATCTGGTGCCGCGGGTGATGGGCAAGATCCGGCGCAAATATCCGGTGCAGGTTCGCGACGTCGAATTCCTGCGGGCGAATACGGCGCGGCGGATCAAGATTACGGTGCCGGGTCCGTTCACGATGTCGCAGCAGGCGCTGAACGAGTTTTATCCGAGCGAGGGGGCGATGGCTCTGGATTACGCGGCGGCGGTGAATGAGGAGATCAAAGACATGTTCGCGGCGGGGGCGGACGTGGTGCAGATTGACGAACCTTATATGCAGGCGCGTCCGGAGAAAGCGCGCGAGTTTGGATTAGACGCGGTGCGGCGGGCGCTTGACGGCGTGATGGGGACGACGGCGATTCATTTGTGTTTCGGCTATGCGGCGGTGGTGAAGAACAAGAACAAGCCGTCGAGCTATGCGTTCCTCGAAGAACTGGGCGCGACGCCGGTGATGCAGATTTCGATTGAGACGGCGCAGCCAAAGCTCGATTGTTCGGTGCTGGAGCGGCTGCAAAACAAGATCATTATTCTGGGAGTGCTGGATTTATCGACGCATGAAGTCGAGACGCCGGAGGTGGTGGCGGAGCGGATACGGCGCGCGCTTCCTTATATAAGCGCGCGGCAGATTATCGTCGCTCCGGATTGCGGGATGAAGTATTTGCCGCGCGCGGTCGCGTTCGGCAAGATGCGGGCGATGGTGGAGGGCGCGGCGCTGGTGCGCGCGGAGTTGGTTAGGGCAGCGGCTTGAGCTCCGGCTTGACGTTGTTGGGCAGCGGGTAGCGGTCGACGTCGAGCATCATGGACACATATTGAAAATAGCCCATGGCTGCTGTGAGATCGACGATGCCGCGCTCGCCTAGCTGGTCCTTTAACTTCGAATAACTGGCGTCACTCACCTGGCGACGGTTGAGGAGTTCGTCGCAAAAGTTGTAGACGGCTTCTTCGTCGGGCTGAAGCATGGCGGGGCGCTGGCCGGCGGCGATGGCGTCACCGACGGCGGGGTTGAGTCCGGCGCCTTGGGCGGCGCGGCGGTGGGCGAACCACACGAATTCAGATCGCCAGAAGGCGGCGGACATCATGATGGCTAGCTCGTTTAATTTCGTGGGGACGGTGGAGCGGAAGCGCGGATAGGCGCCGAATTCGTGAGCGACGCGGCCGAGGTCGGGGCTGCGCAGGAGCATATTATAAGGACCGGCGGTGGTGGGGTTGGGTCCTTTCACCACTTGGTCGATGAAGGCTTTTTGTTCGGGCGTGAAGTCGGCTGGGGCGATGGGCTTGAAGCGGTCGCCACGCATGACTACGGGGGCTGCGGTCTGGGCCAGGGCGGTAAGGGCGATCAAAACGAGACAACAGATGTTCCTTTGCATGCTGATTCTCCTGATCGATTATGCCTTATCGCGAGACACACTTCTGCTGAGAATTGGCTCGCAGATGGGAACCGATAGACGCAGATAGCTGCAAAAAATCGTCTCGCGGGGGGTTGCTTTCGCAACCCACCGGAGTGGTAGAGGTCATGGACGGCTTGCTGGTCTTTAGAAAAGTGACTGAATCAACCAGTTTTCTGCTCTCTCCCATTTCCTCCCGCGGCAATTTTTAACGATCACCAGAGAATCGATTCTCTCCTGTCCCGCCCTCTCCACAATGTTTCCAGGACGGCTAGCCCGCTACTTTCGCAACGGGCGCGGATTCCAACTTAACTACGACGATTAGCCTGCGCAGGCTGTACTGCGATTCGATTATGCACGGGGGTGGTACGGGCGGGGGTGGGTCTGATGTGCGAAACGATTGAATCGCCGTGGGATGCGGGCTTGCACGGGGTGTGTGGAGCGGATAACATCTTAGATCATGACTAGTCGCCGTCAATTTCTCGAGATTGCTGTTGTGGGAGCGGCTGGCGCCGTGGTGGGGAGTTCGGCTGAGCCGGTGATGGGGATGATTTTCCCGCCGGCGAATTATCCGGTGCCTCCGGAGGCTACCTTGTTGTATCCGACGGGCGTGAAGTTTCTGGCGGAGGGCGTGGGGCTGCCGGCCATGACGCCCGAGGGTTACGATTCGGTGGTGCCGAAGATTGTGCCGGCGGCGGAAAGACTAGCCAAGCGCGGGGCTACCGGGATTTCGATCATGGGGACATCGCTCACCTTTTACAAGGGCGCGGCGTTTAATCAGGAATTGATTGCGTCAGTGACGAAGGCGACGGGGTTGCCTTGCACCAGCATGAGCAACGGCATCGTGGATGGGCTGCGCACGGCGGGGGCGAAGCGGGTGGCGGTGGCTACGGCTTATGACGATGTGGTCAACGCGACTCTGCAGAGGTTCCTGACGGAATCGGGATTCGAAGTGGTGGTCATCAAAGGGCTGGGCATCCAGCGGTTCGGAGATCGCGGGCCGGTGACGCAGGACGAGCTGCTGAATTTCAGCGCGGGGGTTTGGGAGTCGGCGAAGAAATCGGATACGCTGCTGATTTCTTGCGGGGCTCTGAAAACTCTGAACCTGCTGGTGCCGTTGGAGGAACGCTGCAAGGTGCCGGTGGTTTCCAGCACTCCGCACGCGTTGATGAATGCGGTAAAGCTGGTGGGGTTGAGCGGGCGGGCCATGGGGTACGGCAGCGTGCTGGCAAAAGCTTAGCTAGATTCAGCGCGAGGGTGTCGCTAGAAAGCTCAACTCCTGGCCGTCCGTCAGCGAGGTTCCATAGATTCCGACGATCTGATCAAGATTATTGATTCCCAGGGCGTTGGTGGAATTCACATTCGGAAGCTGGACCGAAAAGGGAAACAACACACCCCGCTGCAAGACACCGCCTCCTACGACGATCTGGTCGCGGTCGTTGATTCCATTCGCGAGATTTTCAACTCCGCCCGGAGTAGCGTCGATATTTTGGAACGTTCCGTGGTCCTCGAGAAAGGCATGGATCTTCCCATCGGTGGTGCCATAAGAGCCTACGACCTGGCCCAGATCATTCATTCCTGTTGAGACCGTTCCAGTCACGCCGTTGAAGGGGACGTCTGTTTTCGAGAATCGCCCGTGTTCGTACAAGAAGCCGTGCGAGCCTTGGCCGTCCGAGTACCATCCAACGACGTCGCCCTCTAGATTGATACTGGAAGCAATTGTGAAATATACGCCGGGAAAGGGAGGTTCGAGGGTTGTGAACCGGCCATTCGAATAAAGAAATCCAGCGGTCATGCCGTTGGTGGCGTCGAACCGGCCGACGATTTCTCCCCAGACGTTAATGCCAAACCCGATGGTATTTGATCCCTCAGGGACATCCAAAGAAGTGTATACGCCGCGCTGCAGGACGAAGCCGTGATTTCCGGTTGGGTTGTGATAAGTGCCGACAATCCAGCCAAGATCGTTGATCCCGTGGGCGATCGTCTGATCGGTGTTAGGAAAGGTGGCATTGAGCCGCGTGAAAGTATATTTGGAGGGTAATTGGGCGCTTGCGGGTTGGCTGAATGAGACGCCCAACACAAAAAGCGCGGAGGAAAGAGTGGAGCGTAACAAGACTCGCATGACAGGGACATTGTAATGGGGCAAAGCGCTACTGAGGCACCTATCTTTGGAGAGGCGCGTGCGGTTCCGGAAAGGATCCAAGCGGCATCTTTCGCGTCGAAGATGCATCTTCTGCGGGGACCCTGCTGAGAAAGTACCGGACTCTTGATGCCTGCGCGGTGCAACTGCGAGCGCGCCCGAAGGCCCTACGCGTGCTTTCTAACGGGGCATGTATCACCACGTAAAAAAGCTAATGTATACGGTCAGGGTGGACACTCCCGATGCGAAGTTCGGCAACATGCTGCTGGAACAATTTGGCGGCGCCAACGGGGAACTGGCTGCGGCCATGCAGTATTCGATTCAAGGCCTGAACTGCGAGGACGCAGCGCGCAAAGACATGCTGATGGATATCGGCACGGAGGAGCTGAGCCATCTGGAGATCGTCGGCACGCTGGCGCGGATGCACCTGAAACCCATGAAGACTTCGCGCAAGGCGGCGGAGGCGGATCCGTTGATCGCGATTGCGGGGGGCGGGGGCGTGGGGCTGTGCAATTCGATGGGCGACGCGTGGACGGCGGACTATCTGAAGATCACGGGCGAGCTGGATGTGGATCTGCGCAGCAATATCGCGGCGGAAGCACGCGCGAAGATCGTCTACGAACGGCTGATCAACTTCTGCGAAGACCCGGGAACCAAAGACGCTTTGCAGTTTTTGATGACGCGGGAAATTACGCACATGATGGCGTTCACGGCGGCGCTCGAAAGCATGGGCAAGGACCGTTTCACGATCGGCAAGATTGCGCCGACGGCGGGGCTGGTGGATCAATATTTCAACGATTCGACGGGGGTGGGCGATCAGGGGGATCGCGATGCCCGCGGGCCGTGGAATGAAGGCGGGAAATGGGAGTACGTACCGGCGCCGGCGTTTCAGGAGTTCAAGTCTGAAAAGCAAGGGACGCGCACTGCCGATTCTCTGGCCACGCTGGCGGATGCGGTGGGGGACGGAAGTTCAGAAAAGATCAAAGCCGGTGGCGATCACGCAACCGAACATAAGCACGCAAAAAGTAAAAAGGAGAACTAACATGGCTGACAAACAATCCGTGAAAGACTTGCTCGAAGACGAGATCAAAGATCTGTACTCGGCGGAGAAGCAACTGACGAAGGCTATTCCGAAGATGGCGAAGGGGTCGCACGATGCGTCGCTGGCGACGGCGTTTACCAAGCATTTGAAGGAGACCGAGGCGCAGGTGGCACGGCTGGAAGAAGTGGGCAAGCTGCTGGACATGAAACCGACGGGCAAGAAATGCGAAGGCATGGAAGGCGTGATCAAGGAAGGCGCGGAGGCGCTGGAGGAAGAGGGCGACGAGACTATCCTCGATCTGGGGATCATTGGCGCGGGGAGCCGGGTGGAGCATTACGAAATGGCTGGGTATATGACGGCTATTAGTTTGGCGCAGAGGTTGGGGGAGCGCGAGGTGGTGGGGTTGTTGCAGAAATCGCTGGCTGAGGAGCAGGCGGCGGAGCAGACTCTGCGGAAGATTGCTGGGGTGTTGATGAAATCGGCGAACGTTGAGGTCGAAGCGGAGGCTTAGCGCTTCCCAAGTTGGGCGGCGATCAATGCCAGAGCTTGGTGCGCATGGTGGCGAAGTGGTGATCGAAGGTCCACACGGGGATTTCTAACCGGCGGCTAACCGCAGCGGTCACTGCGTCGACCAAAGTAATGGGGTGGTCGGGGAAGCGCGTCAGTTGTGCCGCGGCTTGCGAGTAGTCGGCGGCTTCCGGGTTGAGAAGAAGTGCGCCGTCCAACATTTCGTCTAGCCACTGGCGCGCGTATGGTCCACCTAGGCGTCGCAGGATTAGGGTATGCGTTTCGCACAGCGTGGCGTAGCTGACGACTACTGTGAAGTTACGGGATTCGATGGCGGTTAGTTCGGTGCGGGAGCGGGCGTGGTATTGATCTGAGGGGTCGGTCAGCGCGTAGAGCGGTCCGGTGTCGGCCAACACTGCTAGGTTCAATGGCTGGCTAAATAGCGGTCGTGATCGACGCTGATGTCTTTGGCGCCGCTGCCTTTCTTGGCGGGAGTGATGCGTAGTTTCCTGGACCCATGGGTGAATCCCCTGCGAGACAGAAATTCCTGCAGGGCCGCTTGCATGATCGCGGTCAGAGGGGGCGAAACTTCTTGCTGCCGGATATAGGCGTCGAGATTGGCTTGGATCTCGTCGCTGATGGTTACTGTCGCTCGCTTCATATATTCAAGATAGCACCAACTTCACCAAGTGGTGAAAGACGGTCCGCGGTATCCTGAAGTGTGGACCCGCATCGCAATGAACGTGTCTCGGAAGGGCTTCGCGAGGAGTTGGACGAACTCATTAATTATGAGTTGACGGATCCGCGGGTGGGGCCGGCGGCGGTGAGCGAAGTGCATGTTTCGCCGGATTTTCGCCGGGCGAATGTGCGGTTGATGCTGCAGGGGACTCCGGAGCAGCAGGCGGCTACGCTGGCCGCGATTGAGCACGCTAAAGAGTTCTTACGGCATCAGTTAGCGGAGCGGTTGCAGCTTTATCGGACTCCGGATCTGCAGTTTGAGCCGGCGCTTCCGGCGGCGCTTAGCGCGAAAGCACCGCAGATTCTAAAGCGAATCCGGCGCGGACGGGCAAAAAACACGATTTCCTAAGAACGTTTGTGCTAATTTGGGGGGATGCGTGTGGCTCCCATGAATAGCCGGTTTCTCGATGCTTGCCGGCGGCGGCCGACGGATGTTCGCCCGGTGTGGTTTATGCGGCAGGCGGGCCGCTATATGAAGCAATACCGGGAGATCCGCGCTCATCACGGGATTCTGGAGATTTGCAAACGGCCGGATTTGGCGGCTCAAGTGACGCTGCAGCCTGTGGAAATCCTGGACGTCGATGCGGCGATCATTTTTGCCGATTTGCTGCTGCCGGTGGAGCCCATGGGGCTAAAGCTGCGGTTTGCGACGGGCGAGGGTCCGGTAATCGATAATCCGGTGCGGACTTCGGACGACGTCGATAGTTTGTCGATTTCGAACACGGATGATTTGGGGTACGTGGGCGAGTCCATTCAGCAAGTGGTGCGGGCGTTGGCGGGGCGGGTGCCGGTGATCGGGTTTGTGGGCGCGCCGTTCACGATGGCTAGCTACATGATTGAGGGCGGCCCGTCGCGCACTTTCCTTAAGACCAAAACCATGATGTACCGCGACGAAACTTTGTGGCGGCGGCTGATGGGGAAACTCGTGGACGTTCTGGGCGCGTTTGCGGTGCTCCAGGTTACGGCGGGGGCTCGCATCGTACAAGTTTTCGATAGCTGGGTGGGGGCGCTAGGGCCGGACGATTACGTACGGTATGTTGCGCCTTATTCGCGCGCGTTGATCGAACGCATTCGGGCGGCGGGGGTGCCGGCGATTCACTTCGGTACCGGGGCGGCGGGATTTTTCCGCGAGCTGCATGCGGCGGGCGGCGATGTGATGGGCGTCGATTGGCGCATCAACATCGACCAGGCTTGGATGGATATCAGTTACCGCTCTGCGATCCAGGGGAATTTGGATCCGGCGGTGTTGATGGCTCCGCTGCCGGAGTTGAAGATGCGTGTGCATGAATTGTTGAAGCGCACGGGTTCGCGGCCGGGTCACATTTTCAATCTGGGGCACGGGATTCTGCCGGAGACGCCGGTGGAGAATGTGAAGGCCTGCGTGGAAATCGTGCGCGATTTCAGGCCTTAGGCGAACGCCGTGGGGAACCGCGTGCTGGTCATTGGCGGGGGCATTTCAGGGCTCTCTGCCGCTTACGACTTGACGCGCGCGGGGGCTGACTGCACCCTTCTTGAAAAACAAGCACGCGTCGGCGGTGTGATTGAGACTCGCGTGAGTGAGGGCTGCACGCTCGAGTGCGGTCCGGATAGTTTTCTTTCTGCCAAGCCGGCGGCGCTGGCACTCATTAAAGAAGTCGGGCTGGAGGGCGATGTGATCGGGTCGAACGATCAGCAGCGCGTCACTTACATCTGGAAGCGCGGGAAGTTGGTGGCGCTGCCGGAGGGCGTGATGATGATTGTGCCTTCGCGGGTGATGCCGATGGTGAAGACGCCGCTGCTGGGATGGGGCACGAAGATTCGCATGGGGCTGGAGTATTTTCGGCGGCCGGGCGAGTCGCGGGATCGCAGTGTGGCGGAGTTTGTGGTGGATCACTTTGGGCAGGAGACGCTGGATTACTTGGCGGAGCCGCTGCTGTCGGGCGTTTACGGGGGCGATCCGGCGCAGTTGAGTGTGGGGAGCGTGCTGCCGCGGTTTTTGGAGATGGAGAGGAAGTACGGGAGTCTGGTGCGGGGGGTGCTTGCGGGGAAGGCGAAGAGTGGGGCTGGTGGTGGGTCGTTATTCCGGACGTTGAAGGGCGGGTTGGGGACGCTGGTGGATCGGTTGGCGGGGCGGGTTAAAGTTTGTCAGGCGGATGTGGAGACGATTGAGAAGACGGGGAGCGGATTTCGGGTGCGCGCTGGCGGCGGGTGGATGGAGGCGGATCAGGTGATTGTGGCTTGTCCCGCTTGGGCGGCGGCGCGGGTGGTGGCGGGGGTGGATGCGCGGCTGGGGGAAGTGCTGGGGGCGATTGATTACAGTTCGTCGGTTACGCTTTCGCTGATTTACCGGGCGGCGGAGTTCGATGGGAAGCGGGCGGGGTTTGGCTTTTTGGTTCCGCAGAAAGAGCGGCGGCGGTTGGCGGCTTGTACTTTCGTGGGGACGAAGTTTTCTTACCGTGTGCCGGACGATCGCATTGTGCTGCGGTGTTTCTTCGGTGGCATCAATGACGGGGCGGTGCTGGAGGAGAGCGACGAAGCGTTAGTGGGGATCGCGCGCGAGGAATTGCGGCGGATGTTGGGGCTGACGGCGGCTCCGATTGCTCACAACATTGCGCGGTGGCCGCGGTCGATGGCGCAGTATACGTTGGGGCATTCGCAACGGGTGGCGGTGATTCGCGAACGGGCGGCGGCGATTGCGGGGCTGCATCTGGCGGGGAACGCTTATGACGGGATCGGAATTCCGGACTGCATTAATACGGGGCGCGCGGCTGCCAAGGCGGCGCTTACTTTTTCATCGTGACGCGGACGCCGTCGGGGCGGAGTTGGATGCTATCGATGTTATCGCGCAGTTCGAAGGGCTGATCCACTTTGGCGTCGGGGAACATTTTCAGGAAGAACTGATTCACCAGGAAGTCGAGGGGGGCTCCGGTGACGGCGATGCCGGAGATTTCGAGGCGGGTTAATTTGGCGGTGGCGCGACCGCCGGCGGAATCCAACTGCACGGACACTTTCAGAGGGCGCTCGCCTTCGATCAATTTCGCCAGCAGCGGGTTGGTAGGGCCTTGGCGCATCTTTAGAAGATCGATGTTGGCGAAGCCGCTGGCGGTGCCCAGGCCTAACGTGACGCCGGGATCGCGGATGCCAGGATACATTTGCGGGACGCGGCCGCGGGCCCAGGCGTTCAACTCGGCGGGAGTGAATACGATGACGGAGCCGCGGCGGGCGTGGCCGGAATCGATGAGATTCAGTTTGTAATCGACGCGATCGACGACGGGGTTCGCGGCGTACAGAGTGGCCGCGAGGATGAGCAGGAGCTGCGGCCTCATGGCTCCAGTTTAGCTTGCCGGGTTATTGCGGCTTGGCTGCGGCGGTTTGTTGCTTGGCGGCGTCGTCGATTTGCGCGAGTTGTTTGCGGATGACCTCGGTTTCCTTGGCTTCCGGGTTGGCGGTGGCGAGGTACTCACGGACGGCTGCGGCGGCGCCCACGAAGTCCTGTTTCTGCGCTAGGGCCAAGCCCAGAATGTAGCGGGTCCGCATATTTTTCTTCGCGGGATCGAGGCGGATGGATTCGCGCGCGTTCTTTTCCGCGACGTCGATGTGCTGGGTCTGCAGATTGCCGAGGCTGCTCAGATAATAGACGTCGGCGGAGTTGAGCGGATCGAGGCGCAGCCACTGATCGGTGCGGTCGACCAGTTCCTGCCATTTCGATTCGCGCAGGGCGAGCCAGGAGAGGCGTTCGAAGGGCTGGATGTATTTGGGTTCGGCGACAATGGCTTGCTCGTAGGCTTTGTGGGCGTCTTCGAAATGACCGTTCTCTTCCTGCAGGCGGCCGAGATCGAACCAGGCGACGGAATATTTGGGATAGATCTCGACGGCTTTCTCGAAATCTTTTTGGGCTTCGTCCCAATTGTGTTTGCCGGCGGCGGCTTGGCCTTTTTCGTACGCCTTGCGGGCGTCTTTGGGGGCGAGCGCGGAGACCACGCTGATGGTTAGGCCGTCCACTTTTCCGAGGCGATGCAAGATGATGGTGCCGACGTCAGGGTTATCCATGTAATGGATGTTGCTGAGCGGGACCATGTCGGACTGGAAGCCGGGAAGGTCGGCTTTGAGCTCGCAACCCAAAAGATCGCGTTCGTTGAAGCCTCCGCGGCCGGAGGCGCCGCTGCTGCTGTTCATGTTTCCCAGGGGCGAGCCAGGGCCGCTGAAGGCGGACGGGGAGCTGGCGTCCTGCATTTCGAGATTCTGGCCGACCTGAAAGCTGAAGTGTCCCTTTTTATCGGTGTAGGTTTCGAGGTGGGGAGGGCCGCTGCAGACGCGCTCGATCTTGACGCGCTCGGGGAGAGGGAGGCCGTCGCTGAGGACCACGGTTCCCGAGATATAGATGACCTGGGGGACAGTGGAGTCGTTGGGGAACGTGGACGTGGACGGGCGGGTGTTGGTGCTGCCGTTGGTATTGCCGTTGGTGGTGGTTGGCGCGGCGGGCTGTGGAGTGGAACTCGCGGGCTTCTGGGCGCTGGCGGCGCCGGCGAAAGATAGTGCTGCAGCGGCGAAAATTACGGATCCCCGAAATTGCATGGCCCCTCCTACTCTGCGCTGATTATACTGCGCGGAGATGGGTGGGCGGAAGCGGTGTCGTTACTGTAGGACGGGAAGCGTCAGGTAATCGGCGGGGACGAACAGGCTGCCTTCGGTGGTGCCTTGGGGGGCGATGCGACGGAGTTGGGCGGACAGGTCCTTGGGGGTGATGCGGGCGTGGAGGGCGGCGTCGAAGGCGTGGAACACTTGCTCGACTTGGGCGGCGGATTCGTGGACGAATTCGAGGCGGTAGTGGATGATGCCGGCGTGTTTCCACGCTTCGAGGTGGGCGCTGGCTTCCTGGGCTTCGGCGCCGAAGACGGTGTTGCGGCAGCCTACGTCGGCGAGCACGGGGTGGGCGCGGCCTTTGGAGTCCTGGAGGGAGACGCGGTGTTTTTCGCAGGGGCGGCCGCAGTCGCGGTAGCTGGTGCCTGTCGACAGGAAGCGGCAGAAGACGCAGTGCTCGGTGTGGAAGACGGGGAGATGCTGGTAGGCGATGGTCTCGATATTTTGCGGGCCGATGCTGAGGGCCAGGCTCGCCACTTGCGCGGCGTTTAGGTCGTGGGTGGGGGTTAGGCGGTCTACGCCTAGGTCGAGGAATAATTCGGCGGCGATGGAGTTGGCTACGTTCAGGCTGAAGTCGCCGATGAGCGGGGCGTGGGCGCGGTCGCGTAACGCGTGGACCAGACCGGCGGGGCGGACTAGGATGGGGCAGTCCAGGTCGATCAAGAAATTCAGGATTCTGGCTTCGCCGGGTTTTAGAACGCGGGGGCTGGCTACGCGGGCAGGGATGCCGCTGCGCTTTCACGCGTTCGATGGAGGGGCGGAGGCCGTAGAGGTCGAGGTAATCCAGCGTGATGCTGGCGGGGGCTAGCGTCAGCGCGGCTTCGAGTTGTTCTGGCGTGCGGACTAGCAGATGGATTTGTGGCGTTGTGCTGGGCTGCGCTGCGGCCGTGGGGCGGGCGAATTTTTCTAGGGCGGCGGCGGGGTCGTGGATTTCGGCGTGGGGCGGACGGGATTCTATCGCTTGCAGTTTTTCCACTGCTTCGCGGCGCATCTGGTTGAGCGTCGAGACGGCGGCGAAGAGGGAGCCTTCGATATTGAGAGTCACGTCGCCTAATTCATACGCCGTGTTGCCTAGGCGTCCGAATTGTTCGCGGAGGGTTTCGAGAGCCAGGCCGCGGTTCTGCGCTTGGTCAAGAGGCGCGGGGGAATCGATTTGTACGCTGATGTGCGGCTGTTTTTCCAGCGACCAGATGGCGTGCAGGGGCTCGCCTTCGCGGGCCTCCACGGCAATGTTCACACGCTGGCGGGTGAGCGGGATGGTGGTTTCTAGAAACGGGCGGACGAGGCGGTCGATTTCGGGATCGTGGGTGCGCCAGAGGAGGTCGCCTGCGTGGATGCGGTCGAAGCGGATGGCGCCGTTGGCGAATTGTAATTCGATTTCGCCGTTGAGTTGGCTGTGGGCGGTGAATACGCGGCCGCCTTCTTCGGGTTCCTCCGGAGAGCGCCAGGAGGCGGCGTCGAACACTACGCCGTCGCCGGGTTTGAGCGGGGCGATGGCGTGCGCTGCGCTGGTGGATATCGTTACGCGGTCGAATTCAACGCGGGTTACGCTGCCGATTTCTACTCCGCGGTGGCGGGGGGCGCGGCCTTCGACAACGGTTTGGTGATTGGTGCCGGTCAGGAAGAAGGGCCCGAGTCCGCGGGAATAGACTTGCTCTAGCTGAAGTTCTTCGCGGGGGGTGATGCTTAGGGCGCGGCCGGCCCAGGCTTCGTCTACTGCTTGGCGGTAGGCGCGCGTGGTGAGGGCTACGTAGTCGGCGTCTTTGTAGCGGCCTTCTATTTTGAGAGCGGCTATGCCGGCGGCTACGATTTCGGGGATCTGGCGGAGGGCGTAGAGATCGCCGGGGGAAAGCAGATAGCGGGCGTCGGCTAATGGTTCGACGCTGCCGTCTACTAGCAATTCGTAGGGCAGGCGGCAGGCTTGGGCGCATTGGCCGCGGTTGGCGCTGCGGCCTCCCCAGGCTTCCGACGAAAAGCACTGGCCGGAGTAGGCTACGCAGAGGGCTCCGTGGACGAAGATTTCTAAGTCGCATTGGGCTTCGGCGGCGATGGTGCGGATTTCTTCGAGCGACAGTTCGCGGGCTAGGGTTACGCGGTCGACGCCCAGGCTGCGGGCGAGTTCGACGCCGCGGGCGTCGGTGATGCTCATTTGCGTGCTGCCGTGGAGCTTCATGTCGGGGGCGATTTCGCGGGCCAGGCGCACGGCGGTGAGATCCTGGACGATCATGCCGTCGGCTCCGGCTTCGGCGATGGCGGCGATGACGCGCGCGGCTTCTTTGAGCTCGTGTTCGAAGAGGAGCGTGTTGAAGGTTACGTAGCCGCGGACGCCGCGGGCGTGCAGGGTACGCAGGGCTTCGGGGAGTTCGTCGAGGTCGAAACCGGCTTTGGCGCGGGCGGTGAAGTGTTTCAGGCCGAAGTAGACGCCGTCGGCGCCGGCTTCGATGGCGGCGTGGAGTTGGGGCCAGTGGCCGGCGGGGCTCTTTACTTCTGGCTTGCGCGTTACTTCTGGTTTACGTTTCATTGGTGTTGCACGGCGGTTACGCCGACCTCGGCGCCGATGCCTTGCGAGACGTTGGCGACGATTGCGTCGAAGGTGCGGTTGCTGCTGTCGGATTTGGCGTGGAGCTCGCCGGCGGCGGTGGTGGTTTCCTTTAAGTCGACCTGGAAGCCGGCGGATTGGAGTTGATCGCGGTAAAAGGTGAGAACCTTTTTGAAGTCGTCGGGGGTGTGGAAATTGAAGCCGTAGCTCAGTTCGTCGCGGGTCTGTTTGCTGCTGATGTTTTCGGTGGTGGCGCCGGGATATTTGGGGATCCAGGCGAAGCGATTGGTGCCTTCGGAGGAGGGCGAGTCCGTCAGAAAGGGTTTCGAGGGGGTGAGCAGGTCGGTTTTCGTGGAAGTGGTGGATTTTTTGAACACGACCACGAAAATTGCGAACGCTAGCAGAACTACGCTAAACATCACGCGCAGCAACGGATTGATTCTTCTTGCGGGAGCCATACCTACAGCTTCATGATATCGGCTTTGCGTTACCCTGTTCCTTGATGATCTCTTTCACCTGTAATATCTGCGGCACGGGAAACGCTTTGGAAGAGATTCCGTGGGAGGCATCGACGTGCTCGGGTTGCGGGTCGAATGTGCGCATGCGGGCGTTGATTTACATGCTGTCGATTGAGCTGTTCGGCGTGGCGCGGACGCTTTCCGAATTTCCCAAGGACAAGAAGATTCGCGGATTCGGGTTGAGCGATGCTTTGCTGTACGCTACGCCGCTGGAGGAGAAGTTCGACTACACCAATACTTATTACGACCGGCAGCCGTACTTGGATATTACGCAGCCGCATCCGGAGCAGTATGGAACGTACGACTTCATTTTGTCGAGCGATGTTTTCGAGCATGTGGCGATTCCGGTGGAGCGGGCGTTTGCTGAGGCGTTCCGGCTGTTGAAGCCGCATGGGGTGCTGTGCATTACGGTGCCGTCGTCGGCGGCGGACGAGGATACTGTCGAGTATTATCCGGATCTGCACGAGTATTCGATTGTGGAATTGGGCGGCGAACATGTGCTGGTGAATCGGAAGAAAGATAAGACGCTCGAAGTTCATCAGAATCTGGAATTTCATGGCGGGATCGGGGCGACGCTAGTAATGCGGCAGTTTTCGCAGCGGGATATGGTGAGGAAGCTGCGGGGCTCGGGATTCGCGCAGGTGGAGTATCAAACGGAATCGGTTCCGCAGTTCGGGATTGTGCTGGTGGGGAACTGGAGCCTTCCGTTGGTGGCTCGCAAAGTGGCGCGGGAGGCGGGCGCGGTTGCGGCGGCGATGCCGGTTCGGGAAGCTCCGGTGGCGGTGCCGGAGCAGGCGGCTGTGGTGGCGGCGGAAGCGGTCGAGGTGGGGAATCCGCAGTTGGAAAATCAGATTTCACGGCTGCACAATGAGAAGGCCGCGCTGGAGCGGAGGCTGGCAACGCTTGAAGACCGGTTGAATCTGGCTGCGGATTCGCGGTGGTTGAAGTTGGGGCGGCGGCTCGGGTACGGGCCGAAGTTGAGGTAGGCGCGCGTGCGATTCCGAAGTCAGTTTGCTCTGGTGATGGCGCTGCTGGTGCTGGGGCTTTCGATTTATGAGTATGCGAATCCGTCGCGGCAGAATCGTATCGGTCCGGGAACGCTGTTGGTAATCGCGATGCTGCTGGGATTGCGCTATGTTTTCGTGAGGCAGGCGCAGAAGCGGTCGGATCTGGCGAAGAGTGTTCCGCCGCGGCCGCTGGGGTTGACGGACGAATCGTCCGATCGCAAGTGAGTTCGGGGATAATCGTAAGACATGTCTGCGAACCCCATTGCGCGGCGGCGTCCGGCCAGCGCGCAGGAAATTATCGATAGCCGCTTCGAATTCTCGAAGCTTTTGGCGGAGGCGAAGAAAGAGCCGCTGCCGTTGGGGCTGACGTGGTATCCCTACGACAGCATGGCGTCGATCGATCACATGGCGCCGTTTTTCCGTAAGCATTTCGCGGATTTCGCGCGCGCGTTTGAGGCGGGGCCGGTGATTGATTTCGGGTGTGGGGATGGCGATATTCCGTTGTTTTTCGCGAGTTTGGGATGCGAGGTGGCGGCGGCGGATAATCCTCCTAGCAATCACAACTGGATGGCGGGGGTGCAGGCGCTGCGCGAGCGGATGAATCTGCAGGTGGCGGTGCATGAGCTGGATGCGGATTACGCGACCCAATTGCCGGGCGGGAATTACGGGCTGGCGATTTCGCTGGGGGTTCTTTATCACTTGAAGAATCCTTATCTAGCGCTGGAGACGCTGGCAAAACACTGCCGGTATTGCGTATTGAGCACGCGGGTGGCGGACGTGACGAAGTCGGGCGTGGCGATGAAGAATGACGCGCTGGCTTATTTGCTGGATCACCGCGAGACGAATAACGATCCGACGAATCAGTGGATTTTTTCTCCGGCGGGGCTGGAGAGGATTGCGAAGCGCAGTGGGTGGCGGGTTCTGGATCAGTTGCGGTTTGGTGCGACGACGGCGAATCCTGTCGATTTGGATAAAGACGCGCGGGCGTTTTTGTTTATGCGCAGTGAGAGGTTGTCGGCTCCTGCGGAGATTCGATTGTTGGACGGGTGGACGGAGGTCACGGAGCTCAAATGGGCTTGGACTTTGAAGCGGTTTAGCTTTGAGGTTACGTTGCTGGAGGCGCTGCGGCCGCCGAAGTTTTCGCTGCAATTTGTGATTCCCGCTGCTGTGGCATCTGTGTCATCGGTGGTGAAGATGTCTTGCACCGTAAATGGGCAGAGTGCGGGGACGCAGAGTTTTACGGGTACAGATGAGAAGTATTATGAAGCGGATCTGCCGGCGGGTGTGGATTCTGGTTCGCCGATGCGGTTTGAATTTACCGTGGAGCACGGGCTCGATTCGAGCGTGGATGGACGGGATTTAGGCGTGATTATGCCGTTTAACGGGCTGGTTCGCGGGATTTCGGAAAAGATTCATTTCTGGCTGTATTAGAGGCCAAGAGCTGCGGCGTAGAACATGGGTCCGCCGCGCCAGGCGGGGAAGCCGTAGCCGGTGATGTAGATCACGTCAATGTCGGAGGAGCGCAGGGCCATGCCTTCTTCTAAGATGCGGGTGCCTTCGTTGACTAACGCTAGAATGCAGCGGTCTACGATTTCTTCTTGCGCGATGATGCGGCGTTCGATGCCGGCGGCGCGGGCTGTCGATTCGATTAGCGCGGCTACTTCGGGATCAGGCGAGGGTTTGCGGTTCTCATCGTAGCGTGACCAGCCTTTGCCGGTTTTTTGGCCTAGGCGGCCTTGGGCGCATAGTTGCGGGAGAACTAGCGGACGGCGAGAACCGGGGGGCGCGCCGGAGACGTTGGCGATGTCGCGCATTACGTCATTGCCGACGAGGTCGAACATAGCTAGGGGGCCCATGGGCATGCCGAAATCGTAGAGGGCTTGGTTGACTTGCTCAACCGATGCGCCTTCTTCGAGGAGGAACTGGGCTTCGCGGCCGTAGACGTTAATCATGCGGTTGCCGATGAAGCCGGGGCAGTTGCCGGCTACTACGCCGATCTTGCCTAGCTTCTTTGTGAGAGACGCGGCGGTGGCGGTTACTTCTGGGAGGGTCGACTGGCCGCGGACGATTTCTACCAGGCGCATGATGTTTGCGGGGCTGAAGAAGTGGAGTCCGATGACCATTTCGGGGCGGTGAGTGGCGGAGGCAATTTGGTCGATGTTTAGCGAAGAGGTGTTGGTGGCTAGGACGCACGTGGGCTTGGCTATGGCGTCGAGATCGCGGAAGACTTGTTGTTTTGCTGCGAGGTTTTCGAAGACAGCTTCTATGATGATGTCGGCTTGATCGAAGTCGTCGTAGGTTAGCTGCGGGGTGATTAGCGCCAGTTTTTGAGCGGCGGCTTCTGGGGGGAGGCGTGAATAATTGCGGCGGATGGTGGCCATGCCGCGGTCCAGGGCTTCCTGGGTGGTTTCCTTGATGATGACGGGGATGGCGGCGTTGGCTAGGGCCATGGCGATGCCTCCGCCCATCGTGCCGGCTCCTACGATGGCGGCTCGGGCGATTTCATAGGTGGGTGTGGCGCTGGTGATGCCGGGGATTTTGGTTACGGCGCGTTCGGCGAAGAAAGCGTGGATCAAGGCTTTCGATTGCAGGGAGCTTAAGCACTCGTTGAAGAGGGCGGCTTCGTGGGCGAGGCCTTCGGGGAAGGGGAGTTGGGTTGCTGACTCCACGGCGTCGATGGCTGCTAGTGGTGCGGTTTGGCCGCGTAGTTTTTTGCGGGCTTGATCGCGGGCGGCTGTGAAGATTGCTGGATCGGCGGTGAGTTTTTCGTTGCGGTCGCGGGTTTTGTGGAAGGGCTTGGTTGCGATTTCTCGCGCGAAGGCTATGGCTGCGGCGCGGAGGTCGCCTTCGATGATTTTGTCGACGATGCCGGAGGATAGCGCGTCTTGGGCTTTGACAGGTGCGCCGAATGTGCACATCTCTACGGCTTTCGCTACGCCGGCTAAGCGGGGCAAGCGCTGGGTGCCTCCAGCGCCGGGGATCAGACCTAGCTTCACTTCGGGCTGTCCTACTTGCGCGGACGGCGCGATCACTCGATAGTGTCCGGCCATGGCGGTTTCTAAACCTCCGCCTAACGCTGTGCCGTGGATCGCCATCACTACGGGCTTGGTGGAGTCTTCTACTGTGCGGACGGCTTCGAGGAGACTCGCCAAGTATTGGGCGGCAGTGGGCTTCTGAAATTCGTTGACGTCGGCTCCGGCTATGAAGGTGCGGCCGGCTCCGATGACTACTATGGCTCGTACAGATGTGTCGGCGTTGGCTTGGGTGATCGCGGCGGTTAGGGCTTCGGGGACTCCGGGGCTGAGGGCGTTTACGGGGGGATTGTCGATGGTGATTACTGCTACGTCGTGATCGTGTTCTAGATTCACGATTTCAATTTTATTGCGTTCTCGACGGCTTGACGGCCTTGGGCGCGGGCGGAGGCTATGCGGTCCGGTGGGTCGTCGCTAATAGGGACGGTGGTTGCGCCGGGTTTTAAGGATTTTAGATACGCTTCCATTTCGGCGGGCGAGGCGGGGCAGGAGGCGGTTAGGATTACGTCGGCCCAATCGGCGTCGATTTCACGGGGGGCGATGTAGTCGGGGAGCATGCGTTCTAGGTTTTCGGTCCAGAGGGGATCGCTCGCGATGATGGCGGCGCCGGCTAGATCTTTCAGGCGGCGCAGGCGGATGTTGGCGCGGGCTTGTACGGCTCCTACGCCCGCTGCTAGCGCTAGGCGCTCGGTTTCTCCGTGGCGGGAGTAGAAGACCACCAATGCATTGATGGTCATTTACGCTAGGTCGAAGACTAGGAATTCGCCACCGTTTTGTCCGGCGCCGGCGATTTGGAGGGATGACTCGTCGCTGATAGCGGCGCCGTCACCTTCTTTTAGGACGTGGCCGTTGAGGGTGATGTTTCCTTGCGCGCAGTGGACCCAGGCGTGGCGTCCTTTCGCTATGGGTTGTTCTAAAGTCTCGCCTGCGGCTAGAACTGACGCGTACATGCGGGCGTCTTGATGGATGAACGCGGCCGGGTCGGAGGTTTTTTTGTCGGGGCCGGCCATGAGGCGGAGGCGGCCTTTCTTTTCTGACGGGTCGAAGGCGAATTGCTGGTAGGAGGGCTCGATATCGGCCTCGGCGGGTTCGATCCAGATCTGCAAGAAGTGGACGGGCTCTTTGGGCGAGGGGTTGAATTCGCTGTGGATCACGCCGGTGCCGGCGGACATGGCTTGCACCATGTTGGGCTCGAGAACCTCTTGCTGGCCCATGCTGTCTTTGTGGGCGAGGCTGCCTTCCATGACGTAAGAGATGATTTCCATGTCGCGGTGGCCGTGGGCGCCGAAGCCTTTGCCGGGGGCTACGCGGTCGTCGTTGAGGACGCGCAGGGCGCGGAAGCCCATGTGTTTGGGATCGTAATAATTCGCGAAGGAGAAGGTGTGGTAACTGTTCAGCCAGCCGTGGTCGGCGTGGCCGCGTTCGTCCGCTGGCCGGAGGGTAATCATACTTCTATGTTACCCACGGCTGTCAAGTTAGTGATTGGTTTCGATCACCTTCGGGCCGCCGTCGAGGCCATAGATTGTGATCTTTCCGGGCGTGGCGGGTTTGGCGGGGCGCGCGGCTGGCGGCGGAGTCTTGGGAGCGGCTGCCGCTGCCTGTAAACGCGCGGTTTGCACGGCTTGCAATTGCGCTGCAAATTCCTCTTTGGTTAAGGCCAGGCTGACGCGCATACGACTTCCTAGGGAATCGATCTTCAGCTTCTGCACCGTCTCCGCGATTTCGGCTGAGTTGGGCTGCGCCGCCAGTCCCATCTGAATTTGGGAAGCGAGCATCTGCGCCATCTGCGATGCGGCGGCTTCGCTTTCGGTGGCGAGGCTCAACTCGAATTGGAAGCTTTCGCGGAGTGCCAATCCGAAATCTATGCCCTTAATTTGCGAGGCGTACTGCGCGCCTAGCGGGTTCCAAGCGGCTGTGGCGGGCTGAAATTTGGAGAGCGATTCGTCGGCGATGATCCAGAAGTCGTGGGTGGCGGCTAAGGCTTTGGCGCGGGCTAACAGTTTCGAAGCGGGGGGCAGGGTGTGGCCGCGGCGGTCGAGCGCAGCGAGAACGGATTTTTCATCGCCCAAGAGTAGCAGGCTGTCCATCACTGCGAGGGTGGTGGTGTCGGTTTTCGTGGTGCGATAGAGGTCGGCTGTGCGGTAACGGCGCGGGGCACTCTGCTGAAACGCTTGCAACGCCTCCAGCGGGAATTTGCCTTCTATGGCCAGCAGGAACGGGGCATTGGTCTTGGCGTTCAAGGTCGGGTTGCCAGGCGAGGAGACAAGTATGTAGTTGACTTGATCCAGTATTTGCTTGCCCATGGCCTGCATCGCTTGTACTGGAGGCTGTGCCGGCGGCGTTGGCGCCTTGGTTTGCTCGCTAAAGAGTTTCCAGGCGTCGGACTCGCGGATGCTCTTGACGTCGATGCCGAGCATGAGCTTGGCGTCGGGATGTCCCAGTTCCCAGGTGTTGGTCTCGGCCGCGGCGGTTGCAGCGAAAGCTAAGAGCGCGATCCCGAGCTTTGATCTCGTCATGTTCGTAGCCCTCCGTCTTACCTTGATGCTAAGGCATTTTTTGGGGGTTCGGGAATCGAGCGAACTACTTAGTTGACGGCGGCGGATTGCCGAAGGAATCAGGCGGCGGAACGGGCCGATTTTTCCTCGTCCACTGCTTCCACGGGGAAGCCCAGTTCTTGCCACAGGGGGAATCCGCCTTCGAGGGGGCGCACGTGGGCGACGCCGTGGCGTTTTAGCTGGAGCGCTACGCGGGCGCTGGTGACTTCGTTGGGACAGGTGCAGTAGAGAATGATTTCGGCGCCGGCTAGAGAGGCGATTACGGAATCGACTTGGTCTTCGGTTAGTTGACGGGGGCTGATCTGAATGGAGCCGGGGATGCTGCCCTCATGCCTTTCGATGGCGTTGCGCAGATCGACGAGCGAGAGGCTTTCGCCGGCTTCCATGCGTTCCTTCAATTCGTGCGGCGTGATACGGGCGATGCGCAGGGAGCGGTAGATGCGCTGGCGCTGGATGTATTTGAGCGCGACGTAGAGCAGCAGGATGGAGACGACGGCGATGACTACGGCGGAGCCCAGGCGCTCGAGGTAGAAGGCCAGCACTTCGAGTTGAGTGCGGAACCACCAGCCGATGGTCATATAAGCCGCGGCCCATAAGGTGGCGCCCGCTGCGTCGAGGAGGGCGAATTTCCAGGGGACTAGCTTGTACATGCCGGCCATGGGGGGCGCTACGGTACTCAGACCGGGAACGAATTTTGCGAACAGCAGGGAATCCGCTCCGTAGCGCGAGTAAACGGTGCCGGTCTGGCGCACGCAGCTGTCGGGTTCGAGGGCGATCTTGCAGAGGAAACGCAGGATGGAACTGCCGCGGCTCCGGCCTAAAAAGAACCAGAGAGAGTCGCCTAGGAGGGAGGCCAGGATGGCTAGTGGGAGGGCTTCGAGAATGTTCAGGCGGCCGAGTCCTGCGAGCGCTCCTGCGGCTAACAGGAACGGGGCGGAGGGCAGAGGCAAGCCGCTCTGCTCCGCTAGCACGGCGGCGAATAGCACGACGTAGCCGTGCTTGACCAGGAAGGCGACGGTTTCAGTCATCACTTGGGTTAGACATCGGTGGGTTTGAATCCCGGGAGCCGACAGTTTCTATTATCTGATGCGCGGGGACGCGGGCGGTCGCAGCTAGCGTTTGCCGAGAAGGCCTTTTCCCAGCAAGTCCAGGGCGAAGGAGGGGTCGCTCGAGGTACCGGTGACGGTGAAGGCGACGACGGTGACGGATTTCTTCTTGATGAAGGGGCTGAGGGCTTTTAACACTACGGACTTGAAGCCTGCCGTGGTGTCGGCAAGTTTTCCGTTGGTGTGAAGCACGCCTTTGAGGTTCACGGATTTGCTGATGAGATCGTAGGTGCCGGCGACTTCGGCTAGGGTGCCGGGCTCGGTGAAGGAGACGTTGGTGAGTTGGGCCACTCCGCCTTTGGTCGATACGTGGCCTTTGAGGTCAGACAGCACGGTGGCGGGATTGGCTTCCTCCTGGTCTTTCTTTTCGCCGTGGGCGCTCTCGGCCAGGCGGTTTACGGGGAGTTGAATTTTCGGGTCGGTAAAGTGGGCGGAGCCGACGCCGAAATCTCCGTTCAGGCGCAGGCGGCGCAGAAAGCTTAGCGGGCCGGGCGGCAAATTCACTTTCATCTGCAAGCGGACGGCGCCGTTCTCGGCGGGCTGCGCGGAACCGGTGAAGAGGCGCAGGAGGTCTTCGACGCGGCCTTGGGTTACGTTCATGGCGAGGGTCACGGTTTTTCCGTGGCTGCCGGGTTGGCCCTTGACGTCGCCTTGCGAGAGGACGGTGGTGCGTCCGAAGTGCGATTCGACTTGGGTGAGATGCGTGTCGCCGTTGGTGCCGTCGATCACGGCTTGATAGGTGGAAGACAAGTGAACGACGTGGGAGCTTCCGGTGACTTTGAAATCGGGGACGTCGATGTTTCCTTCGCCATCGATGTGGGCGATGGTGCCGCTGAAGTTTCCAACGGACGACAGGGTTCCGGCGATTCCTTCGAAGGCTGCCAGGTTCACGTGTTGATAAGTGTAGGCGCCGGAGACGGTGGTGGCTCCGGGATCATTGTCATCCCAGGGTCCGAACTGGCCGTCGGAGCGGATCTCGCCGGGGGGCTCGGTGTTATTGAAGCGGGCGTGGAAGGTGAGGGGATCGTTTTGTCCGACGTGGTCGAGAGTGAGGTGGTCGATCTTGAGGACAAAGGGGTCCGCGCCGCGCTGGCGGGGCATGAATTCAAGCACCGCGTTATCGGTGGCGATTTCACCGATGGCTAGATTCTTGCCGGAAACGCTGGTGGTGAGCGGAAAGACTTGCTTGGTGCCATCGGGCGATTTGGGGGGAATGATGACGTGCAGTCCGGTGATCATCACGGTGTTGATTTGCTGGTGAATTCTGAGCATGCCGCCGTAGCTGGCGCGCACGGTGAGGGTTTGGACGGTGATCAGCGGGGGCAGGTCCTGGCGCTTGCGATGGAGAAATTGTACGTCCTGGGCGATGAAGCCGGGTGGAAAGTAGGTGCGGCGGAAGGAACCGATTTTTACGTCGCGGGCGAAGCGGTCCTGCAAGGCTTTGGCGACGGCGGGTTCGGTGAAGGGCCAGTTGATGATCAGTAGTGTGGCGGCGATTGCGAGGATGACTAACAGCGATGCTACGCCCGTTAAGATCCAGCGCCGCTTGGTCATGACGATTTCACCAGCTTGATTAAGAGCGGGTAGGGATTGATGGCGGTTCCTTGCCACCAGTGTTTTTCGGGGCCGAGTTTGAAGATCGCGAAATGCAGATGGGGCGTGTTGGGCGGAGCGTTGCCGCTGGTTCCTACGTAGCCGATCACTTCTCCCTGGCTCACGGACATTCCCTCGTGGAGTCCTTCGGCGTAGCGTTCGAGGTGGGCGTAGTAGTAGCAATAATCGCCTTGCGGATCGAACTCATAGACGGTGATGCCGCCGGGTTTGCTGAGGAAGAGTTTTTGGATGACGCCTTCGGCGACGGCCAGGATGGGTGTTCCGCGGGGGGCGAGGAGGTCGACGGCTTCGTGTGGTTGTCGGTTGGCGCGACCTTCGTTGAAGGTGTCGCGAATGTCGCGCGCGGTGAGGCCGTGGATTGGCAGCGTCAGATCGCCGGCGAGGCAGGTTAATGGGAGCGTCAATAGGAGGAGACGGAGCATCTAGTTGCGGAAGATTACCGGCGTGCCTGTGGTTACGATTTTGGCTAGCTCGGCGGCGTCCCAGTTGGTGAGGCGGACGCAGCCGTGCGATTCGGCGTGGCCTACAAGCGAGGGCTCGGGCGTGCCGTGAATGCCGTAGTGTTCCTTGGAGATTCCGATCCACACAACGCCCACGGGATTGTTGGGGCCGGGCTGCAGCTTGGCCTTGGCGTCGGATTCGGGAGCATTCCAAAACAGATCCGGGTTGTAATAAAACGCCGGGTTGGGAGTGATGTGGGTCACTTTCCAATTGCCGAGAGGGAGAGGGTCGTGCTGGCTGCCGCTGGTGGTGGGATATTCGGCGATCACGTGTCCCGAGGCGTTGAGGGCTTCGAGCCAGTGCTTGGATTTCGAGACGACGATTTTGGCGGCTTTCGGCGGCGGTTGGTCACTAATGTTGGGAACTTGAATTTCGACGCCGGCGGTGGAGACATCTTTGCCTGGATTGAGGCGGCTTAACAGCATGGGATTGACGTGGAACTTTTCGCCCAGTGCTTCGAGGGCCGATTGATAGCCTAGAGCTGGCAGATTGGCTTGGTCCATCATTTCGTTGGGGATCGGGACGAAGGGGCCGCGGACGTCCTCTTCGGTGACGGTGTAGGGAATGAGAGTTGGGACGGGCTCTTTGCCTTCCAATGCGTGCAGCGTTTGGGGGGCGAAGTCGGCCGTTTCGCGCAGGCCGTGCACGGCGCGGAAGACACGCAGGGCGGTACGCGTGTTTTCACCGGAGACGCCGTCGATCTCGCCGGGTGAAAAATGCGCGCGATCTAGCAGAACCTGCAGGCGCAGGTAAGTTGGGCGTGCCGGTAACTCTGCGCGCAAGCCGCTAAGTGCTACCAACAGCACGCATGCGATCGCCGACAGATTCATGCCTTAACTGGAGCAATCGGAGTGCCCTTCGCGGCGCGCTTTACAAAACTGGGGCGTGCTTGACAAAACGGCCTCGGTGCGACGCAACATGAAGTATGCGGCGGTTGGTATTTTCGTGGGTCTTCGCGGGCGTGGTCGCCCTCGGCGCTGATAGTACGGCGCCGCCCACGTTTTATAAAGACATCCTGCCGCTGTTTCAAAAGCATTGCCAGAGTTGTCATCGTCCGGGGGAGATCGGGCCGATGGCGCTGTTGACTTATGAGGGCACGCGTCCTTGGGCGAAGGCGATTAAAACTGCGGTGGCTTCGCGGAGGATGCCGCCGTGGTTTGCAGATCCGGCGTTCGGACACTTCATGGAGGACCGGCGGTTGAGCACGGCGGACATGAATCGGATTGTCGCTTGGGTGGATGCGGGCGCTCCGGCGGGCGATGTGAAAGACCAGCCGCCTCCGGTTGCTTGGCGCGAGGGATGGAACATCCGGCCGGACGAAGTTTTTCAGGTGCCGGAGACTTACAAGATTCCTGCCACGGGGACGCTGCCTTATGTGTACTTGGTTATCCCGACGGGATTCGTTCGCGACACTTGGGTGACGGCGGCGGAGCTGCGGCCTAGCAACCGTTCGGTGGTGCATCACATTATTGCTGTGGTGCGGCCGCCGGGTTCGCAGTGGATGAAGCAAGCTAAGCCGCTGGTTCCCTATGCGCCTGCGGCGGAGGATCAGGACGGGGAGCCGACGGCGGGGGATCCGTTGTCGACTCCGGTGGATGTCAGTTATGAATTGCTGGCGGCGTATTCACCGGGGATGCAGCCGCAGCGGTTTGACATCGATCATTCGGCGAAGCTGGTGCCAGCGGGGTCGGATATTGTTTTGCAGATTCACTACACGCCGAATGGCAAGACGGCGGTGGAGGATCAGACCAAGCTGGGGTTGACGTTGGCGAAGGAGCCTCCGGAGAAGCGGTTTATGTCGGCGGTGGCGAATGCCTGGCACTGGGCGATTCCGCCGGGGGATCCCAATTATGAAGCCAAGGGTTCGCTCACGTTTGGGGAGCCGGTGGAGTCGGTGTTCCTTCAACCGCACATGCATCTGCGCGGCAAGGACATGACGATTCGGCTGGTTTACCCGGGCGGGAAAACAGAAACGCTATTGAGCGTGCCGCATTACGATTTCAATTGGCAAGTGGTGTACTACCTGGAAAAGCCGCTGAAGCTGCCGATGGGGACCAAGGTGGAGGTGACGGCGCATTGGGACAACTCGGCGAATAATCCGCCAGAACCCTGATCCCACTAAGACGGTGAAGTGGGGGAACCAGAGTTGGGATGAGATGCTGAGCGTACCGATGGGTGTTGTCATCGAACGGGACTGACGGGTTGCGGCTGCTTTGCCAGGGCGGGTAGCGTCGTGAACGTATGCGCAATGGGGATGCGGATGCCTAGTGCGCCGATCTGAGCGCCTGCGGGAGTGTCGAACTCGAGGGTGCCGCGGATACCGGCGGTTTGCGAGTACTTGAAACCCGGCAGGGAAGAACCCAGCGTAAACGACAAGTGGCCGTTGGCGGCAAGGGGCAGGTTGTCGGTGCCGATGGTCGCGCCGGCCGCATCGCGAATGATTACCGGCACATTTACGGATTGGGCCGAGACGCTGTTGATGGAGATTCCGGTGGCGGTGCCGTTGGTGTTATCGAAGGCGATGATGTAGCCGGTGGCGGTGCGGCTTTCTAACGGCACTACAGCTTCCTGGCCATTGGGATTGTAGCGGAAGATCACAAAGCCTCCGACGTTGCCGTTGGTGGTGAGTTGGGCGGAGCCGACGGTGGGCGAGGAATCAGCAGGGTTCCCCGCGCTTTGGACTAGTAGCGTCGCTCCGGGGGCTAGCGATTGGCTCCAGGTGGAATTTACCGTGGTAGTGCTGCTGCTTACTTGTGGGAAGGACAGGGGCAACGGCAACGGGGCGCCGGTGACATCGGAGTAGAAATTCAGAGTTGCTTGCGCCGTGGTAATGCCGGTGTTCACGAGCACGAAGGTGGTCTGCCAGCCGTTGCCGGTAGCGATGTGGGCGATGCTGCCGCCGGTAGTTCCAACGTTCGCGAGCGCGGGAATGGTGGTCAACGCATTGTTGGGCGGAGTGAAACGAATGCCCAGCACGCTGATCCGGCCCCCGGCCGGCGTATCGAACTCGATGGTGCCGCGTTTGCCGTCCGTCATCGGGTATTGGGTCGAGAGCACGAAGGAGGTGTGTCCGCTGGCCGAGACGGCGAGCGAATCGGTGGTGAGCTGCTGGCCGGTGTCGTCGCGGATGATCACGCCCACGTTTCCACCCGCGGTGGAAACGTTATCGACCGCCACGCCCAGCGCAATTCCGTTGGTGTTGTCGAAGGCCAGCAGGTAGGAGCTGGCGTTGCGGGTTTCCATCGGCACCACGGCTTCCTGCGCAGTTGGAATCTGGTGGAAGATGGCGAAGCCGTCGACGGCTCCGGTGGCGGAGAGCTGCGCGGAGCCGACTAGGACGGGCGGAACTTGGGCTCCGGCGGAAGTGACGATGAGGGAAGAGTTCGCGGGCAGCGGGCGGTCAAAGGAAGAGGCCAAGAGTGGTCCTGTGCTCCCGACTTGCTGCGGGAAGGCCAGGGGCAGCGCCAAGGGGCCGGTGCCGGTGGGATCGATCGCGTCGCCGAAGAAACTCAGGCGGGCTTCGGCGGAGGAGGGGGTTTTGTTCACCAAGGTGAACAGCGTGGTCCAGTTTTCTTCCGCTGCGATGTGGGGCATGGAGCCGATGAAATTGAGGCCGGTGATCGACCCGCCTTCCTGCTCGATGGTGAATAGAAGTCCAGCGACGGTCACGGTGATGCTTTGGTCGGTTCCTACGTCCTGCGCTACCTGATACGTTAGGATGCCGTTGCCGCTGCCGGAGGTGGCGCCGGTGATCCACAGAGGAGCGCCCGACATGCTCCAGGGGCAACCTATGCCGGTGGTTATGGTGATGCTGCCGCTTCCGCCGGCGGCTGGGAACCCCTGTCCGCCGGAGCTCAGCGTATATGTGCAGGGACTGGAGGCGGTGGCCAAACCGGTAATTTCTCTCACTCGGTTGTTACCGATGTCGCCGACATAGAGATTCGCGGCGGGGTCGAGCGTGAGGGCAAAGGGATTGTTGAATTGCGCCTGTGAAGGTGGGCCACCATCGCCGTTATTTCCGGCGGTGGCTGGAGTTCCCGCTACGGTGGTGATGATTCCGCCGCTCACCATGCGGATCACCTCATTCACCGAGTCGACGATAAACAGATTGCCGGCGGAATCGATTGCGGTTTCGCCGGGGTAATTCAGGCTGGCGGAGGTGGCGGCAAGGTGATCGCCGGCAAAGGCATTGACGCCGTTTCCGGCGACGGTGGTGATGATGCCGCTGGTATCGATTTTACGGATGCGATGGTTGAATTGGTCGGTGACGTACAAATTGCCTGCGGCATCGAAGGAGGCGGCGGTGGGATTGTTCATCTGCGCCGCGACGGCCGGGCCGTTGTCACCCGAAAAGCCCTGCGCGTTGGCGATGCCCGCGAAAGTGCTGATAATCCCGCTGGTATTCACTTTGCGGATGTCATGGGCGTTTTGATCGACGATGTACAGGTTGCCGTTCTGATCGACGGCGCAGCGGATGGGGTTTTCGAGCCCTGCGGAGGTGGCGGGTCCGCCGTCTCCGAAGCTGAGCGCCGATCCGCTACCGGCTACCGTCGTAATGGTTCCGGAAGTCGAGATCGCACGCACGCGGTGATTGATTTGATCGTTGACATAGACCACACCCGAAGGCGCCACGCATACGCCCGAGGGTTGGTTGAGCAGGGCCTGAGTGGCGGGGCCGGAGTCTCCCGAGAATCCTTGCGCGCCGGTTCCCGCGAAGGTGGTGATGGTGCCGCTGGGGTTCACTTTGCGCACCACGTTGTTATTTTGGTCGGCCAGGTAGATGTTGCCGGAGGCGTCGCTGGCTAAGCCGACCACGCGGTTTACCTTGGCTTGCGTGGCGGGGCCGTTGTCTCCCGTGTAGCCGGAGGCGCCGTTGCCGGCGAAGTCGGTAATGATCTGACCGGAAGCGAGGGCGGCCAATAGGAACACCCCTGGCAGCAATTTGAAACGCATGAATATTTCTCCTCCGAGAAATATCTAGTGTAGCGTTGCGGAGGGGCGACTTTGGGGGCAGTTTGCGCGAACCATCTCACTAGAGAAAATCCCTCTATAATGGCAGGCACCCGGCCCCCATATTCCGGTTCCGGCTTAAAGGAGAAGCGCTATGTTTTCCGAACGACTATCGGTCTTCAGCGCGAGAGCGATCATGCTCGCGCTTGCTGCGTCTTTCGTGTGCTTCGCACAAACGCCTGCATCCAAATTCACCGGTACGTGGAAAGAGAATGAGTCCAAGAGGAAGATCAGCCCGTCATTCACCTTGAAGTTTCGCCGGGATTCGCAGGGGAATCTGGAAGAGCTGCGGGGATCGGAAGCGCGGCCGCTGGTCCAACCGGTGCGCTTCGACGGGAAGCCGTACGGGGTGGACGGCTCGAAAAATATGATTGTCTGGAAACAGATCGATAAAAATCATTTTGAGAGAACCATCTCCGAGAGCGGCAAGCTGATCACTACCAGGCGGATTCAGATTTCAGACGACGGCAAGACGCTGACCGAGGATACGGAGCGGACACTGGTTGACGGCGAGAAGGCGGTCACAACGGTGAAGTATCACAGGACGACGGGGGAGCCGCAAGGTTTGGCGGCGATCTGGCAGGCGGTCTCAGTGCACAGTACTACACCCAGCGTGATGACGTATACCGCGATGGGCGATCGCTTAAAAGTGTCGACGGATCAGGGGGTGGTCTATACGGCGCCGCTCGACGGGAAGCCGGTGGCGGTTACGGGGCCGGCGGTAATTTCCGGTACTATGGTCGCCTTGAAATTGATCGATGCGCAGACCATGGAGGCCGCGCAGAGCCGGGAAGGCGTACCCACTGGCAAGACCACGATCACGATATCGGCTGACGGCAGGGTAATGACGGCGACTTCGGTTAATCTAGCGCCGAATGCCAGCCGCGAACCGTCCGTGACGGTGTTCGAGAAACAGTAAACGGGCCGCTGTAGTGCGTGGTGAGCGTTTTGGTTACCAGGGGTAGGATCCGGCGGAGCGAAAGAAACCGCCGGTGGGGCCGTCGGCTGGCAGGAGCGCGAGACGAACGGGTTCGGACGCTCCTTCTTGAGTGGTCAGCGTTCCTTGCGGGTTCATGTCGGTTGCGACCATGCCGGGGCTCACGGCGTTGACTTTGATGGCGGTATCGCGGAGCTCGTAGGCGAGTTGGATGGTCAACATGTTCAGTGCCGCTTTAGAGGTGTTGTATCCCAGGAACTGGAAACCGGCGAAGGGCCGCGTGGGATCGGCATTCAGGTTGAGCGAACCCAGGCCGCTGGAGACGTTGACGATGCGGGCGGCGGGGGCGGCGCGCAGCAGGGGGAGCATGGCTTGGGTGACGGCGAGGGTGCCGAAGAAGTTGGTTTCCATGACGCGGCGGACCACCGCGAGATCGAGAGTGCCGGGCGGACCGTCGGCGGCGTCGACGATGGCGGCGTTGTTGACTAGTACGTCGAGATGCGGGAAATCGTTTCGGATGGTGCGGGCGGCGGCTGTGCTGGTTTGCGGCCGGATGAGATCAATTTCGAGATGGCGGGCGTCGAGGTTTTCGCTACGGAGCTGCGCGGCGGCTGCTTCGCCTAGTTTGGGATTGCGGGCTCCGAGGAATACCGTGAAGCCGTGGTTTCCTAACTGGCGCGCGATTTCGAGGCCGATGCCTTTGTTGGCTCCGGTAACTAACGCTACTTTAGTTGGCATGGGGGGAATCAACCGCCGCGGATGAGACGCATGGCTTCGTTGACGCCGGCGCCGTCGGGTTTGGAGCCGCCGGCTTTTTCGGAGTCGGGGATGGAATCGCCTTCGCCGGGGGCCAGGAAGAGATTGGCTTCGAGGCCGTGCTGGCGGGTGTAGAGATCCCAGTAGCGGCCGCCCAGGGCGTAGAGCGATTCATGCGTTCCGCGTTCGACGACGCGGCCGGCTTCGACGACCAGAATTTGTTCGGCGCGGCGGATGGTGGAGAGGCGGTGGGCAATGACGAAAGTGGTACGGCCCTTCATCAGGTACTTCAGGCCTTCCTGGATGAGGGCTTCGGATTCGGAGTCGAGACTGGAAGTGGCTTCGTCGAGGATCAGAATGCGCGGGTCGGCCAGGATGGCGCGGGCGATGGAGACGCGCTGGCGCTGGCCGCCGGAGAGTTTGACGCCGCGCTCGCCGACGATAGTGTCGTATTTCTTTTCGAAATTCTCGGCGAACTCGTCGACGCGGGCGATGCGGCAGGCTTCGAGGATCTGTTCTTTGGTGGCGCCGGGGCGGGCGAAGGCGATGTTTTCTTCGATGCTGCCGTCGAAGAGGAAGGTGTCTTGTAAGACGACGCCTAGCTGAGTGCGGTAGCTGTCCAGGCGGACTGTCGAGAGATCAATGCCGTCGACGAAAATTTTTCCTTCGGTAGGGATGTGGAAAGCGCTGATCAAACTAATGATGGTGGATTTGCCGGAGCCCGATGGGCCTACGAGCGCGGTGACGGAGCCGGGCTGCGAGCGGAAGCTGACGTCGAACAGGACGGGCTTGCCAGGTTCGTAGGAGAAACCGACGTTTTCGAAAAGCACTTCGCCGTTGATGGAGCCGAGTGCAATCGTGCGATTCGGGTCTTCGTCTTCGGGGCGTTCTTTCAGGACTTCATGAGTGCGATCGAGGCCGGCGAGCGCTTCGGTAATTTGGGTGCCGATGCCGACGACTCCGAAAACGGGCGCGACCAGGAAAGCCAGGAGGGCGGTGAAGGCGAAGAAGCCGCCGGGGGTGAGCGTTCCCGCGAAGATCTGGCGGGTGCCGACGAACATGACTACTGCGCCTACGATTCCCATCAGCACTGTCGCCGAGAGGCTCATGAAAGACATGGCCGTGAGCGAGGCTTCGACGTTGGCGAGCAAACGCTTGACTCCGGCGGCGAATACGGCGGCTTCGCGCTCTTCGGCGTGGTAGCCCTTCACGACGCGCACGCCGCCTAAGGATTCGGTGAGGCGTCCAGTGACTTCAGCGTTGATTTTGCCGCGCTCGCGGAAGATGGGGCGGATCTTGGTGAAGGCTTTCGATAAGCTCAGGGCGAATACGGCTACGAAGAAGGCGGTGAGTCCGGTCATCAGCGCGCTGATGCGGAGTAATAAGACCAGAACGAACATGGCGGTGACTACGCCGCCGACGAATTCGACCAGTCCGGTACCGATGAGGTTGCGCACGCCTTCGACGTCGCTCATGATGCGCGAGACGAGGACTCCGCTTTTATTGGCGTCGTAATAGCCGACGGACAGGCGGCCGATGTGCTGCTGGACTTTCTGGCGCAGTTCGGCGATCAAGCGCTGTCCGGCTTTCGACAGAAGCTGGGTCAAGGTGAATGACGTTATACCTTGAACGACGGTCGCGGCGACTACTGCGAGTACGAGCGGAGTTAGTAACGAGTGCTGCTTTTTGCCGATTACGTTGTCGAGTAGAAACCGCGTGGAATAAGGCAGGACCAGACCGCTGACGCGGTTGATGATCATGAGGCCGAGGCCCAGCGCCAGGAGTTTACGGCGCGGCAGAATCATTTCGCGGAGGTCCGGCCAGATTTCTTTGATGCGTTCGGATTGGGAACGCTTGGGCGTCGGGCCTTTGTCGCGCGAATGTTTGCCGGAGGGGGTGCGTTCGGCGGATCGGGGGTTCACTTAACTTCCAGTGTAGCCTGAGAGAATGGCTCGGCTATCTGTGGGGACCTCGGGATTCGCTTATGCGAGTTGGAAGCCGGATTTTTATCCGCAGAAGCTCGCCGCGAAGGATTTCTTGAAGCATTACGCTACACGGCTGAATGCGGTCGAGATCAATTACACTTTTCGGCAGTTGCCTAAGGCGGCTACGCTCGAAAACTGGGTGGCGGCGACGGGGGATGGGTTTCTGTTCGCTTGCAAGGCGCATATGCGGATTACGCATATTAACCGGTTGAAGGAATCTGAATTTACCGAGTTGTTTTTTAAGGCGCTGGAGCCCTTGCGGGCTTCGCGGAGGCTGGGGCCTGTGCTGTTTCAGTTGCCTCCGAACTTCAAGGTGGACACGGAATTATTGGGGGCGTTTCTGGCGAAGCTGCCGGAGGATATTCGGACTACGTTTGAGTTTCGCAATGCTACTTGGTTGACGGATGAAGTGTACCGGTTGCTGGAGCAGCACCGGGTGGCGCTGTGTTTGGCGGAGTCCGACACGTTTGAGGTGCCGAAGGTGGTGACGGCTCCGTTTGTTTACGCGCGGCTGCGAAAGGAAGAGTATTCGGCGGAAGATCGGCTGGAGATTGCGGCGCGGGCGCGGCGGCAGTTGGCGGAGGGGCGCGATGTGTTCGTCTTTTTCAAGCATGAGGACACGCCGGCGGGGGCGATTTATGCTGAGGAGTTGTTAAAGGGAGGGTCGCATGACGCGTAGAACTTTTGCTGTCGGCATCGGGGCGGTGGCGGCGCTGGCGCTGCGGGGGCAGGGGCGTCCGCAGGTAAAGGCGTTAGTGTTCGACACTTTTGGGACGGTTGTCGATTGGCGCGGATCCATTATTGAGGAAGGGCTGGTTTGGGCCAAGCGCAAGAATCTCAATGTGGACTGGGCGCGGTTCGCGGATCACTGGCGGGATGGGTATGCTCCGGCGATGGAGAAAGTTCGCAAGGGAGAGCTTCCGTGGACGAAGTTGGATGATCTGCACCGGATGCTGCTGGAAGAACTGCTGAAGGAGTTCGGCATGGCCGGGCTCAGCGAGGCGGAGAAGGATCATTGGAATCGCGTGTGGCACCGGCTTAAGCCGTGGCCGGATTCGGTGGCGGGGCTTACGCGGTTGAAGAAGAAGTACACGATTGCGCCGTTATCGAACGGCAACGTGGGGTTGCTGAACGATATGGCCAAGAACGCGGGGCTGCCGTGGGATCTGATTTTGTCGGCGGAGCTGGCTCATCATTACAAGCCGGATCGGGAGGCTTATCTGACCGCGGCGGAGTTGTTGGGGTTGAAGCCGGAAGAAGTCATGATGGCTGCGGCGCATTCGGGAGATTTGAAGGCGGCGCGGAGTTTTGGATTGCGCACCGGGTTTATTTATCGTCCGAACGAGCGTGGGGCGGGCGGCAAGGCGGACCATGCCAAGGCCGGCGACTTCGATATTGTGTCGAGCGATATGGTGGATCTGGCCGCGCAGATGGGCGCTTGAACGCTACTGAATGGGTTGTTCTACGCGGACGTGTAGAACGCGTGACGTGGTGATGGGGTGCGTGTCGTCCAGCAGGAAGATCATACGCATGCCGCAGCCGATGAAACCTAGCTCGAGGACGCCTTCGTGATCTACCGAACCTTGCAGGCTCGCCGGCACGGGCTCGGGGCAATACTCGGGGTGGCCCGAGACGCGGATGGAGCTTCCGCCCAGGCACTCAATGCGGTAGTGGCGGCTCTTGGTTTCGACGTCGATCATCGAACCGGGCAACAAATTCTCGCATTTCAGCATCTCTGTCGATTCCATCATGCACCTCTCAGCGTATCTGGTATGCAAGCGGGTCGCCAGTTTGTAAGTCCTTTGTTGACGTATGGGGCGCACCGGGAGAAGCGGAATAAATTACGTCTTTGCGGCGCGTAGGGCGGCGCGGGCTAGGGTGCGGGTGGAATCGAGAGTGGGTAGCGCGGAGTCTTGGGGCTGGATCAGCAGGGGGATTTCTGTACAGCCTAGTACTACTGCTTGGCAGCCGTTGCTCGCGAAGACTTGGATCGCTTGCTGGAAATACTGGCGCGTCACGGGAGTGAAGCGGCCGAATACTAGTTCGTCCATGATGAGAGAGTTGATGCGCTGGCGGACTTCACGGTCGGGGAATTCGCAGGCGATCGCTTGCGCGGCGAGGGCGTCGGTATAGACGGGACCTTCCATTAACCAACGTGTGCCTAGGACGCCGACTTTACTGTAGCCCCGGTTCTTCGCGAAAACGGCGATTTCTTCGGCGATGTGCAGCCAGGGGATGGGGGATTGTTTACGGACTAGGTTGAGTCCTTGGTGCGCGGTATTGTCGGGGCAGATGGCGAAGGTCGCGCCGATGCGCGCTAGTTTGGCGGCTGATTCGAGGAGCAGGCGGCCGACTGCGGGCCAGTCCTCGGCTTCGATCGCGCGCATGTAGTCGGCGAGCGATAAATTGTGCAGCGTGACTTCGGGATGCGCGTAGCCGTGTTGCGCTTCGCCTTCCTGGCAGATGGTGCGGTAGCACAGGGCGGCGCCTTCGGAAGTGACTCCGACGATGCCGATGTGTTTGGGCATGGCGTCCAGTATAGCGAGCTAATCTGGATGGATGACTTGGGCGATTTACGCGTTGCTGTCGGCGCTGTTCGGTGCCATGGTGGCGATTTTGGGCAAGATCGGCGTGCGTGATGTGGATAGTAATTTGGCGGTGGCGATCCGCACGGTGATCATTGTGTTCTTCGCTTGGGGGATTGTGCTGGTGCAGGGGAACGGTCGCGACTTGTGGCGGATTTCGCGGCACTCGTACACGTTTTTGATTCTGTCGGCGGTGGCGACGGGGCTTTCCTGGTTGTTTTACTACAAGGCTCTGAAGTTGGGGGAGGCTTCGCGGGTGGCGCCGATCGACAAGTTGAGTGTGGCGCTGGCGGTGGCGATGGCTTTCATTTTCCTGGGGGAGAAGCCGACTACGGGTAACGTCCTGGGGGCGGTACTGGTGGTGGCGGGAGTGCTGGTGTCGGTGTTGGTGCGTTAACCGCGCGCTTTGCGTTTGGCGGGTTTGGCTTCGGCGATGGAGGTCACGGCTTTCGCGGACGCGGCGGGTTTCTTGGCCACGGCCAGGCTGGCTTTCAGGGCTTCGAGGATATCGACCACTTTTTCCTGGCGGGGTTCGGGGGTGGCTACGATTTCCTTGCCTTCCTTCTTCGACTCGATCATCTGCAGAAGGTTTTCGCGGTAGGAGTCCTTGTATTTGTCGGGCTCGAATTCGGCGGCCAGGGCTTCTACCAGGCTTTGGGCTAGCGCCAGTTCTTTTTCTTTCACCAGGCTCAGGTCGGTGCGGAACTCGTCTACTTTGCGGATTTCGTGGCTGAAGTACATGGTGTGCATCAGGACGCCGTTGGCGCCGGGACGCAGGATCACTACGTGCTCGCGGTTGTGCATGGTGACTTTGGCGATGCCCATGTAACCGGATTTTTTCAGGGCGTCGAAGAGCAGGGCGTAGGGTTTCTCGCCGGCTTCGTCGGGGGCCATGTAATAGGAGGTCTCGAGGTAAATGGGATCGACGGCGTCGGCTTTGACGAATTCCTGGATCTCCATGACCTTCGCGGTCTGCGGGGCGACTTTCTTGATTTCTTCGTCTTCGATGACTACGTAGCGGTCCTTTTCATACTCGTAGCCTTTGACGATTTCGGTGCGCGGGATGGGTTTGTCTTCGGCGGCGCAGTATAAAACTTGCCGGACACGGGAGTTGTCGGATTTGTGAAGCTGGTTAAAGCTGATGCTCTCGCTACGGGCGGCACTGTACAATTTAACCGGGAACGAGACCAGTCCGAACGTGAGGTGCCCTTTCCAAACTGTGGAAGCCATTGCCTATACCTCGCAGCCTCTTACTATACCTCAAACATTATCTACACGTTTTGTATCGGCCGCATGTCCTTAAAAAAGTACGCTGAGAAACGCCATTTCGAGAAGACGCCGGAGCCGGCTCCGGGGGCTGCTGCTTCCCGCGCCAATGAGTTGCAATTTTGTGTCCAACGGCATCATGCTTCGCATTTGCATTACGATTTGCGGCTGGAGGTGGGTGGGGCGTTGAAGTCGTGGGCGGTGCCGAGGGGGCCGACGCTCGACCCGGAGCAGAAGCGGCTGGCCATGATGGTGGAGGATCATCCTTTGGAATACGGCGCGTTCGAAGGGGTGATTCCTAAGGGGAATTATGGGGCCGGGAGCGTGATGTTGTGGGATCGCGGGACTTATGAATTGCTGGGCGATGCTACGGCGGAGGAGCAACTGGCGCGGGGGGATTTTAAGTTTAAGGTCGCTGGGGAAAAGCTGAAGGGCGAGTTCGCCATCGTGCGGATGAAGCGCGGCAAGGGGAACGAGTGGCTGCTGATTAAGAAGAAGGACGCGGCGGCGCAGGTGGGATGGGATGCGGAGGATCATTCGGCTAGCGTGCTGACGGGGCGGACGCAGGAGGAGATCGCTCGCGGACTCGAAGCGGCGCCTGAGGCGGGGAAAGCGGCGTCGGACATGCCGAAGATCATTACTCCGATGCTGGCTGAGTTGGGCAAGGGCGAGCCGCCGGAGGGGGACGACTGGGTTTACGAGATCAAGTGGGACGGGGTGCGGGCGGTTTGCTTTATCGAGGATGGGAAGCTGCGCATGATTTCGCGCAACGGGAACGCGATCGACAAGCAGTATCCAGAGCTGTCGATACTGCCGCATCATTTGCGGGCGCGGTCGGCGATTGTGGATGGGGAGATCGCGGCGCTCGACGCGCAAGGGCGGCCTAGTTTTGAACTCTTGCAGAGCCGCATGCATGTGGCGGACGCTAGCGCGATCGCGCGGCTGGCGCGTAGCCATCCCGTGGTGTTTTATGCGTTCGACCTGTTGTATCTGGACGGGCGCGATCTGCGGGCGGTGCCGTTGATCGGGCGCAAGAAGCTGCTGAAAGACATCTTGCAACCGAACGAAACGATTCGCTATTCGGAGCACTTCGCTACCAGCGGGGCGGACTTGCTGGCGGCTGCTGAAGGAGCAGGGGTTGGAGGGCGTGGTCGGCAAGCGGGCGCAGAGCCGGTATGAATCGCGGCGGTCTGCGGATTGGGTGAAATGGAAAGTAGTCGATTCGGCGGACTTCGTGATTTGCGGATACACGGAGGGCGATCGGCACGGGTTGGGCGCGCTGGTTTTAGGGACGCGCTCGGCTGGCGGGAAGCTAACTTGGGCGGGGAATGTGGGAACGGGGTTTGACGCCAAGATGGTGAAGACGCTGTTCACTAAGCTCGCGCCGTTGGTGATCAAGGAATCGCCGCTGGAGCCGGCGCGAGGGCTGCCGCGGAAGGTAGTTTGGACGAAACCGGAATTGATTTGTGAAGTCCGCTTCGCTAACTGGACGGAGGAAGGCCGTCTGCGGGCACCGGTGTTCTTGGGGCTGCGCGAGGATCTGGATCCGCCGGCGGCTCCGCGGGTGGCGCTGCTGGATGCGGCTTTTAAGGAAGCTGAGATTACGATTGACGGGCATCGACTGAAGTTCACGAATCTCGACAAATTGTTTTATCCGAAGGACGGGTATCGCAAGCGGGATTTGTTGAATTATTACGATGCGGTAGCGCCGCTGCTGGTGCCGCACTTGCAAGGGCGACCGTTGTCGCTGAAGCGCTACCCGAACGGGATCGACAAACCGTTCTTTTTTCAGAAGCAGATTGCGGAGAGTTTTCCGAAGTGGCTGCATACGGCGGTCGCGGACGAGATCGAATATGTGATTGGGGACGATCGTGCGACGTTGTTGTACTTGGTCAACTTGGGATGCATCGATCACAATCCTTGGATGAGCCGGCTGGGGACGCTGGAGAACCCCGATTATGTGTTGATCGATCTTGATCCTTATGAGTGCAGCTACGAGAAGATTGTCGAGGCGGCGTTGTGGGTGCGGGCAAAGCTCGATCGCATTGAACTGGTGAGCTATCCGAAGACTACGGGCGGGGACGGCATCCACATTTTTGTTCCGCTGGAGCCGGCCTACACTTACGCGCAGGTGCGGTCGTTTGCGGAGGTGCTTTCGGCGCTGGGGGCGGCGGCGCGGCCTGACCTATTCACTACTCCGCGGGCGGTTTCGAAACGGGAGAAGGGGAAAGTTTACTTTGACTGGCAGCAAATCGCGCAGGGTAAAACCATTTCCGCGCCTTATGTGCTGCGCGCTTACCCAGGGGCGCCGGTGGCTACGCCGCTGGCATGGAATGAAGTGACTCCGCGGCTGCGCCCGGAGCAGTTCCACCTGGGTAACGCGCTCAGCCGCTTCGAGCGTGTGGGGGATTTGTTTGAGGGGGTGCTCAAACGCCCGCAGCGGCTGGAAGCGGCCATCGAGAAGCTGGCGAAAACGGTGTAGCTTACTGCTTGGGAGGCGGACCAGGGCGGAAGCCAGGGCCACGGCCACGGCCACCAGGGCCGCCGAGCAGGGGACCGACGCCTTTCATCTGCTGCGTGGAGTTTAAGAGCGCCCAAATACCGGCGGCAGCGGTCGCGCGGCAGCCTTCCTGGTCGCCTTGCAAGGTATTCAGAGCGGTGACCGCATCGGTGACTTTGCCCCCACCCTTAATTGCCGTGACTAGGCCTTGGCGAGCGGTGGTCATCGCGGCCGAGGTCGGCAGGCACGACTGTTCCGTGCTGAGGATGGTAGTCACCGGCCCCACTTGAGCCGTGGTCAGGCTATAGAACTTGGTCAGAAAATCAACTTGCCTCTGCAACACTTCCGACGGCGTGGGCGGGGTGAGCGAGTTGCCGTGAGGTCCTTGTGCGCTGAGAACGCCTGCCACAAACAGGGGCAGGGCTAGTAAACGAAACTTCATCTGAAAGACTCCTTCAATGTAGTTGACGGAGGCACCTCAAGAAAGGGTTACGCGGCGGGGGCTAGCCGCTGCTGGAGGGGCGGAACTTGGTGAGGGCTTTTACCTTTTCCATCCAGTTGTAGACGATGGGGCAATAGGTGGCGCGATCTACCAGCTCCCACATGCGGCTTTCTAGCGATCCGCTGCCTTTTAGGAGATGGGGGAAGCGCTCGCAGTTGCCGGGGCGGGCTTCGTATACGGTGCACTCGTTGCCTTGGAGGAACTCGCAGCCTTGGGCGTTGCGGCGGAGGATCAGGACGCCGTCGTCGTCCTTGGCGGTGTATTTCTCGAGGAAGGCTTTTTCGGATAGGCCTAGAAAGTGGGCCAGCTTTTGGATGTCGCGTTCGACGATGGCGACGTCGGTAACGCGGCAGCATTCAGCGCACTGGCGGCAGTCGATCGAGTCGGTGACTTCTTCGGCGGCTTTACGGAACTGGCGTTCGACGAAAACGCGCGACTTCATATATTTGCGGAAGCGCCCGTTTTCGTCGCGCTTCTTTTCGCCGAGCCGCTTAATCTGCACCAGGTCGGTAATCACTCTCTTCCAGGTTACAATCACAGCGTGCCTGACCGTTTGTATTTTTCATGCAGTCTGCGCGAAACCGGCGAAGCGCAGATGCTGCAGCAGTTCGGGAAGCTGCTGGGGGTGTTCCCGTTTTCGAAGCTCGCCAAGCGCGGGCCGGTGATGCGGATTTACGCGATTGAGCTGGTGGAGCCTCCGGTATTCGAGCGTGAATTTCCGGTGGGGACCGAAGTGGACGATATGGTCGAGGCCATGCGGGAATTTCTGCACGCCGATTGCGCTTGCGAGATCGACACCTTTTGGGACCTGTGGCAATACGACGGGGAGTGGAAGCTGCGGCCGGCTCCGCTAACGCTAGCTTGTTACGGTCCCGAGTTCGAGAGCGAGCATGGGGATCATCTGCGCATCGAATTCGGGCTGGACGCGCTGTTCCTGCCGATTCCGGGGATCGACGGGAGCTTGCGGATGGGGCAATCCAATTTGCGGAGTTTGCTGCATTTGGTGAAGGATCTGGAAGAGGCGCTGGACATGGAAAGCCGGCAGGTATGGTCAGAGAGCGGGGCCAACTTCGCGGACGTTTTGCGCATGGCGCTAGGCACTTATAACGTGAACTAAATTTAACTATGAAACAACTTTAATGGTTTAGATACAACAATATGCGAAACAAAATGGGGGTCTATCGCATATATTAGACCAGAGGAGTTTTTAACATGAAAAGATTCGGTATTTTGGCATTGGCCCTGACCTTCCTGACCGGAGCCGCCACGGTGAGCTTCGCGCAGGACACCACCACCAAGAAAGTAAAGAAGAGCAAGAAGAAAAAGGCCGACACGACCGACACCACCAAGAAGTAGTCGGACCCATTTCGGGCGGGTCGTCACGGCCCGCCCAATTTCTTATCCAGTTCTTACTCCTGCCCGATTCCGCAATTGATTCCTGCCAGTCGCTGCTGTTCCCCCCTCACGTTGTTCGCGCCAGGCCCCGACTTTGCCCGAAATTACCGGGCGCCGATGTTTACAGAGAATTTACCTGGTTCTGACAACTCCTCAGTCCAACGGCTGCAAGCTGGAAAAGTGCGTAAGACGCGCAAAAAAAGGCACGCGCTGACGGCCACAAGTTTCAGCCGTGCCGATTTCACAAGGAGTACGACAACATTATGACTCTGCGACAGCAGTCTGGACGTCGCTTCCCGTTGGCCGCATCATTCCTGCTTGCCACGGGACTTCTCACAACGCTCTCGACGCCGGGCTATTCCCAATACACGGTGACGAATCTGGTTTCGAATCAAAATGCCATAGGCGCCAACCCGGCGGATCCGGCATTAATAAACGCATGGGGCATCACGTCGTTGGCGACCAGCCCGTTCTGGTTGGGCGACAACGGCACTGGGCTATCCACTCTCTATAACAGCGCTGGCCAGAAGCAAGCGCTGGTGGTGACGATCCCGCCGGCTAGCGGTAGTAACGCTGTGGGAACGCCGACTGGCGTGATCGGCAACACTACGGGTCAATTCAAGGTTGCGGCAAATGGAAAAACCGCCAGCCCGCTCTTTATCTTCGCAACCCTGGACGGCACCATCAGCGGTTGGAATCCCGGTGTCGATCCCACCCATGCTATTCTCGCTGTCGATCGTTCGGGCATTCACGCCAGCTATACGGCCCTGGCGATCGCGACCGATGAAAAAGGCGAAAATTTCATTTACGCCGCCGATAACAGCGCGAATCAGGAAATCGATATGTTCGATAGCAATTTCAACTTCGTAATGTCTTTTGGCGATCCGAACTTGCCGAAGAAATTCACCCCGTACGGCATGCGGGAGATCAACGGCAAATTGTGGGTCACCTTTACGCCTCTGAACAAGGGGCAGGACGGCGCTGTAGATATCTTCAACACCGATGGAACTATCTTTAAGCATGACGCGGTGCACGGTCCGCTGCATTCGCCGTGGGCGTTGGCGCTGGCTCCGGCCGATTTCGGCAAGTTCAGCAATGCGGTTCTGATCGGCAATAACATCAAGGACGGCCGGATTAATGCTTTCGACTCCGGCAGCGGCGCCTTTCTCGGCACACTGACAGACGGATCGGGCGCGCCGATCTCGATCAATCAACTGTGGGGATTGGATTTCGGCAAGGGGGCCGGCAGTAACGGCGCCACCAACGAACTGTTTTTCACTGCGGGGCCGGATAACTACGCCAACGGATTGTTCGGCGTGATCACGGTGGCGCCGTAACGGTTCGCTCCCATTTCGGGCGGGTCGCCACGGCCCGCCCAGTTCTTTATCCAGTTCTTACCGTCGTCCGATTTCGTAGTGGATTCCTGCCAGTTGTTCTGATTCCTCCCACAGTTTCTTTGCGGTTGTGTCGTCTTGCGCCTCGTCCGAGGGCGTCGAGAGGCGGCTTTGGTTAAAGTATTGTCCGGTGGTTTGCGCCAGGTCTGGCGATGTGGCCAGGTAGACGATGGCTTCGGCGCTCTTTTCGGGGGGGATGCCTTGGCTTGCGAGGTAGCTGGCGGCGGAGGGGTCGCCACCTTTGCCGTTGCGGGGCTGTGCGAAGCGGCTGGCTACTACGCCGGGGTGGAGGCAGTTGACGGTGACGCCGGCGGCGGCCAAGCGGCGGGCTAATTCGCGCGTGAAGAGGACGTTGGCCAGTTTGGATTTCCCGTAGACTCCGTAGCTGCTGTAACGCTTCTCCGATTGCAGGTCGGAGAAGTCGAGGTGTGCGCCGCGGTGGACTTCGGAGGCGGTGTTGATGATGCGGGCGGGGGCTGAGGCGAGCAGGCGCGGGAGCAGTGCTTGGGTGAGGACGAAATAAGCCAGGTGATTGGTGGCGAAGGTCAGCTCCAGGCCGTCGGCGGTGAGTCGACGCTCGGCCGACATCACGCCGGCATTATTGATCAGGACGTCGATGCGTGGTTCGGCGGCGGCGATTTCCTGGGCTACGCGCTTGGTCTCGGCGACGCGCGAGAGGTCGGCGATGTGCGCGGCGTGTTTGACTCCGGGTTTAAGGCGCTTGAGGGTGGCTTCGGCTCGCTGCGGGTCACGGGCTACCAGCACCAGGCGGGCGCCTATGGCGGCAAGCTGCAACGCCGCGGCTTCGCCGATTCCGGAGGTGCCTCCGGTGAGGACTACGACTTTTCCTGGCAGGAGATTCATTCTTTCGATGGTACTCTCAGGCAAATGATGGCGCTCGCTTTGGTAGTCGGACAAATGTTGGTTGATCGACCAAAAACGCAGTTCACACCTATTGCAGGTGCTGCATGTGATAACGAGGCAGCGGAATGGCGGCGATCCCGAGCGAAGCGAGAAGGTCAGCCTTTCCCGCTGCGATTAGATGCAACAGCATACTGCTTGCCGACTGTGCCTCCAACTCACAAAGGTAAGTGATAACTACGAGGTTTTTGGGTTCAAGACGGCGGTAATAGATGTATGTCGTCGCCTCTGACCGATAGTGCATTTCAAAAGGAAATCTATTGTCGATGTCGATCACCAGGCGGTCTCCACCCACGCGTGCGGGATCGGTAATCTGAGCGATCAACATTCTGGTTCGATGAAGTTTAGCTGGGGCTTCTTGGAAGGAGGCTGGCGAGGCGGTAGAGATCAAGGCCTCGGAGTGAATCTGCTTATATTGCACCTTTGCGGTGTGGCCAAATGCCACATCATAGCTTGCCATATTCAGCCAGCCTCCTTTGGTTATGCGTTGTTACTTCAGTTTTAGATCCGGATCTACTTCGTGCAAAGGGGTAATGCGCCCCTCCATTAGGTCTTTCACGCCGCTGTGTAGCCCACCCTCATTTTCCTTCTTGGAGTACAACTCGATCCTATCGAGGGCTTCTTGAAGCTTGTTCTGGATGGCCATGTACTGGTCAAAATTCAGCAAGACCGCCAACGGCGTGTCGTTGTCCTGAATTACCAGCATCTTATCTATTTTGCTAAGGTTAGACGCATTCAGCGTGCGAAGCTTACTGACGCCCACATGGTCCACAGCGGGATCTACAAACGGAATCCCTTGTGATCTAAGCATACGCAATGGGAAACCCTCCTTTCAGGATTGATCTAAGGGCAAGCGATTGCCATTTGACCTGACCGTAGTATCGCCTATGTTAGACAACGAGTCAACACTATTTTTGTCGTTGCATTGTCAAAATTTTGACTATATACTGTCTATAGATGGACACTGCGATTACGAAAACGGCCACCAATCTACTGATTAGGTGGCCGTTAGTGTCTTCCGCCGACGTAGGGAAGAGGTTAAACCCGTCCCCTTTGCACGGGGGTGCTTCCACGCTTCGTGGGTTCGAATCCCACCGTCGGCTCCAATTAAAAACCCCAGTCGAGGTTGCACCCTCGGCCAGGGCTGTAATCCGCACAGCCAAAGCCGCACAGACTCGCAATCTCAGTATCCGGCTTTTGGTTGTGGAACTCAAGGAGAGATTTCACAGTGACTTGTCATTCCTGCCGGACAGAATGCCGCAAATTCGGTAAGCGCCAGAACCGCCAGCGCTATCAATGCACCCAGTGCCGCAAGGTGTTCACGGATGCCCGCGACAACACCCTGGACGGCATGTACCTGCCCGTCGAGAAGGCAGAAACCGTTTTACGCATGATCCTTGAAGGTAACAGCGTGTCGAGCGTCGAGCGCATCACTGAGGTCCATAAGGCGACAATCCTAAAACTGCTGGTGCTCGCTGGCGAAAAGTGCGAACGCATCATGGCGCGGAAGATCGTCAACGTCCAGGTCCGCGACGTGGAAGCGGATGAAGTGTGGAGCTTCATTGGCAAAAAGGAAAAACGCGTTCGACCCGAAGACGATCAGAACCTAGGCGACTGCTACACCTTCGTCGCGATTGAGCGGCATTCCAAGCTGGTGCTCAACATCGCGATGGGGAAGCGCAACCAAGCCACCACGGACCAATTCATCGAAGGCGTCCGCCACGCTACAGCGCATAGCCGATTTCAGATCACCACTGACGGATTCGGCCCCTACAAATCGGCTATTAGCACCACCCTTAGCGACCGTTGCGACTTCGCCCAACTCATCAAGGTCTATCGAGCCCCGCAAGACGGCGAGAAGCGGTACAGCCCCGCCGAAGTGCAATCGGTGGAGGTAGTCCCAGTTATGGGCCGTCCCGACCCGGAGCGCATTTGCACTTCGATAATCGAGCGGTCCAACCTGAGTTTGCGAATGGGCATCCGGCGCTTCACTCGCCTTACGAATGGCTTCTCTAAGAAGTGGGAGAACCACTGGGCAGCAGTCGTGCTCTGGTACTGCTGGTATAACTTCGGGCGCGTTCACAAGTCGCTCCGCATGACTCCTGCGATGGCGGCTGGAGTTAGCGATCACATCTGGAGCGTGCGGGAAATCCTGGAGGCCGCGTGAGATGGTTTCCGTTTTTTGCGCGACCGCCACCAGTAAATCAACCGGCCATGGGCCGGTTGGCATATAATGGCCTCGCGTGAAGAAAAGAACCGAAGTGTTAGACGCGGTTAAGTGCGCCTCCGAGCGCTCGGCAACAGTGGTCCATGGCGAGATGAAGCGGGGGCTGAATAGCCTCGCGACCATTTCATCCGTTGCGCCATTACTCGGTATGTCCGGCACCCTCCTAGGTCTTTTCAATTCCTTCCCTGGTTTAGGAACAGACAAATTGACTGCGCTTGCGGCTGTAACTGCAAGGCTCTCTGAATCGCTTGTTCCTGGAGCGTTAGGCCTACTAGTTGCGCTACTTGCTTTCTGTAGCTATAAATATCTCCTCACCGAATTAGCTGCTTTTGACCTTGAGATGGAGAATGCTTCGCTTCAATTGTTGAACGATCTGCGATCAACCAACATTTAGCCCACTACCCTCGCTTTGGCGGTACTGATTGGTCTCTCGCTGGGCATCCTGGGGAGCGGCGGCTCAATCGTCACGCTGCCGGTGTTGGTTTATGTTGCGAAGATCCCGCCGAGCCAGGCGGTGGGGATGTCGTTGGCGATTGTGGGCGGGACTAGTTTACTCGGCGCGCTGCTGCAATTTCGCAAGGGGAATCTGCATTTGAAAGCGGTGCTGCTGTTTTCGCTGACGGGGGTGATGGGCGCGTTCCTGGGATCGGGGGCTACGCACCTTTTGTCGAAGCAGGCGCTGCTGCTGGTATTCGCGGGGATCATGCTGGTGGTGGGCTCATTGATGCTGAGCGGGCGTCCGCGGTTGAAGGAAGGGCGCAGGTGCCAAGTGTGGCCGTGCCTGCTGGTGGGAGTGGTGGTGGGGCTCCTGACGGGGTTTCTGGGAGTGGGCGGCGGGTTCTTGATCGTGCCGGCGCTGGTGATGGCGGCCGGGCTGAGTGTGCGGATGTCGGGCGGAACTTCGCTGGCCATCATTGCGTTGAATTCGGCCAGCGGTCTTTTGGGGCAAGCGCGCTTCGTGCGCATTGACTGGGGGCTGCTGGTACCGTTTCTGGCGCTGGCGTGCGGCGGGATGCTGGCGGGGCTGGCCTTCGCGGATCGCGTTCCGGAGAAGAATCTGCGGCGGATTTTCGCGGGAGCGCTGGTTGCGCTGGCGATTTTCGTCGTCGTGATGAATGTGTGAGCTAGAGCAGCAGCAGGGCGGCGGTGTAACCCAAGGCGCTGCCGATGGCGGCGCCGGCTACTACGTCGGTCAGGAAATGCATGCCTAGCAGGATGCGCGATAGCGCCACGCTAAAGGCGCAGAACAGCAATCCCAACAGTAAGACAGGGTAAAACGTGGCCAGCGAGACGGCTACTGAAAACGCGGTGATGGTGTGGCCGGAGGGGAAGGAAAATTGGTCGGGCGGGAGCAGGGTGGCCCAGGAATGCGGCTCGAGTGCACAGGGGCGTTTGCGGCCGCAGACTCGTTTGAGATTCAGGAACAGGACGATCCCTACACTTACGGCTAATACGGCAGCTAGCAGAGCACGAAAACGTTCGGGGCCGCCGATGAAGGCTACTATGGCTCCTACGGCGTACCACAGCCAGCCGTCGCCGCCGCGGGTGGCTGCCACCATCCACAGGCGCATCCAGCGGGGAGGGGTCCAGCGGTTCAAACGCCGCATCAGGCGATGGTCGCGGGTGGAGAGCCAATGTAACATCGAGGCTGCCATGCTACCTTTTTAAGCGTGTTGCATGACAGACGTATGACGCTGGTATAAAACAATAGTGAAGAAAATTGATTTTATTTATTTCGACGCGGGCGGAGGGCATCGGGCCGCCGCCAATGCGTTGAAAGCGGTGGTGGACTCCCAGCACCGGGCTACGCGCGGCGAACCGTGGCAGGTCAGGCTGGTGAATTTGCAGGAGGTGCTGGATCGCCTGGACGTCTTCCGTAAAGTCACCGGCCTGCGCCTGGAAGACATCTACAACACTATGCTGGCGAAGGGCTGGACGCTGGGCTCGGGGCTGGGGGTGCAGTTCATGCACGGGGTGATTCGACTCTACCACGGGGCTACGGTGCGCCTCCTGACCCAACATTGGGTAGATACCAAGCCGGATCTGGTCGTTTCACTGGTCCCTAATTTCAATCGGGCTATGTATGAGAGTTTGCGGAAGGCGCTGCCGCAGGTGCCGTACGTTACGATTTTGACGGATTTCGCGGATTATCTGCCGCATTTTTGGATGGAAGCGGGGCAAGATCAGTACTTCGTTTGCGGGACGGAGAAGGCTGTGGAGCAGGCGCATTCGCTGGGGCACACGGACGACCGGATTTTCACGACGTCGGGGATGATTCTGCGGCCGAATTTTTATGAGCCGGTAAAGTTCGATCGGGCGGTGGAGCGGGCGCGGCTGGGGCTACATCCGACGCGGCCTACGGGGCTGGTTTTGTTTGGCGGGCAGGGATCGGGAGTCATGCTGGAGATTGCCGAGCGGCTGCGCGATACCCAGCTCATCTTGATTTGCGGACGCAACGAGAAGCTGGTCGCGCGTCTGAAGGCGCAGCGAGCCGATGCGCCGCGGTGTATCGAAGGATTCACGCAGGAGGTGCCGTATTACATGCACCTCTCGGATTTCTTCATCGGCAAGCCGGGGCCTGGGAGTATTAGCGAGGCGGTGGCAATGAAGCTCCCGGTGATTGTGGAGAAGCCTAACGCATTTACCCTACCGCAGGAGCGTTACAACCCTACCTGGGTGCGCGAGCATCACGCGGGGATGGTGGTGGATAATTTTCGTGGGATTGGGGGGGCGGTAAAGGAATTGTTGGGTTCGCTCGATTCTTATCGGGAAAGCGTTTCGCGGATTGAGAATCGGGCGGTGTTTGAGATTCCCGATATATTGGCTACGATTTTGGAGAAAAAGGCTACACTCTAAACATGCGGCTCCTACTCATTGTCTTCTCGGCGGTCTTCCCGGCGCTGCTGGTTTCGGCGCAGTCGAAGAACTACCTGGTGGAGACGGGCACGCACGTTCCGCTTAGCTTGATCAATAGCGTCAGCACTAAAAACGCGGTTCCGGGAGACCGGGTTTATCTTGAAAGCGTTTTTCCGATTCTGGTGGACGGGCGCATTGTGATTCCGCCGGGCAGCTACGTTATGGGCACCATCACGGACATTCGCAGACCGGGGAAAGTAAAGGGTCGCGGGGAGTTTCATCTGCGCTTCGATTCGTTGACGCTGCCGAACGGGACGACTCGGGATTTTCGGGCTCACGTGACTGGGCTGGATGGACGGGCTAGCGAGGAACTGGACCACAAAGAGGGCACGATTCGCAGCGAGGGCAACAAAGCTGGCGATGTCCGCACGGTGGGCGAGACGGCTGCCGCGGGCGCTAGCATTGGCGCGCTGGCGGGCAGTGTGAGTGGGGCTCCGGGAATGGGCGCGGCCATTGGCGCGGGCGCGGGTGCGGCGGCGGCACTGGCGGGTGTCTTGTTCACGCGCGGGCCGGAGGCGGTGCTCGCGAAGGGCACTACCATCGAGATGATTCTCGACAGGCAGGTGACGTTCGACGAAGCCGACCTGGATTTCAGCAACGCGTTCCCGCGCCGGTCGGCCGCGAGCGATGCCGGCGGGCCGCTGCCGAGTCATAAGACCAAGCAGAACTATCCCAACCGGATTCCGGCTTTCTAAAACCAAGCACTTAACCGATCACTTCAGCAGGCGGTCTAAAGTTCGTCCCCGTATAGACCGAAGGATGTAAGGGTACTGCTTCGTGCTACCAGTGCAAACCTTAAGTCATCCGGGCCAACAGGCGGCCACGTCCGGCACCATTAAAGCGTTTCGAATTTTTGGCGTGCCGGTGCGCCTGCACTTCACATTTGTCCTGCTGGTAGTGTTTGTCGCGGTCTCCGTGCTGGGGAGCACGCAGTCGAGCGGCAACTACGCGATTTTTTTGTTGGGCAGCCTGGTGAGCGTGCTGCTACATGAACTGGGGCACGCGTGGGTGGCTTCGCGCTTCGGCGTCAAAACTACTGAGATTGTGATGTTCCCAATCGGCGGGCTGGCGCGCATGGAGCGCATGCTGCCTCCGACGGCCGAGATCTTCGTGGCGCTGGCGGGGCCGCTGGTGAACCTTTTGCTGGCGGGCGGGATTTTCGCTTACATGTATTCGGCGCATATCACAGCGCTCATCAAGGTAGCCGATCTGCTGCAGCCCAACGGGAAGAATCCGCTGGCTCTTCTGTTATACGGCAATATTCTGCTGGCTGGCTTCAATCTGCTGCCGGCGTTTCCGATGGATGGCGGGCGCATTCTGCGCGCGCTGCTGAGCTACATTCGTCCGGAAGAAGAAGCTACGCGCACGGCGGCGTGGATGGGACGCATGCTGGCGATCAGCATGGGTTTGTACGGGCTGCTGGCTCCGCAATTCATGCTGGTGTTTTTCGCACTGTTCATTTACTTGGGCGCGGCGCAGGAGAGCGTGGCGGCGCTGGGACGGTCGCTCACGCACGGCATTCCGATTCGCGCTGCCATGATCACCGAGTTCCACGTGTTGGAGCATCACAGCACGATTCGCGACGCTGCTAATTTATTGCTGTCGACATCGCAACAGGATTTTCCGGTTACTCATGGGGACCAAATCGTGGGGCTGCTGGGGCGCCATTTGCTGATTCGGGCGATCGCCGCTGAGGGTCCGGACGCATATGTGGCGGGGGCGATGGACCGCGAATTCCTGGCGCTGGAGCCGAACGCCGATCTGGCCGAGGTTCTCCCGCTGATGGCGCGGGCGGGTCGCTGCGCGATGGTGATGGAGAACGGACACCTGCTGGGTCTGCTCACCACTGACAATTTATCCGAGTTCCTGCTGTTGCGGCGTTTCGGGATGGAACCCGTCGTTTAACGTCAAGCAAGTTCCGCGCAACGCTGTAAACCCACATCCCTGCCAATAACACTGACATAGCGAGAGCTGTGTAGCCGAGCTTGCGGCTATAGCCATCCAGTTTGGTGATGCGCTTCATGATTTCCCGCTGTTCGGCTGCCAACCTCTGTTCGCCTACGCTCAGGTAGAGCGTATCTTCTTCCTTCATGCCGATCACCGAGCGGAATAAGAACAAGGCCAGGTAGAGGATCACGACCACTCCCCACAGGGCGGCTACGATCTCGATAGGAGACGATAGCATGGAACACCTCCTGAACACCCGTCAAGCTGCGGCTACCTAGTTACGCCCGTTGGTGGACGATGTCAAGGGGTAGCAGAGAGGGTGACCTTCGTTGACGCAGGTCTTGCTAAGCTAAAGCGCATGTTCCGGCCAAAAACGCAAATCTGGATGGGGATCGCTCTCTCGATTCTCTTAATTTGCTGGTTAGGGTTTGAGAAGCTCAACTGGGGATACATGGCTCGGAACGATCTCATCAGAGCAGCAACTGGGCCGTTCATCGTTCTACAGGGCTATTATCGACTTCGCAAAAAGAAGAAGCCTTCTGATACAGGAGAGCTCACCGACGACCCGAAGATCGGTCCACTCGGCCTATAGCGCGGGTGATCTAGGCCACTACCGAGGTGCACTGCGCGCAGCGTTTGGCGGCGGCGGGGATGGTGCTTAGGCACTCGGGGCACACTTTGGTGGCGGGGGCGGGCGGCGGAGGGGGCGGGGCGGGCATGAAGCGGTTCACTTGCTTGATGATCAGGAAGATCACGAAGGCCACGATGATGAACTCGATCACGGTGTTGATAAAAATGCCGTAGTTGAGGGTGGGGGCGCCGGCTTTCTTGGCGTCGGCGACGGTCGCATACGTTTGGCCGTTGAGCGCGATGAACAGGTTCGAGAAATCGATTTTGCCTGCCGCCAGACCGATGATGGGGTTCAGGATGTCTGCCACCAAGGAGGCGACGATCTTGCCGAAGGCTCCGCCGATGATCACGCCGATCGCGAGATCGAGGACGTTGCCGCGCATGATGAAGGTCTTGAATTCTTTGAACATGTCGGTTTGCAGGCCAGTATACACTGGGGACATGGCGAAAAACACGCCGCTCATCACTGTTACTTGCTCCTGCTGCCAAGCGGAGTTGCATATCGATCCGGAGACCAGCGCGGTGATCCGCTACGTGGAGCACGTCAAGCCGCCTACGTTTGCCGACCTCGAAAGCGCCGTCGAGCGGCAAAAGGGCGAGGCCAGCCGGCGGGAAAATGCTTTCCTCAAGTCTGTCGAGAGCCAGAAGACGCATCACGACGTGCTCAGCAAGAAGTTCGACGAGATGCTGAAGATCGCTAAAGAGAATCCGGACGAACCGCCTCCCAAGCGCGATATTGACTTTGACTAGGACTGGCGAGTCGTCAGGCCTAAGACTGCCGCCGAGCGGAAGGCGCGGGTGAAGAAGATTCTGGCTGGGCTGGATGAAATGTATCCGGCGGTGACGTGCGCGCTGCATCACTCGAACGCTTGGGAACTGCTGGTGGCGACGATTCTTTCGGCGCAGTGCACGGACAAGCGAGTGAACGAAGTGACGCCTGGATTGTTTAAAAAATATCCGACGATGCGGGATTTCGCGGCTGCCAGTCAAGAGGAAATGGCGCGGGAGATCCGCTCGACGGGGTTCTTCAACAACAAAGCCAAATCAGTGATTGGGGCTGCTCGCAAGATACTGGCCGATTACGGCGGCGAGGTGCCGCGGGATATGGAAGCTCTGCTCTCCGTGCCGGGGGCGGCGCGCAAGACTGCCAATGTGGTGCTAGGGACGGCGTTCGGCATCGCCTCGGGCGTGGTGGTGGATACGCATGTGCAGCGGATCTCGCAACGACTGGACCTGACGCGGGAAACGGAACCGGTGAAGATCGAGAGGGACTTGATGAAGGCGATTCCGCGGGAGAAGTGGATCCTGTTCTCGCATCAGGTCATTCATCACGGGCGCGCGTTGTGCGTGGCGCGGAAGCCGAAGTGCGCGGAGTGCAAGCTGGCGCCGCTGTGTTATGCGAAGGACAAAACGATTTAGCTGGTAAGAGCCGGTTAGCGGATGGGTTGCTCGCCGTTCAGGTGCAGGCCTTTGTGAATGGCGTAGAGGGCCAGTTCCAGGCGGTCTGAAACGCCCAGCTTGTCGAAGATGTTGTGCAGATGGTTTTTCACGGTCTGCTCGCTGATGAACATCTTCTCGGCCATCTCTTTGTTCTTGTAGCCCTGGGCGACCAACGCGACGATTTCACGTTCGCGCGCGGAGAGCGGGCTGCGTTCGCGGCCCTTGCTGCCGGATGCCGACGGATGGCCGCCGCCTTCGAGCGCGGTAGAGAACTGGCGCATCACGGCCGCGGTGGTGTGCGAATCCAGCCAGATTTCGCCGGAGTGCACTTTGCGGATGCTCTTGACGATCAAGTCGGGGGCAGTCTGCTTCAGCACGATGCCGCTGCAGCCGAGTTTCATGGCTTGCACGAATTCGTTCTTGTCTTCGGACGCCGTCAGGATGATGACGCGGGTCCGCTGGTTGACCTGCTGCAGAGCTTGCAGCGCGCCCAGGCCGTCGAGGTTGGGCATGCGCAGGTCGAGCAGCAGCACGTCGGGGTCGAGCTCGCGCACCTTCTCCAGCACCTCGCGGCCGTCGCCGGCTTCGCCCACGACGTCGAAGTCATCTTCCAGCAGCAACAGCTTTTTCAAGCCGTCGCGCACGATGGGATGATCGTCGGCTATAACGATTCGCACGGTTCCCTTGCGGTTCTCTCTGGCCTCAGGGCTCTGATTCATTGGCGCTGTCATGGTATCCATAAGCTCCGTAGTTCCACTTCCGTCCCGATAATAAGTGGTTCTAGTACTGAAGCAAATCGGGACCCTCTTACGAATACGCGCAAGATGTTACTTAAAACGTACCTAAGGTTACCTTAGTAAACTCAGCGTCTTTGCGGGGGGGCAAGTGCAAAACGCCTACTATTGAAGAGATGGCTGAGAAGGCCGTGAGTTACGACACGATTATTGCGGGAGGCGGTCCGGCGGGGCTGGCGGCGGCGGAAACGCTGGCGCGGCGGGGCTGTTCGGCCCTGGTTCTGGAGCAAAATCATGAGATCGGCTCGCCGATTCGTACGAGTGGCGGCAGCTTTATAGACGAACTGGATGCCTTGGGCGTTCCGAGCAGTCTGCATCATCCTATTTCCCGGGTGCGCTTTGTGTCGCCGTCGAACGCGGCGGTTTATGACTACGCGCAGCCGCGGATGTGCGTGATGGATGTGCGCGGCGTATTTCAATTTTTGGCCGGCAGAGCGGTTGAGGCGGGGGCCAGCGTGCGCGTGGCGACTAAGGTGGAAGGTCCAGTACTCCAGTACGAAAAACAGGACGGAAGAGTGGTGGGGGTGCGGACTCGCGACGGCGTGCTCGATGCGCGGGTGGTGATCGACGCCACGGGATATCGCTCGGTGCTGCTGAAACAGGCGGGGCTGGATTCGGGCATGCGGCGGTTCGGCGTGGGCGCGGAGTATGACATGTATGCCCCGCATTGTGACGAGCGCGAGGCGGTGTTGCTGGTGGGGAGCGAGTTCGCGCCGTCGGGGTACGCGTGGGTGTTTCCGTGGGGGCGGCACCGGGTGCGGGTGGGCGTGGGCATTATTCATCCGGATTCGGATGCTAAGCCGGATGCGTATCTGGATGCTTTGGTGGCGGGGGCGGGACGCTATGGTGTCGATCTGCGCGGGGCTCAGCCGCTGGAGCATCACGCGGGGCTGATTCCCTCGGAGTGTTTTGCGGCGCGGTTCGCGGGCGATGGGATTCTGGGGGTGGGGGACGCCGCGGGGCAGGCGTCGTCGCTGTTGGGGGAAGGCATCCGCTGGGCGATTCACGCGGGTAAGATGGCCGGCGATGTGGTGGCGGGGGCGATTGCGAAGGGCGACGTCTCGCGCGGCGCGCTAGCCGAGTTCGAGCGGCAATGGACTAAGCGTTACGGCAAGGATCTGCGACTGGCTCACAAGATCAATCAGCGGATCGCGGGCTGGGATGACCAGAAGTGGGACCAGAGGTTAGAAGTGCTGAAGCTGCTGACGCCGGATCAGTTTGTCGAGGCGCTGAAGACCAATTTGACTGGGGGGTGGCTGCTGCGTTTTCTGGCGCGGAATCCGCGCGCTCTGGCGGAGGCGGCTGGGATCTTGTAGTGAGAACTTCGTACGGTATCTCGCACTATTCCGGTAAATGCCTCTTAATGTGCGCGAAGGCGTTCGGCTGTTGGAGCGGAACGGCTGTCCGGGAAGCTGAAAGGCAGGTTTGAAATGAGTGAGAAGCGTTATCCGATCGTGATCGAACGCACATCGACAGGCTTTTCGGCCTATTCACCAGACGTGCCGGGATGCGCCGCCGTGGGCGATACGGAAGAAGAAACTCGCCGCAGCTTCCGCGACGCATTGGCGCCCACTTCGAGGGCATGCGCGAGATCGGCGATCCGATTCCCGAACCGAGTTTCTCTGTGAATTACCTCGAAGTTGCCGCGTAGCGCAGTTATTTCTTCTCTGGTAACAAACCCGAACGCCCTAGAAAACCAGTATCGATCTTGCCGGCGATGAAGTCGGGGTGGGCGAGGATTTTTTGGTGCAGGGGGATCGAGGTATAGATGCCTTCGACGACGAACATGTCGAGGGCGCGGCGCATGCGGGCGATGGCTTCCGTGCGGTTGGCGCCGAAGGTGATGAGTTTGGCTACCAGCGAATCGTAGTAGGGGGGAATCACGCCATCCTGATAGGCCGCGGTGTCGACGCGTACGCCTACGCCGCCGGGGAGATTTAGGCCGGTTATGCGGCCTGGCGAAGGCGTTAGCGTTTCGGGGTGCTCGGCGTTGATGCGGCATTCGAGGGCGTGGCCGCGTGGGTGGATCAGCTTGCCTGCGGGGAAGGGGAGAATCTCGCTTAAGGTCTCGCCGGCGGCTATGCGGATTTGGCTCTTCACCAAGTCGATGCCGGTGACCATTTCGGTGACGGGGTGCTCTACTTGGATGCGGGCGTTGACTTCGATGAAGTAGAGGTTGCCGGAGGCGTCCATTAGGAACTCTACGGTGCCGGCGTTGGTGTAGCCGATGGTTTTTAGCGCTACTCGCAGCGAATCTGAGATGCGTTTGCGGAGTTCTGGGCTTACGGCCACAGACGGCGATTCTTCGATTAATTTTTGATGGCGGCGCTGGATCGAACATTCGCGCTCGCCCAGCACTTCGACATTGCCGTGGTTGTCGGCGAGAATCTGGAACTCGATGTGACGCGGGTTTTCGACCAGCTTCTCCATATACATGTCGCCGTTGGAAAACGCCGCTGCGGCTTCGTTCTGGGCTTGGGCCATCAGGTGCGGGAGTTCTTCGGCGCTGCGCACTACGCGCATGCCGCGGCCGCCGCCGCCGGCGGAGGCTTTCATCATTACGGGATAGCCGATGCCTTCGGCTAGTTCGAGCGCTTCTTCTACGCTGCTAAGAACGCCTTTCGAGCCGGGGAGAATGGGCACGCCGGCTTGGTCCATGGCGGAGCGAGCTTCCTGTTTCAGTCCCATGCGGCGGATCACTTCGGGGCGCGGGCCGATGAAGGTCAGGTGGGAGGTCTCGCAGACTTCGGCGAAATCGGCGTTCTCGGAAAGAAAACCGTAGCCGGGGTGGACGGCTTCGGCGTTGGTGATTTCAGCGGCGCTGATTACGGACGGGATGTCGAGGTAGCTGCGCGAGCTTTTGGCGGGGCCGATACAGATGGCTTCGTCGGCAAAGCGGGTGTGGAGGCTATGGCGGTCGGCTTCGGAATACACGGCGACCGTGCGGATGCCCAGATCTTTGCAGGCGCAGATGATGCGCAGGGCAATCTCGCCGCGGTTGGCGATCAAAATCTTCTTGAACATTTTCTGAACCTGGGGCTAGCGGGGGCGGATGGCGAAGAGCGCTTCGCCGTATTCCACCGGACGGCCGTTCTCGACTAGCTTGTGGACCAGGGTCCCGGCCATCTCGGCTTCGATTTCGTTCATCAACTTCATGGACTCGATGATGCAGAGCACTTGACCGGGTTCTACTGTGTCGCCGATCTTGACGAAGGGTGGGGCGCCGGGGGATGGGGCATCGTAATAGGTTCCGACGATCGGCGATTTGACGAGAGTGTGGTTGGCGTCGGCTGGCGCCGGTTTAGCAGAGGCGGCGGCGGGAGCTGGAGCGTGGGCCGGGACTGGCGGCGGAGCGGCGGCAGGGACTTGCAACTCCTGCGTGGTGGGGGCGCGGCGCAAGCGCAGACGATTTTCGCCGCGTTGCACTTCCATTTCGGCGACGCCGCTTTCCTCGAAGATCTGCAGCAGCTCTTTGATTTCTTGGTTGGTCATTTATAGGTGGATAAACTCTTTGGAAGTCGGTGTCAGCACTTCGCAGCCGGTCTTGGTCACTAGAACAGTGTCTTCGATGCGAATCCCGGCTAGACCTTCTATGTAAACTCCGGGCTCGATGGTGATGGCCATGCCGGCCTGAAGCTTCGTCTTGTCTTTCTTTCCCAGGCGCGGGGGCTCGTGGATTTCTAGACCTAGGCCGTGGCCGGTGGAGTGGACGAATTGCTTGTCCAGCTTGTATTTTTTGAGAACGTTTCTGGTGGCGGCGTCGACTTTGCCTGCGGTGGTGCCTTCGCGAACGGCGGCGATGCCCGCAAGTTGTGCATCGAGCACGGCGCGGTACATTTCGCGGATCTGTTTGGTGGACTTGCCCAGATGGATGGTGCGCGTCATGTCGCTGGCGTAGCCTTCGAGGCTGGCGCCCATGTCGATCAAGAGCAGTTCATTGGCGAGCACGCGATGCGATGTGGGATGCGAGTGCGGCAAGGCGGAATGGGGGCCGGCAGCGATGATGGTGTCGAAGGACGGCTTTTCGGCGCCCAGCATTTTCATCTGATATTCGATTTCGGCAGCGACGTCCAGCTCGCGGACGCCGGGGCGGATGCGCTTCAGGACGCGGGCGTAGGCTTCGGAGTTGAGGATGACGCTGCGGCGAATGGTGTCGATCTCTGCGGTGGACTTCAGCATGCGGCGCTCTTCGATGATGCGTCCGATGGGGACGAGCGCGGTGCTTAGGGGAAGTTCTTCTTTGAGGCGCTGGTAGGCGTCGAATTGGGTCCAGCCGCTTTCGAAGCCAATTTTCTTTAGGCGCTTGCGTTTGATGATTTGAATCACGCCGGCGGTTAACGGGCCTTTGATGATGTGGACATGGCCGGAGATGTTCTGGCGGGCGCTGATTTCGTAGCGGGGGTCCGTGAAGAAGTGGGTCTCAGACGGGAGCAGCAGGAGCAGGCCGTTGGAGCCGGTGTAGCCCGACAGGTAGCGCACATTGGCCGAGGAACTGACCAGCAATGCGTCGGCCTTGAGCTCGGGCAGGCGCGCGGCGATGTCGCGGCGGCGCTGGTCGATCTCCGCGGTGAAGTCTGTAGTCAAACTGTTATCTTAACGCGCCAGAGCCGCCCGTATTGGCGACGTCAATGCGACACTAGACGAAAGTGGCCGCTTACGCGTCATTGAAATCCAGAAACTTCCGCTTCCTGCTGGCGTCGAGCGTGCTGTCGGTGCTGGCGCAGCAGATGCTGTCGATTGTGGTGGGCTGGGATTTGTACCAATCGACGCACTCGGCGGTGGTGCTGGGGAACGTGGGGCTGGTGCAGATTATCCCGCCGATACTGTTCACGTTCGCGGCGGGCTATGCGGCGGATCACTATGACCGGCGGCGGACAGCGGCGCTGGCGCAGGTGGTGATTGCAGGCGTCGGCTTTTTGCTAGCCAGTGCGGGTGCAGGGCGCGGCGTTGCGCTGATTTATACTTGTCTGCTTTTGTCAGCCACGGCGCGCGCGTTTCAATGGCCGGCCAGTTCGGCGCTGCTACCGCAGTTGGTCGAACCGGAGGAGCTCACGAGCGCGATTGGATGGCAGGGCACGGGGCGGGAACTGGCTACGGTGACGGGTCCGGCGGTGGCGGGACTGCTGCTGGCGTGGAAGGGTAGCGAGGCCGTGTATCTGGTGCAGGCGCTGTGTGCGCTGGCTTCGGCGGGATGTTATACGTTCATGCGGGTTGCTGCACAGAGGCCGGTTGCGCGGCCGGCCGTGAACTGGAAGCAGATGTCGGAAGGGATTCGCTTTATCTTCCGGGAGAAAGTGATTTTGGCGGCGCTTAGTCTGGATCTACTGGCTGTGTTTTTCGGCGGGGCTGTCACGCTGCTGCCGATCTTTGCTCAAGACATCTTGAAAGTGGGCGCTAGCGGGTTGGGGTGGCTGCGGGCGGCTCCCGCGTTTGGAGCGGCGCTGATGGCGGTGGCGCTGGCGCATCGCGGGAGGGTCCATAAGGCCGGCGCGGTTTTGTTGTGGGCGGTGGCAGGGTTTGGGATAGCGACGATTGGGTTCGCGGCTTCGACTGTGGCGTGGCTGTCGTTCGCGATGCTTTTTTTTACGGGCGTTTTCGATAGTATGAGCGTGGTGCTGCGCTGGTCATTGGTACAGACGCGCACGCCGGATCATTTGCGGGGACGCGTGACCGCCGTGACGGGGTTGTTTATTTCTTGCTCCAATCAATGGGGCGCAGTGGAATCCGGCTGGGCCGCGGCTTGGCTAGGGACCGCGCCGTCGGTAGTATGGGGTGGTATCGCTACAGTCTTGGTGGTATGCGGGATAGCAGGGCTTTCGCCCAGTCTTCGCAAATGGCGGAACGAGCCGGTAAAGGAAGCGGTGGCTGCCGTTTAAAGCGCCGGACCCCCGCTTGCGCCCCCGGATTGCCATTTGACTGCAAGTACTTCCGGTGAGCGAAGCCAAACTGTTATAATTGAGCGTTACTTATGGCCAACTCTGCAACCGCGCCGCAAGCAGCCTCAATCAAAAAGATTATCCTCCTGAGACCAAGGGGGTTCTGTGCCGGAGTAGTCCGCGCCATTGACGTCGTCAAGATTGCGCTGGACCTCTATGGTGCGCCCATCTATGTCCGCAAGGAGATAGTCCACAATAAGCATGTGGTCGACGAGTTGCGGGCCTCAGGGGCCATTTTTATCGAGGAATTGGATGAGGTGCCTGCGGGTGCCAGGGTGATATTCAGCGCCCATGGGGTTTCGCCCCTGGTGCGGACGCAGGCGGTGGAGCGGGATTTGCAAGTCATCGACGCCACTTGCCCGCTGGTTACTAAAGTGCATCTGGAAGCCGTGAAGTTCGCCAAGAAGAACTTCACTATTGTGTTGATCGGACACAAGGATCACGATGAGGTGATCGGTACGCTCGGCGAGGCGCCGGAGAGCACCGTACTCGTTTCGAATGTCGAAGACGTCAATCGACTTAACGTGAAAGATCCGGAGAGAGTATCGTTTATCACCCAGACCACCTTGAGCTTGGACGAGACCCAGGACATTGTCACGCGGCTGCGCGAGCGTTTTCCGAAGATTCAGGGTCCGGCGGCGCAGGACATTTGCTATGCCACTGAGAACCGGCAGTTAGCGGTGAAAGCGGTGGTGCCGATGTGCCAGCTCCTGCTGGTGGTGGGTTCGCAGAATAGTTCGAACTCGCGGCGGTTGGTGGAGGTTTGCGTCAAAGAAGGCGTGGCCTCGCATTTGATCGACGATTTGAGCGAGGTCCGGCCGGAATGGCTGGAGGGCGTGGATAAAATCGCGGTCACGGCGGGCGCTTCCGCCCCCGAAAATTTGGTCCAGGAACTGATTGAATCCCTGCGTGGACATGGTTACGGAGAGCTGGAAGAAGTGGAAATCAAAGAAGAGGACGTGCGCTTTAATCTGCCCTCCGAATTGAGCCGGACGGTGCAGCTCCATACAATTGCGCGGGTATGAGTCCGAGCCTACAACTCACGGGCGCTCTGGTCACTTCTTGTGCGCAGACTCTGCGGCAAGCGGTGAATTTCCTATTGGAGAAGCAGCACCGGGACGGGTATTGGTGGGCGGACCTCACGGCCGATACCACTCTCGAATCCGATTACATTCTGCTGGAGCTGTGGTGGCATCCGCCGGTGGACGGCGTGTGGAATCCGCCGACACGGGAGCGCATTGGGCGGGCGGTACGCTCGATTCTGGCGCGGCAATTGCCGGATGGCGGTTTCAATATTTACGCGCAGGGGCCTTCGGAGATTAGCGCGTCCGTGAAGGCTTACACGGCGCTGAAGCTGGCGGGGTTGCCTTACGACGATCCGGATTTGACCCGGCTGCGGGAACGCATCCTGGCGATGGGTGGCTTGCAGGCGGCTAACAGCTACGTCAAGGTTAACCTCAGTATTTTCGGACTGTATCCAAGGGAACACACGCCGTCGATTCCGCCTGAGGGCATGCTGCTGGGGCGGTTGATCTACGAGATGTCTTCGTGGACGCGGGCCATCGTGATTCCCTTGTCGATCGTGCATGCGATGAATCCGCAGCGTCCGGTTCCGGCGGGGTTCACGGTGAACGAACTACTGGCTCCTGGGGTGCCGTTGAGTTTTCCGAACGATGAAGGGTTCTGGAGCTGGCGCAATTTCTTCCTGCTGACGGACAAGTTCGTGAAATTCTACGAGCGTCACGGGTCGCTCGGATTGCGCCAAAAAGCAATTCGCCGCGCCGAGCAGTGGATTCTGGAACGCACTCGCTATACGGACGGTCTGGCGGCGATTTATCCGCCGATGTTTTACGTCATCATGGCGCTGGATTTGTTGGGATATCCCAAGGATCATCCCGATGTGGTCGAGGCGCGGCAGCAGTTTTTCAATCTGCTGGTGGATGACGACCGTGGGTTTTATTTCCAGCCGTGCTTCTCGGTGGTTTGGGACACGGGCATTGCGGCGTATGCGTTGGGTGAGTCCGGTCTGGTGCCGGATCATGCGATGGCGCGGGCTGTCGATTGGCTGCTGACCAAGGAAGTCCGGCGGCGCGGCGACTGGAGCGTGAAGCGGCCTAACGTCGAGCCTTCCGGCTGGTATTTCGAATTCGCTAACGAGTATTATCCAGACATCGATGATACGGCGCAGGTGCTGTTGGCTCTGGCGCGGGCGCGCGGAACGGATTCCGTCAAGCAGGACGCTTGTCTGCGGCGTGCTGTCGACTGGCTGCTGGCGATGCAATCGAAAGACGGCGGCTGGGCGGCGTTCGACGTCGATAACAACTGGCAGTTTTTGAGTTCGGTGCCGTTTGCGGATCACAATGCGATGCTTGATCCGACGTGTCCGGATATCACGGGGCGCGTGCTCGAAGCGCTGATGGCTTGCGGAGTGAAGCGCGAGCATCCGGCGGTGCAGCGTGGCGTCGAATATCTCAAGCGTACCCAGGAAGCCGATGGCAGTTGGGCGGGGCGTTGGGGCGTCAATTATATTTACGGCACGTTCCTGGCGCTACGCGGACTCGAGGCCGCGGGCGAGAGCGACCGCGAAGCCTACATCCTGCGCGCCGGCGAATGGCTGCGTTCCCTGCAGAACGCCGATGGCGGATGGGGCGAAAGCTGCGCGGGGTATGCGCAGAACACTTTTGTCGCGGCTCCCAGCGCGCCTTCGCAAACCGCTTGGGCGATTTTGGGATTGCTGGCGTCCGGGGACACGCACAGCGGCAGCGTGCTGCAGGGCATTGAACATTTGATGGAAACCCAGCGGCCCGACGGCGGCTGGAACGAAACGTTATCCACGGGCACTGGTTTTCCCGGTGTCTTCTACTTGCAGTATCACTATTACCGCCACTCGTTTCCGGTGCTGGCTCTGTCCAGCTATCTGAAGACGAAGAGTGCAAACGGAGTCGATCGATCATGAGAGTCCCGCTATCCCAGGTAGCCGATATGGCGACTTACATCGCCAAGAACAAGCTGCGGCCGAAGCCGGAGTGGCAGAAGAACGTTGCTCCGACGGAAGACTTGTCGAACCCGTTCAAGATTGTCCACACGCAGATTCCGTCGGCCAAGAGCGAGCGCAAGCCGCATCCCATGATCAATAAGCGCTTCCCGCTGGTGATGATGCTGGAGCCGCTGCACGCTTGCAACCTGACCTGCACGGGCTGCGGCCGCATTCGCGAATACGAAGACAGCATTCGCGATCGCGTGTCGCTGGAGAATTGTTTGAAAGCGGTGGACGAATGCGGCGCGCCCATGGTCTCGATCTGCGGCGGGGAACCTCTGCTGCTGCCGGATATCGGCGTGATGTGCGCGGAAATTTTGAAGCGTGGGCGTTACATTCAGCTGTGCACGAATGGCATGTTCTTGCGCAAGCGGCTGAAGGACTTTACGCCGCATCCCAATCTGGTGTTCAACGTTCACCTGGATGGCATGGAGAAGAACCACGACATCGCGGTCGAGCGTGAGGGCGTTTTCAAGGAAGCGATCGACGGGGTGAAGGCTGCGAAGGAAGCGGGCTACAAAGTGTTCTCCAACACGACGGTCTTCAAAGAGACTGACATGAAGGAGATCTGGGAGCTGTTCGAATATCTGGAGAAGTTCGGCGTCGATGGGCATTCGATTTCGCCGGGTTATGGGTATTCGGCGGTCAACGATCGCGAAATGTTTTTGACGCGCGAAGATGTTTACGAGAAATTCAAAGACATCGACAAGATGGCCAAGCGCTTCCCGCTGGTCTCCTCGCCGGTCTACATGGATTTCCTCAAGGGTGAGCGCGAACTGCCGTGCACCGCGTGGGGCATGCCGACTTATAACGTCAAAGGCTGGAAGGGCCCGTGCTATTTGATCACGGACGGGCATTACAACACCTTTGAAGAGCTGATGACCAAGACGCAATGGGAAAACTACGGCACGGGCAACGATCCGCGCTGCGAGGATTGCATGGTGCACTGCGGATATGAGCCGTCGTCGGCGTATGGCGTGAATTCGAAAATGATGGATCCGTTTAAATCGCTGAGCTGGCTGTTGAGTTGAAGCATGAAACCCGTTCTGGTAACGGGAGCCACCGGGTTTATCGGCTGGCATGTGGCGCGGCAGTTGCTGGGGCGGGGCGAGCGGGTCCGGGCATTGGTACGGGACCCGGCGCGCAGTGCACAGGCGTTGGCGGAGTTGGCAGGAATTGAGACGGCGCTGGGTGACTTGCGGGATGAAGACTCCCTGGCAAGCGCGGTAGCGGGCTGCGGTACTGTTTATCATGTAGCGGCGGATTACCGGTTGTGGGCGCCACGGCCGGAAGAGATGTACCGCTCGAACGTCGACGGCACGCGTAGTTTGCTGGCTGCCGCGCGCAAGGCGGGGGTGGAACGGTGTGTGTACACCAGCACGGTGGGCTGTATTGGCATGCGGAAGGGTGAATTGGGTTCCGAGGATACGCCGGCCAGCCTGGAGGAAATGCAGGGGCCTTATAAACGCTCCAAGTTCCTGGCCGAAGAGGTTGCGCGCCAGTTCGCGGACGAGGGATTTCCGGTGGTGATTGTGAATCCGACGGCTCCGGTGGGAGATCATGATTTCCGGCCGACGCCGACGGGCAAGATCGTGGTGGATTTTTTGCGGGGAGCGATGCCGGCGTATTTGGATACCGGTTTGAACGTGGTGTATGTGGGTGATGTGGCGGCGGGTCATCTACTCGCGTGCGAGCGCGGGCGGGTAGGCGAGCGCTACATTTTGGGGGGCGAGAATCTGACGCTCCAGCAGATTTTTGCGAAGCTCGAAGAAGTGACGGGGATGCGGGCGCCCACAATGAGAATTCCCTATGCAGTGGCTTACGCAGCGGGAGTGGCCTCGACGGGCTGGGCCGCGGTAACCGGCAAGGAGCCGCGCGCGCCGCTCGACGGTGTGCGGATGGCGCGAAACAAAATGTGGGTGCGGCACGACAAGGCCGCGCGCGAGTTGGGGTATTCGGCGAGACCGGCTGTGGAGGCGCTGCGGCGAGCGGCGGAGTGGTTTCGAGCGAACGGATATTGTGAAGACTTGGCTACTGGTAGCCGCCGAACGGCGTGAGTTCGATGGGATTCGGAAGCACTTTGGGAACATCGCCAAGCTGGCTTGGCCGGGTGCAAAGTTTGCCGGCGAGGCACACTGGCGGGGCGATCGCTGGTGGATGCTGGCGAACGGTCCGGGCGAGGCGCTGGTGTTTGACGTATTGAAGGATAAGAAGAACGTGGATGCGATGATCAGTACGGGATTATGCGGGGCGCTCGACCCAGCGCTGCGCGTGGGCGACATCGTGGTGCCTGCGGGCGCGGCTGTCGAGACCAAAACACGTTACGTGCGCGGAGCGGTTCACTCGATCGATCATGTGGCCGTCACGTCGCTCGAAAAACGCACTCTGCGCAACGCAACCGGCGCCATCGCCGTCGATATGGAAGCCGCCGCGGTCGAGAAGAAAGCGGCCGAATGGAACCTGCCGTTCTTATGTATTCGCGCCGTGTCGGATCGCGCCGGCGACACCTTGCCGCTGGATTTCAATCGCTATCGCAACGCGCGCGGAGATTTCTCGCGGACGCGGATTGCGCTGGCGGCGATAGCGCGGCCCTTCACAGTAATGCCACAATTGATTGAGTTCGACCGGAATTGCCGCAGGGCCGCCGATGCCCTGGGAGATTTTCTTGCCGACTGCCGATTCTAAACTCGTGACCGCCGACGTAGCGCTCGGGACCATGCACGCCGCCGTGTATAAGGGCGCGAGCGTGGTGGAGGTGGAATCCGTTCCGGTGCCTGAGATCGGAGCCGGTGAGGTTCTGATTCGCGTCGAAAGCTGCGGGATCTGTCCCACCGATCTGAAGAAGATCGCCTACAACCTTTTACCGGGACCCCGCATTTACGGGCATGAGACCGCAGGCGTGATTGCGGCGGTGGGCGCGGGCGTGACCGCAGTACCAACCCGGCGACCGCGTAATCGTGTTCCATCACATTCCTTGCGGGAAATGTTTCTACTGCGGGAAGAAGTTGTATGCGCAGTGCCCGGTGTATAAGAAGGTCGGCGTCACGGCGGGGTACGAGCCCGCGGGGGGCGGCTTCTCGCAATATGTACGCGTGATGGATTGGATTGTCGAGCGCGGCATCGAAAAAATTCCGGACGGAGTTTCTTTCGACGCTGCTTCGTTCGTCGAGCCGGTCAACACTTGCTTGAAGGGCATGAAGCAACTGGATCCGCAACCGGGCGATGTGGTGGCGATCCTGGGGCAAGGTCCGGTGGGATTGATTTTCACGATGATGGCCGCGCGCGAGGGCTTGCGCATCGTCGCGACGGACACCTTTGAATCGCGGCGAAAGTTGGCGCGCAAATTTGGCGCGCATGAAACCTTCGATCCGCGCGATGCGGCGTTCGAGACCACCATCAAAGAAATGACGGACGGACGCGGGGCCGATCTGGTGATTATCGCGGCGTCGGCCAAGGGAATTGTGGAACAAGCGGTGGCGATTTCGCGGCCGGGCGCGCGCATATTACTGTTCGCGCAGACTTCTCATCAGGAACGCATCGAAGTTTCGGGAGCCGATATTTGCATGGGAGAGCGCGTTTTGTGCGGTTCCTATAGCGCCTCCGTCGACGTGCAAAAGGAGTCCGCGGATCTGGTTTTTTCTGGCGCGCTTCCTGTAGAGGAACTGATTTCACACCGATATTCATTAAGTGATATTCATGTGGGAATTGAGCAGGCATTGCATCCCGGCGCGGAATCGTTGAAGATCGTAGTACAGCCCCAGAGGTGAGACTAGAGTGACTGAGCAGATGACCGCGGCCGTCTTGTACGGTAAAGAGCAGCTGCAAATCGAAATCGTGGACGTGCCTAAGCTCGGCCCGGGCGATGTGCTGGTGCGCGTGCGCGCGGCGCTGACTTGCGGCACCGATGTGAAAGTTTTCCGCCGCGGATATCACGCGCGCATGATCACGCCCCCGGCGTTGTTTGGGCATGAGCTGGCGGGCGACATTGTGGCCATGGGCGATCAGGTGAAAGGCTTCCGCATCGGCGAGCGGGTGATGGCGGCGAACTCGGCGCCTTGCGGCGAATGCTACTACTGCAAACGCCAGCAGGAAAATCTGTGCACTGATTTGCTGTTCAATAACGGCGCTTACGCGGAATACATTCGGATTCCTGAACGCATTGTCCGCAAGAACCTGCACCTTTTGGAAGACCACGTCGGTTATCAGGACGCGGCGTTAGCGGAGCCGCTGGCTTGTGTGCTGCGCGGGTTGGAAGAGAGCAATCTTCGCCCTGGAGACACGGTGGCGGTGATCGGGCTCGGGCCGATCGGGATTATGTTTGTGCGTTTGGCGAAGGCTGTGTATGGCGCGCGCGTAATTGCCATCGGGCGCCGCCAGCCGCAACTGGATCGCGCAGCGCGCATGGGTGCCGATGAACTGATCGTCAACACCGACGGCGCCGATGTGGTGGGCGCAGTTAAGGCGATGACGGAGGGCCGCGGTGCCGACGTTGTGATCGAAGCGGTGGGATTACCGGAGCTTTGGCAGTTAGGGACGCAGCTGTTGCGGCGCGGCGGTGTGGTGAATTTCTTCGGCGGCTGCGCGAGCGGCACGGAAGTGAATTTGGACACGCATCTGCTGCATTATTCGGAAATCACTTGCAAGGCCAGCTTTCATCACACTCCGGCGCTGATCCGCAAGGCGCTCGACATCGTGGGCCGCGGCTACGTCACGGCCAAAGATCTGGTCAACGGCGTGGAGCCGCTTGCCAATTTGCTGGAAGTGATGCAGCATCTGATGAGCCACAACGGCCACCTGAAGACCGCGATCATTCCCTGATTGCGCCGGAACGTACCGTGTTTCTCGGCCCTACCGACTTCCTGAAAAATCCGGAACAGATGCAGCGGGCATGGCCTCGCGAGGAAGCGCTGGCTTATACTCACTGGCTGGCCACGCATCACTACGAGAATTTCCAGGTGGTCAGTTTCCTGCTGCCCAAGCGCTTGCATCAGGATTTCTATAACGTCTACGCGTTCTGCCGTTGGTCGGACGATTTAGGCGATGAGATCGGCGATACGCAGGAGAGTTTGCGACTGCTCGCGTGGTGGCGCGGCGAACTGCAGGCGATGTATGCGGGCCGCGCGACGCATCCTGTATTTGTCGCCCTGCAGGGGACAGTCGCTGAACACCATTTGCCGCTGGAGCCGTTCGACCATTTGATTCAGGCTTTCGAGCAGGATCAAACGGTCACACGCTACCGCAACTTCGAGGAGCTATTTGAATACTGCCGCTATTCGGCAAACCCGGTTGGGCGGTTGGTGCTGGGGTTGTGCGGCTATCAGGACGCTGAGCGGCAGGCGCTGTCCGACGCCACTTGCACGGCGCTGCAGCTTGCCAATTTCTGGCAGGATGTCATCGTCGATCTGCAAAAGGACCGCGTGTATCTTCCGCTGGATGTCCTGGAGCGGCAGGGGTATCCGGTTGAGGATCTGTTTGCGCGGCGTTTCGACGATCGCTTCCGGCGCGCGATGAAAGAGGCTGTGGGCGTAGCGCGGGAGTTGTTTCTCAAGGGCCTGCCGCTGGCGGGGCAAGTGGACCGGCGCCTGGCGATTGATCTCGAATTATTCAGTCGCGGCGGGCTGAAGATTCTGGAGAAGATCGAGCGCCAGGATTATGACGTGCTGCGGGCGCGGCCGGTGATCTCCAAAACCGAACGCGTGGGATTGCTGCTGGGGGCAATCACGCGGCGGGCTTTCTCGCGAGCGGCATGACGGTCGCAGAATCCTACACTTGGTGCGAAGGCGTCGCGCGAAGCCAGGCCAAGAATTTCTACTATTCGTTCCTGCTGCTGTCGAAGCCGCAGCGCCGTGCGATGTGCGCGATCTATGCCTTCATGCGTTACTGCGACGACTTGAGCGACGACGATGGCATTGCTGACCGTCCGGCGGCCATTGCGCGCTGGCGTGGGGATCTGGAAACGGCGCTCGCGGGGCGGGCGGGCGACCACGCGGTCTGGCCGGCTTTCATTGACGCCGTGACGCGTTATAAAATCCCGCAGCAGTACTTCTATGACATGATCGACGGGGTCAGTTCCGATCTGGAGCCGCGGCGGGTTCGCACTTTCGAGGAGCTCTACGGCTACTGCTATCACGTGGCTAGCGTGGTCGGCCTCACTATCATCCACATATTTGGATTCGAATCGCCGGAAGCGATCGAGCTCGCCGAGAAATGCGGGATCGCGTTCCAGCTCACCAACATTCTGCGCGATGTTCGTGAGGACGCTGAGAAGGATCGCGTGTATCTCCCCGCTGAAGACTTCGCACGCTTCGAAGTATCGCCGGAAACTTTTGAGCCTCGCGAGCGTTTCCACCAATTGATGAAATTTGAGGCGGCGCGCGCCCGAGAGTATTACCGGGAGTCCGCTCCGCTGGTGGGGCTGATCGATGCCCGCAGCCGTGCGTCTATGCGGGCGCTGATCGGCATTTACTCGCGACTGCTCGACCGCATCGTGGCGTCGAACTACGACGTCCTGGCGCAGCGCGTTCGCGTTCCTACCTGGGAAAAACTATGGGTACTGATGCGGAGCGCGTGTTAACGTTGGATCAAGTATGAACTGGAGTGCCATCGGCGCGATCCTGCTGGCTCTGGCCGTGATCATCGGCGCGTTTGGCGCGCATGCCCTGGGGGATCGCCTCGACGCCTACTCGAAAGGTGTCTACGAAACCGGAGTGATGTATCATTTCTTCCACGCCTTGGGACTACTGGTGGTTTCTTTCCTGCCTCGCGTCGGTGCACTCTCCGCCGCGCGCGCTGCCTGGGTCTGCGGATTGCTTCTGGTCGGCGTGGTCCTGTTTTCCGGCAGCCTTTACGCGTTGGCAATCAGCGGCGTACGGATGCTGGGAGCGGTCACGCCCTTCGGCGGACTGGCCTTCATCGCGGCCTGGGTCCTATTGGCGTTCTGGCTACTGCGTTCGAACGCTTAAGGCACTACCTTTTTCTTCTTGATCCACTCGATCAGCGCGTCGCGTTGCAGGGGGCCCGTCTGTGGAAAGCGCAACCCGCTGGCGTTCAACTGATCTTTGTCAGATTGATTGGCGGCCGTGAAATCGCTGGTGGCCACCGTATATTCGCGGTCGGGTTCGACTGGATAGCGTTTGGTAATCGAGGGTGGAAGCTCGCTGCCTTTGAATTTTCCGAGCACGATGTAATTGTCGAAGGGCAGGATGTTCCACGCGGTGCGCGCGAGAATCCGCCCCATCGGCATGGTGTCGCGGACATTGCCAGTATTTATCCAGGCGATATCCGCGCCGCTTTGCTCGGCCATGGCGCTCTCGATCATTTTCCGCAACACCGGGTTATTACGTTCCATGCGCATAGTCGATTCACCGATGGGAATGTCCACCAGCTTGGAGACTTTGCTTTCCCACTGGGCAACTTCCCGGGCAACATCCGGCGCGGGCGGAATGCTCGAGTCGATGGGAATCTTGGTCCACTCAGCGGAAAGGACTTTTTTGGCGCCGACGTCTACCTTCAAATCGAGCCGCCCCAATTGAGCTCCGTAGGCACGCACCAACACCGCCACTCGGCCATCCACGTTCATCATGGCTGGGTAGCCTTCATGGCTGTGGCCGGCCACCACCACAGAGACCCCCGGCACCTGTTTGAGGATTTCATTCACTTCACTCTCGTCGTGGATATGCCCTAGCACGACGATCAGGTCAGTGCGGTCGCGCAGTTCCTGCGCATATTTGCGAACTGTTTCCACTACCGGCAAAGTATGCCAGGGACCGGCATTTTCTTTCGTGATCACGGTACCGACCAAGTCGCCTAAAATCGCGCCGATAATCCCCACGCGGATGCCGCCCACGGTCCGGATGACATACGGCCGCGTTATGGTCTTGCCGTCGGAATCCACAATGTTTGCTGAGACGATGGGAAATCGCGCGATGTGAAGGAACTCCTGGACGCGGCGCCATCCGTAGTCGAATTCGTGGTTCCCCAGCGTACTGACGTCGATGCCGAGCAGATTGGCAATCTGATAAATGGGCGCGCCGTGGAACAGCGTCGAAACCGGCGTCCCCTGCACCAGATCGCCGGCGTTGAGATACAGGCACGCCGCGCATTGCGCCTTTTGACGCCGCACTTCGGTCGCCAGGCGCGCGAAGCCGCCGTTATCGCGATCATCCGGCAGCAGGTGCGCATGCAGATCGTTGGAATGCAGGATGGTGAGCGGCTTGATCTGCGCTGCCAGTGGAGTTATGCAGAGCAGCAGGGAAAGCAGGCGCCGGCGAGTGATCATGGACCCAGTTTACCTAGATGAAAACCCTAGAAGCGCTCAGGCAAACGCCGGATGGCTATTCGGGTAAAAGTGGTGCCAAATGGAGGAAATGGAACACTGCATGTCGTGCAACTCTACCCTTAAAACGGGTGAGAAGGAATGTTGGGCATGCAGCGCGACGGTGGCGGAGAAGAATCCCAAGACCAGTCTGCACGCGCGATTTCAGACCGTGATCAAGTTCCTATTCATCATGTTCGCGGTGCTGACCCCGCTCGCGCTGGTGCTGCCGGATGGCTACGTTCCGTCCTTTAAAAGATGCTTGGTCGGGTTGATTGTACTGGGCTTGGCGCGCAGCTCGATCCAGACCATGACGGAAACCCGCAAGGATTAGCGGGACGATCACTCCTTCACGCGCTTGGCGGTGCAGCTCATCGGCGCACCTTGGCCATCGGCACGGACGATATCGATCTTCATCTCGTCGCCTGACGGAGTGCCCTTATAGTTGAACTGCACCGTGGCATTCTGGATGGAGCGCTTAGACGACCACATCGCCATACCGCCGTGGGCCATGCCGTCGAAGATTGCGATATCGGGCTGGCCGTTCATACCGTTGACGGTGCCGGTCAGCTTCATTCCGTCGGCTTTCAAAGTCGCCACCAGCGTACGCACCACGCCGTCCGGGCCTTTCACGCCGCACTCCCACTTGCCGTCCACATCGGCGGCCATTAGCGAGCCCGCGAGCAAGGCGCCCAACATCAGAAAGCGGATCATGAGACACTCCTCGATGAAAAATTAGTGATATCTTCTAGCTTATGCGATTCTCTAAAATCACTCTACTCGCAGCCGCCGCGGCGCTGTGTTCGCCGGCCGCTTTCGCTCAGGAACTGAACACTCAGAAGACTCTATCGCTCGACGTAGCGCTGGCGATTGCCCACGGCGCGCTCGATCAGTGCCGCGCTGACGGCTTTCGCGTCACGGTCACCATTGTGGATGCGTCCGGGCTGGTGAAGGTGCAGATGCATGATGATGGGGCGGGTCCGCACACCATGGATTTCAGCCGTAAGAAGGCTTATAGCGCTCTTACTTTCAAGCGAACCTCAGGTGAGACGGGCAAGGCGTGGGCCGCGGCTCCCCCGGCGCCGCTGATTACCGACGCGGTGGGGACGCCCGGCGGCGTGCCGATTAAAGTCGGCAACGATGTCATCGGAGCGGTCGGGGTGAGTGGCGCGCCGGGCGGCGATAAGGATGAGGTGTGCTCGAACGCCGGGATCGCCAAGGTGGCCAGCAAGTTGAAATAGGAGCTAGCCGAACAACTTCTCAAACGCGCTGCGAGTTCGCGAGCGAATATCATCCAGAGAGCTGAGTGGAAGGGGAGTCCAGCGGGCGAGCAGCGCGTCGAGCGCTTCACCTTGTGTTTCCGAGGGCAGCTTCGCTTCGGCGTGGCCCGTGAGTATGCGAATGGCGTGATCGAGCGCGCGGTAGAACGTGGCGGCTTGGTTTAGAAACGTCGCTCCGGCGCGGTCCAGGTGGCCCATGTTTTCGAGCACCTCGATGCGCTCCGGCGTGTTCAGCACCTTGTAGTACACGCCGGCGCTCTTCAGGCGCAGGTACATCAGCATGAAATCGATGTCGTAGTATCCGCCGCGGCCGGCCTTGAGCGGGTGCGCTGGACCCTGCTCCTTCTCGAGCTTCATGCGCATCTGGCGCAGATCGCTGCGCGAGCGTCCGCTCTGGCCGTAGCGCTGCCAGTCAATCTCCTGTAATTCGTGGAGAAAGCGTTCGGCGCGTTTCGGGTCCCCGGCCACGACGCGCGACTTCATATATGCGATGCCTTCCCAGGCCTCGGCGGCGCGCGCAAAATATTCTTTGAAGGACGATTCGGTCAAGACGAGCGGGCCGTCGCCACCATTGGGACGCAGCCGTGTGTCGACGGCGAACAGCACGCCGCCGCCGGTGTATGCGGTGATGAGATCGACTATGCGCCCAGCGACGTGGGTCCAGAACTCGAGATCCGTCGGCGTCGGAGTCCGCCAGGACGAACACCAGATCGGCGTCGGAGGCGAGGTCGAACTCGCGCATGCCCAGGCGCCCCAGTGCAATCACCCACATTTCGTTGGAGCGTTCACCCGCGGAGTCGCCAAATGAGGCGCGTGCTTCGGCGACGGCGATTTCGTAGACGCGGGCGATCACGGCGTCCGCCAATTCCGAAGTTTGGACGAGCGTCTCGAAGATGGGTTCGGAGAGGCACACGCTGGACGCCTGGATCCGCACCATCTCGCGGCGATACCAGCGGCGTAATTCGCTGGCGCTGGCGGGTGGCGTAGTCTCGACAGGCGAGGTGGTAGCGATTTCGTCGAGAAGCTCAGGAGTGCGAATGAGCTCTTCCGCAAAATACGGGCTGTGTTCAAACAGGTCGAGGATCTGAGCGCGCAATTGAGGATCGGCGTTCAAGCGGCTCAACCTGGCGGGGTCTCCGGAAAGGCGTTCGAGAAAATGCTCGAACGATTTGAAGCCACGCTGCAACTCGGCTTCGGCCAGCGCTGTGGCGAGATGGGGAGCACGCTGCTCGAGCGCGCGCACGACGTTGCTACTGGGGCGGCCGGCCTCCGCCGAAGTGGCACTGGCGTAGACCACGCGGTCGTAAATTTCACGTACTTGTTGCAGGTGAAGCCGGGTTTGATCCAGCAGCCAGTCCGGCGAGCCCCCGCCGGCGGGCATTCGCCGGCCCAGTAATTCGAGAGCGTCCGGTTGCACGGGCAGGGTGTGGGTCTGGCGATCGTCGGTAATTTGCAGGCGGTGTTCCAACTGGCGGAGAAACTGATAGGCCGATGCGAGGCGTCCGTATTCAGCGCCGGAGAGGTGGCTTTTATCCTGCAATCGCGCGAGCGCCAGCATGGTACCGCCGTGACGCACCCAGGGATCGGTGCCGCCGTAGAGACGCTGCAAGCACTGCACTAGAAATTCGATGTCGCGTATGCCGCCCCGCGCCAATTTCACATTGATGGCGTCGGCGGCCTGGAGTTTTTTCTGGCGGTGATAGCGCGCCGATAATTTTTCGTTCAGGCGCTCGCGCGTGGCCGAGAGCTCTTCAATCGCCGAGAAATCCAGAGTTGTCGAATAGGTTCTGGCGGCGACGAAGTCGAGCAAGGCGTTACCGGTTGCCCTGCCGCCAGCGGCTACGCGGGCCTTGATCATCATCTGCAATTCCCAGTCGCGGGCGCGGTTGGCGTAATATTGGCGCGCGGCTTCGAGCGAGATGCAGACTTCGCCTTGGCTGCCGTCGGGGCGCAGGCGGAGGTCGACGCGATAGCACATGCCTTCGGTGGTGTAGGTCGAAAGCAGTGAGGTGAGTTGATTGGCGGCGCGCACGAAGAATTCCCGGTTGGATATTTTCCCGGCTGTGCCGCCGCTGGTTTCGCCGTTCGCTTGAAACACAAACATCAGGTCGATGTCGGAACTGTAGTTCAGTTCGTTGCCGCCCATTTTGCCCAGCGCGATGACTGAGAAGTGGGATTCCTCGCCGGTGCGGGTCTGCGGCACGCCGTACTCGGTGGCCAATTGCTGGCGGATCCGGTCGTAAGCGGTTTCGACGATGGTGTCGGCTAAAGCGGTCAGCTCGCCGGTAATTTCAGGCAGCGTGCCCAGGCCCAGCATGTCGCGAATCAGAATACGCAACAACTGGCGGCGGCGGAAGCGGGCGAATTCGAGCGGCGGCGGCAAGCCCGGAGGCAGTGCGGCCTCGAGTATTTCGCGCATCTGCTCGGCGGTGAGAACCGGCTGCAGGTTGCCGGATTCGAAGAGCTGATCGGCCCACTCGGGGTGGCGCAGGATTTCTTCAGACAAGAAGTGGCTGTTGCTGAATACCGCGATCAAGTAGCGCAGACCCGCCGTCGAGCGCGTCAGGCGCTGGAACCAACTGGGATGGCGCTCGTGCAAGCGGGCGAAGTATTGCAGGCCCTGTTCGGGTGCGGGCGACGTGCTCAACAATAGATCCAGGCGATTGGCGGTGGCGGGAGGCAGTTCGCGCGACAACTCCCCCATTTCGCGGCTGGCGCGTGCGCGATCGTGGTAGACGAGTTGGCGGAGGCGCTCCATTTATGGGACGAGAACGATTTCGTCGCCGGGTTGGATTATACCGGGCCGGACCACGGACGCGTAGAATCCGCTTAGACCCCATTTGGGGGTCGATGGGTCTCCGGCGGCTGCGAGCGCATCGTAGAGTGCGGCTTGAAGAGCTGGGCCGTAGACGTTGAGGGCTTGGCAGGGGGCGCGGCGCTTGGTGATTTCAATCACGGCTTCTGGGCCGATGTGCCAGTGCTGTCCGCTGCGCCATTCCTGGCGGGGAATGCCCCTTGTGGTCAGGTTTTCGCCTAACGAACCGTGGATGAGCGGGAAACCTTGCGCGGCCAACTCTGCAATGCCTTCGGCCGTGATTAGCAGGACGGCTTGTTCGCGACCGCCGTGAATATCGGGATGGGCTTGGCGATCGCCGTCTAGTCCGGCGGGGGTGAGGGTGCCCATTGGGATGGCGTGTTTGGGGACGCCACCTGACGAGATGCTGACTTGCAGAATAGTGCCTGTCATTGGGAAAAATAGGGACGGAGCCTGATTTGTTGGCGGGCACGGGCGAAATCAGGCTCCGTCCCTATTTTTAGATGTCATAATACAGGGCGAATTCGTAGGGATGCGGGCGTAGGCGGACGGCGTCGGCTTCATTTTTTCGTTTATAGGAGATGAAGGTTTCTAGTAGCTCTTCGCTGAAGACGTCGCCTTTGAGCAGAAACGCGTGATCGTCTTCCAGGCAGGTGAGCGCTTCCTCTAGTGACGCGGGCATCGACGGCACGTACTTCATTTCCTCGGGCGACAGATCGTAGATGTCTTTGTCTAGAGGCTCGCCGGGATCTACTTTGTTGAGGACGCCGTCTAGGCCGGCCATCATCATCGCTGCGAAGGCGAGGTACGGATTCGCCGACGGATCGGGTGGGCGGAATTCTACGCGCTTGGCTTTGGGATTGGCCGAGTACATTGGAATGCGCACGGCGGCGGAGCGGTTGCGGCGCGAGTAGGCGAGATTCACGGGGGCTTCGTAACCGGGCACCAGGCGCTTGTAGCTATTGGTGGTGGGCGCGATGATCGCGGATAAGGCGCGCGCGTGTTTCAGAAGGCCGCCGATGTACCACAGGGCCATTTGACTTAATCCGGCGTACATTTCTCCCGCGAACAGGGGCTTGCCTTCGCGCCACAGGCTCTGGTGCGTGTGCATGCCGCTGCCGTTATCGCCGAACAGGGGTTTGGGCATGAAGGTGACGCTCTTGCCGTATTGGTACGCGGTATTGCGAGTCACATATTTATACAGCATCATGTTGTCAGCGGATTTCACGAGCGTGTCGTACTTTTGATCGATTTCGCACTGGCCGCCGGTGGCCACTTCGTGATGATGGCACTCGATGCTGAGGCCGCAGCGGATCATCACTTCCACCATTTCGGCGCGCAGGTCTTGATAGTGGTCCGTAGGCGGAACTGGGAAATATCCTTCTTTGTAGCGCGGTCGGTAGCCTAAATTATTTTCGACGCGGCTGGAATTCCAGCGGCCTTCTTCGGCATCGATGTAGTAATAGCCGGAATGCGCGTTCTGATCGAAGCGGATGTTGTCGAAGATGAAGAACTCTGCTTCCGCGCCGAAGTAGGCGGTGTCGGCGAGGCCGGAGTTTTTCAAATACATCTCGGCCTTCTTGGCGATCCAGCGGGGGTCGCGGTCGTAGTGCTGGCGGGTTATGGGGTCGATGACGTCGGCGGTCATCACCAGAGTTTTGGTCTCGTAGAAGGGATCGATGAAGGCAGTCGAGGCGTCGGGAACCAGCAGCATGTCGCTTTCGTTAATCGCCGCCCAGCCGCGAATGCTGGAGCCATCGATGCCGAAGCCTTCCTCGAAAGAACTCTCGTCGAGCTGGCTCATGGGGTAGGAGATGTGCTGCTGTAGCCCGGGGAGATCGGTGAAGCGCAGATCCAACTGCTTCGCTTCAAATTTCTTGGCGTAATCGAGGATATCTTTCGGCGTCTTGGGCGAAGAACTCATTGTTCCATAATACTTGACGGTTCCAGTTTCGTCCGGACTGGCGGGCGCAGCGCAGCAGGGGCCGTTCCATCAGGTAATAGCTGGCTGTGGCGGCTGCGAACGTCAGTGCGACGCGCGTGAGAAACGCTTCGGCTGACGGGGCCAGAAATAACTGCTGCCACAGGTACAGGCCGTAAGAGATCCGGCCCATCCAGCGCAGGGGCGCGGACTCTAAAAACCGAAATACGGCCGAACCGGGCCAATGGACCAGCGACAGAAGAATGGCTGGCAACAGCGCGGATTCAATCAGGGTACCGGTCGCTGGCGCCGAACCGGCCAGCGCCCAGGTCCACGCGGCGAGGACGGTCAAGCTGCTGAGAATTCGGAACCAGGCTGCGGTAAGGACATGCAATAGTTGAACTCTGTACGGGCCGCGCAAGAGGATCGCCAGGATTCCGGCGAATAGAAACGCATCGAGGCGCATGTCGGTCCGTTGTAAAGCCGGGTACGGCAGTTGTATGTGAGCCAGGCTCCACGGGCGCCACAACGCGGTGATTGCTATGAGAACGCTGGCGGCGATCAGTGCGCGCCGCACGCCCAGGCACACCAGCAAGACGGGCCACAGCAGGTAGAAGTGTTCTTCCATCGAAAGCGACCAGAAGTGTGCGGTGTACCAGGAACGGTCAGCCCAATAATTGCTGTAGAAGAAGGCGGCGCTTGCGAGTTCGCCGCGCCGCAAGGGCTCGGCAATCGCGACGACTATTAGATACAGATACGCCGGCGGCAAAATGCGAAACGCTCTGCGAACGTAGAATCCGCGGAGGTTCTGGTCTTCTAGTAGCAAGGTCGTGATCAGATAGCCGCTGATCGCAAAAAACAGTGCGACGCCTAATCCGCCCAGATGTCCCGCAAGGTAGCCTATTACGCGAGCCGAGCGGTTCGGCACTCCGGGCATCAAGAAGCCGTGCGATAGCATTACGGCCGCGATGGCTACGGCTCGCAAGCCGTCGAGCGCTGGGATTCGACGGTTTGTCTCCACCTTAATTTGTGGCGTTCGGGTGTCATTGTTCTCACGGACTTTCGTACACTTGTGCTGTGGAGCAAATCGCGCTCGATTGGACGCCGGAACCGCATTACTTTTCGGTGAGCGAGCTTGCCAATGCACTGCGCGGGGTTTTCACCGAATATTTCACGGATATTTGGGTGGCGGGAGAGATTTCGGGTGTCAAGCTGTATCCCAGCGGCCACTACTATTTCACGCTGAAGGACGAAGGCGCGCAGATGCGCTGCGTGTGCTTCAAGACGGCGGCGCGCTATCTAAAGTTCAAGCCGCAGGATGGCGTCGCGGTATTGGCGCGGGCGCGGGTGGATCTTTACGACGTGCGCGGCGACCTGCAACTGGTCGTCGAGGCCATCGAGCCGCAGGGTCATGGAGCCCTGCAACTGGCCTTTGAGCAACTCAAAAAAAAGTTGGAAGCCGAAGGGCTATTCGCGGTAGGGCGCAAGCGTGCACTGCCCGCGCTGCCGGAGCGCATCGGGATTGTGACGTCGCCCACCGGCGCGGTGATCCAGGATATGCTGCACGTCCTGGAGCGGCGCTGCCCGGGACGGCACATCCGCCTGTATCCGGCGCAAGTGCAGGGCGAGGGCGCGGCGGAGCAGGTGGCCGAGGGCATTGATTATTTCAGCAAGTCCGGATGGGCCGAGGTGGTGATCGTGGCGCGGGGGGGCGGTTCGCTCGAAGATCTGTGGACCTTCAACGAAGAGCGCGTGGCGCGGGCCATTGCGGCTTGTTCCGTCCCAGTGATCTCCGCGGTGGGGCATGAGACCGACTTCACCATCGCCGATTTCGTGGCGGATATGCGTGCGCCCACGCCTTCGGCTGCGGCTGAGATCGTCGTCTGCACCCGCGAAAGCTTGTACGAGCGGTTGAATGCTGCCGATCACAAACTGCTGCAATCGGTGCGCTTGAAGATCGCACTTTTGGCGCGAGCGCTGCACAATGTTGCAATCGACCGGGCCCGTTTGCATCGAGCCATCGGGCGGCAGATGCAGCGAGTGGACGAGCTCGATTACCGGCTGCGCGAATTGTGGCGGGCGTCGCTAGCGGCTCGCAAGCGAGTGCTCGAAGGGGCGTTGGCGCGGCTAGGGCAACTCGATATCCGTCTGAAGTTCGCGGCGGCGCGGCGGCGTCTGGATGCGTGTGATGCGGTGCTGGTGCAGTCGGCACGCTTGCGGTTGAGCGGCGCTCGCGGGGCACTCGGGCCGCTGGAAGCTCATTTGAAGCAACTCAGTCCGCTGACGATTCTCGAGCGTGGCTACGCTATCGTCGAACGCGAAGGTCACATCGTGAAGTCGTCGGCGGACGCGCCTGTGGGTTCCGAAGTAAGCGTACGGCTGGCGAAGGGTGGGGTGAGCGCGGTGGTCAGCCGCGCTCACGAGTGATCTACTTCCAAGCCGAATAGATCGGCTTGGCGACGATAAAATCCGGGTTCGCGCCGGCTTTCGGATGGAACTTCTGCACGCGCCCTGCGTCCACTTCAGCGACGTACAGATTCCCTTCCTGATCGACGCTCATGCCGTGGACTCCCCACAGGCCCCCGGGGAAAGCGCCCATGCTGCCCCAGGTGTAGAGCAGATGGCCCTGTAAATCCCACTCGACCATCTTGTTGGTGGTGCGGTCATAGGTCCAAATGGTTTTGCCGGATCCGATATAGAGCAGATGCAGGCTGGACGGATCGGCGTCAATCTTCCACTCATACAGATACTTGCCGTTTTCGTCGAACACCTGAATGCGATGGTTGTTGCGATCGTTCACGAACACGTGATGCGTGGCAGGATCAATCGCCACGCCGTGGACGTTGCTGAAGTAGCCGGGGCGCGTGTCGATCGGGCCGCGCGGCGGGCCGCCGAGCTTGCCCCAATCCATGAGAAACTTCCCGTTCTTATCGAATTTCGCGACGCGTGTGCCAGTGTAGCCGTCGGAGACGAAGAAAGTGCCGTCGGGCAGCCAGTCGAGGTACGTCGGGCGGTTGAAGTGGGTGCCGTCGGCCCCCGCCACGCCCGGCGTGCCGATGGTTTGCAAGAGTCGCTTGCCGTCGTGAGTGAATTTGTAGATCACCTGCATGTTGTCGTCGACGATCCAGATGTTCTTGTCCGGATCATACGGACTGATGTAGATCGAGTGCGGGCGTCGGAACTTATCGTCCCACTGCTTCCAGGTTTCGATGATTTTTCCGCTGCCATCGACCACGACGACGCAGTTCTCCCACTTGGCATCCACGCCCAGCTGGCGATAAGGCGGACCTTTGATCCCGAGCTTTTGCGATTTGCCTTCCCAGGCCGTCATCCATTCGCTCATATCGTTGTCAGTGCCGCCGGTTCCCGGCAGAGACGCCGTGGTGGCATCGCGCCAGAACCCTGCGACGGGGAAGCTGATGCTGGGACCCAGTTGCGGCAGCAACGCAGATTTTGGCTCCGCCATCTTGGGCAGCTCGCCACGGAATAGCATGTAGATCCGATTCGGGCTTTCTGCGAAAACGCTTTCGCCGGCGCCGTAAGTCCACTTTTCGTTTCCGGGGAGCGTGCTGATATCCTGCGGCCAGTTCTTCACAACGTCGTAGGGGCCGGTCACGTCTTCAGACCCTAAGTTTCCCGGAATCGCCGCGAATCCCGTCCCCGGCTTCGACTTCGCTTCGACGGAAGCCAAGCGGCCCGAGATCATCAGGCCGATTCCAACGCCGAGCGTCACCATCAGTAACATGAGCCAAACTTTACGCATCAATTATTCTCCTGGACCCGAGAGCTGGTCCTCAGAGATCATATTACGTTTGCACGCTCGGTGTGTGAGCCCACTTTGCTTGAGAATCCGTTGATCTTCCGGACACTTGCTCGAATGCAGTGTTCCGAAAGGCTAGCCTCTACGATCAGACGGAAGATCGACCCCAACTGCGGGATGATCTCGCAGGAGATGTGAAGAAGCTCGGCGCGCGTGATAGCGGCGTATGCTGCGACGGACAAAAAGAATGCGTATGAGTAAGACTTTGGAAGCCACTCGGGTCAAGAAGCCAACCCTCCAGCAGCTTGCCGCTGAAGTCGATCATCTACGCGGAGCGCATCGAAGACCTGCGCGATTTCAAAGAAGCGGTCCAAAGGAACGGCGACAAGCCTCTAATTCCGCTCGCCAAAGTAAAAAAGGACCTCGATCTCGACTGACGTCCGTTACTCCAACCGGTAATTCGGAGCTTCTTTAGTGATGATCACGTCATGCACGTGGCTTTCGCGAAGGCCGGCGGCGCTTACGCGCAGGAACTTGGCTTTTTGATGGAGCTCCGGAATCGTTACGCATCCGCAATAGCCCATGCCGGCGCGCAGGCCGCCGACCAGTTGGTAGACCAAATCGGCCAGCATGCCTTTATAGGGCACGCGGCCTTCGATGCCTTCCGGCACCAGCTTGCCGCCACCGGTGGCTTCCTGCGAATAGCGGTCGGCTGAGCCTTGCGCCATCGCGCCCATCGAGCCCATGCCGCGATAACTTTTGAAGGTTCGGCCTTGATAGAGAATCGTCTCGCCGGGGCTTTCTTCGGTGCCGGCCAGCAGGCTGCCGATCATCACGCAGTCGGCGCCCGCCGCGATGGCTTTAGTGACGTCACCGGAAAATTTGATGCCGCCATCGGCGATCAGCGGGACTCCACTGCCGGCGGTGGCCTTGGCGCATTCGGCAATGGCGGTGATCTGCGGAACGCCGGCGCCGCTGACGACGCGTGTGGTGCAGATCGAACCCGGGCCAATGCCAACCTTGATGCCGTCGACGCCCAGATCGATGAGTTCCTTGGCGCCTTCATAAGTGGCGACGTTGCCGGCGATCAGTTGGACATTCGGCAGGGCGCGCTTCACGTTGGCGATGGCGTCCATGACTCGCTGCGCTGTGGCCGTGCGCGGAATCGATGGCGAGCACGTCCACTTTTTTGCTGACTAACTCGTGTGCGCGTTCCAGGTAATCGCCGGAAGAGCCCAGCGCGGCGCCCACGCGCAGGCGGCCTTGCGCGTCTTTGGCGGCGTTGGGGTACTTCAACTTTTTCTGAATGTCTTTGACGGTAATGAGGCCCTTCAGGTTGTAGTGCTCATCGACAACCAGCAGCTTTTCGACACGATGAGTGTGCAGAATCGCTTCGGCTTCTTCGAGTGTGGTGCCCACGCCAACGGTGATCAGGTTCTCCTTAGTCATCACGTTCGCGACCGGCAGATCGTAACGGGTTTCGAAGCGCAGATCGCGGTTGGTGAGAATGCCCACCAGCTTGCCGTTCTTGGTAACCGGAACGCCGGAGATGCGGTAGCGCTTCATGACGTCGAGCGCGTCTGAAATTTTATGCTCGGGATCGATGGTTACCGGGTCGACGATCATGCCGCTTTCTGAGCGCTTCACGCGGTCTACTTCTTCGGCCTGCTTGTCGATCGACATGTTGCGGTGGACGATGCCGATGCCGCCCTGCTGCGCGAGGGCGATGGCCAAGTGGGATTCGGTGACAGTATCCATGGCTGAGCTCACCACGGGAATATTCAAACCTATATTGCGGGTGAACCAGGTGCGGGTGTCGGTGTCGGCGGGCACGACGCTGCTGCGCGAGGGCACCAGCAGGATGTCGTCAAAAGTGAGTCCTTCCGGTATAGTTTCAGGGATCATGCGAGGTTATCTAAGATGATACAGCATGGCCGCGAAAGGACCGCCCGATGTGCCGGTGATATGCTTGTGGCCATGTCCAGGCAAACCCGCAACCTGCTGTTTTCGTTGCTGTTACTCGCGCCGCTTGCGCTTCCGCAGCCGGTGCGGCTGTACGTTTTCGACAACGGCGTGATCAAGGGCATCGATCCGGCTTCGTTTCAACTCAAGAAGGAAGAGATCGCCACTTCCGATATGGTGGTGGCCTCGTATCTGATCGTGCATCCCAAGGGCACGCTGATGTGGGATACCGGTGCGATTCCGGACGGTGCTCTGAACACGGACGGCACTCCGGTGACGCAACGATTCTTCACCGCCAGCAAGACCTTGAAGTCGCAATTGGCGGCTGCTGGATTTAAGGCGGGCGATATCACGTATCTGGGGCTTTCGCATTATCATGGCGACCACACCGCCAACGCGAATGACTTCGCCGGCGCCACTTGGCTGGTGCAGCAACCCGAGCGCGACGCCATGTTCGCAGAGAAGTCCCCCGCGATCACGCAACTTGCGCAGTATGCGGCGCTGAAGAATAGCAAAACCAAGATTTTGAACGGTGAAGACTACGACGTTTTCGGCGATGGCACCGTTGTGATCAAGGCCGCCTACGGGCACACGCCGGGCCATCAAGTGCTGTTTGTGAAACTTGCTAAGACCGGGCCGGTGTTGCTGGCGGGAGACCTATATCACTATCAGGAAGAGCGCGGCACCAGCAAAGTCCCGACTTTCGAATTTAATAGGGAACAATCGCTCGCCAGCCGCGTTGTGATCGAAGCGTTTTTGAAACAGACGGGCGCGCAGCTCTGGATCGAACACGATCTGGCGAATTTCAACAAGCAGAAGAAGAGCCCGGCGTTTTACGAATAGATCATGAACTCCAAGAGACTGCCGTCGGGATCGCGCACATAGACGCTGGACGCGCCTTTTCTGCGTCGAGCATTTGCGAGAGCCTACCAGGTGGGAGGGAAGCGGCGCCCCGGCCGGGGGGACAGCACTAAGGTGAGGCACCCAAGGAGAGTCAGGGTTTTGCCCGAGTTCGGTGTGCGGCAGTTCCAGGGGATACTACTCTTGAAACCTATGTCCGCTCCCTCCGCAGGTAAGTACCAGGATCATTATGAAGTGCTTGGCGTCGACCCCAAAGGCGACGCAGAAGCCATTCAGCAAGCTTATACGGCGCTGGCAAAGAAATTCCATCCCGGCAACCCCGTTAGCGGCGACCCGGAGGCTTTCGAGGCCGTCAACATGGCCTACGAAGTTCTCTCCGATCCGGCGCAGCGCCACGCGTTCGACAACTTGAAGGGCACCGGCGAGGATCTGGATTGCCCTAAGTTCAGCGGTCTAGAGTTTTTCAATTCGCTGGGGCGTGAGGCCGGCATGCGTTCGGCGTTGCTCTGCATTCTCTACGACCGCAGGCGGAGCAAGCCGCTGAAGCCCGGTGTGCCGATGCGCCACGTGGAAGCGATGCTCGCGGCAAGCTTAGATGAAATGTCTTTCGTGCTGTGGTATTTGAAGCAGCGGGGATGGGTGGCAAGCGACGACAAAAGCAACATTTTGATCACAGTGCAGGGGATGGACTATCTGGAGAGTAACCAGCCATCGGCCGCGCTGGTGATGCCGTACATCAAGTCGTCAGCGGTCGAAGAACACGAAGCGCCGCCCAACGTTCTGGTGGCCGCTCTGAATGCGGCGCTGGCCAGCCGGACGGTCAAGAACTGACGCGTAGAGGCGCTGGCCACGCCGCGATTTCTGGAAGAGAAACTTGGGCGTGACCCAGCGAAGATTCGCCGCACCACCGAACGAAGTGCAGCCGTTAGAATTAGCTGCCCTGAGTGGAAGCAACCGCCATAACCGACCCGACCTTCGAAAAGATCGAGCTGATACTGGACGCCACCCCCGGCATAACCGCACCGGCTGCCACTGCCACGAAGCCGGCCATCAAGGCGTACTCGATGAGATCCTGACCGCGTGTATCTTTCAGAGCTTTCAACTTCAATAATAGATTTTTCATAACTGCTTCTCCTCTTGATTCGTATCGGCGCGTTTTGCCGTTGATCCACCGTAACAGTGAAATACTTTCGGGAAAATCAGGGTTCCGCGCAGTTGAAGCGCTAAAAGGCCTTGTCTGGCGGTGGTTCAACCGTACACCTCACCAGCACCCGATGCCTATCAGTCACTAGCCGCGGCACGAGCGGCTTTCACTGCGGGGCGTAGCAACAGGATCAATAATCCAGACGCCACGGAGCACACCGCCAGAAACAGCAGCGCTCGTTCGAAGCCGCCAAAGCGATCGCTGATGAAGCCGATCACGGAGGGTCCGATGAAGCCACCGAGGTTGCCGAAAGAATTGATCAGTCCGATGCTGGCGGCAGCCGCGGTCTTGCCTAGCAGGATATTCGGCAGGGGCCAGAAACCGGGGTGCGCGCTATAGAACCCGATGGTCGCGATAGAGAGCAGGAACACGCTGGTCCACACGTGACTGGTGGTGAAGGCGCAGATAAACATCGCAGCGCCGGCCATGGTGCGCGGGATGGCCGCGTGCCAGATGCGTTCGCCGGTGCGATCGGAATGCCAGCCGTTGAGCATCATCGCGGGCAGTGCGCACAGCGCCGGAATCGCAGCGATCAGGCTGACTTCGGACAGGCTGTAGGTGGAGAGGCCTTGCACCATTTTGGGGAGCCAGATGCTGACGCCGTAAGTGGCCGTAAGCCCCAGCAGCAACGTTACCGCCATTAGCAGGACGGTGGGATTGCGCAGAGCTTGCCAGGCGGATTCGAGAGTCGAACTAAAGTCAGAATGGCGCGAGCGTTTTTCAGCGCGCTGCAGTTGGGCTACCAGCCACGCGCGCTCGTCGTCCTTCAGCCATTTGGCTTGCTCCGGATGATCGGTCAGATAAAAGATCGTGACGATGCCGGCGACTACGGCGGGGACGCCTTCAAGGATCAGCAGCCAGCGCCAGCCGGCCAAGCCCATCCAGTGGATCTTGAGAAAGATAGCGGAGAGCGGTCCGCCGATCACCGCCGACGCCGGGATGGCGGCGAAAAAAATCGCGATGGCTTTGCCGCGATCCTCAGGGCGGTACCAGTGGCTCAAATACACGATAATTCCGGGGACGAAACCGGCTTCTGCGATCCCCAGAACAAAGCGCAGCCAATAGAACTGCTGCTCGCTGCGTATGAGTCCCGTGAGCGATGCCACTACGCCCCAGGTGATCATGATGCGTGCGATCCATTTGCGGGCGCTCCAGACCTCCGCCAGGATCGAACCCGGGACTTCGAGCAGGAAGTAGCCTATGAAGAAGATGCCGCTGCCGAGGCCAAAGACGTAGTTTGAGAAGCCCAGTTCGCGGGTCATCTGCAGGCCGGCGAAGCCAACGTTGACGCGGTCGAGGTAGGAGATCAGGTAGAGCAGGAACACGAATGGCATCAGGCGGCGATCGACGTGCCGGCGCGTGCGTTGGGCGATATCCGCGCTCCCATCCATGAACGACGCAGTGTAGCATGGTCTCTGCTACACTGAAGGTTCCCCATATGATTTCAGCAACACAACTGCGTCCTGGCATGGTGGTCAAGTGGAACGGCGAGCTGTTTTCGGTCTTCAAAATGGAGCACCGCACGCCGGGCAACTTGCGCGGGTTCGTGCAGGTAAAAATGCGCAGACTCAGCTCGGGCACCATGATGGAGCATCGCTTTTCGTCGGAAGACAAGGTGGAGCGGGCCGCCCTCGAACAACAGGACATGCAATACATGTACGACGACGGCGAGTTTTACTACTTCATGAACACCGAGACCTACGAGCAGATGCACCTGACTCGCGAGTTCCTGGGCGATGCCACCAATTTTTTGATCCCCAATTTGATGGTGGAGATCGAATTCTACGAAGGCAAGCCGATGGGAATCGAACTGCCGGCGACTGTGGACCTGACGGTGGTCGAAACCGAGCCGGGGTTGAAAGGCGCCACGGTTTCTAACGTCACCAAGCCTGCAAAAACCGAAACCGGGCTGGTGGTTCTGGTGCCGCCGTTCATTAGCGAGGGCGAGAAGATCCGCGTCTCGACTTCGGAGAGCGCTTACCTCGAGCGCGCGTAAGCTATCCGCGCGCCTTGGGGTGCGCTTTGTCGTACACCGCCATCAAATCCGTGAGCGATACCTGGGTGTATTTCTGCGTCGTCGCCAGGCGCGCGTGGCCCAGCAATTCCTGGATCGCGCGCAAGTCGGCTCCGTCGGCGAGTAGGTGCGTGGCGTAGGCGTGGCGCAGGCTATGGGGATGCAGCGCGGCGTCGCCTGAAACCATGCGCGCGTAAAACTTCACGATTTCGCGGGCGCCGCGGTCTGAGAGGCGGGTGCCGCGGTGATTCACCAGCAGGGCGCGCTCCCTTGGCTTGGCGATGCGCTGCGCGAGATACTTTTCTAGCGACGCCGACGCTTTTTCGCCATAAGGAACCTGACGCTCCTTGCGTCCCTTGCCGCGGACCCGTATCCAGCGGTCGCGCAAATCGAAATCGTCGATATTCAGCCCAACCAGTTCACTGATGCGCAGGCCGCAGCCATAGAGCAGTTCGAACAACGCAACATCACGCTCGGGATACGGACGCTCGAACTTGTCTTGTGCGACGCTATCGACCAACGTGTTGGTCTGTTCAGCCGTGGGCACGATCGGCACGCGCTTGGGGGCTTTGGGAGTCCGTAAAGCGCGCGCGGCGTTTGTGGGAACAGATTTTTCGCGCAAAAGAAACTGGAAAAACGAGCGTACGGCGGCGAGCTTGCGGCGGATCGAGATGGGATCGAGCTGGCGATCGTAGAGACTGGTCAGCCATTCGCGCAGCAGCGGAGCGTCGATCGCCGCGGGCGCAGGAGGGTCCGCGTCAGGCGGCGAGAAGTAAGCCAGAAATTGTTCCAGATCCGACGCGTAGTTGCGGATCGTGTGCACTGAGGCGTTCTCGCGTCCCAGTTCTCCGAGGTAACGTCCGATTGCAACGGCCAGTTCAGACATGGGCACACAGGTATTCTTCGAGCGCAGCCAGCGCGCGGCGGCACACTTCGGCGTAGCGCACTTTCTTGTCGCGCGGCGGACTTTCGAGCTTCGGCAATAAGTCGAAGGTGATATTAGCAGGCTGGTAGTGGAGGGGATCGGCTCCCGAAACGTAGGCGGTGAGCGAACCCATGGCGGTTTCGCGCGGAAATGCCCGGGGCGCTTCGCCGGCGGCCAGGGCGGCTGCGGCGCGTCCGGCGATGAGTCCAGTAGCGATCGACTCGACGTAGCCTTCGACACCTGAGATCTGGCCAGCGAAGAAGATTTCCGGCCGTGTGCGCATTTGGAGAGTGGGAGCGAGCAGCGCGGGCCCGTTGATGTAAGTATTGCGATGCACTTGGCCGAAGCGCAGGAACTCGGCGTGTTCGAGGCCTGGAATCATGCGCAGCACGCGCTGCTGATCTCCGAAGCGCATGTGATTCTGGAAACCGACCAGGTTGTAACTACCCGCGCGGGCGTCTTCCTGCCGCAATTGGACGACAGCCCAGGGCCTACGGCCTGTACGCGGATCGATCAGGCCCATCGGCTTCATCGGACCAAAGCGCAGCGTATCGCGGCCACGCCTCGCAATTTCTTCGATGGGCAGGCAGGCTTCGAAATAGCGAGTATTGTCTTCCTCGATGTGCGCCGGCACGCTTGCCGCCGCCAGCAGCGCGTCCAGAAACGCCTCGTATTGTTCTTTGTTGAAAGGACAGTTCAGATAGTCGGCAGTGCCGTCGAGCGATTTATCGTAACGCGAAGCGCGGAACGCGACGGACGTGTCGATCGATTCGGCATCGATGATGGGGCTGATGCTGTCATAGAAAAACAAGCGGCCGGAGCCGGTGACGCGCGCGATTTCCTGCGCCAGCGCGTCCGACGTCAGGGGCCCGCTGGCGATGATCCAGAGGTGATCGTCGTCGAGCGTCGTGACTTCTTCACGCCGGATTTCGATGGCTGGATCGGCCGCAATCGTACGGGTGATTTCGGCGGCGAAGATCTCACGGTCTACCGTGAGCGCATGACCCGCAGGGACGCGGGCGCGCGGCGCGATCTCGCCGATCAGCAGTGAGCCCAGCCGCCGAAGTTCTTCTTTCAGCAGCCAGGGTGCGCTATTTTGCTGTTCGCTCTTCAGGGAATTGCTGCACACTAATTCGGCGAAGTCGCCCGTCTTGTGCGCCGGAGTTTGCCGCAGCGGGCGCATTTCGTAGAGCACCGCGCGGCCCCCGGCGCGCGCCACTTGCCAAGCGGCCTCGCATCCGGCCAAGCCTCCGCCGATGATGTGGACTTCTCTCACTGCCCTCCATTATCGACTAGCGGCGATTTTCAGAGTCTCCGCAGCCTTTAAGAGAGAACGGCGCAGAGGGTCATTTCCACCGAACGACGCCGCGGCGCGACTGAGACTGGACGCAGCTTCGACGGTGTGGCGCTCGGCTTTCGCAAAATCCCCCAACTCCGTTTGCAAGCGCGCGGCTGACGCATGCAAACGCCAGGACACAGACGGCAAGTCGTGATTCTGGATACTCGCGAAGGCCTGCTCGATACATTCGAGCGCCCGCGGCAAATCGCCCCTGCGCAACGCAACGCGCGCCATCGCGTCCCAGGCCGGCGCTCTTAGAGCCGGGTCTTCCGTGGTCAGCGCATCTGCCAAAAACTGTTCCGCAGCCGCGCTGGCCCGCTCCAGATCGTCAAGATCGAGATACGCACCCACCAGTCCAAATTCCGCGATCATGCGCCAATACCACTGCAGGAAAAACTTGGGAGTGGACTGGCGATCGCGCACCTCGAGGAAAAGTTTGAGCGCGTTCCCTGGCTGTCCCGTAGCCAGGTCGGCGTACGCAATGGTCAACATAGCCATGGTCCGCACTTGCCCGGCGGGCTCCTCGGCGTGAGTTTTGAGCAGCTTCTCCGCGATCAGCCGCGCGCCTGCGAAGTCGAACGCCTGCATGTGCAGCCATCCCAGCATGGCCGCGAAAAGGCCGCGCCACGGTTGGTTGCCATTCTTATCGGCGAGTTCGATGCCGCTCTCGACAGCCCCGCGCAGTTCGCCCCACCAGCCCAGATGCATCAACGCCAGCGCCAGCGAAGACAGGCACGAGAGATACACCACCAGGCTGTGAGTTTCCGCGGCTTTTTCGAGGCCCGCGCGGGCGATCTCGTAAGCGTCGCGATATTCCCCGCGGAGCGCCTGCACGTGAGCATACAGAATCTCGTAATAGGCTGGTTTTTCCGGACCCAGCAACTCGCCGATTTTCTGCCGCGCCGCGGCGCAACGGTCCGCTTGCTGCTTGCTCCAGCCGTTGGTGATGATGTGCCAGGTGCCTGCCAGCATTTCCGTGCGGGCTTGCAGCAAAGGATCATCGTGCGTACTGCATACCTTTACGGCGCGCTCGCAAAAGGTGACGCAAGCATCGGGATCGGAAAACGCCATCACCCGTGCGAGCCGCGTCAACGCATTCACCTGCTCCACTTTCAGCCCCCGCTGTTCCGCCAGAGCGACCACCGTGCCGTCCGCTTCGGCCGAGCCATCCAGATCGCCCACCGCATAGCGCGCGTCACTGATGCGCTCGCGGATTTCGATCTCCAGGTCGCGTGCAGGTTCGGCGGCGATGCCCGACAGCAATCCCAGGGCGTGTTGCAGAATCGCGGCCGCGTCGCGATGCGCGTAACGGCGGGCGGCGTTCTCGGCGCTCAAAATCAAATAGCGCGCCGCGCGCTCGAAGTCACGCCCATGCTCGAAATGCAAAGCCAGTTCGGAGGCCAGCTCTAAGGCGGTGTCGGGCTCCAATAGTTCTTGGGCTTTCTGCGCCAGCAAGCGATGCAAACGCGAACGCTGCGCCGGAGGCACGCGGCGGTACAACGCTTCGCGATAGAGCGAATGGCGAAATTCGTAATGCGCGGATTGGGTCGCTCCCAGAACCCCGGCTGCCCTGCCCGACCGCAAAAATTGTTGGCGCTCAGCGAATCGCTCACAGGTTTCTTCGGTTTCGGCGACACCCGCGCCAAGCATGGCCGCTACGGACCACGCCGAAAATCGCCTGCCCGCCACACTGGCGCTCTTGAGGATGCGCTGCTCGGGCTCGCTCAGACGCTCTACCTGAATTTCCAGCATCTGCTGCAGCGTTTCCGGAACGTCGGGCACAATCTGTTGCAGTGGCGCCGTGAGTTTCCAGGATCCATCTTCTTCAATCAGCAGGCCGCTCTTCACCAAGTCGCTGACAATCGCGGTCATGAACAGCGGGTTGCCTTCCGAGTGCCGATGTACCAACTCGGTCAACTCGCCCGATCCGGGAAATTCTTTGGCGAGATATTGAGCGACATCCGGTTCCGTCAAGCGCTCCAGCGCGATTTCCGAGCACAACTTGTGCATCACCAAGTCCTGGCGGAGACCCTTCAACGGGCTCTCCAGCAGAATTACGTCCACGGGACGATAGGTTCCCAGCAGCAGAAGTTTCGCGGAAGCTCGCCGTCGCGCGAGGGCCGAAATCAAGTCCAGCGTGGATGGGTCCACCCAATGCAGATCTTCGAGGATCAGCGCAAGTGGGTGCTTCGCCGTCATCGATTCCAGGGCCTCGCAGATCTCCCGCACCATGCGCTCGCGAGTGGCCCCCAGGATCTCGCGCTGCAAGGCGTCACGCTGCTCGGGCCGGAGTAGGGAGGGGAACTGGATCAGCCAGGTGGGCGCCTGCGAAGCCAGAATCTGAATGGTACCCTCGGCGCCCGGCCCCCGCACCAAGTGGCCAAAAGCATCCAGAAACGGATAGTACGCTTCCTTGCCGCCGAATCCCTCGACGCACTGGCCGCGTGCGATACGCATGCTTTCGTGGCCGCCCAGGCGCTGCTCGAAGGCATCCAGCAAAGTGCTCTTGCCGACGCCCGCTTCCCCCGTTACCAGAACTAATTGACGATGGCCTTGGAGGGACTTGCGTAAGTGAGAATCCAATTCTGCCAGCTCCCGCTCGCGTCCCACCGGAGCCGCTGGGCCGCCCTCCGATGGCATGAACGATTCTTCCTGGAGGGCCGCCACAAAGCGGTAGCCGCGCTTCGGCAGGGTTTCGATGAACCGGGGAGTTTTAGGGTCGTCGCCCAGCGCCTTGCGCAACTCCAAAATGTATTTGCGTAGGATTTCGGGCTGGACGTAGGTCTCCGGCCAAATCGCTTCGAGGAGTTCCTCCTGCGTCACCAATCTTCCAGGGTGATCCACAAGATGGCGCAGTACCGCAAACACTTTGGGGGTCAAAGCGATACGGGCCTCGCCGCGCCACAGACACTGGTCTACGGGGTCCAGTCTAAAGGGACCAAATGCCTTCATTTCCTGGTCTTACACACCCAAAGAGTCCTTTGATTATATACAGCCTGCTCGAAGGATGCCTGCCGGTTTCTCGGCGTTACCGGAGACTTCACGGAAACGAAACGGTTTCTTCACGCCGGATTCGCCGCCTTCCCGTAAGCTAGGTTTGGTTATGCAGGGAGCTTATGTAGTGCATTTAGGAGCGCCCCAAGAACAGAGCCAACAAGAGCTCGAAGGCCGCATTGAAGAAGTGGACACCGGAAAATCTTTGAAGTTTCATTCGGGAGGCGAGTTAATTCAATTCCTGCGCGAGCGACTAGAGATGGCCCGGGCCGAACCGGAAAGAGACAAATAAAACGAGGCGCCGTGCTTGGACAAGCGGCGTCGCCCGGAAATAAGAGTAGTCGGAGGAAAAAGCAGGGTGGGTCTTCCCACCCTGCTTTTATTTGCGCCTGCCGCTAAACCGTACCCGGTGCAGCGGCATTTTCATCGCGGAGTACCGCTGCGGTGGGCAAAAACCAGGGTGGCTTCGGCCGCCCTTTTTTGGTGTCTGGTGCGATTTTCGCTAGGCGCAGGTGGCGCTTTGGGTGGGCCGTTGCGCGGCCATGATATCCTCGGTTGGATACCATGAAAACCAGCACGGAACGCATTCTTACAACTCATGTCGGGAGCCTCCCGCGCCCCCAGGACGTAGTGGACTTGTTGTTTGCCCAGGACCGCGGTGAGCCGGTCGATCAGGCGCTGTTCGACTCCACCATGAAGCGCGGCGTGGCCGATGCCATTCAGAAGCAGCAGGAGTCCGGCGTCGACATCGTCAGCGACGGCGAGACCAGCAAAATCAGCTACGCAACCTACATTCGCCATCGCCTGACCGGCTTCGAGGGCGATTCCTCGCGGCCCACTCCGCAGGATCTGGACGACTTTCCGGAGTATCGCGATCGTCTGGTAGCGGCGGGCCACTCGGCCACTTATAAGCGCCCGGTATGCAAAGGTCCCATCAAGGTGAAGGACCTGAGCGCCCTGCAAAAAGACATTGACAACATGAAAGCCGCGCTGGCCACCGCGAAGGTTACCGAAGGTTTCATGAACGCCGTATCGCCGGGAACCATCGCGGTGTTCCAACCCAACGAGTACTATCCAACGCATGAAGCCTATCTGGGCGCGCTGGCGGATGCGATGCAGGCCGAATACGAGATGATCGTCAAATCCGGGTTGCTACTGCAACTGGATTGTCCGGACTTGGCGATGGGCCGCCACACTCGTTTCAAGAAACTCACCGACGAAGAATTTCTACGCAACGCCGAGATGCAGGTGGAGGCGCTCAACCACGCGCTGGCCAACGTTCCGGCGGATCGTGTGCGCCTGCATGTGTGCTGGGGTAACTATGAAGGCTCGCACGTGCATGATATGGATTGCCACAAGATATTCCCGATCGCGGTGAAAGTGAAGCCGATGGCCTTGCTGGTGGAGGGTTCCAACCCCCGCCACGAACATGAATACCAGGCCTGGAAAGACATCAAGCTGCCGGATGACAAGGTGCTGGTGCCGGGCGTGATCGCTTCGTCGAGCAACTACGTGGAGCACCCCGAAGTGGTTGCCATGCGCTTGATGAACTACGCGAATGTAGTGGGCCGCGAGCGCGTAATCGCCGGCACGGATTGTGGCTTCGGCACCTTCGCTGGTTTCGGCGCGGTGTATCCGGCTTTCTGCTGGATGAAGATGAAGGCGCTGGCCGAAGGCGCCTCGATCGCGTCGAAGAAGTTGTGGGGCAAGAAAGCCGCGAATTAAGCGCCTTCAACTGGGCCAAGGGTTGCGGCTGTCTATTTCCAGGAAATACTTTCTCCGCCGGTCACGATCAAGTTAAAAATCGCTGGGCTGGAGTGATCGAACTCCATGACAACGCTTTTACCGTTGTAGAGTTTTGAGATTGCAAGCCGTGGTATGGTTCCGTTTCTCTGCGGATCCCCGGCCACGCGAAGTGTGCCTCCTATTGTAGTTCCCCAGTTCACGAAGGTTTGGGTTCCGTTGATGGTTATCGGAACAAGTCCGTTGATGGCTACTTCTTTGGGAACCGCGATACACAAATCGTCGCCCTTCTCGCAGGTTGCTTTGCCCGCTGCAAATGTCCGGGTGCGATGCTCCAGGTCGGAACGTGTGCGCGCGGCAATGATGACAGCCGCGTATTCGGTTTGTTCGGCTTCATAGAAAACCCGGAAGAATGCGGCGTCGCCCGGGAAGCGAAAATAGTTGGTGGCGGGTTCCGTAGAGCGCTCGGTCTTGTCGCCGATATGGCGCTCTGCAGAAAAGGGAACGATGGCGACGCCGATTCTACCCGCCGCGGCCTGAACTTTGTAAAACGCGATTTCGTAGCCGAGGAGATTGCCGTCACTCAGGATGGGACTAATCACTTGCAGCCTCATCTCCGGCTTAATTTCAAGCTCATTCGAATACAACAAGTGAAACGCCTCGTTCGCTTCCAAGGGAAGCGCCTCAGCGACCTGCTCGGCGAGTTTCGGACTGTTGCCAGCCGCGATGCAACCCTGTGATTCTAGACCAGCGGACCATTCGCTCAGCGACCCGGCGGGCTGGTTCGCCAGCATTTCTCGTGTGACGGTAATCCGAGCGCCTTTCTTGCTAGTCTGGATACGAATCGCGCCCGCAGCCGTTGTGCACTTGCCCTCTCCCGCGACAATATTGGCTTTGAAGGTTCGCTGATGAACGTCCGGCGTGGCTACTCCGGGTGGAACCAAGATTTGGCGAGCGTCCGTGCGCACCAAGCGATATGCGTTATTGGAACTTCTGTGAACCGCGCAACCCACCGTGGCCATAAGCACACAGAACAACGCCAGCAGCCGGATGCGGATGCGAGTCACGGCCGCACCGGAGCCTTGGCGGAACGAACCATCTCCACCACATGGCTGATCGCATCGACAACCACTTCGGGTTGATCGATTTCCACTGAATGGAAGCTGCGATCCGCCATGAACTGCCGGCTGCGCTGGGAGAGCGCCAGCAGCTCGGACTGTAGCTTTTTGTAATTGGGCTGATCGTTCGCAGTACTGACAACCGCCAGAGGCAGGCTGCGAAGTGGGCTCAACCCCGGATCATTTTGTCTCAGTTGGGACAGGCAATCCTGCGCTATTTCCACTGTAGGCAGCGCCGGATGAAGAGACACGGCCCAGCGATGCAACTCCTTCGCGCGCTGGGGAAGTTTGTCGAAATCCGAGGTCTCTTCAACCGTCAATACGATGGGCGTTTGGATGATGAGAACCGGTGGACTATCTAAACCAGGGACGGCAGAAGGAGCATTCCCCGTAGCAGTATCGAGAAACGCATGATCGACCAGCACCATGCCGGCAACCTCACTCGCGTGCTGATCGGCGTAAAGCCGGGCAATTAAAGCGCCGATGGAGAGTCCCACCAATACATAAGGCGCTTTTATCTCAGTCTTGCTCAGGAGACCGTGAACCTCGGTGACCCTGTCCGCGCAGTTTGAGCGTGGACCGGAATCGCTCCATGCCGTCCCGGAAGCATCGTAGGTACAGATTTTTGTGCGCTTCGCGACTTCGGATTGCACGAGACTCCAATCGAAGGAGAAGCCTCCGCCGACAACGATGACGGCAGGACTTCCTTCGCCAGTGCAGTACAGATGAACGCGGTGGCCTCCTACGTCAACCAGAATCCCTAGAGGCGGGTAAGGGGGCGCAGGCGATTGGGCGACAGACTGGCCGCAGACCGCGAACATAAGCACAACTGCTGCCAATGCTCTTAGGCCGCGTATCACAGGCCTCATTTTATCGCGGCCAGTGCACCGCTCGCGGCTAGTACCGCAGTAAACCGCGGCGTTGGTTTAAGCGGCGGAGGCGGTCGGCGGCGCGTTGGGCGCCGTCCACGTGTTCGCTCGCGACCGAGTGCGCCAGCGCCGGGAAGCGCATCAGCGCGGAGGATACCTGCGTCGAGTACTCGCGCAACAGGTCCAGGCGCGTCCGCAACATCTCTTTGCCGTCGGTGCGGCGCGCCACTGACGAGCAATTCATGGCGGCGAATACGTGGCCGGAGTGGTCCTTCAGCGGCACCGCTAGCGACACCAATCCGACTTCGAGTTCGTCTTGCACCACGCCATAGCCGTCGGCGCGGATTTTGTCGAGATGCTTGCGGATCTTGTCGGGATTCGTTTCCGTGAATTCCGTGATCATCTCGAATTTTTGGTTGGCGAAGAAGGCGTCCAGCTTTTCCTTCGGCAAGTACGCCAGCAGGACTCGACCCATGGCGGTGGGATACGCCGGGAAACGGCTGCCCACGCCTGCGCCGAGGCGCACTACGCGCCGCACGGAGGCGTTCGCGATATACACGATCTCGGTGCCTTCGAGCACCGTCACCGAACTCGAGTCACCGGTGCGCTGGACTAATTCTCGTAAGTAGGGCTGGAGCGCTTCGTCGACGTTCATCGAATCCAAATACGAGTACGCCAGGTCCAGCACCTTTGGCCGCAGCACAAAGCGGCGTCCGTTCATGCCTACGTAGCCGAGCGACTTCAGCGTCAGCAGAAAGCGGCGCGCGGTTGCGGGAGTGAGTCCGGTCTTTTGCGCCACTTCGCTTAGCGTGAGCTCGGGCTCGTCGCGCTCAAAGGCGCTCAGGATGCGCAGGCCGCGGTCGAGCGAGGCCACAAAGTCACGATCGGTTTGGCGGGGTTTCGGGGTAGGCATGGCGTTTAGGGATGGGGTTGGAGGAAGCGTCGAGCCTCCTCGATTTCCGGATCAGAGATGATGTGTGGACGATCGTGATAAATGCGCAGCGTCACGTCCGCGCCCAGGCCCGACAGAACCCGCGCGGATTCGCGCACGTGTTCTTCCGGTACCCAATCGTCGGAGTCGCTACCCGTGAGCAGAACCCGGGTGCGCGAGAGAGGGCGTGGATAAGCAGGCCACAGGGCTCCAGGAGAGCCGAATAGCCCTCCGGTAAACGCCACGATGTTCCGGCTACGCCCCAGGTTGCGCACTGTATACTCCAACGCAAGGCAAGCGCCCTGCGAAAATCCCATCACGATGATCTGGCTTGGCGGAAGGCGTCCGCCTTCGCTCGCGTCCTCGATCACCTGGTCAAAAATCTCAAACGCTCGCGAAATGTGCGGCGCGTTCGCTGCGATCGGGTCAAAGAAGCGGCCCGGATACCAACTCCCGCCCTCCACCGTGGGAGCCAGCCAGCGAACTTGATCCAACTCTAAACCGGCAGCGAGGCCGATCATTTCCTCGGGCGTTCGGTCGCGGCCATGAATCAGCACGCCCGCCCGTTGCGCGGCCCCCCGGGCGGCGCCGCCCTCAACCACTCGGGCGGGCGCCGGGGAGTCAAACAGACTCATTTCTTATCGGTCGGGATGAACTCGGCGGAAGTGCGGCGCGAGACATTCGCCGGAGTTGCCGCCGGCATCGGATCGTTGTATTCGGGAACGGTGATGGGCTCCAGCATGGCCATGATCTCGTCGCGGCGATGTTCGAACCAGGGCGGCAACAGCATGTGCGTGCCCAGTTCGAGGTACGGCTCATCTTTCGCGAAGCCGCCGGGAGCGGTGGCCGCGCATTCCACCAGAATCCCGCCGGGACAGCGGCAGTAGATAGAGTGGAAATACATGCGGTCCTTGATCTCCGAGCAATCGGTGTAACCCAGCTCTTCGTAAATGCCTTTTTGCACGGCGAGCGCGTCGTCGTCGGCTACTTCCATCGCCAGGTGATGACCGGTGCCGGAACCAAAAGTCCAACTGCCGGCGGGGCGCTGCGGTTCGTGCAGCAGGTCCACTGTTTTGGCGGGGCCGCCCTTGCCGACCACGTAGCGGTGATAGTCGCCATCGACGCCGACCTTGCGCATGCCCAAGGCATCGACCAGGAAGCGTTCGGTTTCCGGGATCTCGCGCACCGACAGGACCGCGCCCTCGAAGCCCTTCATACTGACATCGGCGCTGACCTCCGGCGTCACCCAGCCCTTGCGCTTGTCTTCCGGATCTTCAATCACTTCCATCTGCAGGCCCGAAGGATGTTTGAAGCGAATATAGCCTTGCCCGAAGCGTTCCTTCATCCCGCCGTTATCCACTTTGTGCTTTTTGAGTTGATCGTGCCAGAACTTGAGCGTCCCTTTGGGAACCGCATAGACAGTGGCTTCAATCTGCCCCGAGCCCGCGCGTCCTTTGACGCGTCCGAAGGGGAAGGTGGTCATGACCGAGCCCGGCTCGGCGTTCGCATTGGCGTAATACAGGTGATAGTGAGCGTAGCGGCCGTCAAACAGAACGGTCTGCTTGATCAGGCGCTGGCCCATCACTTTCGTGCAAAAATCGACGTCCTCTTGCGCGCGATCGGCGCACAGGGTTATGTGGTGAATTCCGGTAACCGGATAATCCATTTAATGCCTCCCGAAAAATGATACGAGGTTCAGTATAGCATGGCAAATGGCGACAGGCGCAAGGGTTTGCGCGACGCGCATCACGGGAAAACGCTGATTCGGGCGACCATACATAGATATGCGTTGGGTTTGGTTCGGGCTGGGGTTGGTCCTGGCGTGTGCGGCTCTGACGCCGCTCGAAGCTCACGATTTGTATCGCAGTGAATCGCGCCTGGTAGTGCACGGGCGCGAGGTGTCGGCGCAGCTCACTTTCAATCTGTTGGATTTCCCGGGCGTCGATCAGAATGGCGATAAGGTTGTGTCCCAGGAGGAATTCGCACAGTCGTTCGATCGTGTGTACGCGACCATCCTGCAGCATTTCACGCTGAGCAGCTCGGGTCCGCCCGTGCGCATCACGCGCGGCAAGTACGAACTGTTCGACGAGCATGTGCTGCTGCTGAATCTGACGTATGTGTTCCCGCAGCAAGTGCTGGCGCTGCAGATGACCTCGACCATGCCGGACATTCTGGGGCCGGGGCACGTGCACCTGGCGAGCGTCACTCTCGATGGCCGCCTGCAAGAACAGATTCTCGACAATCGCAACCGCAGCGCGTTTTTCACGCAGTCGAGCGGCAGGTGGTGGCAGACGCTGGGACGTTTTGTCTGGCTGGGCATCCAGCACATAGCCACCGGCTACGATCATCTTGCGTTCCTGTTAGGTCTGCTGATCGCCACCGCGACGCTGCGGTCGTTGGTGAAGGTCATCACGTCGTTCACGGTGGCGCACAGCATCACGCTGGCGCTGGCGACTTTCAACGTAGTCGTCTTGCCCTCGCGCTTCACCGAGAGCATGATCGCCGCCAGCATCCTCTACGTCGCGGTGGAGAACTTGATCCGCAAGCGCACCATGGATCGCTGGAAACTGACGTTCCTGTTCGGCTTGGTGCACGGCTTCGGGTTCTCGAACGTGTTGCGTGAAATGCAGCTGCCGCGCGCGAATCTGGCGCTGTCACTGTTTTCCTTCAATTTGGGAGTCGAGATCGGGCAGGTGGTGTTCGTGGTGCTGCTATTCCCGGCAATCGAGGACCTGATCAAATCGGGGTGGACCAAGCTGCGCCCGGCGGTGTCGATTGCGATCGGCTTACTAGCGGCTTACTGGTTCATTCAACGCGCCTTCTTCGGCTAAAAGAGGGACGGAGCCTGATTATTATTCCATAAAGATTTTGGCACAGTTCCACTATGGAAAAATAATCAGGCTCCGTCCCTCTTTTTTATCTCGGGAACGGAGCTAGTTTCGGAGCCGCGCTCTCCGCTTGCGCCGGCGACCGTGCCACGTTCAGGATCAGGGCAAGCGTCGAGTAGTAACCGACTAGCCCAGTGGTGTCGACTACACCCTGCTCGCCAAATTTAGCGAGCATCCGCCCGTAGGTAGCGTCGCTCACGCTCTTGTTTTGCAGCAACTCGGCGGTGAAACTATAGACGATCTCCTCGTCCGCAGCCAGACCCTCAGGACGGCGCCCCACGGCGATCGCATTGGCAGTCTCCACCGGCAGTCCAGCCTTCACCGCCAGCGGATAATGCGCGTTCCACTCGTATTGCTGCATCGACTGGCGCGCGGTCATGATGATCGCCATCTCCACCAGCTTCTGCGGTACCGAATTCTTGTAGCGCAAGTACTCGCCCACCGCCTGCAAGCGGTCCATCAGCTCCGGGCTGCGCAGCAGCGGAACAAACGGTCCACCAGCCCCGGCGGCGCCGCGTGGAGTAGCGGCCAGAAGCTCCGCGGAATGTTTCTGCGCCGGCGTTAGCTTGTCGGCGGGAATGGGAGGCATACGGTCCTGGGCGTCGACCATGATCGAGAATACCAAGAGCACAGTAGCAGTGAAGCGCAAGTTCATGGGTGGAGTATAAAACAAAACGGCTGCCGCCGGAAGGCGACAGCCGTAAAACAATCAGGAGAGAAGGTTGCGCTTAGAACGTGATCTTTAAAGCCAACTGAACCTGACGCGGGGAACTGTTGGTCGCCGTGATATGACCCGCACTGGCGTTGACGGCTGTGCCTGCGAAAATGGTGCCGCTGGGGTTCTGGAACGAGGGGTGGTTCAGGATGTTGAATGCCTCCGCCCGGAACTGCACCGCGAACTGCTCGGAGATTTTGGTCACCCTCCAGTCCTTGATGAGCGAATCGTCCAAATTCCATAGATTTGGTCCGATGATGCTGTCCCGTCCTGCATCGCCGTAGGTGCCGAGCGGCTGCAGGACGAAGCAAGCCGGGTTAAACCACAGCCCGTGTAATTGCTGGAATCCGGAATACAGGTTACATCCCGCAATAACGTCCGGCCGTCCGGCATTCTGGCCGGTACCGGTGAACACGCGATTGGCGGCGGAAGTCGGATTGACCGGGGCTCCGGAAAGATAAGTGAATACTCCGGTGAGCTGCCACCCGTTCACGACCTGGCCCACAAAGCCTTTGACCTTGAAGGGTACCGAGTAGATGCCGCTGACCCGGAAATTATGGGTGCGATTAAAGTTGGAGAGGCCGCGATCCGCCGAGACACTCAGCGGATTGGAGGCCAGACCACCGCCATCAAGCCCATAGGTACCGGAACCGTCGTCGATAGATTTCGAGTAGGTATAGGAAACCTGCGCCTGCCAGTTGTTTGAAAAGCGCCGGTTCAAGCTGGTTTGCAGCGCATTGTAAGTCGAGTCGCTGAGAATATCCGCAAGCTGCAGACTGTTGTATTGCGGATTCACGCGAACATTGGGAACCCCCGCGGCATTGCTGAAGGTAGGCCTGCCGTTAAAGAAACATCCCTGACCAGCCGCCAGACATGCCGTGGGAGGATTGAAGTCCTCCTGCGCGAACATGTGCAGGTTACGCGAACCAATGTAACCGATAGTGGCCACCGTATTGGCCATCACTTCGCGCTCGATATTGAAGTTCCACTGAATTTGATACGGAGTAGAATCCACTCCGTAGAAATCACCATTGGTGACGCTAAGGCTTCCGTTGGTGGGGACGCTGATCGTGCCGCTTCCAGCCGGTACATTCGAGAACAAATTGGGATAGATCAAGCCCTGCGCGGAGGTCTGCGTCGCGGTCAAGAACGGCGGCTGCAGCCAGTAATTCAGATCGCGGGAGTAGAGGACATTGTGGAACATCCCAAAACCAGCGCGGATGGAAGTCTTGTGATCGCTGAAAGGATCGAAGGCCAATCCAAGGCGCGGATCCCAGTTCTTGAGGGACGGATTTTTGGCGGATTCTTGAGTTACCGGCACATACGATCCGAAGGGTGGATTGAGCAGGTTGTACATCAGATGCCGGGTCTCGCCGATCACTGTGGTGGGCGAATAACGAAGGCCCACATTGAGAGTCAGCTTGCTGCTCAGCTTCCACTGATCTTCGGCGTAAAAATTGAAGACCCAATAGCGGTAGTCCTTGGTGGCGTCCGCGGTGGGATTTTGCGCGTCGGAAACTTGACCCTGCACCTGCGACGCCGCACCCTGCTCAAATGCCGTGAGGCTGGGGAAGGTCCAGTTGCCACCTACCACGAAAGGCGCCCAGGTATTCTCGCGGAGCCGCGTGGCATTGCCGCCGATCTTAATGCTGTGCGCGCCCGAGGTCCAAATAACGTCGTCGCCCATCTGGAACTTATTGGGGACCAGATAGAACGGAAGGGTGGTGCTGGCACCGAGCGCCGATACTCCCGAAAAACCTGTGGACCAACCACCGTCTTCGCGTCCCGCTGCCGTTCCAAAGAACTGGAGGGGATGATTTCCTGGAGTCGCGATCGTGCCCGGTGTCACGGTCACACTCGCTAGAACGTTGGGACCGGAGAGTACACTCCCTGTGACGCCGCTCACGACCGGGGAGCCGTAGACGTTGGCATCTTCCCAAGTGCGCGAGAATCCCACGTGCGCCAGGTTCACCAAACGGGCGGAGATAATGCGCCGCTCTTCCACGCTCACGAAATTGTCGCGAGTTGTGTCGAGTTCGGGCCAGTAAGGAACACCGGTGGTAAAGTTGCGGGTGGCCCGGTCCATCACGTAGCGCACGAACAGCGAGTCTTTGTCGGACAAAGTGTAGTCCACGCGACCCAAAACATAATTCTCATTCCCAATGTTGGGATTCGCGACGAAGGCCTGCCCGGTACCGCTGGCGTTGCCGCCGGCCAGGAGTTCGTTGAAGGCCGTGTTCGGATAAAGCGCCATAGCAGCCTGGATCCCCTGGCGAACCGCAAGATTGGTCGCATAGGGAGTGTTATTCTGCGCAACCGGTCCGCCGCACACCCCTGGGGTAAGCGTGGAGGTCAGAAACTGGTGAGCGCACTGGTCCGGAACTGTAACGATATTAGTGAGGATCTGGGTCGATCGCAGACCTTCGTAGTTTGCGAAGAAGAAGATCTTGTCTTTCTTGATGGGACCGCCGATGCTCCCGCCAAACTGGTTGCGGCGAAACGGCGGAGCCGAAGGTGTGTTATCGAAAAAGTTGCGCGCTTCCAATTTATTGTTGCGCAGGAAGTCGAAAGCGGTACCGTGGAATGCGTTCGTTCCGGAGTGGCTGGAGGCGTTGATCACGGCTCCGTTGCCGCCGAATTCCGCGCCATAGGTATTGGTGAGCGTCTGAAACTCCGCGATGGCATCGACACCCAGCGCCGTGCCGATACCGCCTGCTCCCGGACCGTTATTCCAGAAGTTCACCATATCCTGGTCATCCAAAAGATAGGCTTGGCCGGAAGGTCGAGAGCCTGCGATCGAGTATTTCTGGCCGTTGCCATAGAACGTGCTACCAAAGCCGGGCGCGCCCAGCGGGATCTGTGTCACGCCCGGGGCCAGCGTCAGCAACTGCGTAAAGTTGCGTCCGTTCAGAGGAAGATCGCGAATCTGTTTCCCTTCAACCAGCGCGCCAACCGCGGTGGTTTGCGTCTCAACCTGCGAAACCTCTCCCTGTACCTCGACGGTCTGCGTTTGGGCGCCCACCGGCAATTGGAAGTCGGCCACCGGTTGCGAGCCTACCGTCAGCGCGATCCCGCGCCGGCTGACCGTCTGGAAGCCCGACTTGACGGCCGTCAGATCGTAGTTGCCGATCAAAAGATCCGGGAAGCGAAAACGTCCCTGGGAGTCTGTGGTCGTGGTCGAAGTGATATCGGTTCCCGTGTTTTTCGCCTGTACCTGGGCATCCGCCATGGCGGCGCCGGAAGTGTCTGTAATCGTGCCGGAAATCGCGGCAGTGGCTTGGGCGTTTAACCGTCCCGCGCCGAGGCCGAAAGCGAGCAGCAATGCGCCTAAAGCGCACACAAACCTGGTGTAGCTTTTCATTTAGTCTCCTAACCTCATTGGGGGACCGTATTCCGTGCTTCCCCTTAGTTCACAATTACTTAAGCCAGCCGACCCCTCGGCCGCCTCAAGCACCCTAATAAAACTGATATGTGAGCCTGCGTTAAATTCTATTCGAGGTACTGGTATATGTCAATAGTCCGCGATGCGCAACTGCAAATTGGCGGGCGGATTCTACTTCTTTTCGCCGCCGTCGCCTTCAGCCCCCGGGGCGGAGCCGCCCAGGAACAAGCGTCGTCCGTCGGTGAAGGTGAGGTCTTTGCCGACGGCGCGGTTGGAGCTGTCTTTGGCCTGATAGCCGTCGACCACAATCTCCGTTCCCACCGGCAGCGCGTCTTTCGTAAAGCCCAAACGCAGCAATGCGTTAGGGCTGCCGCCTTCCACTCCCCAGTTCGTCACGCTACCGTCCGGGCTGGTCACATCTATATGGATCCAGGAATGAGGATTGATGAACTCGACCTTGGTGACTTTGCCGCGCAGCTTCAGCGGCTTGTTCGCGTCGAACTCAGCGGCGAACGAATGATGCGCTTCGGCGGACGCCGCGGCCAGTGCGATCAGCAGCAAGGTTCCAGCGAATCGCATGGTTATTTCCCCGCCGCTTCAAGAGCGCGAGCTTCACTCAGCGTATTCGCCATCCCATAGTTCCCTTCGTGGCACGCGTATTCGAAGATCCGGCCCGGCGCTTTCCCTAAGGGCATCTGTACGGTCCAAGGCTTGGTCCAGGTAGCGGGGTCCTCAACGGTGAATTCGTAGAGGATGACGTCTTCCGAGGTGCGCTTGAATCGTTCGATCACATGCAGAGATTCCGTCGAACCGCGAAAGGCGGTCCGGCTTGTGAAGTTGGTCGTGTCGACCACCAGCGTGTCGCCCTCCCATTGACCCCGCGAGTCGCCGCGCCACTGACGAATGTTAGCTGGAAGATGCGGGCGTCCGTCGGTAGGAATCACGCGGACGTCGTGGATCATCTCCTGCAGAATCGCCACGTACCCAGCGCCCTGAAAGATCTGCAGATTGCTGTTATATCCCGATTGCAGCATCGGCGGACCCTGGTTCGGCCACAGGATACAGCGCTCGCTCAAAGGACGGTTTTCCGCGGCGTCGAACTCGTGGCCCTTGACCTTGGCGGCATTGGCCGCGATCCGCGCGCGCGCTTCGGGAGTCTGCGGCGGGACTCGGCCCTCCGGCCCGATGATCAATGAGGTTCGCAGATTCGGCGCGAATTTGCCCTGACTAGGATCCAGCCCGAACTGGCTCAAATCGTAATGCGCTTCGACGGTAACCGGCCGATCGCCCTGGAATCCGACCTTGGCTTTTGCGGAGAACTCTTCGGGCGTGTAGAATTCCTTAGCTCCCAGGGCCGCAGGGCGCTCCAGCGGGACGTTGCTCGCGTTAGTCCACGTTCCCTGCAAATCCGGTTGGCCGTCAACGGTGCGCGATGGAGTCCAGGTCTTAACCGTGGCCGCGCCGGCTGGCTTTGCCGCAACCGAAGAGACTTGGGCGATGAGTCCCAACGGAGCGAGCAACAGGATTGCGGCGAAGCAATGGCGCACGAGAGACACCTCCTACCTGAATCACGTTATCGGCGTGAATCGGCGGTGTCAAGCCACTTGCCGAACAGCAGTGCGCCACGCGCACGATGTGCTAACATCGCTGCAAATGAAAACAGCGTTTGTCATCGCGCTGTGTCTCGCGAGCTCCGCGCTGGCGCAGCAATACACCAAGGACGGGGAACTGGTTCTTCCAAAAGATTACCGCCAGTGGATCTTTCTTTCATCGGGGATCGGCATGACTTACGCTGGCGGCTCGTCTGAAAATCCCGCGTTCGAAAATGTGTTCGTCAACCCAGAGGCCTATCAAGGCTTTTTGAAGACCGGCCTTTGGCCCGACAAAACCGTTCTGGTACTCGAAATCCGCTCCTCCGAGAGTCGCGTATCCATTAATAAGGACGGGCGCGTGCAAACCAAAGTGTCCGCCATGGAAGTGCACGTGAAAGATTCGGCCCGCGGCGGCTGGGCCTTCTACGGATTCCACGATGGCGGGGATAAAGGCACGTTATTTCCCAAGACCGCCGACTGCTACTCCTGCCACGAGAAGAACGCAGCCACCGATACCACCTTCGTGCAGTTTTATCCCACGCTCATCGAGACATCCAAGAAAAAGGGCACTTACAAAGAGACCGCCCACTAACTATCGCGACGCCACCGTCGGCGATATATGCTGGGCGATCTCACTCGCGTGATGCAGGATCTTGGGATCCTTCACGCCGAACGCCAGAGCCTTTTGCATTTCGGCATTGGCCTGTGCGTAGTCACCGCTGGCCGCGAGCGACCAGGCGTAGGCGTCCAGTGTAAAAGCATCGCGGCGGCGCGTGAGTTCCAGCTTGGCAACCTCTAACGCTTTGGCAGGCTGATGCGCGTAGTCCACATAGTAAGCGATCAACTCGTGATTCGAGTTATCTGTGATGCCAGATTCCTTGAGCGACTTCTGCTCGAACTCGGCGAAAGCTTTGGCGGCGTCGTCTTTGCGTCCCGCGTGATCGAGCGCTTCCGCCAGCGCGAACAGGTTCTCCGCGTGCGGCGCCGCGGCGTAGCGCTTTTCAAGCAGCACCACCGCGTCGTCGTAACGATTCTGGGCCGTCCTGATTTGCGCCAGCGTTCCCAACGCATAGTGGTAATTCGGGAACAGCCCCAGCGCCCCAGTGGCGTAGGTTTCGGCTTCCATCAGATTTCCCGACAACAGTTGCAGATGCGCGATCTGCGTGAGCAGCCACGCGCGGTCTTCGGCTTCCTGAAATGGTGTGGAATCGTACGCCATGTGCATGAGATCCATCGCGCCCGGCAGATCGCCGTGCAATTCCCGCAAATACGCTGCCCGCGTGAGACCCGCGATATTGCCCGGACGGATATTCAGCATCCACTGCGCGGCTTTGACCGCGGCGTCATAGTTTCCGAGTTCCGCGTTAGCATCGGCGAGATAGCCGTAAACCGTAACGTCATCCGGAACACGCTTGTTCAGAGCGGTAGCGGCTTCGAGAGCCTTGGCGAACTCGTGGCGTCCCAGCAGCAGCCAGGCCTGGACTTTCAACGCCTCGAAGTTATCGGGCGCTACCTTGAAGGAACGCTGCAGAGTCTCCTCCGCTTTCGCATAATAAGCGACGTCCGAAGTCTCGCGGGCACGCCGCGCGTACGCCATCGCCAAGCTAGCGTAGTAGGGAACATGATCCGGCTGCTTGGCGATCTGTTCCTGCGCCTTCTGAACACTGATTTCCGCTGGCGACTTCGTAGCGGCGGTCTGCGCTTGTTGGGCGCAGACCGCTACGGAGGCCAGAACACTAAGCGCGCAAATAGCTACTCGATTGTTCATTGGTTTCCTCATTTGGCTTTCCTCGTTTCGCTCACTAATTCGGACAGATACTGCCGGTTTGCCCGCTGCATCCCGGTTGACCGGGACCAGCGCCATGCACGCTATCGCGTCCGCTATAAGCCGGTGCGACGAACGGGAAGGTGGCCGGTAGAGGCGTGGCCGCGGTGTTCACGCCATCGCCAATGGGCGTGTTGTACTTCGGCCCCACCAGTATCCCGGCAACTGCACGCGCCGAGATATCCACTACATCGTCGAGCGGCCGGCGCCCGTTGGGATAGCCCGCGTTATCACCCGCGATGAAACCCAACCGCTTGGCCATGGCGAAAGGCGTGGGAGGAATGCCCGTATTCAAACGCATCAAGTCGGCGATGGGGCCCGCGTCCTGCGGTCCGCAACCCGGGCAGATGGGAGCGTTGTATTGCACCAGCGGCAACAGGTCCAAGCGCGGCGCCGGAGGCACCGGGATTCCGATCGATCCGAAAATCGTCGCCAGCAGCGGATTCAAGAAGAAGTTGGCGAACTGGCTATCGTTTGACGGATCATCCATGCTGAAACGATCCTTCGAACCCGTGCCAATGATCAGCTCATTGATGAGCGGGTTGCCCTCGCGTTGGATTTGCACGAAGCCGCCATTTGCGTTGACGGTGTTATCCCGCAATACCGTGACCCGCGGGCGCGAAGTCGCACCATACGTGCCAATGACCGCTTCTTTTTCACCCGCCGCGTGCATCTTTCCGTCCACCGTGAGCAGAGAAATAGGAACTTCGAGAACGATGCTGTTCACGTTATAACCCGCCAGAGTGTTGGGAGCGTAATTGTGCTGATCGTCGCCGTCGACGGCAGCTGTGAGCACGCCGCCGCCCACCGCCATGCGGAAATTCAGCGAATCGAAGGCAGCGCCCAGATCGATGAAGAAAGGATCGGCAATCGTGCCCGCAAACACGCTGATTCCGTTGGGAGATTATAGATTCCCTGCGCGCGCAGCGAATTGTAGTCCGGCATGGTGCGCGGCCCGACGTTGCTGGGGACGGCGAAGAGCGTCTGCCCCTGTGCGATCTGCTGCAAGCCGTGCTTGGTCACCATCGTGACACTGTAAGTCTGGCTAAGGCTTAGGCCTTCAGATCCGGGGCCACTCAGGGCCGTGATGGCCGGAATCCCTGCCAGATTTCCGACGAATCCCGTGAAGACCCCCGGCTGGCGGATTTGCGTGGTGAAGCGGAACTGGAAGGTAACGTCCGGTATCCCGTCGTGGTCGTTGTCAATCTTCATCTCATATAGAACGTTGGGGTCGAACGGAAAGTAGTTGGGACCGTTGGCAGGCTCCAGAAACGGGTCCACGTTCAAGATCATGACCACGTGGTCGGGATGCTCCGGGCTGATGAACGCGTACCAGTCCGTGATGTCGGCCTTCTGGTCGAGAGCTGTGATCGGCGCTTCGCGGTGGCTGGAGGCGAAGAGCTGGGCGGGCGGCGCCGCCAACATCGCCAGCACCGCCAGCGGTGGCAGCAGTGCAAGGGGTTTCATTTTCATGGGTAGATCCTTTCAAAGGGATCTACGGCGACGGAAGGATTTTGGATTGAATCGCGCGCGAAAAGTTACTTGACAGCGAATACCCAGATAGCGCCGCCTTCGGGCACTTCCGGGTACTTGCCGGGAATCAGCGTATTCAGCACCGCCTGCATGGAGCGCGCGTCCACGCCCCACCCCGATTGCACGGCGATGTACTGCTTACCGTTCACTAAGAACGACACCGGCTGCCCGGTGATGCCGGAGCTGGTGGGGAACTCCCACAGCAGCTTTCCGCTCGTGGCATCGAAAGCGTGGAACAGGCGATCGTTGGTCCCGCCGCTGAAAACCAAGCCGCCGGCGGTCGCGAGCATCGGCCCCCAGTTCTGCGAGTTCGCGTAAGTATGGGTCCAAACCCGCTTACCGGTGTCGACGTTCCAGGCCTGCACTTCGCCGATGTGATCGGCACCTGGAGCCACCGATAGCTGAGTCCGAGCACCTAGATACCGCCCGCCCGGAGTGTACTCGACCTTTTCGCCGGTGCTTGTCATGCACAGATTCTCATTCGCCGGTATGTAGATCATCCGGGTCTGCGGACTATACGCAATCGGCGGCCAGTTCTTCCCGCCCCACAGCGACGGGCAGAAATCCGCAGTCTTGCCGGTCCCGGGCTTGCGGTCGGGATCGACTTCCGGCCGCCCCGTCTTAGGGTCCAGACTCTTATATACGTTTTGCTTAACGAAAGGCGTGCCCTCGACGAAGTGGATCGCGCCATCCGTGCGCTCGAGGAACCACAAATACCCGTCGCGCGCCACATCGATCAAACCCTTGACCGTTTTCCCGTTGCGTTGGTAATCCACCAGAATCGGCGGTGACACTTCGTCCCAATCCCAAGATTCGTTGGGATCGTACTGATGGTGCCCTTTGATCTTCCCAGTCGCTACATCGATAGCGATGGTGGACGATGTGTACAAGTCGTCGCCGGGCCGCTGATCGCCCATCCACGGGCCGCCGTTGCCGACGCCCCAATACGCGAGGTTAGTCGCCGGATCGTAGTTGCCCGTGACCCACACCGAGCCGCCGCCGTTCTTCCACTGGTCGCCCTTGGGCCAAGTCTCGCTCCCCGGTTCTCCCGGCGCCGGCACAGTGTAGGTTCGCCACAGTTCTTCGCCGGTGTCCGCTTGAAACGCTGCCACGAACCCGCGGATACCCAGCTCGCCGCCCGACGCCCCCACCATCACCGTGCCGCCGACGACCAGCGGCGCGAGCGTCATGTAGTATCCGGTCTGGTTGTCGGCCACGCTCTTGGTCCAGACCTCCTTGCCGGTCTTCGCGTCGATCGCCACCAGCGTTGCATCGCCCGCCGCGAAGAACACTTTGTCGCCGTAGAGCGCCACCCCGCGGCTGGTCTGATGCGGCAAGATGGCGCCCGCCGGTAACTGCCTGCGATAGCGCCACAGAAGGTTGCCGGTCGAAGCGTCAATCGCCAGCACCTGGCTCCCCGGCGTGGCCACGAACATCACGCCATTATTCACCAGCGGCGCGGCTTCGTGACCGCTGTTCACGCCGGTCGCAAACACCCACGCGGGCTGCAGCCGCTGTACGTTGTCCGCGGTAATCTGCGTCAACGGGCTGTAGCCCCAGCCATCATAGGTGCGCCGGATCATGGTCCAATCGCCGTCGTCCGGCTTGGTCAGCCGCTCAGCCGTCACCGTCTTGTAATCCCGCAACGCGGTGGACTGTGCCGCGCCCAAAACCGCAAACACAATCCCACCGGAGACGAGTCGCAAAATGCGCATCGGCTAGCCTTTGCCGAGCGCCTTGGGCATTTCCGTATACGGCACCACGCGCCCATGCAGCGGCGCGATGGTTTGAATATCCAGCTTCAGCCGCTGAATGTTCTCATAAAGGTTATTGCCGAATTGAGCCGCCAGCGGCACCAGTCCCGGACCGTTAGGCGCCGGCGGCGTGAAGTCATCGGCCTCAATCAGGATCTTCTCCGCAGGCAGATACCCGAATAGGATCGCGCCATTATGGTTGTCGCCGTCGGTGTGATAGAGAACCAGCGTGCGCGTTCCGTCGGTGAGCTCGTATTTATCCCTTACCGTGATAAAAGACGCCTTCTTCGAATTCCTTGCAAGATTGTCCGGGCTGAGCGTACGCGGCGCTTTCCAGGCGGCCTCGTAATAGGGCTTGTTCACTTCGCTGGTGATGATGGTGGCACCTTCGGCAACGTAAGTGCGGATGCCGCTCGAATGATCCCAGTGATGATGCGTGTTGACCAAATACTTAATGGGCTTGTTCGGCACCAGCTTCTTCACTTCGGCGATCACTGCTAGCGAACGCTCCTCGCTGAGCGGCGCTTCGACTACTGCCACAAAGTCCTTGTACTCGATCAGCACGCTATTGTGTGACCCGCCGCCGATGAACCAAACGCCGTCGGCCATCTTCTGCGACTCCACGTGAACCGGCGGAACCGTAGCCTTTTGGACGGCATCCGGCACGGCGATGGCCGCGTTCGCCACGTTTGGCTTCACGTCGCTGACATTGAGTTCCAGCACCATGTAGCCGCCCTGCTTCTGCACGATATGCGTGGGAAATTTCACGCCGCCGAAATCCTTGTAATCCGAGTAATCGGTTTCCATCGCCATGTCGCCCAGCACTGGGTTCGCCATCCAGCTCTCGACTTTCGTCAGCATCCCCTGTCCGTCGATGGTGCCGACTAAGTTGAGCCTGCCGACAGCGGTAATCGAGACCTCCGTGCCGCCTTTGCCTTTCTTTGCGGTGGCGTTGCTGATCATGGCCTGCTTCACGAAGCCTTGCGGCGTCATCACCAACTGTAGCTGCCGTTCCTCCACGTTTCCCGGAGCCGGTTGCGCCGCATTGCCAGGCTGGTTCCAAGCGTACGCTCCGCACAGTATGTTCACCTGCTTTTGCTCCCCCGCGAACGGGGCGCCACCACCCTTGGCCGGTGGGTCTTCGAGTGTCCGCACCATTTCCTCGCGCGAACACTGGCTGGGATAATCGATGGTCCGCGTGTAGCTGGTCACGTTCAACGTGGGCCACGCAACCGTGGGCAGGTAACTCTGCCCCAGCGAAGCAGCTTTACCGCTAGCGGAGAATTGGATGGAATTCAAATTGGCGGTGCCCATGGCAGTGGCGGCCCTATGCAAAACAGCGCTTGCGTCTTTCCCTTCCTGGCCGAAAGCCATGGTGGCGAGCAGCCCAAACGCACTGACAGCAACTAAGATTCGTTTGGTCATGATGTCCCTTCCTTCGTCTATGCAATATACTCCATGCGCGCCCGCAGCGGAAGAATGAGCGAAAGGATGTGACAATGCGCCCCGCCAAGTATCTAACTATCAGACGGATTCACTATGCGCCATGCAACCTTAAGTCCGGCGAAAAGAGAAGCCAATATCACGCGGCTTGATCAGATGATCGCGGAGCTGGAGCATTTCCTCGAGCCCAACCCGCTTATGGAACACTTGCACAGCGCACGCGTCTATTTGATGGGAGCAATGCCGGACGAATACTTGCTCAGCATCGAATCAGCCAGGCAAGCCTTGAATCTGGTGCCTGACAACAAACTTCGCAGCGGCATGGATGACACACTATCGAGCCTCATCAATGAAATGTCTCATGAAAGCCCGCAGGGGTAACTCGCATGGGATGATAAAAGGGTTTGCGTAAGTCTCCTCTTCTCCCCATCTTCTTAATCGTCGCCGTGGATGTGCTCGGGCTCACCATCATGATCCCGCTGCTTCCGTTCTACGCCGAAAAACTCGGCGCAAGCCCGTCGCAGGTCGGCTGGCTGGTGGGCGTCTACGCGCTCTGCCAGTTGTTTTCCGGGCCGCTGCTCGGCCGCATGTCGGATCACGTCGGCCGGAAGCCGCTGCTGATTGTTAGTCAAATCGGTACGCTGATCGGCTTCCTGATCACCGCGTTCGCCGGGACGCTGTGGGTAGTGTTCCTCGGCCGCATCATCGATGGCGCCACCGCCGGCAACTTGTCTCTCGCACAAGCCTACATCTCCGACGTCACCAAGCCCGAAGAGCGCGCGAAGTCCTTTGGCGTGATCGGCATCGCCTTCGGACTCGGCTTCCTGATCGGCCCCGCGATCTCCGGATTCTTGTCGCAGTTCGATTACCGCATGCCGATCTTCGCCGCGGCGCTGATGTCCTTCACCAGCATCATGGCCACCACGTTTCTTTTGCCATCTGTAAAGAATATTCACCCGGTACAAAGCGGCCCCAGCGGCCCCGGCGGACGCCGTCTGTCATTAGTGCAGTGGGGCGAATACGGACGCTATTTCCGCCAGCCCGGCCTAGGCATCATGCTGGTGCAGTTTCTAGTATTCATGTTTTCTTTCTCGATGTTCGTTGCAGCCCTGGCGCTGTTCGTCGAGCGCCGCATCACCTGGCACGGCAAGCCGTTTGGGCCGGAACAGACCGGCTACGTGTGGGCCTACGCTGGGTTGCTCGGAATCTGTCTGCAAGGGCCCGCGCTGGGCCGCCTAGTCAAACGCTTCGGTGAGCGCACCTTGAACCGCGTCGGCTTCGCAGCTTACGTGGTGGGATACTCCATGCTGGCGTTTGCGCATTCGATTCCCTGGCTCCTGCTCAGCACCACGGTGCTGGCACTCGGCGGATTAGTGCGTCCGATTCTCACCAGCATGATCACGCAAAAAACGGCGCGCGCGGAGCAGGGCACCGTGCTGGGCCTGACGCAGTCTCTCACCTCCGTTTCGCAGATCATCGGACCGCCCATAGCTGGTTTGCTCATCCAGCACGACCTGCTTACCGTCTGGGGGCTGACGCTCGCAGCCATAGCTCTGCTCGGCTTGGTGATTGCATCGCGTCTCCCTTTAGTGGAGGCGCATGCCTGATGCCCCGCTATGCGACGCGTTGCTCGAAAAGATTCGCGAACAAATCGAGCGCACCACTCACTTGATTGGTTTAGTTCCGGGAGCCCGGCTAAGTTGGAGGCCGGCGCTCGGCGCCTGGACCACACAAGAGCTCATCGGCCACCTACTCGATTCGATCTCAGGATTCTGCGCGGTCTTGGCCGCTGCCGAGCCCGAGCGCCTGGCACACTTCGCCAAGCTACGCAAACAGCCCGCGACGATCGAAGGCTACCGAACCTACATCGAGGAAGGCTTTGCGCTGCTGACCGACGCCGATCTAGCGCGCCGCATCCCTACAGTATTTGTCGCGCAAGGCGAGGCCGTGCTGACATTGTTCCTCGGCAACCTGGAACACCTGATCAATCACAAGTACCAGTTATTCAGCTACATGAAGCAAATGGGCGTGCCGGTGGCAACTCCGGACCTGTACCAACTCCGCAGCTAGGCGGGCAGCACGTCGGCGAACACAAATCCGTCGCGCTCCACGATTTCACCCGTGCGCACGGCGATGGGCGTCGAGAACACCGGCGCATCGTAAGCGAAGGTGTGGAATTCGCCATTCTCTCCGCAAGGGTCGACGCTCATCGGCAGTGAATCGAGCAAGCTCTGATCGTAATCCCGCCCCGCGAAGGACCGCTCCACTTGCCCCGGATCCACGCAAGTGATCTTCGCTTTCACACCCGCCGCAATCATGTCGCGCGCCAGTTTCGCCGTAGGAATTTTCCACACCGGGAACAGCGGCTCCAGGCCAGTGCCCTCTAGTTGGCGCACGCGATAGTCGCGAATGTCTTCGAGAAACAGATCGCCGAACGCCACTGCCATGATTTCTTCAGTGGCCGCGCGTTCCCAAACTGCGCGCATGGTCTGCTCATATTCGGCATTGGAGCAGGGCCATGGTAGCTCCACCGCCCACAGCGGAATTCCGGTTCGCTCCGCTTGCGTCTCGACCAGCGCCCTTCGTACCGCATGCATGGCAACCCGGTCCGCCGCAGAGTTAAAGGTAGTCAGCAGCGCAGCTACTTCAAGATCCTTCTGTTGCCGCAGCAAATGCAGCGCCCAAACACTATCCTTACCGCTACTCCACGACAGCAGCACTCGTTTTGGAAAAGAGGGACGGACGCTCATTTCGCCACCGCCCTCTCCGTAGCCGTCCGCCACGCCCGATCGCGAAAGGAGGCTCCGTCCCTCTTTTCCCCATGCAGAATCTCCGCCAGAATTTCCGCCGATTCCGCAATCGTCATCCCCGAGCGATTAAAAAACAAATTCCCATCCGCAAACACGACCTTCCCCTGACGTACGGCCCTGAGATCTCCCCACCATGAATGCCGTTCCAGCACGGCGAGCTCCCGCTCCGCCCGCTCCCGGTTGAAACCGCACGGCGCGACGATCAAATATTCAGGATCAGCATCGCGAAGCTCACTCGCCGGAATCGCAGTAGAGAACTCCCCAGGATGCCCCAGCAGCGGCTCGCCATTCGCGATCTCGACCAGCTCCGGCCCCCAGTTCCCCATGGCGAAAAAAGGATCGGTCCACTCGAGCAGCACGACAGTGGGCCGCCGATAGCGGGCAGTCTGCCTCCGCACTGCGTCTAACCGCTGCCGCTCGCGATCAACTACCGCACGCCCCTCGGCCGCCAAACCCAACGCATCGGCAACTTGCAAAACGCTCTTAAAGATTTCCTCAACGGTTGCCGCCGATAGCGAAAGTTGACGCGCGGTAATCGCACACGCCCCACGTTCTAAATCCGCCGGTGTCACCGCGCACACATCGCAATGCGACTGCGTAATCACCAGATCCGGTTTCAGCTCCCGGATCAATTCCATGTCGATGTGATACAGCGGCTCGCCGGCGTGCAACCTGCGCCGCACTTCCGCGTCGATGGCCCCGCTCGCTACCGAAACATCGAACGCCGGCTCACTGCATGCGGGAAGCCGCCGCACCCAGGAAGGGTTGTCGCACTCGTGGGACCGCCCCACCAGCATCTCGCCCGCGCCCAGCGCGCAAACGATTTCAGTAGCTCCGGCCAACAGAGAAACGACGCGCACGCTAAGCGGCCTGGTGCAGCGGACGGAAAGAACGTTTCAGCAGCGCGTAGCCGCCGAAAATCGCCAGCGTGTAGAACGCATCGCCCGCGAATTGATTCTGATAGAACGGAATGCCGGCAGTAAAGCACGCCGCGAGCCCCGCCAGCGTGCTCGGATAGAGGCGCCCGCTAGCCCACACCATGAAATTGGTGATGAAGAAAAACGACAGGCTGGATCCCAGCGCCCCGGCAACAATCGCGGCCACGCCGTGATTCCGCGTGATCCTGCCGAACAGCACCGCCACCAGCGCCGCCGCGTAGACGAACCAAAAGCCGCGATCAAAACCCAGCACAAGATCGCTCAGTGCCAGCGCGGACAAAGTCACCAGAATCCCGGTCGAAGCCTTCGCCGCCTGGTAGCCCGAAAACAATCCAATCGCCATCAGCGGAGTGAAATTCCAGGGATGTGGCAGCAGCCGCGCACAAGCGCACAGCAGCACCATCGCGATCCACAAACGCTTGCCGAAATCCATGGGTGTTCTCCTACTGGCTATTGTAGTCGAATCGCCAAGTACGAAAAATGGAGTGTGCTTGAAAGCCCAAGCGCCGGTAGATACCGGTCGACGTCGGATTCGCGTTATCGGCGAATAACGCCACCCAGGCTTGCCCGCCTTCCAGCAACCTCGCCGCCAGCGCGCCGGTGATCGCCGAACCATACCCGCGCCCACGAAAGGATGGAAGCGTATACACACCGCGAATGCGCGCCCCGCCGTTTTTGAATGGGCTCACATAGGATGCCATCGCCCGCATGCTCGAGCCCTGCGCCCACACGAACTGCTGGCCATCATCGATGGCCTGGCGTAGCGTATTCTCGATCGCCGCCAGATCTCGTTCCTCGGAGTGCACACCCATCTCGCGCTCCGCCGCGACCGCCAGCGGTCCCAGTTCGTCCATCTCCGCGCGCGTGACCGCCCGCATGCACCCCGGGGGACTACTGATAACCTCAACACGATCGAGCGTATAAAAGGTCATCTCCATGCTCACGCGTCCGGCACGCCCTGTCTTCCGCTGCAAGCGCGCCGCGAAAGCATCGGCCACCTCAGCGGGTCCAACCAACTGCCGCACATCCAACTCGAGATTGTCCGCCAGGAATTCGGCACCCTGCACGCTGCCTCCGGAAAGCACCAGGTCGAGCGGCGTCTCAAGCAACGCCAGTTGTGGGATTCCCCCATCCATCGCCAGCCAGCTTTTGACGTCATCATGGAAGCGCTCCGCGTGCAGACGGCTCAAAATCAGGTTATTGGTCCGATCGTCGGCAGCCAGCCAGGGACCCGCAGCCGCCTCGAACGCAGCCGCGCTAGGGAGCCTCAAGAGCCGCATATTCAATCCTATACCGGTACATGACCGGACCATCTCAGTCGTAAAACGATACTTAGTACCTATCCTCTGGCCCTCCCGCCGTCGATTTTAAGTTCCTAAGGGAAACTACGTGAATCCAGTCAGGGTATTTGCTTGTGAAGCGCAGCCGATCGTGCTCGAAGGCCTGGCGAGAGTCCTCGCCGGCGATAGCGAGTTCGAATATCTAGGCTCGACGCCGGGAATTGCCGACGCCCTGGACGCGGTGCGCGAAAAGCAACCTGATGTCCTGTTAGTCGATCAGAGCGCCGGCCTGAAGCAGATCTTTCAATTTATTTCCGACGTGAAGAGCACTTGGCCGCGTTGCCAGCCGGTCCTGTGGGTGAACGATCTGGCGGAAATCGACTGTTTCCGCGCCTTGCAGTTAGGCGCGCGCGGCATCCTCAAAAAGACTGTGTCCATCGCTGCCATGCGCGAGTGCCTGCTGGCTGTCAGCCAAGGCGAAGTGTGGATCGAAAGCTCGCTTGCCGAACATGCCGTCGGCAACATGGATCGCCGCTCTTCTCCGCGCTTGACGCCGCGCGAAAAAGACATCGTGCATCACGTCTGCGGCGGCTTGAAGAACAAAGAAATCGCCGAAGCCTTGGCCATCACCCCCGGCACGGTCAAAGTGCACCTGATGCATATTTTTGAAAAGACCGGCGTCAAAGACCGTTTCGAACTGGCCGTTCAGGGCCGTCGTTTGCTCGGTACCGATCACACCTCGCCCGTCGAAACAATCGAAGACCGGACCGCCAAATCGTTTGCCTAAAGTGCACGCCCCAATATGGCGAATAGGTAGACAGGCACTAGGTCCGCACGAATGACCCCCGAATCCACCATTGTCGCGATCCCGTCTTTACCGCCGGCTCGCATCGACGCACTCCTGCGGCATCGCTGGGGGCGATTGGTGGTGCCTTCGCTGCTCGATCTCCTGTTCATCGCGCTGATTGGCTGGCTCTTCATGAGCTCCGGGCCGCACGGCTGGCAGTCTTTGCTGGCGGACGCCGATGTCGGCTGGCACATCCGCACCGGCGAGTACATTCTCGATCACCATCAAGTGCCGCACCACGATCTGTATTCGTTTTCGAAGCCCGGGGCGCCTTGGTTCGCCTGGGAGTGGCTGAGCGATGTCATCGACGCCCTGCTTTTTCGCTGGGCCGGATTAAAAGGAGTGGTGCTGGCCGCCGGAGTGATGATTGCGCTCTACGCCACCACTTTAATGCGCCGCATCGTGGACGCCGGCGCGCACTTGTTTGTGGCGCTGTTAGTGACCCTGCTCTCGGTCGGGTCGGCTTCCATGCACTTTCTGGCCCGGCCGCACGTATTCACGCTGCTGCTGCTGTCGATTTCGATGGCCCTCATTGAAGCCGACCGCCGCGGCGCCAACCCCTCGCGGATATGGTGGTTGGTTCCCATCACATTGGTATGGACCAATTTGCACGGCGGGTTCCTGGTATTGATCGGACTGCTGGGCCTCGCGGCTATCGGGGCCGCGGTCGAGGCTTGGATCCAGCGTCCCCGCAGGTGCGCGCCCGGACTGGGCGCCCGCATTGCGCTGGGGCATGTTGACCGCCTCCTGCGCCGCCGTGTCCTTGATCAATCCTTACGGCTGGGGATTGCACCGCCCACGTCATTCAATATTTGCGTTCGGATTGGATTCGCAAAGTGGTGCAGGAATTCCAGTCCCCCATTTTCCGCAATGAGAACATGCTGCAGTTCGAAGCCCTGCTGTTTATCGGGCTGATCACCGCCGGCGCGCGCTTCCGCCGCGGGCGCGTAATCGACGGCCTGTGGATATTGGCCTTGGGTTATATGGCGCTGTCGAGCGTGCGCCACGTGCCCATCTTCGTCACCGTCACCGCGCCGCTGATCGCCGCGGAAATGACGTCCTGGTGGAAAACCTGGGTAGGGGATGCCTCCTCCAAATCGGCTAAAGGGATCTTGAATCAGATGGGTTTCGATCTGGCTCGCGGTTTTCAGAGATATAGCGTCTGGATCGTGTTGGCCGTGGCTGCGCTAGCTTTGAGCGGCTCCGCGATTGCGTGGCCCAGCGACTTTCCCAGCGAGTTATTCCCCACCGCCATGATCCACGCCCATGAGCAGGAGATCTCTACACGCGCGCGTGCTGACTACTGACCAATGGGCGGATTACCTGATCTACCTGCATCCCGAACAAAAAGTTTTTGTCGACGGCCGCAGCGATTTTTACGGCCCCGAGCTGGGTGACCCCTTTTTACAGGTGATGGGAGGCCAGCCGGGTGGGAAAAAGTTTTCGAAAAATACCGCTTCAACTTAGTGCTGATCCCAGTCGATACCGCCGCCTCGCAACTGTTGAAGCAGCGTCCGGAATGGCGTGTCGAGGCCGACGACGGGAAGCATATCCTGTTCGTCCTGCGCGAGCCCGTAGCGTCCGCCGGCTTACCCCGGAAAGCGGGTTCCAGCACCCGAAACTAAGGTTCTACGGAAGCAGGCAAGCTGGCGCCAGCGGGCTAATGAAAACCCCCGACCCGGCCGAAGTAGTTTAAGGAGAGTATTCAGCGATGAAGTCGGAGAACCCGAGTCCGCGTAAGACCGCCGCGGGCCGCAGCAAAAGCAGCGTAGGGATTCCCCATCTGCCGATGGAGTGGATGGATCCGATGAGCTGGCGTCTGCCCTCGGGCAAAGCGCTGGCGGAATTCGCTCTGCAAACTGGGTTTCTCGCGCCCCTGATGATGCGGGCTCCCAAGGTTCACAAGAAACCCGGGACGGCGGGCGTGCCCGTGCGTCCGGTAGCGGTTAATCCCCGATTGACCAGGGAACAGGTCGAGGAGGCGCCGGTGCGTTCGGCGTCGTTTCGTTAAAGACGATGAGCATTCAGGTGTGGATAGCAATCGTGGTAGGCCTCGCGGCGGTGATCGATGATCTCGCCCGCCGCCACATTGCCAATTGGATTCCGATCGCGGCGCTGGCCGGCGGCTTCGGCTGGCAGATCGGCAAGAGCGGCTGGCCGGGGGTGCTGACGGCGCTGGCCGGAACGGTGGTGGGGTTCGCGGTGTTTTTGATTTTTTATTTGCTGGGCGGCATGGGCGGCGGCGATGTGAAGCTGATGGCCGGTTTCGGCGCGCTGCTGGGTGCCGGGCGTTTGCTCGAAGCGGCTCTCTGGACCGCGGGAGTGGGCGGCATTATGGCAGTGGCCGTTTTGGGTTGGAAAGCCCTGCGCAAGCAGATCGGCAGGTGGACCGGACGGATGCCGAGCGCAGCAGTCGACCCGGCCGAGTTGAGTTTGGAAGAGCGGGAGAGGGAAGCATCCATTCCCTACGCCCCGGCTATCGCGCTGGGTGTGTGGCTGTCGCTGGTGCCCAAGGGCTAGCGTAGCGAACGAGTTTTAGGAACAGAAGTTTAGTAAGGGATCAGCCTCCGGGCGGGGAAACCGGCGGAAGGCGGAGGAGAACAAGCAATGGATCGCAGGTTTATTACGGTGCTGGGCGTCAGCCTGGTGTTCGCGCTGGTGGTTTCAAGCGTGTTTTATCAGATGACGGCGCGCTCGTCGAGTCCTTCAAAGAAGGTCGAATCGACAGACTTGAAGGACGTGGTGGTGACGGCGCGGCCCCTGGGTGTGGGCGTGATGGTGAAGCCGGCCGACATCAAAGTGGTTAAGATGCCCGCCTCGGCGTTCCCCAAGGGTGGATTCTCGAAGGTGGAAGACGTGCTCGATCGGCCGGTGATTTCAAACATCCTGCTCGAAGAGCCGATCCTCGAAGGCCGCCTCGCCGCCAAAGGCAGCGGGCTGGGTCTGGCGCCGACGATTCCGGTGGGTATGCGCGCCGTGACGGTGCGCGTCAATGATGTCGCGAGCGTGTCGGGCTTCGTATTGCCTGGGATGCGCGTCGACGTGCTGGTGACCGGGCGGCCGCCCTAGGCCGACGGCGACATGACCTCCACCGTTTTGCAGAACATGCTGGTGCTATCGGCCGGAACCACGATCACGCCGGACGCCCGCGGCCAGGCCATTCAAGCGCCTACC